>CAVWUD010000011.1:0-166553 GCA_963757975.1 uncultured Bacteroidota bacterium
TAGATTCTGCCGATGCGGTAATTGAATTCGAGTTGATCAGCAGGATCTGTGAAAGGGAGATGGTTGTTTACCTGCCAGCACAAGAAGTGCCCTGGTATAATAACCGCCATCATCCAGCAGACGGGCGCGGAGCAAAAACCTCATTCGGCCATCTGCCTGATTCCGCTTCTTTTAAAGCCTGTTTGTCAGCATCCGTTTCTGTATTTCCCATTACCAGTATCTGTTCCCTTGCAGTTTTTGCCTTTTCAGGTTCATGATACAGATAATAGATCCAGCTGATTTTCTGCAGTACATCTTTTACATAAAATTTCCCTTTGAAACGGCCAACAAAGCGTTCCAGATATACAACCGACTCCTTATCCAGGCGATCAGCTTTCGCGTATCCTAACTGCATATCCCATGTATTCATATCCAGGTATCCGGGATTATGATTTAACTGACTGATAATTTCTTCTGTAACGGAAGCATCCTGGTTGTTAAGTGAAAGATTGGCTATAAGATATGCGAAGAGATAATTATTCCTGGTATCCCAATTTTGATGATGGATATAATTAAAAACCTCTTCCCTTTGATTAAGGATATAAAATTTGAGATAGAGAAAATAAAATGCTGCTTCATCATGAAAAATGATGGCATAGGGATCCGAACTATACAGCATAGTTTCAAGGTTGTGCATGCCGGCATCGATGGTCCCATGTATTCCAAGCAGGCTGCTTAACCATTGATAACCGGGAGGGATGGTGCTGGCTGCAACCTGCATGGACCCCTGCAACATCCGGGAAGGCTGGAAATCCGGAATTTCTGCAGGTTCTCACTTCCTGTCAGAAAGGATTTCCGGAATGCCCAGGCTGCGTTCCATCGCTCACCGAATTTAATGTCAACAGCGGCCCACTGAAAATATATTACGGATCGCGTAAAGAGATAAAATGGGGAAGACGGATCTCCCTTTTTCATCAGTGTCAGGCGTTCCTCGAGAGATGGAATTCGGCGCTTATATTCTTCCGGATCTTCATTAAAATAAAGCGTGAAAAAATCGATGTAATTATCAAGAAAATAAGGAATGAGATTATAGGGATGTGCTTTTTTTTCTGCCTCCAGAATGATTTTACCGGTATTGAGTTTAAGCTTTATGATTTCTTCATATGCTTTCCGGCAATCCCGATTAAAATCGAATTGATACAGAAGCTGCGCCTGACACGGCAGTATCAATGAAAAGGTAAAAGCGAATAATACAATAAAAAATAAAGGATGAGCCGGACGGTTCATGATGCAAGTTAATCGACACATGCATCCGGAGAAAGCTTATTTCTAATCAGTGCCTATTTCACATCTACGCCATCATTGAGCTCGCTGTCGACCAGGATTCTTCCACAGTTTTCACAAACGATTATTTTCTTGTGCTGGCGGATTTCACTCTGGCGCTGAGGCGGGATGGCATTGAAACAACCTCCACAGGCATCACGAACAACCGGTACTACTGCCAGGCCGTTGCGGTAGTTGGTACGTATGCGATCGTATGAATGTAATAAGCGTGGTTCTATTTTTTCGCGGGCTTCAGTTGAAAGTTTGGAGAAATGTCTTTCTTCTTTTTCTGTAGCGGCGATGATCTTATCAAGTTCTTCCTTCTTATTCTTCAGAACAGACTCCTTGGATCCAAGGGCTTTTTTTGCTTTTTCGAGTAACAGTACTTTTTCTGCCACTTCTTCCTGGGCGTCCTTGATATGTTTTTCTGAAAGTTTAACTTCCAGCTGCTGCATTTCAATTTCCTTATTGATGGCTTCGAATTCCCTGCTGTTCTTTACGTTCTCACTCTGCTTTTCATATTTCTTAATCAGTTCCTCCGATTCCTTCATGGCCAGTTTTTTCTGGGTAATGAATTCCTGGATACCGTTAATTTCTTCTTCAATGCGCGTCTGACGCGCATTTAAACCCTGGATTTCATCTTCCAGATCACTTACCTCCATCGGAAGTTCCCCTTTCAACACTTTATATTCGTCTAATTTGGATTCTATTTTCTGAAGACTGATCAGAGAGGCTAATTTTTCTTCTACTGAAAATTCTTTGACGTTGGCCATAGTTTAGATATAATAATTGACCGGGTTTGTAACTATACCCGATTTAAGGACGGCAAAGTTAGGAAATTTTTCGAGTATAACATCATGGAGCAAATCCACAGTGAACTGCTCACTTTCGAAATGGCCGATATCTGCAATAACCATCCTTCTTTCTCCGCAAAAAAATTCGTGATAGCGGATATCTGAACTTATAAACCAATCAGCTCCTTCCTGTAAAGCATTGGAAATCAAAAAACTACCAGCCCCTCCGCATATGGCAATCCTGCTTATGGATTTACCGGTAAGCGGACTATGACGGACCATGGGAACCCTGAAGTTTTCTTTTAGCTGCTTCAGAATCTGAGTTTCAGAAACGGGAAGTTTTAAGTCACCGATCATACCTGATCCAATCGTTGTATCCCCGGTCTTGGACTTAAGATTTTACTGTTTTGAAGCCCAAATTTATCTGCAATTCGGGCATTAACTCCTCCAATTACATTATCGAGATTGGTATGAATGGAATATATGGTAATATCTTTCTTTAAAGCAGCAATAAGAGCTTTACCGACCCTATTCTCCGGTATAATTCTCCGCAGTGGACGGAAAATGAGCGGATGATGGGATACAATGAGATTGCATTTTTTTTCAACAGCCTCGATGACCAGTTCTTCCGTGCAATCCAGGCTCAGTAAAACACCGGAGCAATCCGTATTTAATATCACCCGCTATTAGTCCGCTGTTGTCATAATCTTCCTGGTACTCTGGTAATGCAAAGTCTTCAAGGTGCTGAATAATCTCCGATATTTTCATGATGTCAAATTAAGTCATTTCATTTTTCTTCCCACGCAAGCACTTAACTTTCGTAAAACTTTCCACATGTAAAATGGCCTGCTTTTTATGGGATATGAGATATGAGATATGGGATATGAGTTATGGGTTATGGGTTATGAGTTATGGGTTATGGGTTATGGGTTGTGGGATATGAGATATCCTTATGATGAATTGAAAAAACAAATAATGATTTATTAATCATAGTTAATAACCCATAACCCATAATCCAAAAACCTTTACTCAACGATTTTCTCAAGGTGAATAAGTTTCCCATCATCATTAAATCCTTCCAGGATAATGCGGAAACTTGTGTGTCACATCACTATTATAGAATGGGATACTGATCTTTCTGTTTCCCCTTCCGGCTTTCAGGTTGGGGTTCCAGTACAGCGTAGTCCTGATATCATCTGACTCCGGTTCGGGATTGATTAAATAATCCGGAGAGTAAAATTCACGCTGAACGTTAAACCCAAGAATCCTGACCATATCAAGTCCTTTGATACTTGGATCGGGTTTCTTTTCCGCTCCTTTTTTTGTATAAATCGCAATGACCCCACCGCTCGAATTACTCATGCCGCCCGCAGATCCGGGAGAGAATACTTTCACCATAGCGATATCACTTACAGGTATATTTTTTACGGAACCTGCATCAGACTGCATTTCATTCAAAAAAATACCTGGCGAAGATCCTCTCCAGGTTAGGCTGGGCGTTGCGCCTGCAGTATTTATTTGTAAACCTGCCACCCTGCCCTGCAGATAAGTGAATATATCTATGTTCGAAATAGCCTGATCATTCACCAGGTCAAAGATGGTTGCATTCCCCCCGCTGAATAATCCGGAACTGTATTCTTCATCCAGTTTTTCTTTATCAGATTTAACTCTTATTCTTCGCCTGACAGTTACAGCTTCGAGATTTTGTACTTTTTTATCCCCGTTTAATCGGGCGATTTCCTCAAAAACCTGCCGGCTTTTTCTAATAAGAGAACTGTCGTCGGGCGACCAGACAGGCAGCGTCATATTAAAAGGTTTTAATTTTTTCACTCCTGCATACAAACCATTTTTAAAAATGATGGCAGCTTCATTTGACAAGTCCCCGGTTTGTATTAAACATATAATATGCTTTTGCCGTATCATAAAATATTAAACCTGAAAGACTGAACTTACTATTGTTCACATAGGGTACATTAAGCATACTCGTAGATGATCCTTTGGTTTGAAAAACAACATTAAGGCTTTCATCTTTAGATATGCGTGAAGATGGTATTCCCAGCACTTCGGCATTAATTGACAAATAATTTTCGATAGGGTATTTAATGGCGGGCAGCTTTCCACTTACCAGGTTTTCCCATTTAAATCTTCTCCAGCCATGTGTAAGCATAACCAGATCGAGTTGGCGTTTGAGCGAATCAGAATTGTTCTGAAAATAATAGTAAGGATCTTTCACATATCCATGCAGATCACCAGTTAACAGAAGGGAGGAAATAATATTATCATCCCATGGGCGGTTACCATCCACCTCTGCATCTGTGATGGCAATGGCCAGTTTTGATTTGAAAGTATCTGTTATATCAACATCAACTACATTACGCCCTCTTTTTTGGAGACTCTTTGCACTCAGGGTAAGTTTCCCATCGAAACTGTAATTATTATTATTAATGAAGCAGACACGCTCGGCAAGTGGCAACTCATTTACATCAAAAATGGTTATCTGTAAAATACCCGTTGGAAGTTGGTCTGTCGGAATATTACCACCACTCATGGTATTCTCTTTCAGGTTAACTATTGCTTTGTAAACTATCTGCTGATTCATGTGGCCAATGATCATCACCTGTTGGTAAGCCAGACTTTCAGCCGGTCTGGCAACATTAAAAATCAGTTTCTGTTTTGAATTCAAAACCCGCAAAACAATTCCTGATGATCTGACGGGAGGTAATTCAGTTCTGTGTTCTATACCTTTTTCATCTTTCCATAAAGCATAAAATACATCTGCTTTATCTGGTATCAGTATAAAATTCCCCATCCCGTCATGGGCAGAATTAAAATTCAGAAGTGCTTTGCCTGACTGATCATACAATATACCTGATACCTTTCTGGGCAGGTCAAACGAATCATTTGCCCTGAAGGCGATATTATTTTCGATTCCGGCAACCAGTTCACCTCCTTCAGGAAAAAAATGCAGACTGGTGGCGGTTGGAATAATATGTGTGGATGAATCCTGCAAACTGCCAATGATGCGCAGATCTTTTGTATAAATAAAACTCGTATCGAAATTCAGCATCCAGGAAGTATAGGCCCGGATATGTATACGCGTTCCATCGAATGATGCAGGAAGGTCGAAATTTCCGATTGCCGTGGATTCGATGATTGGTTCCGAATTACGAAGAATGAGATTTCCGTATGCATCGTATAACTCAGCATAAAAATTTTTACTGAATGGTGAAGGATCGAATCCCGTAAACAAATATGCTTTATACCAGATCCGGTCGCCCGGGTTATATGCTTTTTTATCAAACTGCATGTAGATCTTTTCCTGTGGAAATTTTTCAGAATAAACATTCATCATGGAGTCGATCATCTGGGCGGGGCTGAGTAACGGAGAAAAATAAAGTGCGATAACCAGGAAAGAAGGAAGTTTCCAATTCATATGGTAAAAATTAGAGCAAATCTCTGTTATCTTGCCTTAGAAATAAAACTGAATTTTTGTTATATATTTTTTAACATGAAAAATGCAGCGGATAAAAAAGAAGTATACGAATCATATCGGGAGCATATGCACAAACTGGCTGATGTGAGAGCCGCCCTGGCCCTAATGCAGTGGGATCAGGAAACCTATATGCCAGCTAAAGGATCCGGTTTTCGAGCCCAGCAGGTGGCGACCCTGGCGGAAATAGCACATGAAATGGCAACTTCTGATAAACTTGGTTTTTTACTGGATTCACTTGAAAATGCAAACAGTTTCAATGAAAATGAAAAGAAAAATATTTCTCTTAACAGGGAAGACTTTACAAAACAGAAGAAGTATAAACCGGCTTTTGTCAGAAGAATGAGTGAGACCGTATCTAAAAGTTTTAATGCCTGGAACCTTGCAAAAAAAGAAAACAGGTTTTCATTTTTTGAAAAGGAACTTGGGGAACTCGTTGAATTAAAAAAAGAAGAAACAGAGATCCTTGGATATTCGGGACACCCCTATGATTCCCTGATGGATGAATTTGAAAAGGGATGCACCGTTCAGCTTGTAGATAAATTATTTGGAAACATGCTTCCCAAACTCCGGAACATTCTGGAAAAAATTCAGCAGGCAGCTTCACCTGAGGATTCCTTTCTTTTTAAATCCTTCGACAAAAAAAGTCAGTGGGATTTCGGAATGCAGGTGATTGCAGAACTGGGTTTTGATTTTGAAGCGGGAAGACAGGACCTCTCCAGCCATCCCTTCAGCACCAGTTTTAATAAATATGATGTACGTATAACCACAAGGATAGATGAAAATGATTTCAGCAGCATGTTATTCAGCTGCATTCACGAAACAGGTCACGCTTTGTATGAACAGGGTTTACCGGAATCAGAATATGGTCTCCCTTCAGGTGAATTTGCTTCACTGGGCATTCACGAATCCCAATCGCGTTTATGGGAAAATCATGTGGGAAGGAGTCAGGCATTCTGGAAATTTCATTTACCAATGGTAATAAAAAAGTTTCCTGAATCATTTACACATGTATCTGAAGAGAAATTTTATAAAGCAGTGAACAAGGTAAAACCTTCTCTTATCCGCACCGAATCTGATGAACTAACGTACCATTTTCATGTAATGATCCGTTATGAGATTGAAAAAATGCTGATCACAGGCGTATTGAAAACGGGTGATATTCCAGCCTGCTGGAATGAGATGTACAGAAAATGGCTGGACGTGGATGTGCCGGATGATCAGCATGGATGCCTGCAGGATGTTCACTGGAGTCATGGAAGTTTCGGGTATTTCCCGACTTACAGTCTGGGTAGTTTTTATGCAGCGCAGTTTTTTGCGGGAGCAGGAAATAGCGATGGCCATTTGAACGATAAAATGGAAAAAGGTGATACAAGTGATTTATTGCACTGGCTTAGGCAACGTGTGCATGCCTATGGACGTATTAAGAATAGTGAGGAAATATGTAAAATGGCCACAGGAGAAACCCTGAACGTGCAGTATTTTTTGGATTATTTACTTGACAAATACCGAAAAATTTACGAATTTTAAGGATATCCTTATGAAGCCAATGAAGCTCCCATCCCTATATATTGCATTTTTCTTAATCCTGCTCGCAGTTCCATTCTCCTGTAAAAAATATATTCAGCAACAGGAACAAAATGCCCTGGTTAAGCTGGTTACGCAGGGCACCTGGCGGGTAACGGGATACAAGGATCATGATTCGAGCATTACAGCCAGTTTCTCAGGGTATTCTTTTCAGTTCAACGAAAACGGAACAGTTTATGGTATTTTGAATCAGCAACAAACACCCGGAACCTGGTCGGCAGATGTGAGCGCCAAGAGTATTACATCGAATTTCCCCTCAGCTTCCTATCCTTTAAACATGCTGAATTATACCTGGATAATTACTGATAGTTACCCGGATTCTGTTGCTGCTAAAACAGCCGTAGATTCATTTACTAATTACCTGTATCTCCACAAGAATCCATAATCCACGGGTTATTAACCGGTCACCAACTAAGTGTAAACCCTTATCCGGCGGGTAATAATTGCTGTAAATTGATCACAGTTTGGCAAAGAAAACAATTTTGATCCTGCTTGCACGTTATGCAATTCGTAGAAAAGATATTACTTGCATCTGAATATCTTCTGCCAATCCGTATACCCAGTGAGATTTTTTTCAGTCAACCACTGAAGAAGTTTCCTATTCCCCTTGTAAACTATGATGTAATAGAACCTTAAATCGTCATCCGTTGTTCAGAAAACTACGCCTATTACCTTTATTGCTGCTGACTGCTTATTACAGCGCTCAGGCGCAGGTGCCAGTGGCTACTATAAGTGCCTTGCCAACCAGCGGATGTGCTCCGCTCGGTGTTTCTTTTCTTGGATCTGCAACAGGAGCCGGACCCTTAACTTGGAGCTGGACAATAAACGGTGGCAATCCTTCTACCAGTAATTTTCAAAACCCTGCGTCAGTGTTTAATACGCCAGGGACTTACAACGTAATACTTGTAGTTAGCAATGCCAGCGGAAGCAGCAAACCGGATACAGTAAAAATTATAGTGAACCCTCCCCCCAATGCAGATTTTACACAGGATAAAACAACAGGTTGTTATCCGACGATTATAAATTTCACGAATACTTCTACACCAGGTACCGGGGCTACCATAACAAGTTATGCATGGAGTTTTGGTGATGGCACACAGGATACAGTTCAAAACCCAAGTCACAGATATACACTTGCAGGCGCATTCCCGGTTACTCTCTATGTAACAAATAGTTTTGGCTGTACAGGAACTGCCCAGATAAAAAACGTACAAAAAGCTATAACTATTACAGGCGGGATAACGATTAATTTCAGCAGCAGCCTCAACAGCAGTTGCACTTTACCTGTTACGGCATCTTTTACCAATCCAAGTACAGGTCCTCCTGTATTAAGCTATTTATGGGATTTCGGAGATGGTTCGCCTGTTACAAATAATATGCAAAACCCGACGCATCCTTACATTGCTGCAGGAAACTATAATGTAAAACTGGCGGTAACAAGTTCCCAGGGTTGTAGCGATACATTAGCTCAAAAAGTGAATATTACTGCCAACGGTAATCTGACTGACTTTACTTATCCTGATTCCGTATGCGTTGGAACGAGTGTCAATTTTAAAAACATATCATCTCCCTTTCCAAATAGTTCGACCTGGAATTACGGTGATGGTTCACCCGTGGATAATACAATTAACGGTCAGCATACGTACTTAACGCCAGGAACTTATTCCGTAAATCTTGATAATACATTCTCGGGTTGTACCGGTGCTATAACCCATACCATTTATATCGTAAATCCGCCCAACACTTCATTTACGGGAACGAATCTTGTTAGTTGCAAGCCCCCGCTTACTACAACTTTTATTAATACAACAACGGGTGCCACATCATGGCTCTGGAGTTTTGGAGATGGTACTACTTCCAACTTGCAAAATCCGCCACCGCATATTTATACCACTTATGGTTTATTCTCTGATACACTTACTGCGAGTTCTGCCGGAGGATGTTCATCGACTTTTATAAAACCAAATTTTGTAACCATACAAAAACCCATTGTGGCCATAAACGGATTGCCGGGGTATGGTTGTGCTCCTTATATATGGACACCGTCCGTATCCACAAACACGGTTGACGGAGTGGCAACATATAACTGGATTTTTGGAAATGGAAATACATCTACATTACAAAATCCTCCACCTCAGACGTATGCACCCGGCGTATATGAAGTTTATTGTACGATTACCACCAACGGTGGCTGTACAGCAACAGACTCAGGAACTATAAAAGTGGGAACTATTAAACCAATACCGGCATTCAGCTTTGCACCACCCACTGCTTGTGTAAAATCATCGGTTCAATTTACTGACCTGACTCCTCCCGGAACCGCCAATCAATGGTTCTGGCAGTTTGGAGATGGAAGCACGGATACTGCCAGGAATCCAACTTATAAATATACCAAGCCTGGTACATTTAATGTCAGACTAACAGCATATAATAATGGATGCTGGGATTCTATTTCACACTCCATAGTTATTAATCCGCCATTGGCAGATTTTAATTATCTGACAACCTGCGGAGCCAATAATACCTTTAAATTTCTCGATAATTCCACGGGGGCCATGACATGGTTATGGGATTTCGGTGACGGTACGGCAAAATCTCCATCCCAGAATCCAACCCATTCATATCTTGTTGGTCCGCCAACACCGGAGAACGTAACGCTGATTGTAACCAATGCCACCTGTGCCGATACAGTAACCAAAACAATTACTGCAAATCAAAATACAACACTAAAGCTTTCGGCAGATACGATCTGCGTGAATACTCCATTAACCGTGCAGGCTTTCACAAATGCAAATATTGTATCCATCCAGTTTGAAATGGGAGATGGAACGATAACACCGATTTCAAGCTCAAGTGCTATTTCATATACATATACTAAACCAGGAATCTACCAGGTAAAAGCCATAACTACCGATAACACCGGGTGTGTGGATTCATCAGCGGCCTATCCTCTGCTGGTAAGTGGCCCTATCGTTAATTTTTCCGGAGCGCCCGCACTTTCCTGCGGTCCAATCACAGTTAACTTCAACAATTTAACAGTCGCTTCTCCCGGAACGACATTAAAAACTTTTGCCTGGGATTTTGGTGATGGTCAAACATCTAATGCAAAAAGCCCCAGTCATCTTTATAATGTCCAGGGAAATTTTGTTCCGAGGCTGACTGTTACAGATAACAATGGATGTTCCAGTTCTCTCGATACAGCACAACCGATTACCATTTCAATATTGGTTCCGGGTTTTAACACAACGGACACAAATTCATGCCCAAATGCCCCGAATCCCGTTAAATTCAATAATACTTCCACAGGTGGTTTCAACCCGACATATTCATGGAATTTTGGAGATGGCAGTCCTTTGGATCCAACTTTTTCCCCGACACATAATTATCTGAATGTCGGCACATATCCTGATACACTTACCATGACGGATTTCTATGGTTGTACAAAGAAATTTGGATTTACATCCATCGTGATTGATACGCCTTATGCCAGCTTCACTATGAGTGGCAATTATTCTGCCTGCCCGGTTTTCAATGACTTTTTCACTTTTACGGGGCACTATGCAGCTACTTATGCATGGGATTTCACAGATGGAGGAATCAGCCAAAAGCAAAATCCTGTTAATGGATACGCATTACCTGGCGACTATTATCCCTATCTGATCATTACCAGCCCAGGCGGATGTATTTCCAAATCTGACTCACAGCATGTGCATATTGACGGACCCGTTGGCACATTTACGTATAATCCTCCATACGGTGCCTGTGATTCTCTTACGGTTGATTTCCTGGTTACGACTACCAATGTGGTTTCTTTCACGTGGTCTCCCGGAGACGGTTCACTACCCGTTACAACGGTGGTAGATTCATTTAATTATAAATATACAACACCGGGCTCCTGGCATCCCTTAGTCACGATTACAGATGCAGGTGGCTGTAAGCTTAATAAAATCGGTCAGAACCCAATTAATATAGATGCCATTAATCTGACAAAATTCATTACAAACAGATCAATAGTATGTGACAGCGGAAATATTATTTTTACTGACACCTCACAAAACGGTTCCAATTGGGTATTATCAATAATTATGTCTGGGATTTTGGTGACGGATCACCCGTTGTATCCAGGCATGAATCCAACGATTGCTCATAATTACACAACTGTCGGAAATTATACGGTTTCGATGAGCATTACAACTGCTGATGGATGTTCCAGGTTTCTACAGTGCACCTGTTACTGTTGCCGCTTCACCCAAAGTTTCCATAAACGGATTGTTGAATCAATGCGAACCGGCGGTACTGACTTTCACAGGTGTTGAAGTCGTACCGGATCCATACGGACCGTTGATATGGTCATGGAATTTTGGAAACGGGCAAACATCCATGCTGCAGAATCCAGATCCTGTCAGTTATCCGAAAGCCGGAGAATATGTCGTTTCATTGACTGCAACCAATACTAAAGGTTGTAGTATGATGACTGATACGACGGCACCGAACCATTTATTCATCTATCCGATTCCGGCAGTGAATGCAGGAGCAGATACACGATATGTCTCGGTACAGCCGTTGCAGTTAAATGCCAGCGGAGCTGCTACAACTTATAACTGGCTGCCACCGGCCGATCCGGCAGCTACATTAAGTTGTCTGGCCTGCGTGAATCCGGTCGCGAATCCGGTTCCTAACAGTACATATTTTGTGGTGACCGGAACAAGTCTGTATGGATGTCAAGCAAATGACACGATCCGGGTTACAGTGAATATCCCACCTGTAGTCAATGTGAGCGGACCTGATTCAGTTTGTCTTGGACAGAGCGCGCAATTGACTGCCACCGGTGCCGCGATTTACGATTGGTCACCCACAGAAGGATTGAATAATCCAAATATCGGGAATCCCCTTGCGACACCAGATGCTTCTCAAATTGGAGGTTACCGAGCAATGTGATCACTTACATCGTAACAGGATACGACAGCAAAAAATGCTTCTCGGATGTAGACTCCGTACATGTAACGGCATTTAATTATCCGGTGATAACCATGGTACCAAATGCAACAATCAATGTGGGCAGTTCCTATCAGATCAATGCATCTGCAACCACTAACATAGTTTCCTTAAACTGGGTACCTTCTAATACATTAAGTTGTTCAAATTGTCTGGCACCACTGGCTACACCAACCAAAACAACGAAATATGATCTGACTGCCGTAAATGACGGAGGTGTACCTCAACAGACAGCATTCGTATTCAGGTAATCTGCAATGGCTCCAATTTCTTTGTACCGAATACATTCTCGCCAAACGGAGATGGTGTAAATGACCGTTTCGTAGTCAATGGTGTTGGATTAAATGTAATACCGTCAATTACTATTTATAACCGGTGGGGTCAGATGGTATTTCAGAAAAGCAATTTTGCTCCGAATTCACCTGCAGATGCGTGGGATGGGACATTTAATGGTCAGCCGGCGCCATCTGATGTATATATTTATACAATCCAAATACTTTGTAATAATGCAACCCTTATTCCTTACCACGGAAACATAACCCTGATCAGATAGAAATTCCAGAAAATGAGAAACCCGAAACCCATAATAAAAATTTGTTTAATCCTGGTAGTTTTTGCGGCCGGTTTCGCAACAGCTTATTCACAGGACCTGCATTTTTCGCAATTCTTTGAAGCGCCACTGTTGAGAAATCCTGCTCTCGCTGGAATTTTTACTGGTGACTATCGCATTCAGGGTGTATACAGAGATCAGTGGAATAGTTTTACTAATGCATATAAAACAGGATCATTCAATGGAGAATATAAATTGCCGATAGGGAGAACAGATGATTATCTGACGCTTGGTATAGAGATCTTATATGATAAAGCAGGGGATGCGGGATTGACTTCCACACAGATTTTACCGGCACTCAATTATAGCAAATCACTTTCGAACAAACATGCAAGTTATCTCTCCATAGGTTTTATGGGAGGCTATGTTGATAAATGGATTGATGAATCAAAAATCACAACAAACAGCCAGTTTAACGGAACAGCATTTAATCCTTCACTGGGAAATGGTGAAACATTTCCGACTCCTGATATTCATTATTGGGATGCGAGTGTGGGGATGAGTTATAACAGCAGTTTCGGAACGAATGATCAGAACAGCATGTTTTTCGGTTTGGCATATCATCATCTGAACCGGCCAATGAATTCATTTTATCAAAACACAGCAGTTGAATTACAACCCAAATATGTGGTTTCCGGCGGCGCTAAATTTTTACTGGATGAAAAATCTACTATTACCATACAGGCAGATTATTCCAGCCAGGGTCCTTCCCGTGAAACCATTGGTGGTTTAATGTATGGATATAACCTGGGTGAATTTATCGACGATCCGAAATATATATTGGGTATTGGCGCTTATATGCGATTGGGAGATGCATTTATTCCCGTTATTAAACTGGATATGCTTCCATTTTCGATGGCAATCAGCTATGATATAAATATTTCAACTTTGAATACGGTTAGCCAGGGTCAGGGCGGATTTGAATTGTCCATTTCCTACATCGGATTTCTCGACCGCGAAAACTCTGCCAAGAATAGAATTCTTTGTCCGCGGTTTTAGCTGAACATTTCTTTTACTTTTTCAAAGAAACTTTTTTCGTTCTTGTCGGGCTTTGGTTGAAAATTCGGAGATTCCTTAAGTCTTTCCAACATTGTTTTTTCTTCAGCAGAAACCTGTTGGGGTGTCCATACATTCACATGGATCAGCTGATCACCCTTCTCATATGAGTTCACGGATGGAAATCCTTTGCCTTTCAGCCGAAAAATTTTTCCACTATGGGTACCGGGCGGAATCCGGATCTTGGCTTTTCCATCGATGGTAGGTACTTCAAGCTGAGTGCCGAAAACGGCATCCGTAAATGGAATATGCAGATCGAAAGCGACATTCAGTCCGTCGCGTTGTAAATCAGGATGTGATTCTTCTTCAATCAATATGATCAGGTCGCCTGGAGTGCCACCTCTTTCGCCCGCGTTTCCTTTACCTGAAGCGCTAAGCTGCATGCCTTCCTGCACGCCTGCCGGTATATCGATGTTTACCACTTCTTCTCCAAATATCCTTCCTTCACCTTTACAAACCACGACATTTTGCTGTGATATTGGTGCCTTCTCCGTTACAGGCAGGACAGGTAGTTACAGTCTGCATCTGACCAAGGAAAGTATTGCTCACCCGCCTTACCTGTCCGCTTCCACCGCAGGTTCCGCAGGTCTGTACACTGGCTTTATCTTTGGCACCGCTGCCGTGGCAGGTTCCGCAGGCTACGTGTTTTTTAACCTTGATATTTTTTGTAACGCCCTTTGCGATTTCCTCATAACTGAGTTTATTTTTATACGCAGATTTGATCCGCGTACTCCATGGGAGCGTGAATTCCCTCCGCCGCCTCTCCGTCCACCAAAAAAACTTCCAAATAGATCATCACCGAATACATCTCCGAACTGGCTGAAGATATCATCCATGTTCATGCTGCCGCCATTGAATCCGCCCCGGCCATTATTGACTGCAGCATGACCATAACGGTCATATTGTGCCCGTTTATCGGAATCACTTAAAACTTCATAAGCTTCTGCAGCTTCCTTGAATTTTTCTTCTGCGGCCTTATCCCTGTATTGCGGTCGGGATGATATTGCATAGCCACTTTGCGGTATGACTTTTTTATTTCATCCGAAGAGGCAATTTTGTTACACCGAGTATTTCGTAATAGTCTCTTTTCATTCAGATATTATTCATTTTCCCACGATAACTTTCGCGAAGCGTATAATTTTATCATTCAGATAATAACCCTTCATCACTTCTGCTACCACCTTTCCCTTTAAGATCTGGAGAGGGTGCAGGTATTTCACTTATGGCTTCATGTTTTTCCACGTCAAACTCCTCATGCAGGCTTTCCATGGCTTTCAGTCCCCGATTTTGCAGGATCGTTCGGAGTTTGTTAAATACCAGCAAAACGCCGCTCAGGTCCCCGGTATCTTTATCCTGTTGTAATTGTTTTTCTGCCCGGTCACAGTCATCCAGTACATCCAGCAGTGATATAATGATTTCTTTGCCGGCCGTCTGGCTTAACTCAATCCTTTCCCTGGAACTCCGGCGCTTATAATTGTCAAATTCGGCCAGCAACCGAAGGTATTTATCTTTTTGTTCCTGTAATTCAGCCTTTAATTTTTCTACCAGGTCATCTTCTTCCAGGATTCTGGTTTAGATTATTGGTTCCGGCAACATTTTCATCGGTATTTATGTCAACCATTGATTCACTGTTATTTACAGTTTCAGACCCTTCTTCTTCCCTGTAATTATCTGTATTTTTAGGCATATTCTGGAAATTCTGGCAAAGGTAAGGTTGTCAATTATTTTGCCAACTGCTGTTTTGAGACAAATTGTCTCCCTGAACTCTTCAGGCTCAGCTACTTTTGCCCAATGATACCTGTTATATTGAAGAAAAGGATCGGACTGCGTGTGGAAAATGGTCATCCATGGATATTTGGTAATGAGATAGCTGAAACAGAAGAAACGGTAAAGCCCGGAGATATTGTGACCGTTTTTAGCGGAGATAAAAAATTTATCGGTAAAGGGTTTATAAACCCAAAATCCCAGATTGCGATCCGTTTGCTTACCCGGAATGAAAAAGAAGAGATCGATGACAATTTTATCCGTCAAAGGATTGAAGCTGCCTGGATTTATCGCAAAAAACTGGGTTATACCGAAAATTGCAGACTGGTTTTTGGAGAAGCAGATGGATTGCCGGCGCTCATAATTGATAAATTTGGACAACATTTCGTTATTCAAACCCTGGCTCTGGGTATTGATATCTGGAAACCTGCTATTGTCAAGTTCACTTATGGAGATTTTCAAAACCGATAAAATTTATGAGAGAAATGATGTGCCCGTAAGGGAGCTGGAAGGGATGATTCAGCAGAAAGGGTTTTTATCGGCACCTTTTGAAACAAAGATTATCATCAGGGAGAATGGATTACAATTTGAAGCCGACCTGGAAAACGGACAGAAAACGGGTTATTTTCTCGACCAGCAGGAAAATCGTCATTCAATACGCCATATTGTAAAAGATGCTGAGGTTCTCGGCGCATTCTGTTATACTGGCAGCTTTGAAGTACATGCCGGTCATTACGGAGCAAAATCGGTACTGGGGCTGGATATTTCAGAAAATGCAGTTGCACTGGCGAAAGAGGAATGCAAAATTCAACGGGCTGGAAGAAAAAGTGCAGATTTGAAACCCTCAATGCATTTGATGTATTAAAAAAATGGAGCCGGGATGCCAAAAAATTCGATGTGGTCATGCTGGATCCGCCGGCCTTTACAAAAAGCAGGGAGAATATAGAAAAGCCATAAGCGGGTATAAGGAAATAAATCTTAGAGGAATGAAATTACTCCGATCAGGAGGATTCCTGGTCACTTCATCATGCACCAATCTGGTATCCCCGCAGGTATTTTTAGATACAATCCGTTCGGCTGCAAAAGATGCGGGCAAAAAAATAAGGCAGGTTGTATTCCAGGCCCAGTCTCCCGATCATCCAATTGTATGGGGACTGGAAAACACACATTATCTCAAATTTCTGATAGCTGAAGTGACGTAATTAATATATTTAGTGACCTGAAACTTTCCGCTTTCAACGATTTTGCCATTAGGATCCCTGAGCTGAAAGATATAGATGCCCCGAAAAAAATCAGATACATTCACCATATTTTTCTGATCAGTTCAGACTGAATTCATAGACTTTTTTACCCAGGAAATTAAAGATCTGAATGGTGTAATTTTTATCGTATTTCCTGAGAATATCTTCGAATGTAATAAAGGAAGTGGCCGGATTGGGATAAAAACGCAACGTCGCAGGTGGTTCCGTTATCCGGAAAGCGGCGAGCCGGCTTTGGGCATTCACCCCGCCAGCCGAAAAAATCACCATAAGGAAAACAATGTAAAAAAGCCTCATAGTTTACTGGATAAGGTTCCAAGAGTTACAATATACCAAAATTTTTCCAAAGGTACAAAAAGCCTCTGAATTGCCGGCAGGAGCCAATTCCAGCCCTTTTCAGTCTGCCATATGTCGCATAGCAATATCTACAACGGTTATTAACAATTCTTATTTGTAATCCCTTTCCACGTCCTCAATTTTAACGCCGATCACTTTCTCAATTTCAATTTTGGCCAGGTTAAGGTCTTTCTGCAGGGTCAGGCTCTTCACCTGCTCCGTTATATAACTTTTCTGGACTTTTTCCACATCATCCAGTTTAATCAGGTTTTCTGAAAAGTCGCTTTCTGCCCTTTTAAGGGTGGCATATTCACTTTGTGTAATCTTACCCTGTAACTCAACAAGTTGTCTGGCGAGCAGGTAATTCTCATATTTGAGAGAACATCCGCTTTTATTTCCCGGAATCTCTGATTTTTAGCTGCTGCAGCCATATAATAATTTTCCTGGGCGATTTTTACATTATTTGTTGTTCTGGTAAAAATATCAAACGGAATATTGATGCAAGATTATATCTGGGATAATAATTAGGGATTTGTGTGCCATTATAAGTGGGCTTGGAGATGGTAAATTCATTGATATTTCCCTGCGCACTTAAAAGGCCCAGGTAAGCGGATTTAGCTATATTAATCTGGTAGGAAGCGGCCAGAGCGGCATGATCCGCCATTTCATATACGGGATTCTGCATTGCCAGTTGAACCAGCTTTTCCCTGATATCTTAATCCGATTGAACTATCCGTCCTGTATAATGGGCCTGGGTTTGCGCATGAATGATTTCTGTAAACAGAACAAAAAGCCAGTAAAAAATATCGCATGTGATCAGATTTCTATTTTTTGTACGGGCTGGACGGGTTTATCAAAATCGGCCAGTTTATAAAAATTACCAGGATTGCATAAAAATAAAGTACAACCGGATACTGTGAAATCGCCATCTGCGCATATTGTGCTACCATCAAGGTAAACATCATAACGAGCAAACCAATATAATAAGTACGTATCTCCGGATCCTTCACTCTGAAAAAATAATGAAATCCACGGCGCATGAAAACAAAATAGAAAATTAATAAAAAGGCAAGCCAACCATGCCCTGTTCTGCCAGTGTTTTCAAATATCCGCTGTCAGCCTGAAGGTATTCGAGATAATGCCCTTTATTATATTTATTCCCTTCTCCACCTGAAGTAAATATGCCACCTCCTATCGGATGCGCCTGAATATATGGCTGCACTTCGTGACGGTCATAATCGCGTATTGCCGCCGATGCGTCTTTGTGCCTTCAAAAGTTGAACGGATACTGTTGGTAATTGCATTTTGGTATGGCATTACCATCAAGCCAGTAAAAATGATGCATGAACAAATCAGAAATAATAAGTACGTCGTTCAGAATATGGTGGAAATACAATAAAGCAGGATGCCTGCAATAATCATCAGAGTAGCTGTTCGTGTTCCGGAATAACTATAACCCAGCAGGTTGATCAACATTGCGGCACCAAGCCAGATTTTTTCTTTTTTATTGTTGCTCCGAAATAAGCAAAATGAGACAAAGCATGGCAATCGAGGCAAATAGAATTCCCGGAAGTTGCCGGATCGGAAAAAACTGAAAATTTACGCAGCATACCTCCCTGAAACAATAGCGTGTAACCATTTCCGGTACCTATCCAGTCTAATTCAAAACGCGCATAGCCAAACCATTGTTGTTTACAGGCATATAGTGCCAGCACGGATGACAATACGATCATGAACCGAACAAAATAAATGATTTTTGCCCGGGAATCCAGCAGGCAGTAACATATAATAATAAAAAACAAAATAGCTGAGCTGCTTTCTGAAAAAACTAAACCATCCGAGCGGACTGATCATTTCCGGATTGAATAATTCCATCAGGTAATAAGCAAATAATATATACAAGCCGATGGTGATGGGATGAGTCCAGAATCTTGTGTTTATATTTTTTTTCAGATCATATTTGGGCAGCAACTTAATAAAATGAAATAGGTCAGCATTTCTACCAGGTTGCCCGATGGCAGGGGCAGGGTTACCAGGCGGTCGATGGTAACTATTAATGGAGGAAAATGCAAGCAGAAAATAAAATCCGAAATAAGGGTTTTTCATGATGGCAATACAAAGTAATAAACCGCCCACAACCGCGATTACAATGGGTGCTGTAATGAAATCCGACTATTGATTCCATAGACAATAACCACTCCAAGGACCAATAAAAAAAGATAACCGAAACTCGTATTCAGTTTTTTCTCAAGAAAATGATATCGAAACCATTCCCTTAATGAAGAATGTTTTATATGTAGCTTCATCTGTCCATAAAATCAGAAATACAGGAACTTTATAAATATAAATAAGAGAAATATCAAGAATCACAACGATGGTGATCATTTCATATACTTTCGTATTTTTTTCCAGGTTATTATTCATATATCTGCCGGATGATAATTTTTCTCCATTGAATAAAATGCGTCTCCGAGGGCACCGACCGAATTCTCCCAGGTATGTGTTAATGCAAATTCCCTTCGCTTATTACTTTATTCTGTTGATGTCCACACCGGTTCATTAATCAGTTTCCGGATACTAATGAGGAATTCTTCTTTTGAATTGCATAATTCAGCATATTCCCGGAACATTTCCATAGCCTCCGTGGCCGTGGCAACAACCGGCTTGCCTGAAGCAAGGTATTCATCAATTTTTCTCGGATAATTTCCAATGGTCAGCGGATTCACGATTTGGGGATTTATGCAAACGGTAAAATGATGAATATAAGCAGCAATTTCTTCCGGTTTTTTACTTCCGAGGAAATAAACATTTTTCATATTCCGAAGGAGATTTTTCAAATTTAGCATCCACAGGTCCGACAAGCACCAGGCTCATTTCAGGGAGCGAGGAGGCAATATATAAAAGTAAGTCCTCATCCAGCCGCATGGAGGTAATCGCCCCGCAATAGCCTATAATGGGGCCTCGGGACTGCTTTCAGATCCTCCGGTACGGGCAGATCCTCCCCGATAAATGTCCTTCAGGTTGCAACCCTGGCCGATATCAACACTATTTGGATTCCATTGTGCTGCATAATTAGCAAGCCATACCGAATTAGCAACAACGAGGTCGGCTTTACGGATCATTTCCATCTCACAACGCGGACCGAACTTTTCAAAAAAGGGCTGGATGGTTAAAAAGTCACGGAGATAAAAAATGTATTCCCTGACAGGAAGCAGTGATTTCAGATAGAGGCCTCTGTAAAAATCATTGTCATTGATCAGCAAACAATTTTTAAATCCAAGTTTTTTTATAGCATTTTTCATTTCAACCGCTAATCTTTTATTATTTATCCGGTTGAAGAAATCAAAAAGTTTATAAGTGGGAGACCAGGTACCGGATTCCAGCAGTGAATCCGGATGGAGTACCCAGAAATTATCCTGAATCTCTTCCAGTGTTCCCTGCCCGGAAACTGTTGTTGTTTTTCCGGAAAGCATTTTTTTTAAAACCGTATTTCTGTCCCGTGCCCGGTCAATGAACAAGACCCGGTTATAACGGGCAAGCTCATAGGCCATATCCTTAAAATTAAATGCGATATCAGAATTCCATTGCAGGAAACTGAATAAAATGATATCCCTGTTTTTAATGAATCGGTGCGACATTTTAATGGCAGGATCAGAGATCCAGGTTCTGTTCATCAACATTATTCAATACGGCACCTATAAATTTGTTCCGGTGTATTTTCAGGAATCCAATGGATTCCCTGTCAATTTCTCCAAGGGAATTTTTCGCTGAAAATACAAGAACAACACCTTCAACAAAATCTGTAAGTTCCTTGCTGTCAGCATGTGTATTCAGAGCCGCGCCTTCCAGTAAGATATAGTCATAGTGCTGTTTAAGTTTATCGAAATGATCCAGCAGATTGTTTTTAGGAAGAATTTCTGAAGGAGTGTAATTGCCTTCTTCACATCCGATCACGTCTACATCTGTAATATTCGTTACGGTGGTTATATTCCAGATCTTTTCCAACCCTTCCTGGCCTCTGAGACTGAAGGAAATCAGGGTAGGTTTCGCAGAAAAATCGCGCGTAAGGTTATTATTACTGAAATTGGCATCTATGATCAATACTTTTTTCTTGCTCCTGCTGAACGTATACGCAAGGGATTCCACCATGGTGGTTTTTCCTTCCTGCGCTTTGGTACTGGTAAAAAGGATCACCCGTTTGCCGCTGTGTTCAATTTCATACCGCATTTTACGCAGGTTTTCAATAAAAGGCAGTTCATTGTTTTCCCTTTCACTCCGAAGACTGAAATCAAAATATTCCTTTAATGTTTTTTTCTCCAGATCGATTTGCCCTACGGTCGACAGAACATCCAGTTTGGTTTCTTTTCTGAAGATGGATGGTGTGCGTAAGGAAGTATCCAATAATTCCAGGATGATGATGATCAGTATGGAAAGGAAGAACAGGGAAAAGCCAGAAACAAGAATAACAAACAATCCCTTACCGGGTTCCGGTTTGATCGGTGGCTGGCCCAGCATAATTTGTTTAAATTTAAAATCCGGAGAAACGTCAATATCCTGTGAAGCGAAAATACTGCTGTTGTATTTTTCCAGGTCTTTTTGTGCAATCATCAGGTCATTCAGGTAGGCATTCGCAATTACTTCCTGCCCTCCGCCCGAAAACGCAATCTTCCTGAATTGTTCCACCCTGGATTTATACATTTCAATATTATCGGTGGTAGAGGCAATGGCACTTTGAAGTTCAAGTTTATCCTTTAGCAGTTCTTCCTTACGTTCTACAGCTTTTAATGCCGGATTAATCGTCTGATAACCGGTACCACGGCTCAGCTGGTTAATTTTATTGATATTGTCGTCAATCTGTTTCTGTACATTTTGATCCACACCACCTTTTAATGCCAGTTTGGAAGCCAGTTCTTCATTTGTACGGCGGAGTGCCAGTATTTCATCCCCGTGATTACTCGTAGGTCCTCCGTTAGACAGCTGCCGGGTTTGTTTCGAGTTCATGTAATTGTTCATTCACACTTATCAGACGTTGCCTGTAGTCATTCAGATTCGCCTGCTGTGCTGTCAGAGATGAAGTAAGTTCCTGTAATCCGCTCATAGCGGCCGTTGCAGCATCGCCCGGATTAGGTGTACCGATTTTATCCCGGAAACGCTGGAGCCTGTTGCGCAAAGTGTCCACTTCCCTGCTTTTAGTTTCCCTCAGACTATCAAGTTTATACAAAGATTCTTTTGTATTTGTAGAAGATAATGAGCTGAAAAACTCCTTAAATTTTACACCGATCTTATTGGCTACATAGGCTGAAAGTTCAGGGTTTTCAGAACTGAATGAAACATTGATATAGTCTGTATTTGTAACCCTTTCCACAGCTAATTTCTTCAGAAGATCCTCCTGCCCGTAATCATAGAGGTTGAGAATATTCCAGACCATTTTGTCCTGGGGATCATAAGTAGAAAGTAAACTGAGGTTGTTGAGGCGGTCCCTTAATATCAAACGTGCTTTTGGAATATCTGCCTTTTTAAACGCAGTATCTTCTTTTTGTTTATCAGTCAGGTTTCTGAAAGGGTGGTCAGAATCCAGATCATGAAGCATCAGATCATAAGAAACCATGGACAAAACGATCGGAGACTTAAACGTTTCAATCACGTTATTGATTCGGGCATCAATCTGATTCAAATCATATATTTCCGTTAACTGGAGGCTTACTTTTTGTGTTTGTGCAAAACCAGTTGAATATTGGGCAGTGGATAAATATTCTCTTAGGCAAGCTGATCCTGATTATCAGTCCGATAAGAAGGCCAATACCAAGACAGAATAGAATAGTCCATCTTCTTCTCAGCAGTGCTTTAAAAAGATAAATAATATCCATGGGTAAGACTTTTACAAATTCATTTTAATGAGACGACAACAGTTTTCCTTTGCAGGATACCAGATTAAACAAAAAGAAAGTGGATTATTGGAAATCCCAGGTCGACTATGAGTTCAGTGCAGGAAACTCATCCCGGGCTCGACAGATAGTGTTATTGTATTCGGGTAATCAGTTGATTATGATAATCCAAACGGGTCAAAAATAATAATAAATTCCATAAAGTAAAATTTATTAGAATTCAAAGCCTAGTGTGCTATTTTTTTTAAGACGATTTTGGGGAATAAAATTATTAAGTGTCTCCCCTTCCGATGAATCTTCTAAATTAGCGGCCAGCCAATCGGTAATGATGCTTAAATTTTTGTTTTTTTTTAGTTTTTTAATTTTATTATACAGCTATATCGGATATGGCATTATTCTCTATTTGCTGGTAAAAATTAAACGTCTTTTTTCTAAAAAGACTTCTTCAGGATCCGATCCGAATTTTGAACCGGAAATAACTCTTATTGTTGCTGCTTACAATGAAGCAGATATTATAGAGCAGAAAATAAGAAACAGCCTGGATCTCGATTACCCTTCAGAGAAACTCAGGTTGATCTTTGTTACTGACGGATCCGAAGATTAAACCCCCGGGATCATCAGCAAATACAATCAAATTCTTTTACTTCATCAGGAGGAACGTAAAGGAAAGCTTTCCGCTATGAACCGGGCCATAAAATATGTTGAATACACCCTTTATCATTTTCAGTGATGCGAATACCCTGCTTAACAGCGCATCCGTCCGTGAAATCGTAAAACATTATGCAGATCCCAGGGTTGGCGGCGTGGCCGGCGAGAAAAAAATCATTTCGGAGGAGAAGGATAAAGCGGTCGCTGCCGGGGAAGGTATATACTGGAAATATGAATCTTTTTTGAAAAGACTGGATTCAGAATTCTATTCAGTTGTTGGAGCAGCCGGAGAGCTATTTTCAATACGAACCTCTCTTTTTCATGAAGTGCCCCCAGATACAATTATTGAAGATTTCGTTCAGTCATTACAGTTATGTAAAGATGGCTGGCTGGTCCGATATGAGCCTAATGCTTATGCAACTGAGTCAGCTTCTTCTTCGATGCAGGAGGAACAAAAACGAAAAGTACGTATTGCTGCAGGAGCTTTTCAGGCAATGATCATTCTTAGAGATCTTTTTAATGTATTCCGTTACCCTATTTTATCCTTTCAGTTCATTTCACATCGTATTCTAAGATGGACCTTATGTCCACTTTGCCTGGTAACTGGTCTTATTACAAATTTCTTGCTTGTTTATAATAAACGAGGGTCGTTTATACATCGTAGTTTTACTAGCCCAGATCGTATTTTATGCAATGGCTTTAACAGGGTGGATATTTGCCAGAAAGAACATTAAAAGCAAAAGTCTTTTATATTCCTTACTACTTCTTATTCATGAATTTGTCAGTGTTTCTGGGCTTTTACAGACATCTCAGAAAAAAGCAAACAGCTGTTTGGGAAAAAGCCGGGACGGCATATTCATACCTAAAATGGATCGTCTTTATCATTTGATAATACCCAAAGCCCAAAAAAAGGTTTGTCAATATTTGGATCTTAGGAAAAAATACTTACTTTTATCGTAGAATTTCTAGCTATCCCGTTCAATTCCTCTGAATCCCTTTAATCCCAACCAGTTCGGCCTTAATCAGCCATCTATCCTTGAAATCCCCCGATTGCTGATTTTTTCTAATTAATAAATGATTGTCTATCCATATCTGAGGTTCAGCCTTTGATACCAATACCCGTGTTTAACCGCGAAATCGCGAATTCCAACCTACTGAGGAACAGAGTCTAAATTAATTAATGACTTCTGCCCATGAAAAAGCAAATTTTAGCAGTAGATGATAGTAAGGCGATACGGTTTTTGCTTCAGACAGTTCTTGGAAAATCATACCAGGTAATCACAGTGCCGGACGGATGTTCCGCCATGCATTGGTTATCTAAAAGAAATTTTCCACATCTGATCATTGCGGATCCACAGTTACCAGATCTTGAAAACTGGGAATTGATTCAACAACTGGCATCGAGTGGAATTTATAAAAATATTCCGGTGATGGTTTTGTCCGGATTGGGTGTGGAAGAAACGGAAGAAAAATGTGCTGCTTATAAGGTTCAGAATTATTTCCTGAAACCTTTTAATCCTGTTGACCTGGTGAACGCTGTGCAACTATTGATCGAAAATAAATCGTTTGACACCTATTACCCAATGAAAGCAGTTTAATCGACTACAAACGTATTCCTGAAAATCAAACCTTAACCTGACTATGGATTTTACATTTCTACCAAAAACAACTTATAAAGGAAAAGCTTTTGTAAGATATAGCTATACGAGCAAAAGAAGTTTCTGCAAGTCCCCTGATTATACAAAATGGGTTTTACTACATTGGCAAAAATCCTGCCAATATTGAGAAACTGGTAAAACTTTTCAAACGTGGTTATGCTTCAGACAGCATTGATAATGCACGCGCCGAATTAAAACGATCTATTGAACAGGAAAAAAATACCATTCCTGAAGTAATATTCTGTGAATCGAGTTTTGAATTTGCGGCTGTAAAAAGTTTCGTACAGTTCCTTAACAGTAACCCTGCATTCACTGCCATTCCTTTCATTATGGATTCCACACATCTGTGTGATATTGAAATGAACCTTTATAAAAAGCATATGCTCGCCGATGATATTATACAAATCGAAACGGCAGAACAAAATGCACTATTCAGTAAAGTACGTTTTCTGAATAAGGTGAAGGCAAAAGCGGAAGAAATGAAAAGCAGTCTCAAAGAAGATGAGGCCCTTGTTGTTCCTACTATAAATATTCATAGTATATTAAAACGCAGTTTCGATATTCTTGTTTCATTAACAGCCCTCCTGTTATTAAGTCCTTTATTTTTATTCATTGCCCTTGCTATACGGATTGAATCCAAAGGACCCATATTTTATATTTCCAAAAGAGCCGGCCGCGGGTATAGAATTTTTAACTTCTATAAATTCAGGACGATGTTTGCGGGTGCTGATCTTCGCATACAGGAGTTTTCCCACCTGAATCAATATGCGGAAGGTTCTGCACCGAAGAGTCCTTCTTTCTTTAAAATAAATAACGACCCGCGTGTTACCAGAGTGGGTGCTTTTCTAAGGAATTCCAGCCTGGATGAATTGCCCCAGCTCCTCAATGTACTGTTGGGAGATATGTCTCTGGTAGGAAATCGTCCTTTGCCACTGTATGAAGCTGCCACGCTGACTACGGACCAATGCGCACAACGTTTTCTTGCTCCAGCAGGAATAACAGGTTTATGGCAGATCAAGAAAAGAGGTCATGAGGATATGTCGGCCGAAGAAAGGATCAACCTGGATATTGACTACGCCAATAAATACAATTTCATGTATGATCTCTGGATCATGGCCAATACACCTTCTGCACTGATTCAAAAATCCAGCGCTTAGTTTTCATGGATCATTATTAGGCATTATCTTCCCGAAATGAATTCTTCCGGAGGAGGGTAATCAGGCCCTGGTTTCCATTATAACCCTGAATTATAACCGGGCGGAGGTTACTGCTGAATTTCTTGAATCCAGCAAAAACCTGATTTATCCGCATTACGAAATCCTGGTATGCGATATGGCTTCCTCTGTTAATCCAGCAACTATATTCGATGTAACAGCATATCCTAATACCAGACTTTTACTCAGTGAAAAAAACCTGGGTTTTGCAGGTGGCAATAACTGGGGTATGCGCCAGGCTAAGGGGGATTTTATTTTTATAGTGAATAACGATACCGAACTGACTCCGGGAATCATTGAACTCCTTCTGGAACCCTTCTTTCAAAATGAAGTGATAGGTGTAGTTTGTCCCAAGATTAAATATTTCAATGATAAGCGGATTATCCAATATGCCGGTTTCAGTCCGATGAATCTGTATACCGGAAGAGCTTTTGCAATCGGAAATTTTGAACAGGACAACGGACAATATAATACTTCAGGAATCACCGGTGGTGCACATGGATGCGCGATGATGGTTAAAAAAGAAGTGATACAGAAAACCGGAATGTTCCCTGAGAAATTCTTCCTGTATTATGAAGAATGGGATTGGTCAGCGCGTATCCAGAAAGCAGGCTACAAAATCTGGTATCAGTCGGAAGCCGTCATTTATCATAAAGAATCCATGACGGTAGGAAAAGAAAATCCGATGAAAGTGTATTACCATACCAGAAACCGGATCTTATATATGCGACGGAACTGCAATCTGTTTCAACTGTTCGTTTTCAGTATTTTCTTCACTTTCATGTCTATGCCGAAGGCGGTATTCAATTATCTTAAAACAGGTCAGAAGAAGCAGTTGAGATGGTTTATGAAAGGGATAACTTATAACCTTACTCATAACAGTGAAAGCGATATATAGTGTGAGAGTGTGAGAGTGTGAGAGTGTAGGAGTATGAGAGTGTGAAGAATAAATTCGAACGCTCCTTACTCTCACATCCCTTCACACTCTCACACTAACTCTTTGTTTTCAGTGAATGATTTGGGTGTATGAATAAATTCTGTCCGCTTTTTTTTCATTTGCAGAACGGCGCGGATCATAGAAAACATGAGCAGGGGAATATGGCTCAGAGCCCTCAGGGTCTGCATACTATAAAAACTGCTGGGAATAGAAATAAACAGCGTTAATAAATACAGGCCCATCATGGTAATCCATATGGGGGGTGAAGGTTGCAGCAATGGCAGATGAAAAACATATTGAATAATCAGCGTGGCAATCAGGATACAAAAAACAACCAGCGTCAGCACACGGGGGAGCAAAAGATTCTGAAAGAATTTATTGTAAAATAGAATTGTTTTCTGCGCCTTTTTCATATCTGTGTCAAAGAATCTGCGCAGATGGTTCAGCTGCGCTTCAAGCCACCGCACGCGTTGTTTTTCAAATACTCCCGCACTGGCTACCTTTTCATCATATACATATACATCATCGAGGAATTCCATTTTAATTTTTCGCTGCATCAGCTGCATATCAATCTCCCGGTCTTCCCCGGGATTTTCCAGTATTTCCTGTGTCGAAAATATTTCCCTGATCAGGCTCTTTTTAAAAGCCATACCGGAACCAATCGGTGCTGCCGACAAACCCGCAAAGGCAGGACCCCGACGAAAAAGGTTAATATTGATTTCTTCGCTCATTGCGTCTAGCAGGGCAACTGCTGTATTTTTATTTTTTGCTGTTCGGTGGCATTGCACCGCCTGGTATCCTGCATGGAAAGCAGCATTTATTTTTTCCAGACAGCCGGGTGCCATAATGTTATCCGCATCGAGGATCATAATAATATCTGAAACAGCTACGATGGGTGATTCAAGTGCCGCATGCAGAGAGCGGGATTTCATATTGAGATCAACCTCCAGCACATTCACAGGAATTTTTCTCAATTCATTTACTGATTCAGCTTTCAATTTATCTGCTATAACGGTTACTGTAAACCGGGAATCAGGATAATCGTGCAGCTTGGCCTGCCGCGCCGTATCCTGAATGATATTGTCTTCGCGCAGACAGGGTATGAGTATGGCAATCTGGTATTTATCGTTTTGAATTCCGAATTTCTTACCCCTCATAACAAGCCCGCACAATGCTATCACAAAAAGATAAAGCGTGTTTGCAGCAAAATAAATAAATACCGCCCAGCTAAAAATATGGCCTAAAAAATAAAAAGTATTCATACCGTTCTGAATGGCTTATAAAATGATTTTGTTGCCAGATCCATCATGGGTTTATCACCCGATGAATCTCCATACGCATATATTTCTTCATATTCATTCAGGTTCCATTGCTTGTGAATATTTACGTGCCTTTTGTACTCCATGGTTATTTTCTCCTTCAATTTTACCCGTAATCAATCCATTTTTAACTTCCAGTTTCGTTGCGATCAATTGCAAAGAAAGACTTTCAGACCATTTACTGATCCAGTTGCCTGCAGAAGCAGATACTACTACAATCTCAAAATCCCGGGAACGGAGAACGTTGATCTCTGATAATGCACCCGGACGTACAATTCCCGGAATTATTTTTTCTGCAAACAAATCACATTTTTCCTGAAAATCCTGCTCATCCATCCCGGCAAAAAAATAGGTAAGGATTTTTTGTTTCGCCAGATTGTTCGACAGCCAATTCAATTTATAGGCAATGAGCCAGGGTGCATGTAATATAAAACCAAAATAGAAAGAAGTTCTGCCTTTTTGAAACTTAATGATTTCCAGCAATGTATCTTTTGTGGTAATGGTTCCGTCAAAATCAAAAAACGCAATTTTCTTTCCACTCACAATTTCATTTTTTTAAACTGGAATTCCGGAATAATCTGAATAATCCGCATAATATATCTCCAATACCATTTTACATATATAACATTCTTTTTTTTAAGATAAGCATTATAAATAATGTTTGCAACCTGCTCCGGAGTTGATGTGATTGATTTTGGTAATAGTTGATTTTCAGTCATTTTGGTATATACAAAACCTGGCTGAACCGTCATGACATGAACCTGATCTTTAAAACATTTATTGCGGAGTCCGGCCAGATAAGTAGTAAAAGCCGCCTTGGCGCTTGCGTAAATGAGTTTGCTGGCCCGGCCACGGTCGCCTGCCACAGAACTTATTCCTATGATAGTTCCTTTTTTTTGAGATATATAATATTTTGCAACGACATTTAAAATTGAAACAGCTCCTGTGTAATTGGTGTCAATCATTCTTTTTGTTAAATCCCAGTCGTCAAAAGATTTTTCTTCGTCTTCCAGAATGCCGAAAACACAAATACTGATATCCGGTTTGGGATCAAGTGAATTAAAAAACCCGGAATGTGTTTCATATGCGAGGGCATTAAAAGCCAATGAATCGCAATTTACTCCATAACGGATACGTATATCCGATTCAAGTGGTTTCAACTGTTCAGGCTTTCTGGCAGCCAGTTGCAGATCGAATTTACCGGAAGCAAATTTTTTTGCTATAGCCATTCCTATGTCAGAACTCGCGCCAAGTATAAGTACAGTTGCCATGGGATTAGTTGGTTGTTAATAATAACCTGTCTGACTGGACCGAACGTATCCTGCCATCCGGATTATATTTCCCGATAATAGCCATGAATTTTTTCAGGTCAGGGTAACTATGCCAAAAGATATCAGGTTTCATCCGGGCATCCTTCGACATATAAATACGACCTCCGTGTTGAAGTACAACCTGATCAAGCTCATCAAGGAATTCCAGCAAACCGGTTTTTACGGGGAAATCCAGTGCCAGGGTATATCCTTCCTTTGGAAACGAGATAATACTCTCCTGTTTACCAAAAACTTTGAGAACAGCCAGAAAGGAACCCAGACCTTTATCACTAATGCGCTGAAGGATTTCAATCAGCCCTTTTTTTGCTTCAAGCGGAAGAACAAACTGATATTGAACAAATCCCTTTTTGCCGTAGCCACGATTCCAGTGTAGTATGGCATCCAGGGGATAAAAAAAAGGAGAATACCCGGTTATATTATTGATTTCCTTTTTGAAATTTTTGGCATAAAAGAGAAAATTAAATGCTTTGACAGTATAAGTGTTCAGCACCCAGGATGGAAGGCTGAAAGGAAAATTAATTTGTCTTTTAAACGGAATCTGCAAAGGGTCTTTTTTTTGCTTTTCATTTAGTTCCGCTAAGTCTGCGTGTTCTCCAAGCATGAGAATTCCTCTTCCGAATTGAGGACCCTTTTTAAGGCAATCGATCCATGCTACGGAATATGTATAATGCCCGTATTCACTAAAAAGATTAATCAGCTCCTCCAGGTTTGAAGCTTTGATTTGTTTTTGACGGATATATGAAGTCTCTATTTTTTTTAGCCTGAATCTGATCCTGCTTATAAGACCTGTTAATCCCATTCCCCCGCAAGTCGCCTCAAATAAATCAGGATTGATTTCCTTTGAACAGAATATGGTTTCACCAGAGGCCAATATAATATCCATATCGAGGATATGTTTCGAAAATGATCCATCGATATGATGATTTTTTCCATGCACATCACTGGCAACCGCACCGCCTGCTGTAATGAATTGTGTACCGGGTGTAACCGGGAGAAACCACCCTGCAGGTATAATCACTTCAAGAATCTTGTCGAGCGTGATTCCGCTCTGACATTCGAAAATACCTGCCTGTCTTTCGAAGGATAGTATCTTGTCGAATTTCAGGGTTGATATGGTATTTTTCGCCAGCGATGCGTCTCCGTAACAACGGCCATTCCCACGTGGAATAAAGGTCTCATTCCCTGACATAATCTGCCTGAGCTGTTCTTCAAAAGCAAAATATTCTTCGTTGGATTCTATAACAGGATAATTTCCCCAGTTGGCTATTTGCTTCTTCATTTATTGAAAATAGTTATGTCACGTAAATATAAAATCACATAAATGCTAATAACCCACAGGGCAAGCGTGATCTGTATGAAGAAGTCTTTATATAGGATCTCCGTCGGTGAGCCGGATTTTTTTAGTACGAATGTAATCTGAAGGTAACGCATCAGGCCGGCAATGACAAAAAGGGCAGAATAATATAATCGGTAAGTACCCAAACGCATTACTGTCATCGGCGAAACCGTATAATTTATATATGCAACGATGATAATGGCGCTGGATAGTCCCAGCATGGTATTCAGAAAATCCAGGTTGTACCCGCTCATCGATTTTCGCATATCTGTTCCTGTAGAACTTTTCAGGAGCAGGTCGTCTCTTCTCTTGGCGATTGCCATAAAAAGTGATAATAGAAAAGTCATGATGATGAGCCATTCCGAAGTATCCACTTTTGAGATCACAGCACCGCCTTTTACACGGAGTACAAAACCTGAAGAAAGCATGAGGATATCGAGGATGGCAATATTTTTAAGCCCGAATGAATAGAACAGGTTGATAAAAAAATAAAGTCCCAGGATAAACAAAAACAGAAAATTTGTATCGGCCAGATAACCAAGCAGAATTCCAATTAAAATCAGGCAAATACAAAGGATGACTGCAGCTGGTTTTTTCACTTTACCGGATGCCAGCGGCCGTTTGCTTTTTACGGGGTGTTTGCGGTCGTCTTCAATATCACGGTAATCATTTATAATATAAATACCGGATGCAAAAAAACAAAATGCAATAAACCCTTCCAAAATATGGGGAATCCTGGATGGGACAAAAAATTGTCCTGCAAAAAAAGAGGGAACTATTAAAAAAAGATTTTTTGCCCAGTCTTTGGGTCTCAGCAGCCTTATATAATATTTCATTCGGGAAAAACTAGGGTCAATATACAACCATATTCTGTTTTCCACAATACAGCGGTAACTCTGAAAGCATAATATAATTGGATTAATTTTGGATTCCTCCATGAACAGGACTTCCACGGAGATATTATCAAGCCCGATCGAGTACCTGAAAGGTGTGGGACCGCAGCGTGCGTCAATTTTGCGTAAAGAGCTCGGTATAGATACCTTTCGTGATCTGCTGGAATTATACCCTTACAGGCATATTGACAAATCCCATACTTCTTCCATATCAGAAATATCTCCCGAAGCAGATTTTATACTTATAGCCGGCACCCTGGGTTCATTGCAAATTCTTGGTCAGGGAAAATCAAAAAGACTTGTTTCCACGCTTAAAGATGCAACAGGAACGATTCAGATGGTCTGGTTCCAGGGAATTTCCTGGATGGAGAAAAATCTTCATCCGGGATTCAGGTACAGGGCATATGGAAGAATTGGATATTTCAATGGGGAGCCACAACTAACCCATCCGGAAATAGAAGGATTTGATGAAATAAAAGGAGATGCTTCCCCTATGGAACCCATTTATCCAAGCACTGAAAAATTAAAATCCAGGTCTCTGGGCGGAAGGCAAATAGCAAAACTCACCCGTCAGCTTCTTTCCCAATTGCAGGAAAAGAATCTCCCGGAATTCATACCATTGGAAATAATAAATAAAAACGAATTAATTTCCCGTTTCCAGGCATTTCAGTCCATACATTTCCCTTCTACACTCAAGTCATATCATCAGGCTCTGTTCCGGCTGAAATTTGAAGAATTATTTTTGAACCAGGTTCGTACAGGGATGATAAAAACTCAGCGGCAAAAGCAATCCCGCGGGGTGGTATTCAATCAGGTTGGCCCCATTTTCAATGAATTCTATTCAAAGGTTCTTCCCTTTGAGCTTACTGGAGCCCAGAAAAGGGTGCTCAAAGAAATCAGACAGGATACTGCAACAGGGCATCAGATGAACAGGCTGTTACAGGGTGATGTGGGCAGTGGTAAGACCATGGTGGCCCTCCTTACGATACTCCTGGCCGTTGATAATGGCTTTCAGAGTTGCCTGGTGGCGCCAACAGAAATTCTTAGTAACCAGCACGCTGCAAACTTTTCCGAAATGCTGGAGAACCTGCCTGTTACTGTCAAGATGTTAACGGGTTCGGTAAAATCAGCCGGCAGAAGAAAAATACTGGAAGAACTTGCCAATGGATCTCTTCAAGTTCTGATAGGAACACATGCTGTTCTTGAAGATCCGGTCTTATTTAAGAATCTGGGATTAGCAATCATCGATGAGCAGCATCGTTTCGGCGTAGCACAACGTGCCAGAATTTGGAAAAAAGCCCAAATTCCACCCCATGTTCTGGTTATGACCGCGACTCCAATTCCAAGAACCCTGGCTATGACGGCTTATAACGATCTTGACTACAGTGTAATTGACGAGTTACCTCCCGGAAGGCAACCAGTCAGAACGGTGCAGCGTTATGAATATAACAGGCCTAAAGTGATGGATTTTATAAAAGAAGAGATTAAAAAAGGCAGGCAGGCCTATGTTATTTTCCCCCTGATAGAAGAATCAGAAAAGCTTGATTATGAGAACCTGATGAAGGGTTATGAAAATCTGAAAGCCTATTTTCCCGAGCCTGCATATTATGTTAGTATGGTTCATGGCAGGCAAAAACAGGAAGTACGGGAAACAAACATGAAACGTTTTATATCGGGAGACACGCAAATCATGGTTGCAACCACCGTCATAGAAGTAGGCGTACATATTTCCAACGCAACGGTCATGGTGGTGGAAAGTGCTGAGAAATTCGGGCTTTCCCAGCTACATCAGCTAAGAGGCCGAGTAGGAAGAGGTGCCGATCAGAGTTATTGTATCCTGGTTACAGGGAATAAACCGGGAGCTGAGGCAAAGGAAAGGATCAGGATTATGTGTGAAACAACAGATGGATTCCGGATTGCAGAAAAAGATATGGAGCTTCGTGGTCCGGGAGATATTGCAGGTACCCGGCAAAGCGGGTTATTGGATTTTAAACTGTCGGATATCGTGCGCGACCGGGATATCCTTCAAAAAGCCGTAAAAGCAGCCAGCGAATTATTAGGAAATGATCCGGAACTGGATTTGCCTGTCCACAACGGATTGCGCCAACAACTGATGCATGAAAAAGGTAAAACACCCTGGAGCCGGATATCGTAATGAGGCGTATTAAAATCATACTATTGAAACAAAAGCTATTCATATTTTTTGCTTTATCAGTTAGTTTCATATCCGGACTCAATGCACAGAATGGTTTGGGAAGCCTGGAGTTCATCGAAAATAAAGGCCAGTGGGACAGTTCGATCAGGTATAGGGCTGATATGCCCAATTCAACTTTCATCTTGCAAAAACATGGATTTTCAGTACTCCTGCAAAATCCTTCAGATATGGAGGCTCTAAGGCAGGCTCTGCATGGAGTTCCATCAACTATTAAGACTACCGAAAATTCAGATAATTCTTCCGCCAATAAGAAAACGGACCAGACCGCAACGCTTGCCGCCACCATGCCGCCGGTAACATCGGTACCCCCCAGTGTCGGTGGTGGTGTATCAAAAGGAAGCAGTACCAGTACAGCAAATAACGGCCTTCTGATGCATTCGCATTATTATCAGGTGGAATTTCTCAATAGTTCAGAACTGACCGAAATCAGTGGTGACAAAGGCCTGAATACTTATAATAATTATTTTGTTGGAAATGATGCTTCAAAATGGCAGCCTGATTGTAAAGTTTTTCAGGCAGTCGTTTATAAAAATATCTACCCGAATATTGATTTGCGCTATTATACAGACAACGGACAGTTAAAATATGACCTGGTAGTTCACCCCGGTGGTAATCCGGATAATATCATTCTGAAATATAAAGGAGCCAGTAAGCTGATTGTAAAAAGCGGTCAGATTACAGTCCATACTTCCGTAGGTGATGTGAAGGAAATGATCCCGCACACTTACCAGTTTTCAAATGAGGGTAATAAAGATGTGGAATGTACATACGTAGCTGGTTCCGGAAATACTGTCCATTTCCATGTAAACAATTATTCACCTTCAGCTACACTGATCATTGACCCCACTTTGATCTTTTCAAGTTTTACAGGTTCTCATTCTGACAATTGGGGATATACAGCCACTTACGACGAGAACGGGAACTTCTATTCAGGAAGCATCACGCTGAATACGGTTAATAATAATGGTAACGGATTTCCAACGAGTCCCGGTGCTTTCCAGACCGTATGGAAAGGAGGTGATGCCACGGATGGTCCTTACCAATATGATATCACCATCATGAAATTCAGCAGCGACGGACGAAATCGTTTATACGCGACCTACCTCGGTGGTCTTGGAAATGAACAACCCCATAGCCTGGTCGTTGACCCGTCAGGCAACCTGGTGGTTGCAGGAAGACCAGCTCGCCCGATTTCCCCAATGTTAACAGCTTAGGAATAAAAGACGTTTTAAAAGGCGGGTATGATATTATCCTTACAAAATTCAACGCCACCGGAACTAGCCTGATCGGCTCGCGTATTATAGGGGGAAGTGCCAATGACGGTGTGAATATTGCACCAAAATATTCTAATAATATTGTGCCAATGGGTCAGAGTTCCCTGCGATTGAACTATGGAGATGATGGAAGAAGTGAGGTGATAATGGATAACGCAGGGAATGTTTATCTGGCCTCCTGTACCTCTTCTACTGATTTTCCTATTACGCCAAATGCATTCCAGAAAACAAATGCAGGTCATCAGGATGGTGTATTTATTAAAGCGTCTCCTGATCTCAGCGTAATACTTGCAAGTAGTTACCTGGGAGGAAATAATGATGATGCAGCTTTTGCACTGGCGCTGAACCCCAGCAATGGCAACGTGTATATTGGAGGAGGTACCGCCAGCACAAATCTACAGGGTACCGGCAACGGTCCAGTCGTATCTGCATCAAATAAAGGAGGTATTGATGGATTTTTATCTATCGTTAGTGGCGACGGCGGGACACTTATTAAAACTTCCTATTTTGGCACACCCACCACTGAAGTAATTTATGGTGTGCAATTCGACAATCTTGGATATCCTTATATAATGGGAACAACCTATGGTACCTGGCCCATTATCAATGCCAGTTTCAGCCAGAAAAACGGAAAGCAGTTTATCGCAAAATTACAACCGGATATTTCAGCATATATCTATTCCACTGTATTCGGCAAAGGTTCTACGTACCCCGATATATCCCCTACTGCTTTTCTCATTGACAGATGCGAAAATGTTTACGTTGCCGGTTGGGGAGGAGGCATTGAAATAGAGGGAAATGGAGCCGCTGTTTATCATAATTCCAGAACCACCGGACTGACTGTTACTCCAGACGCATTGAAAAAAACAACTGACGGTGATGATTTTTATTTTTTCGTGATGAAAAAAGACGCAGTCAGTCAGTTGTATGGAAGTTTTTTTGGTCAGACCGGAGGACTTGGCAATCATGTGGATGGCGGGACGAGCAGATACGATAAACAGGGCATTATCTATGAAGCCATTTGTGCAAATTGTTATGGCCAGGGAGCTTTCCCAACCACCCAGGGTGTATGGGCACCTAAGAATGGAACGCAGACTGGATCGGGCATTCAAGGCTGTAACCTGGCTGCAGTAAAGATCGCTTTCAATTTTGCGGGTGTAGGCGCTGACCCAAAATCGCTTATTGATGGCCGTTATGACAGTATGGGCTGCGTACCTCTGCAGGTACTTTTAAAAGATACCCTGCACAATGCAAAACAATATATCTGGCGCTTCGGCGATGGTTCACCTGATACTACCACTTTAGCATTCCAGGTATTGCATACTTATTTTGCGATTGGTACTTACCGCGTACGACTGATTACGATAGATTCAACAACCTGCAATATCAGCGATACTGCTTACCTGGATATCCTTGTACGAAACGATAAAGCGAATCTTGGATTTGATATTGCAAAACAACCGCCCTGTCAGTCGCTCAACTACCTTTTCACAAATGTTTCAACACCCCCTCCCGGCAAACCATTTGCGCCCGGATCATTTACATGGTATTTTGGCGATGGAACTAAATCACCGGGTCTGAGCCCTGTACCTCATACTTATGCTGCTCCGGGTACCTACCAGGTTCAACTGGTATTGGTAGATACCAACTATTGCAATTATCCGGACACAACGACACAGACATTAAGGGTTTCACCCTTTGTAAAAGCCCAGTTTACTGTGCCTGATGGCTGTGCGCCTTATACCGCGTATTTCAATAATACTTCCCTGGCCGGACAATCATTTTTCTGGACTTTTGGGAATGGGAGCTCATCAAACTTAGAAAATCCAAGCACAATTTATACGGATACGGGAACGTACACCATTACACTACTTGCAATAGATTCCAATACATGTAACATCGCTGATTCAACTATTGGTTACGTTCATGTTTACCCGAAACCAACTGCAGGATTCAGTTTTATGCCGGTACCCGCACAGTATAATACACCCACTGTTTTCAATAATTTTTCTTCCGGAGCAACCAATTTTGAATGGCTTTTTGGTGATGGTGATTCAACACTTAAAAATAATCTGGATACGACTGTTCACCAGTACCAGTCTACCGGTACATTTAATGCTTGTCTTGTTGCTTTTAATCAGTTTGGTTGCTCCGACACTATATGTCATCCTGTTGAAAGCCTGATCAATCCATTATTAGATGTTCCGAATGCTTTCACACCCGGAAGATTTGGCCAAAACAGTATCATAGTGGTGAAAGGTTTCGGGATTGCTACGATGGACTGGAAAATATATAATCGCTGGGGACAGGTAGTATTTGAATCCAATAGTCCTTCTATGGGCTGGGATGGGACTTACAGGGGTGCGTTACAACCTATGGATGTTTATGCATATACGCTTGAAGCAACATTCTTTGACGGAACTAAAGTCCGGCGGAAGGGGGATATAACACTAATAAGATAGGCTTAAAGCATTTTTTTAACAGTTTTCATTTCAATGAACCCTTCATCTTTGCACACTATAAAAAAAATCAGTTTGTTCAAAAAACAGCTATTTTCTTTTTTTGTTCTTGCACTTGTTTCTCTGCATGTTTCAGCACAGAATGAAACTCCCAACCTGGAATTCATTGAAAACAAAGGGCAGTGGGACTCCCATGCATTGCTGAAGGCGAATATTGGAAACGGCAGTTTATATTTTCACAAAAAAGGAATTACGGTAGTACTGCATAACAATACAGAAATAAATAAACTGATTGCAGCCCATGCCCCTTTTACAAAGTCAGATACAGCCAGCCACCCTGCAATACAAAGAACAGTCAATGGCAGACCTGTTCTGCTTCGTTCCCATGCGTATTCGGTAAACTTTCTGAATATGAATGAAGCCACTGAAATCATTCCGGATAAACCGCTGGATACTTATAATAATTATTTCATTGGAAATGATTCAACCAAATGGGCCAGGAACTGCCGCATTTTTCAGGGAGTCACTTATAAAAATATTTATCCCGGTATTGATCTTCGCTATTATACAGATAATGGTAATCTGAAATACGATCTCATCATTCATCCCGGTGCTGATCCCAATAATATTGCCATGCAATACGAGGGTCTCAACGGCCTAACGGTTACAAATAACCGCTTGCTATTGAAAACATCTGTAGGCGATGTAAAAGAAATGGAACCCAATTCCTACCAGACGGGTGATAACGGAAGAGAATCTGTGCCGGTAAAATACCGTGTTTCCAAGGGTAATGTTGTCCGGTTTGATATCAGGAATTATAATAACAAACAGGTACTTGTTATTGATCCGACTCTTGTATTCTCAACTTTTACCGGCAGTATCGCATCTAACTGGGGTTTTACAGCAACCCCTGGTCCTGATGGAACTTTTTTTGCCGGAGGCATTGTATTCGCTGATGGTTTTCCTGTTTCACCGGGCGCTTATCAGGCGAATTTCCAGGGAGGTTCATTCGATGTGGGTATTATGAAATTCAGCAGCAATGGACGAAACAGGATATACGCTACTTATATAGGAGGCGATGCCAATGAATGCCCGCACAGTATGTATTCTGATCCGCAGGGAAACCTTGTTGTGATGGGCCGTACTTATTCTCAGAATTTCCCGCATAATATCTTTTTTGGCAAACCCGGCTATTGCGAATTGTTTGTTGTTAAACTAAATGCTACCGGAACAGGACTAATTGGTGCGGCTCTCGTTGGCGGAAGTAATTATGATGCCGTAAATATAGAAGATCAGTTAAATCAGGAAAATGGCGAGAGTGAAGTTGCCACATCTCTCATAAAAAATTATGGTGACGATTCACGCAGTGAAGTTATCCTGGACGGATCCAATAATATTTTAGTAGCAACCTGCTCCAGGTCAAAAGATGATTTCCCTGTTACTCCAGGTGCATTTCAAACTACATTCGGTGGTGGAAAACAGGATGGTGTTGTTTTAAAACTTTCGCCGGACTGTAAGTCAGCTGATCTGGGCAAGTTTTCTCGGCGGCACTGGTGAAGATGCATGCTTCGTATTAAAAATAAATCCTCTTACGAATGATATTTATGTTGCTGGCGCAACCAATAGCACGGATATGAATGGAAATAAAACGGGAGTAATGCAACCGGGATATGGTGGTGGAATCAGTGATGGTTATATTTCAATTATCAGTAGTGATGGCAGTACTTTAAAAAAGACTACCTATTTAGGTACTACCGGTTTCGATGCGATTTATGGAATTGAATTTGATAAAAAAGGGTTCCCATATGTAATGGGATCAACCACAGGCAAGTGGGTAACCACACCCAATGTAGGATTTATAAACCCGGGTGCTAAGCAATTTGTAGCGAAACTTCAACCGGATCTTTCTGCATACGTTTACTCTACAACATTTGGTTCTGCCGCTCCCAATCCCAATATTTCACCTGTTGCTTTTCTTGTTGACCGTTGTGAAAATGTATATGTTTCAGGATGGGGTGGATGGCTTTATGCAGGCGCTGATCCGTACGGTTTAGCGGGTACCGGAGGTATGCCGATAACAGCAAATGCAATTAAAAAAATAACCGATAACAGGGATTTCTATTTTATCGTTATACAAAAAAATGCTTCTGCTTTATTGTATGGAACTTATTTCGGGCAAATGGATGGTCCCAGAAGTATCAGTGAGCATGTGGATGGAGGAACAAGCCGTTACGACAAAAACGGAGCCATTTACCAGGCTATCTGTGCAAACTGTGCAGGTAATAGTCTTACACCGTTCCCAACCTCACCGGGTGTATGGTCGCCCAGAAACGGAACGGGGGGAGAAGGTTGCAATCTTGCAGCTGTGAAAATCGCATTCAATTTTGCAGGTGTTTCTGCTGATCCCCGCTCGTTGATCGACGGGCGATATGATAGTTCGGGCTGTGTGCCGCTACAGGTTCTTTTTGTTGATACCGCCCATAACGGTAAAAAATATATCTGGAATTTCGGGGACGGTTCTCCTGATACCTCCATAACCGGTTTCCAGATTTTTCATACGTATTCTACGACCGGATATTTTCATGTCACGGAAATTGCTATTGATTCCAACAGCTGTAATACAGCAGATACCGCATATCTGAATATACGAGTGAGAACAGACCGTGCCATCATCGATTTTGATATTACCAAAGCCGGGTTGTGTACTTCACTCAGTTATAATTTTACCAATACCTCCATTCCGCCGCCAACAAAACCATTCCAGCCCGGGGATTTCACATGGGATTTCGGTGACGGCTCCCGAGAGCCTGCACCCAATCCGGTTGGAAGTACGAATCATACTTATGCAAATACAGGAACTTATATGGTTCGGCTCATTCTAAATGACACGAGTTATTGTAATTATCCGGACAGTCTTACCGACACATTAAGAGTTTCACCTATCGTGAAAGCGCAATTTGAAATCAGTGACGGATGTGCTCCATATTTTGCCATTTTCAATAATACCTCGCTGGCTGGCCAAAAATTCACTTGGGACTTTGGAGATATGTCGCCACCTTCCAACCAGTCTAATCCGACACATTTATACTCAGATACCGGGACATATACCATTCATCTGGAAGCTGTAGACAGCGCAACCTGTAATATAGTATCTGATACTTCCATAACGATACATGTTCATGGAAAACCAACAGCCATTTTCAATACAACACCGCAGCCGCCTGAATATAATGTGCCTACCATTTTTCACAATAGTTCCATCGGAGCAACACACTATACCTGGTATTTCGGTGATTTAGATTCAACGGATAAACAATCTGCCGACACAGTGATTCACCAATATCAGTCAACGGGAACTATAAGCGCCTGCCTGGTCGCTTATAATCAGTACGAATGTGCAGATACCGTATGTCACGATGTTTCTGCACTTGTTAATCCGCTGCTGGATGTGCCCAATGCATTTACTCCGGGAAGGTTCGGAGAAAACAGCGTTATCCAGGTAAGGGGATTCGGGATCGTAACTATGAACTGGAAAATTTACAATCGTTATGGGCAGCTAGTCTTTCAATCAAATACGCCTTACCTGGGATGGGACGGAACCTTTAATGGTACTCCTCAACCCATCGGAGTTTATGCGTACACATTGGAAGCAACTTTTGAAGACGGATCGAAAACAACCAAGACAGGAGATATCACGTTAATTAGGTAAAATGTATCTTTATAAGTCCTTCTCAGAAACTCTGTACCGATGATGCGGATTCGAAATCTTTTAATGTGCGTTCTAATTCAAGCGGCAGGCGGATTAACACTGGAAGCCCAGGACCTTCATTTTTCCCAATGGTTCAATGAACCACTTCTGACCAATCCTGCAAATACAGGATTTATCCCTGATGCGGACTACCGCCTGGGTGCAAATTACAGGAACCAATGGTCCAGCGTAATGTCAGAACCTTATAAAACTATGAGTATATGGGGCGACGCACAGGTTTTTCGTAACCGGATCCAGTCCGGCTGGCTGGGGCTTGGAGGCGCCATACTTCATGATGTTGCAGGCGCGAGCAGTCTTAGCACCACCGAAGTATATGCTTCTGTTGCATATCATCAGATGGTTGGATATTCCAGTTTGTTATCTGTCGGTTTTAATACTGGATGGGTAAACAAACAGATTAATGCGGCTAATTTGAAATTTCCGGATCAGTTCGATGGAAAGTTTTTCGATACCAATGTGCCTACCATGGTGGTTATTGACAATCCTAATATCAACTACTTTGACATGCAGGTGGGAATGAACTATACCTATTTCCCTAATTCCAAAACATATCTGAATGCAGGTTTCTCTATTCAGCATATAAATGGACCCAGGGAATCTTTTTTTAATTCTGATCCGGCAGGATACAGTGATATAATTGCACCACGATATATTGGATTCATAAATGGAAGTTTTAAAACAAGTGACATGGTCATTCTGAATCCGATGGCATATTATACTATTCAGGCGAATGCAAGTGAATTGGTTGCCGGATTTAATGTTCAGTATAATTTATCAGGCGATGGTGAACAACAGTTGATCGGGGGTCTCTATGACCGTCCGGGGGATGCCATCATTCCTATGATTGGTTTCGTTTACAAAAATATTCGTATGATGTTTACATATGATGTAACTACATCTTCCCTTAGACAATATAACAACGGAAACGGTGCGTGGGAATTTGCGATTATACGTCCTGGTTACTATCCGGAATATAATGGTGATCAGCATCAGTCTTTATGTCCTTCATTCAAAAACTAACACATTATTTATACAGGATTCTATGAAGAAAATTTTCGGACTATTAATTATCGGAATGGGAATAATGCAATTCTCCATGGCTCAGGATTCAGATGGAAAGGGCGGCTTTGATAAATCAAAATTATTTGTTGGTGGCGGCCTCGGACTTGCTTTCGGCACTTATACTATTGTCAATGTATCACCCCTTGTAGGATACCGGTTCTCAGAACTTTTCGCCGCTGGTGTAGGTATTAATTATTCTTACTACGGGTATAATGATGGGTATTGGAACTACAAGCAGAGTTATGTGGGTATGAGTATTTTTGGAAGGGTATATCCCGTCAGACAGTTTTTTATCCAGGTTCAGCCGCAGGAAGATTATATGTGGTATACTGCATCAGGTATTGGTACAAACCAGGGAGCACCTTCATTTACTGTTAATCAGTTTGTTCCTACTCTTCTGATGGGTGGCGGAGCGGCTATTCCTACTGGTGGTAATGGCGCAATTACTATCAGCGTCATGTATGATGTTCTTCAGAATCAGTACTCTCCCTATTATCGCCAGGCTGTTTATGGATTTGGATTTACGACAGGGTTTTAGGAAAGTATGGGAGTATGGGTATGGGAGTATGGGAATGATTAACTAATCATGAAGTCCCGAACTGCAATTCTTTTTTTATTATCAATGAGATTAATCTATTTAAGTGCTCTAGTTCATCATTCCCATACTCCCATACTCCCATACTTTCTTCCTTCAGCTAAGTTTATTGAACAGTTCCACGGGGCTATTACAGAAGTTTATCGTTTCAATCTGTTCAGGCTGAAGAAATCCTTCTTTCTGCATTACACTGATAAATTTTAGAAGATGATTATAATATCCATCTGAATTGAGGATATATATTTTTTTATTGTGAATTTTTAACTGATTCCAGGTGAGGATTTCAAACATTTCGTCCATTGTCCCAAACCCGCCTGGCAGCACAATGACTGCATCGCACCGGTCATAAATCATTTTTTTACGGGTATGCATGTCCGGGACTACTGCGAGTTCTGTAAGACCCTTATGCTGTGCTTCCCATTCGATAAGTAATTCAGGAATTATTCCCATAATCCTGCCTTCATGTTCCAGCACTGAATCTGCAAGTGTACCCATCAGGCCTTTATGCCCTCCGCCATATACCAGTTTCACTTTAAGCATCGCCAGAAGTTTTCCAAGTTCTTTGACATGTTGTGTATACAAAGGATTTTTTCCACTCTGAGAGCCACAAAAAACTGCCACTGATTCAATATTCATAGAATGTTTGCGATTGAGGGAACTAAAATTGAAATTTTAATATTGTATTTCCTAATTTTCTATCACTAATTTCACGTTCAGAAATGTCTCCTCTTTTATTATTCTCTTTTGTAGTTGCTTATTTCGTTCTGCTGCTCTTTGTGGCATATCGTACTTCGAGGGGATCAAACAATGAATCCTTTTTCATCGGGAACCGTAATTCCAACTGGATGCTTGTGGCATTTGGTATGATCGGCACTTCCCTGTCAGGTGTGACTTTTGTTAGTGTTCCCGGAGCAGTTGCCAGAGATTCCTTCTCATATTTTCAGATTACGCTGGGATATTTTCTTGGTTATCTCCTGATCGCTTATGTTCTTTTACCTCTTTATTACCGGCTGCACCTCACTTCCATTTATAATTTCCTGAATGAAAGATTAGGTTTTATTTCATATAAAACCGGCGCTGCTTTTTTTATTCTTTCGAGAGTTTTGGGAGCAACTGCCCGACTTTACCTGGTCGTAAATATCTTACAGGAAGCTATTCTTTCAGAATTTCATGTGCCGTTCTGGCTCACAACTCTTATCATTCTGCTCATGATTTTACTTTACACTTATGAAGGAGGAGTAAAAACCATTGTATGGACCGATACGCTGCAGACAACATGCATGCTTGGAGGTATGGTGATTTGCGTGCTTTTTATTTTACATCATCTCAATCTGAACCTTTCCGGCGCTTTTCAGGCAATGCAAATAAAGGGGTATTCTAAAATTTTCTTTATGGATCCCGACAGCAAATTGTTTTTTCTGAAACAGATTATCGCCGGAATATTTATTACTGTAACCATGACGGGCATGGATCAGGAGATGATGCAGAAAAGTATTTCTGTAAGAACTCTAAAGGACTCCCAAAAAAATATGGTGGTGTTGGGATTTATTATGCTAATAGTTATATTTCTTTTCCTGTTCCTCGGCGGGCTATTACACCTGTTTGCTGCATCTGAAAATCTTTCAGTAACCGGTGACCATTTATTTCCGGAACTCGCGCTACATCATATGCCAAATATCATTTCAGTAATATTTATAATTGCCCTGATTTCCGCCTTGTTCCCCAGTTCTGATGGTGCGATAACTGCTCTTACCGCTTCATTCTGTATAGATATCCTGGGCATTAACCGGAATCAGAAACTTGAAGAGAGCCGAAGGAAAAAAATACGTCAGCAGGTGCATCTGGTTTTCATTTTTGTTTTTCTCATTTTTGTTCTGATATACAAATGGATTTCCTCTGACAGTATGATTGGTATCATATTGAAAGTCGCAACTTATACTTACGGGCCTTTACTTGGACTTTTTTCTTTTTCCATTCTTACGCGCCGAACTCTCATAAACAAATGGGTACCTCTGGTTTGTATTTTGTCACCCATTCTTTGTTTTTTCCTTGATAAATACCAGCAATATATTTTCGGTAACTTTCATATCGGCCTTGAACTACTCCTGATCAATGGCATTTTTACTTTCATTGGCCTGACTTTAATAAGTGTAAGGCGAAAGGCCGAAAGCCCAAGGCTTTAAGCTTAATTTCGCAAAATGGACTTAATAAACCCGCAAGCGCTGGCCTATGCTGAAAAATACACAGTACAGGAAGACGATATACTAAATGACATCGAGCTGAAGACCCGCCTTCATCCGGAATCTCATATGCTAAGCGGTACTTCACAAGGTAAATTCCTTGAAATGCTCAGCAAATTATTGAAACCGTCTTATATCCTGGAAATAGGTACATTCCTGGGTTACAGCGCTTTATGTCTGGCAAAGGGCCTTAAACCCGGGGGTGAGCTCCATACGCTTGAAATAGATGAGAAGTCGGCTGCTGTTGCCCGTGAAAACTTTAAGAAATCTAAAACAGAGAATAAAATAATTTTGCACACCGGAAATGCGTTAGAGCTGCTCAACAAGATCGATAAACCATGGGATCTCGTTTTTATTGACGCAGATAAAACCGGTTATATAAATTATTACAATGCCTTGTTGCCAAAATTAAAATCCGGTTGTCTGATCATGGCAGATAATGTTTTGTTTCATGGTCAGGTTTTTGAAGAAGAAGTAAAAGGAAAAAATGCAAAAGCGATCCAGGCTTTTAATGATATGATTTTATCAGATAACCGTGTGGAAAAAATGATGCTTACTTTAAGGGACGGCCTTTATCTTCTCCTGAAAAAATAATGAGTGCTGATGAATTTAAAACTTCGGATACTGATGATCATGTTAATGCCGGCAGGACTGCTTTCCGCGCAGAGTCCCGATCAGATAAATAAATATATAAATACTTATAAACTCCTGGCGATTGCAGAAATGCAGAGATCGGGCATTCCGGCTTCCATCATACTTGCACAGGGCATCCACGAAACACAGGCAGGTACAAGTGATCTTGTCATCGCTTCCAATAATCATTTTGGAATAAAATGCAAGGAAAATTGGAGCGGACCCGTAGCATATCATGATGATGATGCAAGAGGAGAATGTTTTCGCAGTTACGCGGCAGCTCAGGATTCCTATCGTGACCATTCTGACTTTCTTAGTCAGAGTCCGCGTTATGCTTTTCTTTTCAGAATAAATCCGGAAGACTATGAGTCCTGGGCATACGGATTAAAGAAAGCAGGTTATGCCACCAATATAAAATATTCGCAAATTTTAATTAAACTGATTCAGGACTATGATCTGCAGAAATATAGCCTGATTGCCATGGGCAAACTACCACCGGAAAGAACGGATTCCGTTGCTCTTGCAAGAGAATCGAATCGGGAAACGATCGAAGGATTTTATGATTCGACTCTTCAAAAGGCTACCCCGTCTGCATCTTATCCCGACGGACCTTTTACCATCAATGCAACAAAGGTAATTTATGTGAAGTCGGGTGTTTCCCTGCTTTCTCTTTCAAATCAATATACAATTCCGCTGGCACGATTAATTGAATTCAATGAGTTAAAGCAGGAAGATGTATTGAATAATGATCAACTGATTTTTCTTCAGCGCAAACGTAAAATCGGATCCACCCCCTTTCACATTGTTCAGCCCGGAGAAACTATTTATAATATATGTCAGACAGAGGGCATCCGCTATGAAAATATTCTTGTGCTCAACCGGTTGGAAACCGGAGAAGAACCTGCACCCGGAGAAAAGATATATCTTCAATCAATGGTTAATACAAAGCCCGTGCTTAGAAATGCCGGCAGTGTGAAAACAGGAAATGCTTCTCCCTGATTATATTCCATCTTCTAAATAAATCTATGACGACCCTTCAAATCCATGATAAGCTTTTCAAACCATATATCTCCGAGAAGGCGATAAGGGATAAAGTTGTAGAACTTGCTGCAGCACTGGACCATGATTACAAAGATAAAAACCCGATTTTCATTGCAATTCTCAATGGAGCTTTCATTTTTGCGGCCGATTTGTTTAAATCCCTTACAATCGACGCAGAAATATCATTTATAAAACTTGCTTCCTATAAGGGAATGAAATCTTCAGGTCAGGTAATAACCGCTATTGGACTCGACATTGAAATATTTGACAGACATGTGGTCATCCTGGAAGATATCGTTGATACCGGCAAGACGCTGAATGAATTTCTTCCACAGCTCTGGCATCAGCAGCCGGCCTCTCTCAAAATCGTTGCCCTTCTTCATAAACCGGATGCGACGGTTTATCCGCTTAAAGTGGATTATACAGGGTTTGAAATTCCTGATAAATTTGTTGTGGGATATGGTCTGGATTATAATGGAAGAGGTAGAAATACCGCATCGATTTATCAGCTTTTTGAATAAAAAGCGTTTGTTAGCAAGAGAACGATCGTTACCAAAATATTCTAATTGAAAATCCTTCTATTCATATGGATTGCTTTATGCTCCTGCCTCCAGGTCCATAGTCAGTATTATTTACGGGGTGAAATAAGGGATGAACAGAAAAACCCGCTGAGTAATGTCCGTATAAGACTGGCTTCAAGCGAATACCTGTATTATTCGGGTAATATGGGGGGATTTGGCATTAACGTTCCACGTTCCCTGGACACCATAACAGTCATAGCGGATGGCTTTTACCCAAGTACAATTCCTATAAATACAGATAAATACCAGACTATTGTTCTGAAGGCAAGATTTGCGCCCCCGCCAAAACCAACCAACCGGCTACTATCCTTAACAAGAAACCTTTATCCAGAAATGCGTGAACGCTGGACTGTTGACGCAGAAACCTATAGTTCACTGGTAGAAAATCCGTTTGTTCAGGCCGATAAGTTTCCTGAAACGGGATTTGCCGTAAATATCAACAAAGCGTCTTACAGTAATATCCGGCGTTTTATCAATATGGAAAATATAGTTCCTCCGGATGCAATCAGGCTGGAAGAGATGATGAACTATTTTAATCTGCATTACACACAACCGGGTGATGACAGCATGTTCAATTATAATTCAATCATCTCATCTTGCCCATGGAATGCAGAACATGAATTATTATACCTGAATATCTGTGCGAAAAAAGCTATGCTGGATAAGATACCACCGGCCAACCTGGTGTTCCTGATTGACGTTTCAGGATCCATGGACCTTCCCAACAGGCTGCCATTGCTGAAGTCTGCATTCGGTCTGCTAGTAAATAACCTTCGCCCGATAGATACTGTTTCTATCGTAGTATACGGAGGAGTGAATGGCGTTTGGCTTGGTCCAACCTGTGGCACCGAAAAGAAGAAAATTCTTGAATCCATTGCACAGCTGGAAGCCGGAGGAGCTACTCCGGGGGAAAGCGGAATAAGGGCTGCTTATCGCCTCGCTAAAAGTACATTTATAAAGGGCGGGACGAACCGCGTGATACTGGCCACCGATGGTGATTTTAACGTTGGAGAACAATCTGAAGATGAACTCAACAATCTCATCAATAGTTATCGATCCTCTGATATTTATTTAACCTGTCTGGGCGTGGGAATGGGAAACTATAAAGATTCCAAGCTTGAAGTACTTGCTAACCGCGGGAAAGGAAATTTTGCATACCTCGATAATGAGAAAGAAGCGGAAAAAGTTCTGATGGAAGAATTTGCTCAGACTGTTTACGCCGTTGCCAAAGAAGCTTATATCGAAATACGATTTGATCCCGCCATAGTCAAAAGCTATCGGCTGATTGGATTTGATAATAAACTGATCGCTCTTCAGGATAGCACGAATGAGATTCAGGGTGGAGAAATTGGTTCGGGGCATTCGTTGATGTCCCTTATTGAAATAGAACCTGCAACATTGGAAACGGGGTCTGTTACGCATCCTTTCCCGTTTGCCAAACTTTGGATGCACTATCAGCTTCCTGTAGATACTGCAAGTCACCTGGAAGAATATGATTTGCCCTACGTTTTCAAATCTTTTAATGAGCTCCCTAATTATTACCGGTTTTCCGCTTCTGTGGCTCTATTTGGCGGACTATTGAGAAAATCAGTCTATACACAAAAAACTACATGGGACGAACTTGCCCTCATTGCCAAAGCAAGCTATGATCCGAATGATGTTTCACAAACTGAATACCTGGATCTGATTGATAAAGCAAAAAAGCTTTATCATAAAGAGAAGAAGAAGAAGAAAACGGTGAAGGAGGAATAAATTAAGTTATGAGATATGAGATATGGGTTATGGGTTATGGGATATGAACTATGAGCTATGAGATATGAGATATAGGTAATTATAACCCATATCCCATATCCCATATCTCATATCTCATAGCTCATATCCTTCCAACGTTTCCATCTTCGGTGAAAGTGCCTGCATAACGACCCATGCCAGCAGGTATGCAATTGCACAAATTCCAAAAATGATATTGTAACCTGTTCCCAGTAATCCAATCAATTTGAAATGATCCAGGATGATTCCTATTGCAAAAGGAAAAAGAATTCCTCCCACCGATCCGGCCATTCCGGCAATACCAATTACAGAACTTAAAATATTCTTTGGAAAAATATCCGAGCCAATCGTATAAATATTTGCGCTCCAGGCCTGGTGGGCTGCCGCAGCCAGACTGATCAGCCATACTGCCGGCCAGATGCTGGTTGTATATCTTACAAAAAAAATCGGAAGCACACAACATGCAAAAATGAACATGGATATTTTTCTTGCCTTATACACTGGTAAACCCCGTTTGATCAACCATCCTGAAAGATATCCTCCCAGAATACTTCCAAAACTTGCAACAACATAAACTGTAGATACATGAATGGCAGAGCTTGTAAGATTTAAATGATATGTTGTATTAAAATAAGAAGGAATCCAGAAAAGATAAAACCACCATACAGGATCCGTCAGGAATTTCCCTAAGATTATTGCCCATGTTTGCCGAAAACCGAACAGCTGGGGCCAGATAAGTTTTTTATCGTTATCCGAAGTATTTTCTTTTGAAGTATCAGTGTCGCTTTTTATATATGTGAGTTCTGCAGCTGATACTCTCTTCTTCTTAGACGGGATATCATATAACCACCACCAAAAAATTAACCATATAAATCCTAAAGCGCCGGTCCACAAAAAAGCCTCCCTCCAGCCAAATGAAGAATAAATCCAGGCGATAATGGGTGGACCTGCAATGGCCGCTACATTTGTTCCACTGTTAAAAAATCCGGTTGCGAGTGCCCGGTCTCTTTTTGGAAACCATTCTGCTACAGCTTTTACAGCTGCAGGGAAATTTCCCCCTTCGCCCAGACCTAAAGCAATCCGGGCAAATGTAAAACCCAAAGTGGAAGAGGCAAGCGCATGAAACATTGCTGCCACGCTCCAGATAATTATGGAAACTGCATATCCAAGACGGGTTCCGATCCAGTCAATTAATCCTCCGAAAAGTAAAAGTGCGATCGCGTAAGCAGTGGAAAATGCCATAACGATCCGGCTATAATCTTTTTCAGACCAGTTGAAATCCTTTGCCAGACTATCTTTCAGCAATCCTATCACCTGCCGGTCCAGGTAATTGATCGTTGTTGCAAAGAAAAGCAGGGTTACAACCACCCAACGGAATTTTCCAATCGGCTGCCGCATCGTAAAATGATTTTATACTAAGGAAGACCTGATAACGGCAATTTGTTTTAAGAGCTCGCCTGTATTGGTTTTAATAATTTCAAAATCTTTATTCTCCATTAGAGAATTACTGATCAGACTACTACCTATCCCCACTGCGGAAACGCCGGCTTTGAACCATGATTCAAGATTTCCTCCGTTTATTCCTCCCGTAGGCATAAATAATAGATCGGGGAATACTTCTTTAACTGATTGAACGAATCCCGGGCCGACCGTAGCAGCAGGAAATATTTTAACAAATCCAAGGCCGGATTCCTGCGCCTGCATTAATTCTGTTGCTGTCATACAACCCGGAATCCATAAAATATTTTTTTCCAAACTTATTTTAGCCAGGCCTTTTAAATATCCGGGGCTTACCAGGAAGTCAGCTCCATATTCCAGCGCTTTTAGAGCTGTTTTAGAATCCTGCACAGTTCCAAGTCCAAGTATCAGATCCGGGAATTGTTTACTGAAAGTTTTTTTTAAACTTCTGAAATTTTTTAATGCCTGCTTGCCCCTGTTAGTATATTCCACCACCCTGATGCCGGAAGCATACAATGTTTCCATTACGCGGATACTTATGTTTACATCAGGATGAAAAAATAACGGGAGCGCCCCCTGAATAATAATAGCCTGAATAATTTTTTCTTTCTTATGCATATTCCTTTATTCTCGAACGAATGGTTTCCAGACCCTGACCGGTGGAGTCCCCCTTCTCAAAAAATTTTCCGAACCCTGCGGCTGTTGCAAATTGAATGATTTCATCCTCGTGCTGATTTGTGTATAATCCATAAATCAGGCCGGCCATGAAACAATCGCCCGTACCTACTTTATCTATAATCTCCTGACTCCTGTATAAATATGAATCTGCCCATTGATGTGCGGAGTACAAAGAAGCATAATAAATTATACCCCTTTCCCCTTCTTCAAAACGGAATGTACAGGCCACTGTTTTTACGCGCGCAAATCGCTTCAGAATCTTTACCGAAGTCTGATGGGCATGTTGAAGATAGGCTGTTTTATCATTGGCCTGAATAATGTTCGTATCCAAAGGAATACCCAGGAGATCGTGTGCCGACCAGATATTTCCCATCACCACATCGCAATAAGGAAGTAATTCAGCCATCACATCGTGCGGATTTCTTTGTCTCCATAATTTCGGCCGATGATTTAGATCGATGGAAATGGTAATGTTTCTCCTGGAAGCCGCCTGAACGGCTTCGAGACAAACTGCAGCTACCGTTTCATTCAAAGCCGGACTAATGGCACTGAAATGAAACCAGGAAACATCGTGCAGGATATGATCCCAATTAATCATTCCTGTTTTCAATTCTGCAAAAGAAGAATGAGCCCGATCGTAAATGACAGATTGATTTTTCAGGTCTGTACCCTGCTTCAGGTAGTAACTACCGATGCGTTCACCGGAAAAGTAAATGGCATCCGTAAGTATCTTTCTTTCATACAGATCAGCTAAAATATCTTTTGATAAATAATTTTCGGGAAGCGCTGTGCAATAAGAAACGGGCAGGTTCCAATTAGCCAGAGCTGCAGCAACATTTAATTCAGCGCCGCCAAGATAAACTGGTAATTGATGCGATCTCAGCCATTGACCTTCCCCCGCAGGCGAAAACCTGAGCAGGAGTTCGCCAAAACACAGAATTTTTCCCATGGCGATTAATTTATTAATATCTCTTATTTGTCATTCCAGTCAAAAAAATGTTTCGCATTAAAATAACAGATATCCTTAATTATTTTGCCTGTCCAGTCCATGTCATGAGGTAATTCTCCTTTTTCCATTTCCTTGCCAAATAATCCGCAAACAATCCGTCTGAAATATTCATGCCTTGGATAAGAAAGAAAACTTCGGGAATCCGTGATCATACCTACAAAGCGACTGATCAATGCCATATTCGAAAGCGCATTCAACTGATTCGTCATGCCTTCTTTCTGATCCATAAACCACCATGCTGAACCCCACTGAACTTTTCCCGGAACAGAACCATCATTAAAGTTACCAATCATCGTGGCCATCATTTCATTATCAACCGGATTATTATTATACAATATGGTTTTTGCCAAATGATTATTCCTGTCCAGCGAATTCAGGAATGCAGAGAGGGCCCTCGCCTGAGGAAAATCGCCCATGGAATCCCAGCCGGTATCCTGTCCCAGACTGCTGAGCATCCGGCTATTATTATTGCGCAAAGCACCCAGGTGATATTGTTGTACCCAATTTTTCTCAAAATCCCATTCGGCAAATTGACGGAGAAGGGCAGATTGAAATTTTTCAATTTCCTGCTTGTCAGGCTTTTTGCCCGTTCTGACTTTTTCAAAAATGCTTTTCAGTTCAGCGTCTTTCCACTCCGTTTCGTAAAATCTCTCTAGTCCATGATCTGAGATCCGGCACCCTGCAGTATGAAAATAATCATGGCGGCTCTTTAAAGCATCCAGAAACATCTGGAATGATGAGATGAAAATATTCGCCGAATCTCCAAGTCTTTCTACCCAATTGTTAAAAATTAAAGGATCTTCAATGGCCATCGCTCGATCGGGACGAAATGCCGGCAACACTTTGACGTGTAAAGATTGACTGGCAATCGACTGATGATGATCCAGAGAATCAGCAGGATCATCTGTGGTACATATTACTTCAACCTTCATCTTTTTCAGGAGACCATGAACACGGAATTCTGAAGTTTGCAATTTCTGATTACAATATTCATAGATCTCTTTTGCCGTGCCTGCATGCAGGATTTTATCTACTCCAAAATATCTTTGCAATTCGAGGTGTGTCCAATGATAGAGTGGATTGCGCAATGTATAAGGTACCGTTTCAGACCATTTCAAAAACTTCTCCCAGTCATTTTTTTCACCAGTGATAAAAGACTCGTCCACCCCATTGATGCGCATGGCGCGCCATTTGTAATGATCACCCCGTAACCAGATTTCAGTCAGGCTTTCGAACCGGTGATTATCAGCAATCTGTTGAACCGGCAAATGGCAATGATAGTCGATAATGGGAAGATCGGCTGCATATTCATGATACAGGCGTCTTCCTGTTCCCGTATCCAATAAAAAATCCTGGTCAAGAAATTTTTTCATGAACTAAAATATTTATAGCGATACACCTCTTTTCCAGGGAATAAAATCGTCCTGATTCAACTGTACAGCTTTGGGCGTTATCTCACCACTGGCAACGCGAATACAATAAGATAATATTTCTTCTCCCATTTCTTCCAGTGTTTTTTCACCTTCAATAATAGAACCGGTGTCAATATCAATGATATCAGGCATTCTGCGGGCGAGGGCAGTATTGGATGAGATTTTGATTGTCGGACTAACCGGATTCCCGGTAGGGGTTCCGAGTCCTGTCGTAAATAAAATCAGGGTAGCACCTGAAGCGGCCTGACCGGTCGTTGCCTCTACATCATTTCCCGGAGTACATACCAGGCTAAGACCTGCACTGGTAGCCGGTTCTGTGTAATCCAGCACATCGGTCACAGGAGCATTGCCGGCTTTCTTTGCAGCGCCGGCAGATTTCATGGCATCTGTGATCAATCCGTCTCTGATATTTCCGGGTGAAGGATTCATATGAAATCCTGATCCCGCACGGAGTGCCGAAGCTTCGTAGTCTTTCATCAGTCCGATAAATTTTCGGGCAACCTTTTCGTTTATGGATCTGTCAACCAGCTCCTGTTCTACTCCACAGAGTTCCGGAAATTCCGCCAGCAACACTTTACCACCCAATGCTACAAGAAGATCAGCGCAATATCCAACGGCGGGATTTGCAGTGATTCCGCTAAATCCATCACTGCCTCCACATTTCACTCCAATGCAGAGTTTATCAAGTGGAGCGGGTTTTCTCTCGTATTGATTAATCTTTGCAAGCCCCTCAAAAGTTTTTCGGATCGCTTCCTGTATTAATTGTTCTTCGCTTTGTGATTGTTGCTGTTCAAAAACATATACTGGTTTATCGAAGCAGGGATTCAGATTTTTTATGCCTTCCATCAGCTCCGTGGTTTGCAGGTGCTGACATCCCAGGCTCAGAATGGTTATACCTCCAACATTTGGATGGTTGGCATAAGCAGCCAGTAATTTTCCCAATACAGTAGAATCCTGCCTGATCCCGCCACATCCTCCTTCGTGATTTAAAAACCGTATGCCATCCACATTTTTAAAAACACGGGAACGCTTATGTGCTGATGATAAAGAAGGGATGGCAATATCTTCAGTATTTGTCCCCTCCTGCATTGCGATGATCAGATCTCTTGTAAATGATTTATATTTTTCAGTTATAGAATAGCCGAGTTCATCCTGGAGTACTTCCTTTATCACATCGAGATTGCGGTTCTCGCAGAATACAGTCGGGATAAACAGCCAATAGTTGGCAGTACCCACCCTTCCATCACTCCGGTGATAACCAAAAAAATGCGCATCCCTGAACTTTGAGGTATCCGGCGGCTTCCACTGATATTTCGCTCCCCTGTAATCGTAGGTGCCTGAAGCGTGTTTCAGATTATCTGTTGAAACACGACTTCCTGCGGTAACATCCTTTTCTGTTTTACCTACAAGTACGCCATACATGATCACATTTGTACCCGCTGGTTCATCGTGCAGGTAAAATTTATGTTTGGCCGGAATATTTTCACTTAACGTATATTGGACACCGTTATAGTCAACGGTTTCTCCCGCCTGAAGGTTTTTTAAAGCCACAAGTATGGTATCGGCGGGATTTATTTTCAGAACACTGTTCTTCATATGTAAAACATTGCCGGACTAATCCGCTTACCCAAATTTACGGAAGCAAAGCCCATAGTTTTAAAAACTATCTTTGGGGAACCATCTGACGAATAATTCATATGAAATTACAAGTATCCCTGTCGTATTTTTTGTACCTCATTTCACAAAATATCTGCGCACAGGATTCCCTTACCGGTATCAGACTTGATCAGGAAGGATTTTATCCAAAAGCACCTAAAATTGCAATTCTCGCAGGAAAATTCGATAAATCTTCCGGCAACTTACAGGATAAAACTGCTTTTTATGTGATCCTTGAGAAGAATTCGGACACGGTTTTCAGAGGGGAACTTTCAGCCATCAGGAAATCAAATAATTCTTCACTTCAAACCAGGACAGCTGATTTCAGCTCCCTTACTCAAACGGGGTTATACCGTGTTGTGGTGGCAGGCTGCTGCAACTCATTCCCATTTGAGATCAGGGAAAAAGTGCATCGTCCCGCGGCAGTTGCTTCTTTAAAAGCATTTTATTACCAGCGTGCATCCATGCCGTTGGAAGAAGTGTATGCAGGAAAATGGAGTCGTGCCGCAGGTCATCCGGACGATTCTGTAATTATTCATCCATCCGCTGTTTCAAATAACAGAAAAGCAGGAACTGTTATATCAACTCCCGGTGGATGGTACGATGCGGGAGATTATAATAAATACATCGTTAATTCAGGTATCAGCATGGGTACGTTGTTGTCTGCCTATGAAGATTTCAAATCCTATTTTGATACCCTTCACACAAATATTCCATCGTTCGGTAAACATGTACCGGATATTCTGAATGAAATTTTATATAACCTGAGGTGGATGCTCAGCATGCAGGATCCGGAAGATGGTGGTGTTTATAATAAATGTACCAATGCTTCCTTTGATCCGATGATCATGCCTGATAAAGCCCGGCAACCGAGATATGTTGTTCAGAAAGGAACGGCAGCAACCCTGGACCTTGCCGCCGTGGCGGCACAGGCCGCCCGAATATTTAAAAATTATAAAAGAGAATTACCCGGACTGAGCGATAGTTGTCTGCATGCTGCTGAAAAAGCATGGTCATGGGCGCAGGCCCACCCTGGCATGGCATACGACCAGAATGCAATGAATCAATTATACAACCCTAAAATTGTTACCGGTGGTTATGGTGACAGAAAGTTTTCAGATGAATGGTTCTGGGCCGCCAGTGAATTATTTATCACGACAGGAAAAAGAAATTATCAGGATACTATTTCATCTCATATGAATGACCATTTTGGATTGCCTTCCTGGTCGGAAACCGGATTGCTGGGGTATTACAGTCTGCTGCGGATTAAAGAAAAACAGGATTCCCGGATAATGTATGATACTATTCGCACCAGGCTCATCCGGATGGCTGATGAATATATCCGGAATTCACAGAACAACGCCTTTCTAACAGTCATGGGCGGCCGAAAATCTGATTTCGTATGGGGCAGTAATGCCAATGCGGCAAACCAGGGTATCCTGCTGATACGGGTTTATTTTATCACACATGAAAGGTCATACCTGGATGCTGCTCTTGGAAACCTGGATTATATCTGCGGAAGGAATGCGACGGGTTTTTGCTTCATCACCGGAATCGGCAGCCATTCTCCCATGCATCCGCATCATCGTCCCTCCGTTGCGGACGGTATTGTTGATCCTGTGCCTGGATTACTTGCCGGAGGGCCAAACCCGGGCGAGCAGGATCATTGTCACTATGATTTTCACGAACCGGAGACTGCCTACGTGGATTCTGACTGTGCCTATGCTTCGAATGAGATCGCCATCAACTGGAATTCGCCGTTGGTATATTTGTGCAACGCCATAGAAGCATTGCAATATAACTTTACCAGCTCTAAATAATAATTGATCATGCGTAATATTAAAATTGCTACCGCCCAGTTTGAAAACAGATCGGGCGATAAAGAATATAATTTATCCGTCATTGACCGGCTGTCAAAAAAAGCTGCCGGGGACGGTGCTGATGCCATTGCTTTTCATGAATGTTCCATTACCGGATATAGTTTTGCCCGTAAACTATCGCGGGAACAAATGCTTGAACTTTCTGAAGTTATTCCGAATGGGGAGAGCATTCATCGTTTACAGGCGATTGCAGAAAAAAATAAGATTACGCTTCTCGCCGGATTATTTGAAAAAGATGATCAGGATGATATTTATAAGGCCTATGTATGTGTCGATAAAACCGGGCTTCTGGCCAAACACCGCAAGCTGCATCCATTTGTAAATAAAAATATCAAACCCGGAAATGAATACACCGTCTTCGATCTTTTCGGATGGAAATGCGGCATACTGATCTGTTACGATAATAATATTATCGAAAATGTGCGTGCGACAAAATTGTTGGGTGCAGATATTTTATTCATGCCACATGTTACAATGTGTACTCCGTCCACGAGACCTGGCGCCGGATTTGTTGATCCTGCGCTCTGGAAAAACAGGGAAAGTGATCCCACTTCGTTGCGTATGGAATTTGACGGACTCAAAGGAAGGAGCTGGCTGATGAAATGGCTGCCTTCCCGCGCTTATGATAATGCTTTATATGCGGTATTTTCCAACCCGATCGGTATGGATGATGATCAGCTTAAGAACGGCTGTTCGATGATTTTGGATCCTTATGGTGACATTCTCGCGGAATGCAGGAGTTTTTCGGATGAATATGTGATGGCGACCTGCACAGAAGACAAACTTAAACTCGCCGGTGGTTTCCGCTATATCAAAGCCAGGAGACCAGAATTGTATAAGAATATCATTGGGAAAGAACACAAGGCGATGCAGAAGGTATCGTGGATGGAGGAATAAGCTTTATTTTGAATTTACTAACGTCGCTTCTTTAATTGGTCCTGAACCCTTACTTTTGCAACCCGGTAAACAAAAGTTCGGGGCGTAGCGTAGCCCGGTCATCGCGCCTGGTTTGGGACCAGGAGGTCGCAAGTTCGAATCTTGCCGCCCCGACGACAGAAATACAAATCCTTCGCGGTAACGAAGGATTTGTTGTTTTGAGGGAGGCTTTCAGAGCTTGCTCGGATTAGCCGAGCGAATAAACAACAAAATCCCCGAATGGGGGATTTGTATTTCTGTTGATTCCCACCCAACCAAGATCTTCCGATGGAAAATCTTGCCGCCCCGACTTATAACTCATTCATAATCAATTATTTGCCTGTAAAATGAATTTTTTGCAGGCATTTTTGTTTCCAGCCATAACATAAAAATGCAAAGAAACCCATCGTTCTGGTGAGTTGGGGAATCTTAAAAAAATTCTATCTCCGACTCAAGTCCAGAAAAAAGAATGGCTGAAAAGTAATAAAGTACGTAAACTCATGAAGATATCGCCGGGCACACTGCAGAATCTTCGTATTGTCCGTAAACTTCAACCTTCAAAGATTGGAGGGATCTTGTATTACCGTTATGATGAGATTGAAAAATTGTTGGAGGGAACAGATTAAACCTTGACGACTTTAAGTAAAGCTTATTTTGGTGTGATTTATGGGAATTCGGGCTGTCCGATTCCCAGGAACTACATTTTAATTGAGATGCAGAAAACTTTTAAAAGCCATCCAAAACTGCAGGATACCACTTAATGTAAGCAAACCTGCCCGAATCCAATTCGTATTTGCAAGAATCAGGTAGTTAGGATTAATGGAACCATTGGCCATATGAATTGCATTCAATTGAGCCTGACCAGGTCCCCACCACAATACTGTACCTAAATAAATGATTGTTTGAAAAATAACTGCCAGCCAAAGTGTCCATGCTGGCACATACTCAGGTCTCCATTTTAGTTGAAGACAAATACCCAATAAGGAAATCCCGGCAACAGGAAATATTGACCACCATATGCCATGCCACCATGCGAGATGGTAACTCGTAAATTCAGTATTACCCACATACCTCCATAGATCCCAATTTAATTGCGCCAGCATTGCCGCACCGATGCAATAACATGAAGTTGCCAAATTGATCAGGAGTAACCATTGACTAAATCTCGCTTTGCGCATAAAAATATATTTATAAAGAGAATTTGATTAATCTAATATGACATATTCATTTTGATACTCATTGAAGATGACTTAAGCAAGAATTTGGCATCATCAAACGAAGGCGGACCAAAATGTCCCCTGGCATCGTTTGACGCGCAGACCCCTTCCCTGGGTATATGAAATAAATTAAAGTTTAACCTGCCATCACTATTCTCATCATGATAACCAGCGATGGCATAAGTTCCATAGGGTAAATTTGACATGCTTTCTAAACATCGGTTTTTTTCGATTTTTAGCCTTATCTGTCTCAAAGCTTTTAAAGAATCTGTGGGGAATCCTGCTTTTTGATTAAACAGGGTAATTTCCACATCTCCTCTATTAGATCTAAGGCCGACTATTTCCACGACTATGGTGCCGGTTTCTGAAATCCTGGCATCACTGCTCACCATATCAGAATTTAGAATCATTAGTGAAAAAAGTAAAACTTTAATTTTCATTTTTTCTCTGGGATTTTAGAGATCCAGCATTCTTTTTATGGTCTTAACATAATTCTCGAATGCCTTTTTTCCCTTTTGAGTTATTTTGCAAATGGTATGTGGATAATTCCCTTTATAAGTTTTTATAATCTCTATATACCTCTCCTCCTGAAGTTTCTTTATTTGATGGCTCAAATTGCCTTGCGTCGCTGCAGTGATCTCTTTGAGATAGCTAAAATCTGCCCTCTTCACCTGAATTAAGGTTGAAACGATCGACAATCTTATCCTCGTGTTTAATACAGGATCAAGTTCGTTCCGGGTTACTATTCCGTTTTTAATCTTTAGCATATTTCAGCAAATAACCTGGGACGATAAACCCTGTGATGATTGCTATAGCATGGATAAGGTATTTATATTCGTCGGGAATGAGCATGCTAAATATGGCTGCAGAAAAGAAAGCCACTCCTCCTAATTGAAGGGGTTTAAACCTTAAAACCCTTCCGGATACGATAGTTCCTATACCTTCCAGTAATAAAATATATGAAGTAGGGTCAATTCGATAACTGATACTTATAAATACAATGATCGGGAAACAAAACATCAAAATCGTCCAAAGCTGTCTTATAAAATGGTTGGTATTCGTTTCTATGTACTTTGCCTTCTTAGAATAATACATTATTGTCGATACCATTCCAACAGCTGCCAATATTGGAAACGGGCTGGATGAATATCTGGCGTGAGCCAATGTTTCAAGTAAAAACTTACTTATGCATGCGGCAGCGAGAAGCCATCCCCACAGTAAAAATAGAAAGCTATTTTCCGCAATATTCTCTTTTGTTTTTAAAATCAAATCCCCAATGAGATTCAAACTTTCTTCCGCAGTAAGTGGATGTTCCTTGTTCATTTTTTATTTCATGCAATTCAGTCTGTAAAGCTAATATTGTTTATATTACAAACCAAATAAACCCGTTTTTTCATCTGCCAAAGAAATATCGATAATTGATACTGTCCAATACCAGAAATGGATATATCTTAAAAATCAATAGTTAAATCAATCCTTGTTACAATTCGTGGAACTATTCAAATTCACACAATACAAAAAATATTGTCCTATACGATTCCAGTGGGTTTGCGAGGATTTCGTGACAGATTGGTAACGAGTTCTTAGATGCTATTTTTGAGTGATCCCTAAGAATGCAGGAAAATCAATCCTGGATTATTGTTGTTGTCTTATTTGAAGGTACCGATATTGCCATTTGCCTTACGCATACTTTCGTCGATGGCTCTCAAAGGTGCATTCTTACTATTTTCCTCAGATCGTCGATTCTTGAAGAAGCCTTTTGTGGAACAAAGCAATCAATCTGACTCCTTGTCTCCGCAAACTCCCTTATACGTTCTCTAAGCGGTTTGTCTTGTCGTCGATGAAAATGGTAATGATAAACTGAATGATGCACCATCATCACCGCACAGCTTCGCTGACTCCCATCTTGCGGCAAATCTAAGAAACGGTTACTCCGTTCTCCTGTTGCTTAAGCTCAAACACTATCTGTGCTTCGGTGAATTTTGACTTCTTCATAGGCAATTTTTTAGGGAGGGGGTCACACGTGTTAAGGGTTAATATTATCCTTTTATACGAGAACAGCTTGGTTTGACGTTTAGAGTTCAAATTTGGCTATAATCCAAAAGAAAGACTTAATTGGAAGAAGCTTAAAAAATACCTCTAGGCTCACATAGAATATTTCAATAAATGAATAACAATTTACCATTTTATATGAACTTGTATATCCTTTTATTTTTGCTACCATTAGCATCTATTGCTCAAATAGGTACACCCATCAAAACGCCGCCCTCGATTACAGTGGGCAAAGTAACACCCATGGGTACTTTTGGTGCTGAACTCACATACGCACCCAATCCGGTGGATGCAAACGGTACACTCTATACTTTGAAATTTCGCAATTATAAATACGATCAGGTTACCTTAACCTTCGTCGTGCAATTCTCAGGTGTCAATCACACAGTTGACAGTTTATATTCTCTGATGAAAACTGTCTTTGCAAAAGAAAATAAAAAGAATAAGGATTATACCGTAACGGTAACACTCGGAAAAGACGTGGTAACGATTGGAACATATAGAGTTGATATGATTGGATTAAAATTCTCTTTGCCGGATGGGAGTTATGGTGTATTAACAGAAAAGCAACTGGACAAATTATTTGCCAAAAACTTGTAATATAATTTCAATGGAAAATTTTTGAATGAATCTATCCTGAGAACGACGAAATAGATGTGTTTTCTATTAAGGAATATACCATTGATGGCATATGTTATATAAATCTCTTTTTACCCCATCAAATAAAATAATGAAGCAGTATTCTTGTAATTGCAAGCAAGGATCGGCACTATCCATCTTATTATTGATGGCAAGCTTCCTTCAAGCACAACACACCCATAATCTAACCATTACGCGAAATGATATTTACTACAATTAAAAAGTCTTAAACCTCAGTATTCATTGAGATTTAATCCAAGGGGCCTAATTACTTCTCTCTTTAATCTTGCAAAATATGGAAGATCATACCCTCTTCCCTGCATACTTCTATGGGGAATCTTATCAAATTTCATCCAGGCTTCGGCCAGATAAACATAATATGGATCTTCCTCACTGATATATTCAAATGGTCGCAAAATAATGAAAAATATCCAATCAACCCGACTATCAACCATTTCTTTGCGGATCATATCATTTTCCTCGTGCAGCAGATTATAAACGGTATTATATAAAATGACTGATTTATATATTTATACCTGTGATAAAAAATACGTTTGCAATAATTTGCCTTTTGAATCTTAGCATCATTGTTTCAAAACCTACCAATAAAACTCCAAAATGCCACAGACATACGACAAAATATTTGAACTGAATATAAAATATATTGAATATCTGTTAGCAAAATCTTTGTTTTCACATCAATATATACATAACATCGCCCAGAGTGGATCAGATGTTGAAAATGAAATCCGAGAGATATTTAAAAACATAATCCCGGAAAGATATAGAATCACCCATGGATACATTGTTTGGGCTAAAAATCAAAATATTGAGCCCTCAATATCACCACAGGTAGATTTGATGATTGTAGATACGTTAGTACCTCATTCCCTTTTTGTAGTTGATAAAAGAAGCGGAATGGAAATAGTTCCTCTTGAAGCGGTTTTAGCTGTTTTTGAAATTAAAAGAACATTGTCTTATGGAAACCTGAGTGGGGAAAGTGGCGCCTTAACACATTTGATGGAAATTAAAACTTCCGCCGGCATTGTAAAAAATGGAAGAGAACAATTTGGGCCTGGAGGTCTCACATTTGGCAGCGGTCTAAGCGGCGGGAATTATTGGAATCCGCTGCTTGGAATCATCGGACTTGATATTGATGAAAATTTACTAGACCCGGATCATCAGAATTTTATTGGCAATCTTTCTGAAAGAATGCAAGAAGTGGAAATAGATATTATTGGTGGCTTTAAAGGATTGCTATGTGCGGTACGTAATGAGCAAATTCAAACGATGTTTAGAATTGCAAATCCACGAATACAAAATGAGGCAATCAATTATTTACTACTTGCCCCGAATGAAATATTTTAGCCAAGCAGGACTTATGGCAAGATTTTTCGGATATATACTTGGGTACCTATATAATACCAATGGGAAAGTAATAAATGTAAACAATTACTTTTTTAATCAATCACTTTCTCCAAAACTGAATAAGGCTGACTAGGTGTCCAATGCGTATTCGACTCGTTTTTGGTAAGTTTGTCGAAGAGGTAATAAACTGGAATGAAGAAAAAAGATTATTTGTCAGCAGCCACTAAAATATACCCTTATCAGAAAACGGAGTTGGCAGATCTTCGCGGCGAACACTGGAAAGATCTTCCTTTTCTGGATGGCCTTTGCCAGATTTCAAACCTGGGCAGGGTAAAGCGGCTGGAAAGAGAATCGGATTCCGGCAAGGGGTATACCCGGCGTTTACCCGGAATGATTATTAAATGTGATTTACATAAAGCAAAAAATATAGGTGTCGGCGATTTCACTCATATCCTTATTGCAGCGGTAACGTTTGATAGAAAGAGATATAAGTTCAGTGTCCCACGGCTTGTATATTATTGCTTTATTAGAAAGTTTAAACTGGAGGATCTCCACTTTGTAGTGCTTGCAAAAGACGGAAACGGAAAAAATATCAAACTATCCAATCTTCAACTGGCAGATATCAGTCGAAAACAAAAACGTGTATTTGAGCGAGGCAGATGGATAAAGGAATATGAAACAACCTTTGACGAGTTTAAGGAAGGGAAAATAAAATCTAAGAACCCGTATTCAAAACAGGTTTCCCAATACAATTTGAAGGGTAAATGGATTCGGACATTTCCCAGCATTGCAGTTGCGGCAAAATTTACGGGTGTCAGGGAGTCCAATATATTGAGCGTTATAAAAAAACGAACCCTGACTGGCGGCGGATTTGTCTGGGCCTATGGCAAAAACAAATCAGTGGATGTGGTGAGCATTAGAATGGCGAATCTTGAGCGACGAAAACTCCTCGTTGGTAGAAAAGTGACACAATATGATTTGAAAGGAAAAAAGGTTGCATCGTATCTAACCATTAAAGATGCTTCAAAGCAAACAACAGTTAACACCAGTGATATTCATGCCGTTCTGAATGGCAAACAGCGTTCTGCAGGCGGTTATATTTGGAGAAACGGATTAGGTAGAAGAATGATTAATACCAAAGGATTTCTTACGGGTGAAGCCTGGCGGGCCTTCAGACGCCAAAAAAAGGTAAACCAAATGAATGGCAATGGAAAAATCATCGGTAGTTTTCCAAGTGTAAGTGATGCTGCTATTCATATTGGTGTTAGCAATTCCTCCATGTCAGTTGCCATTAACAAAAGTCTGCCTCTAAAAGGAACTTATTGGAAATTTGCTACATAAATTCTCTTATTTTATCAAGGTATCTTCACTTTAAAACTTCCATTCATTGGGTGAGGAGATCCTGTTGAATCTAAATACAAACCACCGGAAAATGATCCCTGTACGTAGCCGCCTGAGCTGTCATACCGTGTTACCGTGCAAGAGATATTAGCCCAACCAGCAGAATACCATAGTGTTCCAAACTTTAATGTTTGCATATAGATGACTGATGTTCCAGCGCTTGTTGTGGGAATATGTAAAAAACTATATTGATATCCTGGCATGCCAGAGTCGCCTGAGGAGGCCGACAATTCAGTGTAGACATTATTACTATTGTATGCTCCTTTGACAAAGGTAAAAATGGCCGGAGGATCTGTAATGTTAAAGGTATTTCCGTCTATATTATAAATAAAATACTGGTCAAAGTGAACACTGCAGGCAGTAAGCTGACCCGCATTCACATCACCACCGGTGACAGCTAAGACACTGGTATCACTCAACATCTGGGTTGTGTAGTCGCCTGCCTGAATCTGCAGATTCGTCGCATTACCCGAACATTTCAAAATGGTTGCACTAAAGCTTCCGTTAGTAACGGCTGCTCCGTAATTCAATCCATCGAGAGTAATGGTTGTAAAACCATTGGCGACCGGACTATTGGAACAATCCACCACTGTTCCATGTACAGTAACCATCTGATCAGGATTCGATGTTACGGTCATGGTTCCTAAATCCTGGTTACTCGTAAAAGGCCCCTCTGATTTTGTTGTGAGACTGGTACCACAATTGTCAACCACGGCGAAAGAAAGGACTGTGTTTTTAAGACCCCAGCCATTTACATTTCCAATGGAATCTGAATAAAAGGTTTGGGTGTCATTAGTCGACGTATTTGTAACCTTGAGCCGTGCATAGGCTAAAGGATTCCCGATTTGATCTTTCAGGTTTACATTAAAATAAACAAAATCAGAAGGCCAGTCGCAATTCCAATATGTAAAATGAGCAACGGTACCTATATAATTGGATCCATTCCTTGCAGCCATTCCCTGCTGAATCCATTTCCCGGTTGTATCATTAAAATACCAGAGAGGGGTGGTAGTAGGTGCTGCGGACTGCAAAGCTGCCGGGATCGGAAAACTAATCGTCGCTGTTTTACCGGGTGCAATTTGTAATTTTTCTCCGGCTGATCCTTCCAGCTCAATGGCAACCATTCCAAATGACTGAAGAGCGGCGGTCCTGTTTGAAGTATCCGTTCCACGCAGATCTCCCGGCATGCGACTGTTTCTTTTTGGATCAGTCGGATCAATCCAGGATGAAAAAACATTCACTGTACCAGCATATGCTGTATTCGAAGAAGCTGTCACGACAGAGTTCCCTGATATTATTACACTGTTTCCGGTAGTCGAAGTGATGGTTGCACCCGTCGCCGCATCAAAGCTTCCGGAACTTGTTCTCGGCAACAACTCAACCACTATGTAATTAACACCTGTTGTACTGGTGACAATTATTCTTGAACCGGTAAAGAAACCGGTTTTTGAAACTTTTATATACCCAAAATATTTTGAAGTCTGTATTCCTGAAAAATGAAAAATCCCGTTGATATCTGTCTGAACTGAATTCGTTCCACTGGTTACCGTCGCATCCTTTACTGGTGCCCCGGTCTGATCTGTTACCCTGCCCTGGACCGAAGCAGTGACTATAACATCTGTTTCTGTAAGAGGGATCGGAGGCACCGGAGTAATTGGGGCAGTCCCGTTTACATCCAGGTGTTTCTGACAAGCAAGAAATAAAAACAAACTTGTCAGTACGCAAATCGCAAAAGCCTTCATTTGTTTCATAGGTATCGGTTGTGGGTTATCGTTAAAATACAAAAAAATACTTATTATCCGGTATTTAAAAACGAAGCGGTAGAAAATAAATTGTTTTAAAATGACACGGAGAATGTCAGTTCAGGAGAGAAAAACCTAAAATATGTTATAGATCAAGTCAACAATTTCTCATTCATGGAAGTACATGGGCTAAGGGTTTGCCTGTATTTTAACTACAAATATTCTTTTTTATATTGTAAATTTTACCAGATTATTTTTGACTACTTGCTTAATTTTAACCTAAATAAAATGCTAATATGATGGTTTTAATGAATCAAAAAACTAAATTACTGATTATCTACTTCATCTTGTTTATTACAAATTCCATTTTTTCAAAAATTATAAGCATATTTTTTTTATCAATTCTTTTAATTAAAATATTTTCTATTGTTTGTCCAGGTTTGGCAAGATATTCATTGCCGTTTATTGTCACAATCCCAATAATATGTTTATTCCTCGGACTACCTATTATGCCATTTAACTGAATCATATTGTGTATTTTTATTCGTAATAGGGAGTCTTGAGAAATCATCGGCTTTAATATTTCTTTATTCTTCTTATCGAATTCCAGATCTGATAATTGGCCAGAATCTGGAAAAAAAGGATCAGGATAGTCTTTAATCAATATAAAGCTATCATCATTTAATCGATTTGTATTTGCAACGACTTCTTTAGTTTCGGGCCAAATAGAATGTCTATTCGTCGAGGCTTTAGCTATTCCAACAGTGTATAAACCCCAAGGCATTTTTTTTATAACCAAAGAATCTTCATCGTTTCCAAATATGCCATTGTAACTTACTATTTCCTTATTACGTAAGACAGTATCAGATAAGAAGATTGCAATACCCGATTCAAGATTTCTACTTGTTCTTTCTTCAGAAATGAATTTAATTTGTGAACTTCTATACAAATAGCCTTGTAAGATTAATAGGGAACTCAATAATCCTACAATTAAAGCTATTATAACAGTAATTACCAGTGCATTACCTTTGACACTTTTATTTTTCTTAAGTACCAGTATCGATTTCAGATTTATCCTTTTTCTCATTTTTAATGATTTGCGAATTCCGTTTATATATTTATACGATACTGTTGTTCCATCAGAAGATCTCTCAGATATTTCACCGTTCAATTTATTAGCCTTATATTGGCCAAACTTTATTAAATCCCCCGTCGAATCGTACATTTTAAATGCTCCATCTTTTTTACCTAATTTCCAATAGGTAATTGATTTCAGATTGCCATCTATAAACCAGGTCTTAGCTTCACCATTTTTCCGACCCATTGAAAATGTTTCCATTTCCGCCAGATTCATACTTGGATAATACTTGACAAATAAACCATGTAGTACTTGTCCATGGTATCCACCTACAGTTGTAAGAATGGTATCTTTTACATACGAAAAATATTTTCCATCATCATCAATGTGATCCGACTTACCAGGAATAGCAACATAAAATTGATACATTGTATCTTTTTTATAAAAAGTCACCCTATGAAAAGCAGTGCCAATATCTGAAGTCTTTTGAGAATAAATTTCAGTACTGCAAAATAAAATGATATTGGAAAGCAGCAAATAATTGATCAATTGAAACTTTGTCATATTTGCAAAATTCATTTAGGCGGAAACTAAATAAGAACTTAATTAAAAATAATATCTATTTTAAATAACCCGAGATTCACCAAGATTTAATATTAAATTTCTGGTAGTAGTTTTATTCTACTTAATTCTATAAAACATGAAAAAGAAATTGCATGATTATGTATTGAGGTTCCGTTAGAAGAAGAATTAGATATATCTGATAAGCCTAAAACATACCTTGCATCAAATCCAAGTCCGAACGAAAGTTCATAGTCCAATCCGAATATTCCTGTAAAATCCCCAGAATTATAAAAGTCCTTCACATCATATTCCATATTCTGGTAGCCCTTTGTTTTAGCACTCAAAAGAAAACCATATCCTGGACCTAAAAAAACTGACAACCCCGATTTATTGATATGATATTTAGGAAGGATAGAAATAATCAAATAATTTATGTATGATTTTACATCGGCTACATTGCCACCAAAATTATTATCCGGGCCATTATACTGCCAATTCAATGCTTCATATGAAATTTCCGGCTGAATACTGAAATTTGTACTTATATATGGATCAATAGAAATGCCACCACGGAATCCTGAAAGTGATTGGGGTGAAATTTCATTATTGGGAGGGCTAAAGGAAACGTTAGTTATATTAAGACCCGCAAATGCCCCAAAACGAATTCCATGTTCAACCTGCGAAAATACCGATGAACTTACAAAAAATATGAAAATTAAAAAAACGAACCTCATACAATTAAAATTAAATTCTAAAAAAATGAATACCCAAAATTTTTCTAAGTATTAAAGTGATAATCACATTAAAATATATGTCGCATACTGTTTGAATAAATAGACTACATGGTTGCTATATTAAAATAATTGTCCTATCTTATATTTTTATCATTTGAAATAAACGATTTTATATGAAAAAAATCCAATTATGTTGCTTTGCATTTATGCTTTATTTTTCATGCTTTTCACAGGATGTTTCACCTGAAAATATCAAAACGGATTTAATCAAGGTCTGGAAAATTTCATATATTTTAATGGGTGATCAAAGAATAGAAAGACAACCAAATGCGCCTATTATTATTTATGATTTTCAAAGTGACAATAGCTATTATAATTATGAAGTAAAGAATCCATCACAAAAAACTCCTGGCACCTGGAATTATATCTCAAACAGTAAACAAATTCTTATAACATCTAACGGAAAAAACAAGGGAGTTATTACTTCAATTTCAAAAAATGAAATGAAAATTTTAATTGATTCAAAAGACGCAAATCCTGGTGATCCACCTAGAATGACTATTATTTTAATTCCCTATAAATAATGAATCAGCAGGAAAAATCAACCTTCCAATTTTAAATTTTCATTTCCTGTATATAATGCCACTATTCTTGTTTTACTATAAATAATTTGAATTATTCTTACCGTTTAGATTTAAATAGTCTAAACGACCCAGATAGCTTATATAAGCCCCACTACTAATATCTGCGTTTAAACGTTTAATCCTAATTATTTCTGAAATTTGAAGTTTTACACCAAAATATCTAATATCATAAATATTATCTGATAAATAAATATCTACAAAATTGAAAAGGAAATAAACTGTTGTGAAGCAGACTAAAAAAAAGAATATACATATTAAAATGTTTTCTAGATCCTGCTTTTCAGTGAATACAGAAACAAATCCGGCAAAAATTCCCACTAACATAAATGCAAGTATAAAAATATATACCCGGGAGGTTAACATGAGCTAATTTCATTTTTTATTATACCAGGCGTCTATATCGTTATTCGGAATTTTTTCTACATAAATCATAAACTTTGATTCAAGTCCTATCAAAAAAGAGCCTTTAACTCCCTTACCAATCCCCAATATTGCTCCCGATTCTTTATTCATTAAATCTTTAGCAATATCTATATCAATAGGGCCAAATGTCATCCCTAGGTCAATTTTGGGTCCATCTGCCCCTCCATATTCCACATCAACACCAGCTCCAACAGCTAATATTGGACTTCCTATATCAAAAGAAGCGCCTGAAGAAAAACTAAAATGCTTTCTATCGTCAGCCGAAAAGACTGTTAATAGCTTATTTCCTTTAATAAAATCATATTTAAAAATTGGATAGTTAATTAAGTTAGCATCAACTTTCATCATTTCTTCATAAAATGTTCTTTGCAAACCTATTGTTACAGAAGCAGTTAAATCCGGATAAATAGCCTAGGCTTGCCTTAGTTTAGAGCAAAATTATTAGGGTTATATTAAATAATCTTGATCTGAATTAATAAATTCTAATCAAAGTAAGTTGTGTTGAACAAAAATTCATTATCGCGTCGAATGTAAAGTCAATCATTTCAATATCGTAATTGTGCCCCCCTGCTCGTAAAGATGAATACCTTGTTTTTTCAGGCTGTCAATGATGACTGATATTTTGGATTCCAGTGGAACCTTCAGATTTAGTTTGTTATCAGGAATCCTGCCAGGATATTTGATTGCAACTTGATACCATCTGGAAACAGTTGCCATAATTGTTTCGATACTGGCGTCTTTGAGGTAGATCTCGCCGTTTTTCAGGGCAAGGATTTCTGCACTGTCAGCAATATTGTTCACTAATATTTTCCCGTTGGCATATGTTGAATGCAGGCTATTATTGATATCTATAGCCTGTTCTGAAGACGTTGTATCCAATACAGCCTTTACATTTCCACTGATCATGTTTACACTAATCACTGAATCATTTCGATATGCAGTAAAACTGAATCTGGAACCTGGTTGTATTTCGTTAAGCCTTATGTGTTGATGGTTGGGCACTCCAACTTCAGTTCTTAACGTAAAGTCTGATAAAACAATAAAATGTTTTGTTGATGCGGGTGCAACTTCAAAATAAATTTCACCTTCCAGTTTCACATAAATCGTATCCTGATTGAAATTAGCAGTGAAATTGATGGCGCTTTCTGCGTTCATCCAAATATGAGTCCCATCGGGCAATTGCAGGATAGTCTCATTGCCTGTATTTGTTACCAGGGTATAATTTTTATCTTTCGGAGATTTGGGCATACCTGGGAAAATAAACACAGGTTCCCCTTTTGCGTTATATGTGCGGGTAATGTGCGCTCTGGCATCAAGATATCCACGGTGAAAATCATCCATGGCCAATTTCAAACCGCTTGAAGATAGAAATCCCGCCTTGAACCTGTTCGATTCTGAATCTGAATTTGAAAAGTATTTGGCGAGTCCAATGGTAATACCTATAACAATCGCAGCGCGCAGAAACATACGAATATAACGATGCTGTTTTTTGGGTTTTAATTTTACAGCCCTGACTGAATTATATTTTTTGCCATTTTCAGGCTCCGTATCTTCTTTCGATAACTCCATTTCAGAAATCAAAGATTCCCAAAACGCCGATTTCGAAAGGCCTGATTCTATAATATCCTTCTCAGGGAAATCCATACGCTTGACTTCTTCTTCAGGGTCATCCGCATCGGAAAGATTAACATTTGAAAGATAAGAGAACCGGGCTTTCAATTTTTCAAACACAATATCCCGGCCCTTGTATAAATCAGACATCATGTGGCGGACATATTCCGGATCATTCAGCTCAAGGAATATTTGTTCGTTTTCAGGAGACTTCTGCCGCCATTCCAAAAGCTCCTGTTCTTCTTCCTCAGATATTTCCTTCCTTGAATGCAGGAATATTAATATGGCGATTCTTTTAGAATTACTCATGACAAAATTTTATGAATGAGATAGTAACAGATAAAGAGCGGCAATGAAATGATGAACATAAACTTCGCCCTATTACTATTTGTATGGTTATGAAATGCTGTTCTAAGCTTTTTAAAAGCAGTGCTTTTATGTTGCTCCACCGCACTCTCCGATATATTAAGAAGTTCCGCAATTTCTTTGTTTCTCATTTCATCATGGTAGAACAGACGAAAAATCTGGAGACACTGATACGGCAGATTTTCCATTGCCAGATACTCCAGTGCACTGTATTTATTCCTTATAATCGCTTTTCTTATGGCTTCCTCTTCCAAATCTTTTATATGTTCTGGCAGGCCTGGAGAGTAGGTGATCCTGTCTTTCCTTTTCTTTTTATATTGACCGCAGATCGTTCCAATTACTTTATAGAGATAACGCTCAATTTTCCTAACTGTTTCAAATTCACCTTTTCGCTCAAGTATGATCGTTACTACCTCCATCACCAGGTCCAACGTTTCCGGCGAATCGTTTGTTCGTAAACTTACCTCACTAAATATTTCCTGATATTTGGTTTTAAACCATCGCGCAACGGCTTTTGGATCGCCTTCATTGAAGGCGTCAATCCAATTTTGATTGAATGTATCGGTCATTGTTTGGGTTAAAAACCAAATATAGAAAAGGGTTATTTCACTTGTGCATAACCGTGAAAATAAATATGCCTAGCATCGAAGCCGGAAATCCCCAGGTCGGTTTAAAAATAAATGTGGAATAATCTACTACATAAAAACCCTTAGTCCATGATAATTATACTTCCCAAGCACTGACTTCGGAAATCCCCAGGTCAGATTTAAAATAAAGTTGCTAATACTTGAAAGCGGAAAACCCCAGGGTTTTGACCAATAATAAATATATTTTTTTCTTACAAATTTTAAATTATTTCACAGGGTGAAACAACCTGACTGATACAGTTTTTTAACCCTGAAATGATTTAATATGCTGGAATTTACTAAACAACTACATGATAAGCTCCTGGAGAATTTAAAAGCTTTAAACAGGAATCCTGATTCTGAAAAAATATTCCCCTGCCGCTGTCTGGAACTTATACATGAAGCCATCAAACAACTCAAGGAGAAATTAAAAACCTATAAGTTTAAAAGCGAGCAGGAGGAAATTCAGTTTTTCAAAACCTCCATGCCCGGGATTTTATCCCTTTTAATTTATAATAAAGAAAAAATAGATCTTGAATCATTTCAGGAAATGACGATCCCAAAACTGAAATTTGGATATGTAAACAAAACCTATAGCAGAACCGAAAAATACATTGATGACAATATCGAGTTCTACAAATACTATCATGCACGTAAGTCCGACCTTGACAGTTATTATTTTCTCCGTAAAAATCAACTAAGCCAGGAAAATCTGGATCTCCTCTCATCCGTAATGGATCCATCGTTCGGTACCATCTATTCTCTAAAAGTTGCAACCTTTTTAGCTTATGAAAAGCTCGGAGAAGATCTTCATAATGCCATATCTGCTGAAGAAATAGTTATGCCTGATTCAAAATCTATAAAAACCGATTTAAGATGGACAGATCCGAAAATCGGAATCATCGAACTCATCTATGCTCTCAAAGAAAAAGGTGCATTTAATAATGGGAAAGCAGATCTGAATCAAATTAAAAATGCTTCGAAAAAATATTTTCAATCAGCCTCGGAAATATCTATAGGTATTTTCAGGATATTCTCACGCGCAAAACAGGCTATACCCCTTATTTAGATCAGCTTAAAGAAAGACTCCGCTGGAAAATCGACCATATTGACGATTACCAGGTAAACTAAAAAGGACTGCCAGCGGCAGCCCTCATTCTTCTTGTTTCTTTAAGAAAAGATTTTCACAATACATCTACATCATCCAGTACCAGACAATCAGAAAAGCATTCACCATCTGCTGAAACAAGACCGATGATCGGCATGACAGTTTTACCACTGAACTCATGTATTTCTATTATGCAACAACATGAATCCCTCAACGCAGCATCTGATTTATTAATCCATTTATCTGATTCGGCCTCATAAACAGCAACGAAAACGATATCGTTATTTCGTGCGTTTCTTTTACCACTGTTATCTTTCCAGGTAATTTCCAGTTTCCCCGATTCATTATTTGAAATTGCTCTTGGCTTCAATACATCGGGCAGCTCTTCCTGGTCCAATGATATTTTTACAGATATTCCCATTTTTAAAAGTTTTTAGATGATGAATGATTTGAGTTTGTTAAAAAAGGACCGCCATGTGGCGGCCCTTTATCTTACCACCTATCTGTCGGTATGTCTTCTTACAAGATGTTTACCATGCCGGTGTACCAGCTTTTGGCAACTTTCTTACGATCTGCGGACATAAATCCAATATAGGTCTGTACCGGTTTTCCACTGAACGGGTGTCGCGTCCAGCGTAAACGTTCCGGCATTTCTCGCTGCTGCTTTCTGAATGAAAGTCCAGTGTTGCAACTCCTCATTATACGCCGCTACGAAAGCGAGGTCTGAACTGAGGGCGTTGGACATTCCTGTGTTATCAATCCAGTTGAAAGTCAGTTTACCAGCCACAGTACGAAACCGCTGTAGGCGATGCTCCATTCGGAAGACTACCCTTACTCAAGAGTATAATCGGATAGTCGACTGCAAATGCCGGAAAAACTCCGGTGATCGCTTCGCTGTTTACTGAAAAGGCTTTGTTGAAACCTGTCATTTCACCTGAAGCAGATTTACTGTAAGTCTGATTGAGTAAATCGGTCAGTGGCCGAGAAAATTTGTAATCAGTCCAAATTTTGCCTGGCTTTGCAATTGTAAATCAGAAGGCTGACCCTTTCTTTTTCGGGGTGGCCTGCTGCGCAACACGTTGAGGCCTTTCCAGGTAGAGCCGACGGCCGTGCCGACTTTCCCGCTAAAGCCACCGAGATACCCTTTTTCAAAAGTTCCCATAGGATAATTTTTTAAATTTTAAATAATCGGATTACTGCTGTAAACAATCAGCTATGCATTGCATTCACTTTGGCGAAATCGGGTTTATTCTTTAACCGCAGTCCTCCTTCACCTCGGGAATCCGGAACTGATTGTTGACCCAACAAATATGGTGTGTTTTTGAAGTCTCATTTCACAGTGCATTCACAACTTGTGAAAAATATTTTTTTAAGAGTAATTTTATCACAGATGGCATTTGGATATAATTAAAAGAAGAAGAAATTCAATATTCCTACTGGATTTCTACTACTATTCTTCGCAGGTTCTTCGAGTGATTCCCGTAGAAATTAGCTGGGTTTCCCGTAGGACTCTCGAAGAACTTCAGAGTTCATGTAGAGTTAATATAGTAGGAATATAGAAGAAAGTGGCGTCACACTTTTAAAAATTCTTCAAATAAATCTTTCACAAGTTGTGAACGCACTGTGAAAAAACATTTTTAAACAACCCCATATTTGTGCTGTCCCTATGGTTTGGATTTTAATTATTAAAATCCTTCCTGTGAAAAACGCGGAACGCTTAACGCCAAACGCCTAACGCGTAACGAAAAGAGCGAGATCCGTTCAGCCCCTGTCAATAAAGACGGGGGCTATTTTAAAAATTGAATTATGGAACTGGAGCTTATCAGAACATATTATCAAGAAGGAACCAATGGAATGATTCTTTACCAGGATCGTTTGGTGACATATGTCATCGAACTTCCGTGGAAGAATAACCAGGCACGGGTTTCGTGCATACCTGAAGGAAGATATGAACTGGTAAAAAGATGGAGTCTTAAGTTTAACCGGCATTTGCAGGTCGTGAATGTACCGCAGAGAGAGTTAATTCTCATTCATCCTGCAAATGATGCAATGCGCGAATTAAAAGGCTGTATCGCTCCCGTATGTTTTATAACCGGTGCCGGAAAAGGACTCCGTTCCATCCCGCCGCGGGAACCTGATGGGCCTGGTCGAAGGTGCACTCGACCGGCATGAAGAAGTATTCATAACAATAAAATCAAAACCTTATGAATCTGATTGAAAGGGTTGCCTCACCCACACCCACGTTCTTTCAAAAGCTGAGAAACATCGGGCTGGCTTTAGCTGCAATCAGTGCAGCCATCATCGCCGCACCCGTTGCTTTGCCTACAATTGTTGTTACAATTGCCGGCTATCTCGCAGTTGCCGGAACTGTGCTGAGTGGTGTGAGTCAGATAACTGTTACTGGAGATAAATAATCACGCCTTCGGCGGAATTATTATTAACCCTCCCGCCATAAGTGGGAGGGTTATTTATTTAGTTGGAGGAGTTGTGACTCCTCAATACCATGATAATCATTTTTATTGAATTTTAAATAATAATATGCTTGGAATAAATATACCTGCCCCTAATTTCGAACTGGATGCCCAGCCTGATAAGAAGTTAACCCTGCACGAATTAAAGGGAAAAATGTGATCCTGGCTTTTTATCCGGCTGACTGGAGCCCCGTATGCAGCGACCAGATGGCGCTTTACAATGAAATGCTGCGTTACTTCAGAAAATATAATGCGGATCTCTATGGTATTTCTGTTGACGGGAAATGGTGCCATGCAGCATTCCGTGAAGCACGGAATCTGCATTTTACATTATTAGCTGATTTTGAACCCAAGGGCGCAGTTGCCAGGAAATATGGAGTCTACAATGAAAAGGCTGGTCGAAGTGAGCGAGCGCTTTTTGTTTTAGATAACGATGGAATCATACGATGGAGTTATCTCTCTCCCGTTGGAATCAATCCCGGCGCCGATGGTATTTTAGAAGCGCTCGAAAAGATTGTCACTTAAGTGTAACTACCATCCGCTTTCTCCGCCAAATCTGTTTCGCGGGAAGCGGACACTAAAACACTCTCACACTCTCACACTCTCACACTCTTATACTTGCTTTAATATTTTCTTTGCGCGGCTGCGAAAAGCCGGTGTTTCAAACTCCCATCGCGCTTCGATGACCGTTTTGATTTCAGGAAGTATTTCCGGATATATTTTTACCATATTTGAGAGTATGCAAAGGGAAAATGCTTTAACAGCAATAGCCTCGTCAGGGTTACTTATAAATTGAAAACAAATGTCCATGAGTTTTCCGTGAAATCTTTTTGGAATTTCAACAAATTGGAGAAGTCTCACGATATTTCTTCTCGCTGCGGGATGAGCATTTGCATCCGATAACTGATCAATAAATTTTTTAAAATATGGTTTGGCAAGATCCGGGTACTGCCGGATGCAGTAACTCATCGGCCATGCTGCGTGCTGTGTTAGCCGGTACTCTCCTTTAAAAAATAATCTCATCAGATCTGCAAATCGTAATTCCTTATCCCCGATGTATTTTATAATACGTTTGCACTGCATTAAGGTTTGTCTTTTCAGAAGTTCCTTTTCCAGGTTCATTTCCATTTAGTTTGGCTTGCAAAAAAGGCGCAAGGCATAAGGCGTAAAGCTTAAGGCGTAAAGCTTAAGGTAAAAAATCATGGTTTCGAATGAATTACTGATCTTTATCCATCATATGCGAAACACAACAAAACTAAAACAGATTCTATTGAAATATGATGTCGATATTTCAATGGATGAAGAAAACCTGATGAAACTCACCCTGGTTGATAAAATCACCGGCGGCCTCGCTTTTTTTGAACACAGTTCTTACAGCCAGCTAATCAATAAGAGTTATTCGCATTTCGTTAAAGAACTGAAAATGGTAACTCCTAAGGCCTAAAGCCTAAAGCTTAAAGCCTAAAACGTTAACGAATTAAGCTGAACGCGCAACGATAAACGATTAACCGATCAACGATTCTAACGATATACGGTCAACGCTTAACAACCAACACCTGAAACGTCCCCGGCACCACCGGTGGGCGGGTACCAGGCGTTGCATTCTTTTGAAATTCTGCTGCTGGCAAATAAACGGTATGTGTTTTTGGATCTATTGCACTCGTCCTAGCACTTGCCTTGGTAGGCACATTCTCCAGCAATGCATATTCTCCGTTTGTTGTTTCATGAACTATGCTGAGTACTCCTTCACCGCAACTCGCAAATGCAAAACCCAGTGAAGGATCGAATACAACTCCGTCGCATCCATTTCCAATAGTAACCCTTGCAATTACTTTCCCTGCCGTCGCATCCAGTACAACGAGCGTCTTTTCGCAACCCGCAAACAAACGATTATTTTTTAAGTCAATTGCCAGGCCTGTAGGTCCTTCAGAAGGAGCCAGGGACCAACGGTTCAAAACAGTATGCGAACTGATATCGACAGATATAATCTCATTTTTGTCTTCAATATTTACAAATATTTTTCCCCTGCCATCAGATACAGCCGTTTCCGGTTTACCACCTACCGGAATGGTTGCCACCAGTTTTTCAGTAGTAGGATCAATCAAACTGAGATCATTACTGCGTCCGTTGCAGGTAATAATGAGCTTTGAGAAATCATCATACATGATTGCATCGGGGTTAGTTCCCGCTGCTATCTGGCTCAAAACCTGGTTTGACTTCAAATCGAAGACCGTAATATTATTGAGTCTTCCGTTGCTGGTGTATCCCTTACCAAGCGCCGGCACAAACGCGATACCGTGTACACCCGTCGTATTGGGTATGACACCTATAGAATCCCCGGTAGTTGCATCCAGCACATTTACCTGGGTGCCGTGAGAAACATAAAGTCTGTTATTGCCGGGTCCGACTGCTATATAATCCCAGCCACCCGAACTGGCGATATGAAAAACATTGGCAACATGGAATCCGCTGCTGGTCTGTGCATTCAGATTACCAAAATTCATAATGATAATCATGATCAAAAAACCAAAAAACTCTGAAAATAGAAGAGTGATTTTTCATATACTTAATTTTTAAAATTTAAATAAACGTGGCCTGATGTTTTTCGGGCCGCCGGTAAACAAGTCTCAATAAGCTGGGAAGTACAATCAGTAATAAAGGAATGGCCGCAACAAATCCTCCAATCACAGCAATGGCCAGGGGACGATGTAATTGCGCACCGGCACCGATACCCAATGCCAGGGGTAATAATGCAATGATCGCTCCGAAAGCAGTCATGAGTTTGGGTCTCAGGCGGGTTGATATGGAATATATCACCGACTCATCAACAGATTTACTCATCCTGGCATCCCGGAATTGAAGAATGGTGAATATGGCATTCTCAGCAATAATACCCGACGATCATGATCAAACCCGTATAGCTTCCTACATTTAGTGGTGTTCCCGTAATAAATAATGCCAGATAACTGCCCGAAATTCCCAAAACAGAAATAGCAAGAATAAGAATGGCGAGTTTGAATTCCCTGAATAAAAAAAGAATGACACCAAAAACAAGCAGGCTGGCAGCTATGAGTATGAGTAACAATTCCTGAAAAGACTGCTGCTGTTCTGCATACGATCCGCCATAAACAATATGATATCCCTGAGGTAAATTAATTCTTGCTTTTACCGCAGCCTGGATATTTTTGATCACAGATCCGAGATCCCTGTTTTCAAGACGGGCAGTAACCACGCCCATGGATTGCAAATCCTGTCGCTGGATTTCTGCATCCCCAGGATTTACTGTTAGTGTTGCGAGTGAATTAATCGGATTAAGTTTCCCATTTGGTAAAAAAATCTGCCATCCGGAAATATCAGCAATATTTCTGCTCCGGCTGTTTGGATATACCATTCGTATTGGAGTCAGTTGTTCTTTCTCCAGCACATCTCCTACCATATTTCCTTCCAGATAGTTTTGAACCTGATATTGGAATCCTGCCGGCGTTAATCCAAACTGTGCCAGTTTACTATAGTCAGGCGTAATCGTCAGCGAAGGCCCTGCAATCACAATTCCGTTGAAAACATCAGCAGTTCCCTTCACGGATGAAACAACATCGGCTACCTGATTAGAAAGCTGATGCAGCAGTTCCTGGTTGTCACCAAATATTTTTACTTCCACGGGCTGAACGGAAGTCATCAGGTCTCCGAGCATATCTGTAATCACCTGTCCGAAATCTATGCGCAGTGCGGGCTGTGAAGTTTCCACTCTTTGCCTGATATCAGAAATAACCTGATCAGTGGTCCGGTTTCTTTTAGTTTTTAATTGAATAAGATAGTCGCCTGTATTCGGTTCTGTGATGAAGAATCCCATCTGGGTTCCGGTCCTTCTTGAATATGCAGAAACCTCCGGAACCGTTTTAATTATTTTTTCAACCTCCTTCAAAATACGATCTGTTTCTTCCAGAGAAGTACCCGGGGGAGACGCATAGTCCAGGACAATACTTCCTTCATCCATTTCGGGAAGAAAACCTGTTTCCAGTCTTGGCAGAACATAAAATATGGAGCCGGCAAATATAACGATCAGTATAAAACTGATCCAGGGACGAAAAATAAAAAATGAAACCCAGGCCTGCTTTTTCAAAGGATGTACTTTGATATTCCTTCCCGGTTTTTTCTTTGATAATACAAGATAGATCACGGGCAAGCCGATCCATGTAACAAAAAATGAACATACCAGGGTTATGATCATTGTATTGGTCAGTATTTTGAAATAAGCACCAGCCACGCCGCTCATGAGTACAAAAGGGAAAAAAATCACAATGGTACTCAGTGAAGATCCTACCATGGCTGGTAACAGGTAATGAATCGCTTTATGCAATAAGGGTACCGTGGGCTCTTCGGGATGTTCCTCATGTGTTCTGTGAATCTGCTCAACAACCACAATAGCATCATCTATAATAAGACCGATGGAAGCAGCAATGGCACCCAGGGTCATGATATTGAGTGTATAACCTGCTGCATACAATACAATCAGCGTGAGACAGATAGTAACGGGGATCGTAATAAGTATGGTAGCGCTTGACTTGAGAGATCTCAAAAACAATATGGCTACAATGATTGCAAGTGCAAGACCGATCAATAAACTATCAGAAACACTTTTGATGGAAGTTTTCACAAAATCTGCCTGTACATAATATGGCTGAATGCCCACGCCTTCCGGTAAGATTTTTCGAAGGTCGGCTACTTTTTTCTCCATCTGGTCAGACAGGTCAATCAGGTTGGCGTTCGGCTGCTTGATAATAGCTATTAAAATTCCTTCACTGCCGTTCGCATTTATTTTTGTGTATTCAACTGCTTCCTTTATTTGCACCGAAGAAATATCCCCGATGCGTACAATTCTTTTCCCGTCATTCCGGATAACAATGTTACGGATATCATCTGTTGTGTGAACTGTTGCATCGGTAGTGGTCAGATATAAAAAATGATAATCAGACAAATAACCATTGGATTTTATAAAATTTGTTTGCGCAAGTGCCGAACTGATACTATCCGGTGTAATCATCAAAGTACTCATTTTGCGCGCATCGAGTTCAAGCCAGTATTCTTTCATCTTACCTCCGATCACGCGCACTTCAGAAACTCCCGTTACCTGTGAAAGAAATGGTTTGATTGTATAGATAGCCAGCTGCTTTAATTCAATAGGTGATTTATCATGCGCTTCCAGCGTGTACCCGATAACAGGAAGGATGGAGGGATTCATCTTCTCTACTGTAATCTGCGTTTCGGGCGGCAGATTATTCCTTATCTCTGCGATTTTTGATTCAATTTTCTGAAGGCTAAGATCAATATTGGCGTTCCAGTTCATAAAAGCCGAAATTTCACATGTACCCCTGCTTGTTGTGCTTCTTATCGTTTCGAGATCTGGTACCTGTTTAATGGCATTTTCAAGGGGTTTGGTTACCCTGATCATCATTTTATTTACCGGTTGTAAACCTGCATCTGCGATGATTTTTATTTTAGGAAAACTGATTTCAGGAAAGAGCGCCGTTTGCATTTTACTGTAAGCAAACATTCCCCCTGCAATAATCAGGACAAGTAATACTGAAATGGGGTTCTTATGTGAATGAAAAAAATTCTTCATGGCTTATTGTGGCTGGACGATCCTGACTTTTGCCGTATCTGACAAACCATAATTTCCGGTCAGCAGAATTCTGTCCTTTTCAGAAAAAGAAGGAGACAGAATTTCGATCCTGTCTTTTGTTTCGATTCCCTTTATTACCGGAACTTTTACAGCTGTAACACTATCCGTCATTTTCATTACCCAGAATTGCGTCTGGGTCTCATCAGATAAAACTGCGGCCCTTGGAAGTGATATTGAATGATCCCGGATAATTTTAGGGATAATTACTTTTGCCAGCAGATTCTCAGGAATCGAATGAGCCGGTTTCACTTTGATTACGACATTCTGTGTTTGAGAAACGGATTCAACCGTAGGCATAAAGGAAGTAATCAGTCCGGGAAGTTTCTCTCCATCAGGCAATTTTAATTCCAGTCCGATGCCCACCTTTACATAGGGCTTTAACTCATAGGGCAATTCCATTATAAATACAAAACTGCTTTCATCGCTGATAACAGCCAGCTGCTCGCCATCCTGGACATAGTCACCCGATTGGTGATTTACCTGGCTGATAAACCCTCCGCCACCCGTTTTAATAGAATTGGTTCCTGAGAATTTAAAAGAAGTATCCAGTTTGTTTACTGCATTGCCGATACTTTCAGCTTCCTTGGTTTTAATCGAGAATAGAGTTTGCCCCGCCTTTACAAACTGACCCGGCATCACATGAGCCGATTGCAGGTAGCCATTGGCGTTAGCTTTTATATAATTTTTAAGCAGATAAGCTGATGTGGCATTCAATTCTATAAATTCTTCCATGGGTTCCTTTGAAATACCCGTTACTGTTACGGGTGTTTGTACAGGTCCTGCAGATTCTTCAGTATCCGACGCGCTTATTTGTGCAGGATGCAAATAGCAAAAGAATAATTACTGAATATAAATTGAAATTGACCTTGCGCATGAATAGTTGTTTATCTGTTCCAATAGTTTATTTGATTAATGATCTGCAGGCGGCTGACTTTATTTTGTGTAAGCAGGTTTTTTGCATTGAGGTAATTATTCAATGCAATGATCAGGTCTGCATATTTTCGCATCTCCCGTTTCCAGTAATTTTGTATTTACTTCTATGAGTCCGTTAGAATATTTAATCTGATTATTGATATCTCCAATCAAAGATTCCGTTTGCTGTAATTGTTGCTCTAACAGATTAATCTGCTGGTAATATTGATTCGTATAAAAATGTTTTATACCCCGACCTTGCTCTTTCCGAAATATCGAGTTTCCTGTATTGCATTTTTTTCTGTTTCCCGTCATAAATAGGGACTGTAATATCCAATCCTACGCTGGTACCAAAATTTTTATATCCCTGATACATAAGGGAAGATAAATATCCTCCGTTTGCATACACATTGACTTTTGGTTTATAACTATAATCAAGCAACGTCCGGTTATGGACCAGGATCAGACTGTCGATGGTGTATTTCTGAAAAAAGACTGAATGATCGGGACCAGGCAGCGGATTTATTGTAAATGACGGTTCATCCAGATTTACTGCAGCTGTATCAACGATACCCGCCAGGTAATTCAAAGTAGCAAAGTCATTATGATATTGAATATCCAGTTGGCGCAAAGAAAGGTCCTGTTGCTGCACAGTTACAAGGAGGGTCAGATAATCGGTTTGGCGATAAACATTTTTTTCCGTCAGTGTTTTGAGTATACCTGCTTCCTTTTGAAGCAGCTCATGAATTTCTTTTGCCAGGTTGAGCTCCTGCAAAGTTCCGAATGCAGTAAGATATTGGTTGGTGATAGTTCTTTTCAGGTCCTGTGTGGAAATCCTGGCTGTGTTTGCAATACCCTGATTTTGTAATTGAAGATTCTTGTACTGTGCGGACAGGTTTCCGCGGCTTACCAGGGTCTGACTGACATTTACTATACCGCTTAACTGACCACCATTAGTGATCGCATTGTCATAACCAAAGCCATTGATTACGGGAGCATAAGAATTTATACTTGAGCCGGAAACCTGGGGTTTGTACTGAGCACGGATACGTTCGCTGTCGATGGCATTTGATTCCATCTGAGATTGATAATCCTTTAAGAGGGGGCTGTTCTGAATAGCTTCCTGAAGATAAAAATCAAGCGTGTTTTTTTGAGCTATGGAATTTTTACCTGATAAAAAGATTAAACCGATAATTAGAATGCGGTTACGCATGGCCGGGCCTTTCTTGGAATGAACAAAAATCGGAGTGAAATCTGATTTAATTCTGAAGGAAGACTGCAATAAACAGGTAACCGGCCTTAATTTTTCCGATATACAGGCTGGTGCAACAAGAATTGATTGATTATTTCGCTTACTGACTGAGGGGATTGCTTTTCAATGAGATGGGCTCTTGTTTCTCCGGCCTTTTCCCATTCATTGAATCCGTCCGCATTGATTTTGCAATTTCCTTTTTCAATATTGTAATATTCCTGCCAACCTTTAACTGCAACTAAAACAGCCGTCTCATCCCAGCTCATTCTTCCGGCACTATCTTCCTTTGCCAAAGGAATACAAATGGAAAAAACATCTTTCACCGGGCTTTTCTGAATCTGTTCATCATGAATTAACGGGAGTCCCGTTTTTATTTTCTGTCCAATTTCAAAACCGCTGAATAGAATTGTCGTCGGCCATTCAGCCAATACTTTTTTTGAAGCATTCACATCTTCCGCAAGGTTAAATTCCCTGCCCGATGGAAATCTGCCCGCCATGCTTACCAGGTTCCTCACCTTTTTTTTCACCAGTTCATATCCATTTAAAGGTGACCAGGAATCGCCGGTAGATTTTAGTAAATTGGCAAGGTTGGTAAGAAACCCGACAGTAATAATAGTAACGGAATGATCCGGCTGTGACGAGAGTATTTTTCTGTAAAGATCCAATGCATCCGGTACATCTTCGTTGTTTTGGATCCTGTGTGGATAACGATGTATGATAGTGTCTGTCCAATGTTGCTTATCGCCCAATTCAACAGCATCTCCCCTGACTACTGCAACAGGAATCCCGGGTCTTTTGAAATAAGTATTAAATACATTTATTGCCGCTGCCGCATTTTTATATTTGGAGCTGCCGATGGTGGCAAGAATTTTTACCAGGCCACTGTCTGCAAAACAATGCAAAAGTGTTATAGCACCTACATCATCATAATCCGGTCCGAAATCTGTATCAAAAATTACATGTAAAGGATAAACAGGCTTCGCGAAATCCGCCTGTGATCTGGCAGTACCTATACCGTATGAAAATATGGCAAACAGGAGAAGGGAATTTTTGAACATAAAATTTAATATACAAGACTACATTAAATATTCATTCAAAACTGTGTCAGCAGATTTTTCCAAAAATATCAGTAAAAAAAATTACAAGGAAGTATGTTTGTCGTGCATAGGAGTACCCGCATAGTACTTACTTAAAAATTCCTTTTTGGAATCCTTATAACTGGATACCATCCCCATTTTGAAGAGACTATAAATATAGATCCAGGCCAGGTCGAGCTGGTAGGGAAGGAATCCTGCCCTGGCGCTTCCCGGGAAAAGATGATGATTATTGTGCCACTCACCGGAGAGCATACCTGGTCTTGTTTGATTGATGGAAAGGTTTGACCTGTCGAAGTCAATTCCATCCACATGCTTTTCCTTGCCCTTACCATGACCGGTATAATTAAATGCCCTTACCAGAACGAACCAGAAGAAAGCGCCACTGAAACAGGCCAGAGCGAGCCCTTTTCCTCCCAGCAGCCACAATATGCCGAACCAGAAAGTCCAATTTAAAATCCAAAGGCTGATTACATATAGAGGTTTGGATACAGAACCCCAGGTTTGGTATTGTTCAAAAGAATTGAGACCAACCCCGGTATGACTCAGGAAATTCCGTACACGCTTATATTTTTCCTGGCTGAGATCTTTTGAAATACTCTGATGATTAACATCCGATAGCATGCAATACATAAATCCACCCATTGGATTATAGGGGTCTCCTGGTTCATCGGACTTGACATGATGAACATGGTGAGAGATTACATAAATTTCTTCCGGAAAAGTTTTAATTACCAGGTTTTGTGTAATCAGGCGAAATAAAGGATGACTGAAGCGGTAAGACTTATGAGTGCAATAACGATGAAACCAAATGGTTCCATGTGTACTCATGATAACCATGGCATACACCACCACTACGATTGCCGTTTTCCAGGTCAGAAAGTAAATCAGAAAAATGACGAACAAAGGAAACATGCAGGCTGCCATGAACCAGCTGATAAGCGTGATCCAATTTTTCCTTGTCTTGAATACATTGATTCGTGAAAAAGCTTCTTTAAAAAGTTGACTCGTTGTGGGCTTAAGAAATATTCCCCTGGCATCCATCCAACCATACGAAGGCGTTTGGAGGATTTCGTCTATAAAGGCCATAAAAAAAGAACAGTTAATGAATAATCAGGTTTTCCATGGTCTTCTCAAGCACCAGACTTGGAACAATGTACGGGAATTATCCGGGTATAGTTTGTAATATGAAGAAATAAACCTGTTAATTTTATTGTGTAACTATCATAAAAATCTTTAAACACAGGCTGGGCAAAGGTTTCCTCAGAAATTTAATTAATTTGATATGATCCTTGAAGCTGCTGTTTTGAATGTAATTCCTGAAAAAACGACTGAATTCGAAGCCGCTTTCGGTTATGCACAGGATATGATTTCTACAATAAAAGGCTTTAACGGTCTCCAGTTACAGCGAAGTCTTGAAGTAAAGAATCGCTACATTTTGCTGGCAATGTGGGAAAAATCAGAAGATCTTACGATCGGCTTCAGAAATTCGGATGCCTGAAAAGATGAACATTATTGCAAAATTCATGGGTCATAGGAGTCAAACCTTAACATTGGCTTTTTGGAAAACCAGCTATCTTTATATTATATAATTGTTATTAAATCATTATGGCAAAGAAAAGCAAAAAGCCTTCACAGAAATCAGTGAAGAAGACGTTATTAACGGAAATTGAAAATAAGCTGACAGAAATCTCAAAGGGTTACTTCAAAAAAATCAGTGATAAAAAATTTGAAAAGGAGATCCGCAAAGCAGGAAAGATTCTTTCAAAACATTTAACAAAGGACCAAATCACCGTGGTTCACAAAGAAAAGGCAAAAGCTCCCAAGAAAGAAAAGAAATCCGTTGAAAAAGAAGTTGTATCCTGAGAATTTGGGATATAAAATTAATGCGGAATATTTTGTACACAGTGCTTCTGGTGCTCTTCCGGGCAATCTTCTCTTCTTGCTCTAATGCAATTTTAAGAAAGCATTTATCTGATAGCTGTCCAATTCTAGTATAGTATTTGTGGCATTTATCCTATTATTTCATTTTTAAAATCTAAAATTATGTCTACAACAGCAACGAAGACTATGACTACAAAGGAAATAGCCAAAAAACTTAAAAAATATTGCGAGCAGGGAAAATTTGAAGAAGCACAAAGGGAATTGTTTGCAAAAGACGCGGTAAGTATTGAACCTATGGCAGGCGGCGGTTTTGATAAAGAAACCAGGGGATTGGATGCCATCATTAAGAAAGGAGACAAATGGGAGGAAATGGTTTCTGATACCCATTCTATTGAAGTCTCAGAGCCTACCATTGCTGGAAATTCTTTTTCGCTGAGTATGCGGATGGACATAACTACGAAAGACCGTGGCCGCATGGATATGACAGAACTCTGTGTATATCAGGTAAAAGACGGGAAAATCATCTCAGAGCAATTCTTTATGTAAACCGGGTTTTTATTGAATAAAGAAGTCCGCGTGATAGTCCACTCTCAGACGTCAGGCGGACTTTTTTATTTTAACTTTGTAAAGATCAAGGATTTTATAACGCTTAATCTCAATGGATATTCAAAATCTCAAATATACTTTCAGACTTTTCGCATTTATTTTTTTATTATTCTCTTTCACAGCGCGCCCTGAAATAAATAATTTTAATTCAGGCCCTGGTTTTGCAGTTGTGGAATTATTTACCTCTGAAGGATGTTCCAGTTGCCCACCCGCAGATGCAGCTGTCGGGAGGCTGAAAGGCTGGGAAAAAAATGTGTTCGTTTTAAGCTTTCATGTGGACTACTGGAATAATTTAGGATGGAAAGATATTTTTTCCGATCCGGCTTACTCAGGCAGGCAGCAGGAATATGGAGCATTTTTACATGTCAGTAATATTTACACTCCCCAGGTTATCATAAATGGAAAGGTTGAATTTGTAGGGAGCGAAGAATCCCGCCTGCGAAAAACGATTGAAGAATCTATTTTGGAAGTTCCTAAAACAGAAGTTCATATTAAAGTACTTCAGGAAACCAATCATAAAATTCCGGTTTCAGTATCTTCTGATGGGAACATAGATTTAAAACTCAACCTGGCACTTGTACAAAATTATGCATCGGATTTTGTTCGAGAGGAGAAAATAAAGGTAAAACCCTTTCACATTTTTTTATTGTAAGAGACTTTAAAGTTCTTCCCAATCCTAAAGATCCAAATACATTTTTTCTTGATTTGCCAAAAGGGTTGCAGCCCTCTGAATGTACTGTAATTGCCTTTCTTCAGGATTCGAAAAATGGCCATATCATTGCCGCAACAGGATCTTCCATTCCATGAGCCGTTATATTTAAGGACCTGAGTATTTCTTAGCTATCCGGTGAATAGCAAATTTCTTAGCGTATATTGAATTTAAATTTCTTTTATGCGCGGCCTTCTCTCTGCCTTTCTGTTCTTATTGATATTTCAAACCGGTTTAAAGAGTCAAAATAAGATAGTTGTTTTTCAGTCTGACTTCGGACTAAAAGACGGAGCAGTATCTGCTATGAAAGGAGTAGCCATGGGAGTTTCATCTGATTTAAAATTATTTGACCTCACACACGAAATTCCTGCTTACAATATTTGGGAAGCCGCTTACCGGCTCGAACAAACCGTACCTTACTGGCCTGCGGGTACCGTGTTTGTATCCGTGGTAGACCCTGGTGTGGGAACAATAAGAAAATCGGTTGTATTAAAAACAAAAACAGGACAGTTTATTGTAACACCTGATAATGGAACGCTCACACTTATCGCCGCTTCGGAAGGTATTGCTGAAGTAAGACAGATCGACGAGGTTTTGAACAGGAGAAAAAACTCACAGGAATCTTATACTTTTCATGGCCGTGATGTTTATGCTTATACAGGTGCAAGACTGGCAGCAGGAGTGATTACGTTTGAACAGGTAGGCATGAAGCTCCCAAATGAAGTCGTTCAGATTCCTTATCAGATAGCTGTAAAGGAAGGAAATAAAATAAAAGGAACCATCTCCATTTTGGATGTCCAGTTCGGAAATATATGGACGAATATCGGTGGCGGATTATTCAATCAGCTTGGTTTGTCATTCGGTGAAATACTTCATGTAGAAATTTTCCACAACCAGGATAAAATATATTCTGGTGAAATGCCTTACAGCCAGACATTTGGCGCAGTGGACAAGGGTAAGCCCCTGGCCTACCTGAACAGTCTTCTGCAATTATCCTTTGCCCTGAATCAGGGTGATTTTGCAAAGACCTATTCTGTGGCCAGCGGCAGCGACTGGCAGGTAGAAGTCTGGAAAAAATAAAACTTTTTCGAAAAATCATTCTTATGCTAAGAAAAACTTTCATCAAATTATCCTCCGCCTTTATGGCTACACCATTAATTCCTGCTTTCCCGGAAATGGTTCAGCAGGACAAACTAAAAAACTGGGCAGGCAACCTGACTTACAGCACGAACAATGTTTTCTATCCAAAGACAGTATCGGAAGTTCAGGAGCTGGTAAAAAAATGCGATCGTCTCCGTGGTTTGGGAACCAGACATTGTTTTAATGCCATTGCAGACAGCAAATACAATCTTATTTCATCCAATAATTTAAACAACATTTTATCTCTTGATACAATAAACAATACTGTTACTGTTGAAGGGGGAATAAAATATGGAGAGTTGAGCCCATATCTGGATAAAAAAGGATACGCACTACAAAACCTGGCTTCTCTTCCACATATTTCTGTTGCCGGCAGTATTACAACTGCTACCCATGGATCCGGCGTTAAAAATGGAAATCTTTCTACCGCCGTCAGGGCCCTCGAAATCGTGATTGCTGATGGATCTGTAATAAATCTTTCAAGAGAAAAAGACAAAGATCAATTTGACGGTGCTGTGGTGGGGCTGGGTGCATTGGGAATTATTACGAAAGTAACTTTGGATTTATTACCAACTTATAAAATGCGCCAGCAGGTATTTGTAAAACTTCCGATGGATCAGTTAAAAGAACACTTTAATGAGATTGTTTCTGCAGGATACAGCGTGAGTTTATTTACAGACTGGCAATCGGAATCGATCAATGAAGTCTGGATAAAAGAAAAAGTAAATCCTGAAATTGAATACAGTAAAATGGAAGAATTTTATGGTGCCAAAGCAGCCCTCAAAGATCTTCATCCTATCATAGAACTTTCCGCTGAAAATTGTACTCCACAGATGGGCGTACCCGGGCCCTGGTACGAAAGACTTCCTCATTTTAAAATGGGATTTACTCCCAGCAGTGGCAAGGAATTACAATCAGAATATTTTATTTCACAACAAAATGCCGTTGAAGCAATCCTCGCTATTCAAAGCCTGGGTAAACAGATTGGCCCGCATTTATTCATTACAGAAATCAGAACCATTGCTGCTGACCAGCTGTGGATGAGTCCATGCAGGAACCAGCGTTCCGTTACCATTCATTTCACCTGGAAACAGGAATGGGATTCGGTGAGGAAACTACTTCCCCTGATTGAAAAAGAACTTGCTCCATTCAATCCCAGACCACATTGGGGCAAAATATTCACCATGCCTGCCCAGGTATTGGAATCCAGATACGAAAAACTCGCTGATTTTAAAAAACTGGCTGCTTATTACGACCCGAAAGGGAAGTTCAGGAATGACTTTCTGATGAGATATGAGATATGAACTATGGGATATAGGGTTCCATGAACTCAAATCCCATATCTCATAGTTCATATCTCATATCTCATATCAATTGTATTCCCGTTTTTGTAAATAGGATCTTATGCTGTTTATATAAATTTCCCGTTGTCATTTTAAATGTCTTTTTACTGATTTGGAAGAAAGCATAAATTTCTTCCGGAGAAGATTTATCATGATAAGGCAGGTAACCATTGTTCTCATTTAACAAGCGGAGGATTTTTTCGGCTTCATCTTCCACCCTTTGATAACCCGGTTTTCCAGCTGCCACATCAATTTTATTTTCCGGAAGAATGTTTTTAATGAACCCATTAAAGCAGTCCCCAATTTCTATCGGACGATATATTTCATTTGCATGCAGCATTCCTTTATGCTTATTATTGATGATAACTTCAAAGCCAATATCCGTTTTGCGATACACCAGGAGATCTACTTCTTCTTTTTCCTTTACAGTCAGTATTTCATTCGATAAAAATCGTTCCAGTTTTTCAGTCGCTGCAATACGTCCCGTTTGTTCATCCATTACAATTTTAACCAGGTATTCTCCCATAGGTTGCATAAAACTGACCATGCCTGATTTTGGAATGAAAAGATCCTTCATAAGTCCCCAGTCCAGGAATGCGCCATGGGGCGTAATGCTTACGGCTTTAAGTTTAACAATATCACCCAGAACTCCATAAGGTTTTTGTGTTGTCGCAATTGGCCTGCCCTCTCCGTCGTGATATAGAAAAACATTGATTTCATCTCCTGTTTTCGTACCCGGAGGAACAAATCGTTTAGGCATGAGTATCCCTTCTTCACCATTATCCATGAAGACGCCCATATCTTTTACTTTAATAACTTTAAGCAGATTATATTCACCCATCCTTACCATAGCAACCTATTAAATATGAAACAAAGATACAGATACCTGATTGCCATATTTTTCTTTGCTGCCTGTTCAACAAAACCAACCCTTTTTGAACAGCTGTCATATTTTAAAAAACCTGTCAATTATCCGGTATTAGTTCATGATTCAACTGCTATTTTTTTCGATTCCCTCAAAAATGAATCTGTAAGATGGAAAAAAGCAGATGTTTTCAATCCGGCTGCCATTGTGAAAAACGATTCAGTTTATGTATTATCAAGATGCGAAGATAATCCCGCAGCCATACTTGGTGGCAGAACTTCCCGTATTGGGATTTCTGTTAGTCTGGACGGCATTCATTTTAATTCGTTCAATGAACCGGTTCTTTATCCTTCCAAGGATGGATTTCAACAATTTGATTATCCCGGCGGATGTGAAGATCCGCGCATAGTGCAAACGGTAGATGGTTTATATGTGCTTGCTTATACTTCCTGGAATTATAAGGTTCCCCGTTTATCCATCGCTTTTTCTAAAGACCTTTTTCACTGGGAGAAAAAAGGGCCGGCATTTGCAAAAGCATATAACCATCGTTTTTTGGATTCCGCAAGTAAATCAGCCTCCATGATAACAAGAATGGATGGAGATAAAATAGTTCTTGCTAAAATTGGGGGCAGGTACTGGATGTATTGGGGAGAACATTTCGTAAACCTGGCATGGTCTGAAAATTTATATGACTGGTATCCCATGGTAGACAGCGCCGGATTTCTTAAAAAAATCATGCAAACGAGACCAAACCATTTTGATAGTGATCTGGATGAATGCGGGCCACCCGCATTGATGACAGATCGGGGTGTCATGCTAATATATAACGGCAAAAATTCGAATGGAAAAGACGCAGATCTTTCGTTACCGAAGGGAACTTATTCCATTGGCAGGGTATTTTTTGATCCGAAGGATCTGGTAACGATTCTGATCAGGTCGGATGAACCATTTCTGAAACCCACGCTGCCACACGAAATCAGCGGACAATACACAGCAGGAACTACATTTGCCGAAGGATTGGTTTTCTATAAAGAAAAATGGTTTCTGTATTACGGTACGGCTGATTCATTTGTTGGAGTTGCCGTTTCACAATTTAAATCAGAACCATAATAATAATTCTATGGCTGCTTCTCCATTAATCGATCTGAGTCATACAATAGAAAATGGATTGATTACATATAAGGGTTTGCCTGCCCCTGTAATTTGCGATTATCTGACGCGTGAGGATTCGAAAAAATTTTATGCTGAAGGAACAAGTTTCCAAATCGGAAAAATCGAGATGGTAAGCAATACAGGGACCTATATTGATTGCCCTTTTCACAGATATGAAGATGGAAACGATCTTAATGACACCCCATTGGAACATTTTGCTGAATTAAAAGGGTCGATTATGCGAAAACCTTTTCAGGAAAATATCGCTTTAGATGCTGATCTTTTCAGAGACCTGGAGATTGAAGGAAAAGCATTACTCATTCAGACCGGATGGGATATATATTGGAATACAGAAAAATATTACAACAATCACCCATTCTTAACTGAGAATGCTGCAATTGTATTAAAAGAGAAGAAAGTCCGGCTGGTAGGAATCGATTCTCATAATATTGACGATACAAGAACCAACTCCAGGCCGGTTCATACCATTTTGCTTCGAAACGGCATATTGATTGTTGAACATCTTTGTAATCTTTCCGCCATTCCTGATGAAAATTTTATTTTTAATGCAATACCCCCTAAATTTAAGGGTGTAGGGACTTTTCCTGTTCGTGCGATGGCCAGATTGCACAGGAACCCTTAATGATTTTTTATATGATACATTCTGTTATAACTGGCTCAGGTTCCTATATACCTCCGTTTGTACAAACCAACCTGGATTTTGCACAGCATGAATTTTTTACCTCGGAAGGTTTACCGCTTCCTGTAGATCCGGCTGAAGTCGTGAGCAAGTTTAAAAAGATTACGGGTATAGAGGAGAGAAGATATACTACGGATGACCTGAACGCTTCCAATATTGGATATGAAGCAGCCAAACTGGCAATCGAAGACAGTTCTGTTGATCCTGAAACACTGGATCAGATCATCGTAGCCCATAATTTTGGGAATGTTTTAAAAGATACGATTCAAACCGCAGCTGTGCCTTCCCTCGCCAGTCAATTAAAACATTTGCTGGGTATTCGAAATCCGAATTGTATTGCTTATGATATCTTATTTGGTTGCCCCGGCTGGTTGCAGGGACTTATTCAGGCCGACGCATTTTTTAAAGCAGGTATGGCAAAAAAAGCACTGATTATAGGAACAGAAACGCTGAGCAGGGTAATTGATATGTATGACCGTGATAGTATGATATTCAGCGATGGAGCCGGAGCAGTCGTTCTGGAGAAAAAAGATGGAGATATAAATTCTGCCGGCATACTTTCTTATACTGCACAAACACATAGCGTGGATGAATTCGATTATATCAATATGGGCGTTTCAAATTATCCTCTTAGTAATCCCCGAATCCGTTATTTAAAAATGAAAGGAAGAAAGGTTTATGAATATGCATTAAAACATGTTCCGGAAGCCATGAAAGCCTGTGTTGATAAATCAGGACATTCCATTCATGATATAAAAAAAATATTCATTCACCAGGCCAATGAAAAAATGGATGAAGCAATCATAAAAAAATTATTCCTTTTATATGGTATAGAGATTCCACCCTTAAATATCATGCCTATGAGCATCGGTTGGCTTGGAAATAGTTCGGTTGCTACGATTCCGACTCTGCTTGACCTGGTTCGGAAACACCAGTTTCCGGAACATATATTACAACCCGGAGATATTATATTGTTCGCTTCCGTTGGCGCCGGCATGAATATCAATGCGGTTTGTTACAGATGTTAAAAGCTTAAAGCGCAAGGCTTAAGGCGCAAGGCTCAAGGCGTAAAGCTTAAAGCCGAAAGCCTAAAACTAAATACAATGCTAATTTGCAATTCCCAAGCCAACTACGCTCATCGGTACCTGCACGTACGGGATCATAGGTCTTCGGTCAACGATCAACAGTCAACGTTTAAGGCAACGAAACGAAATGATATATTCCGGATCCAACCTGCAACACAATATATTTTCCTTCCTTACCTGTAACTGCGATTTCCTTTAGTTCCGATAATTGTTTACCACTCTCGGTTATAGATTCTGCTGTTAATGCGGGGATATAAATTACAGCTGTAGTATTAGCTGGTATTTCAATATCCATTGTAAATTTCCCTTCCATTATTTTCCAATGCGCACTTAATTTCCCATATCCCGTTTCCAGATCTGCATTGGCATAAGTCAGATTTCCTCCCGGATGCGGACGGATACTGATTTTTTTGTATCCTGTTGAATCCCCGTAGTTGTCTATACCTGTAATATTCCGATACATCCAGTCACCGATTGCACCATACGCATAATGATTGAAAGAATTCATTCCCGGTGTTTGAAAACTACTATCCGGTTTTTGACCATCCCATCTTTCCCAGATCGTGGTAGCACCCATTTTTACCGGGTATAGCCAGGAAGGATAAGTATCCTGTAATAACAATTTATATGCGACAGAATCATAACCGAAACGACTCAGGACATGGCACAGATAGGGCGTTCCCAGGAATCCGGTTGTAAGATGATTGCCATAGTCCTTAATATTTTCTGCTAACCTCTGTGCTGCCTGCGCCCTTAAGTTTTCCGGCAGCATATCAAATTGAAGCGCCAGTACATAAGCCGTCTGTGTACCTGAAACCAGTCTGCCAGATGGTGTAACATATTCTTTGAGAAACGCTTCTTTTATATGTTGCAACAAATCCGAATACTTCTGTACATCTTCAGTTATGTTCAGGACCTTTGCAGAATTAATCAGTAACTGTGTGGAATAAGAAAAGAAACATTGCGCAATCAGGTATTTATCCGTAACGGCAGACCTTCCATCATTATCATCTGCCGGTCTGTAAAAAAGCCAGTCACCAAAATGAAATCCGGTATTCCATAAGTAATCTTTGCTATGACTTTGCATGAACCCCACCCAGGCCTTCATACTGGGATATTGATCTTCCAGAATTTTTGGATCACCATATGCCAGCCATATGTTCCACGGAATGATCGTAGATGCGTCTGCCCAACCGGTCGATCCACCTGCATTCGGGCCCAGCACATTCGGTATTACAAAAGGAACCATTCCATTTTCTGACTGATCCGCTGCGAGATCTTTCAGCCATTTAGAAAAGAAGTTGTGTACTCCCATGTTATAACTGGCTGTTCTGGAAAAAGCCTGCGCATCACCCGTCCAGCCCAATCTTTCATCGCGCTGCGGGACAATCAGTAGGCACGTCCAGGAAATTTCCTTTCTGTCCCCATTGAATATTATGCTGAAGTTGATTGAGCATGGGATTGGAGCAGCTGAATTTCCCCGTAGCCTCCATATCTGAATAAAGAGTTACTGCGTTTATGTATAAGTTATTAGTTTTTGGTCTTGTATTGAAATCAATTACATCCCTTTGGTTCTTATCAATACTATCTATACTTATCTCACCTTTAAATCCTTTGATCCGGATATACCTGAATCCGTGAAAAGTAAAATGCGGCCAAAATGCTCCTTCGTTATCTTTCAGTATATAAATATTTTCTGATTTTGCCGCCCTTAAATTATCCGTATAAAAATTACCTTCCTTATCAAGAACTTCTGCATGATCGATCGTAATTGTATCGCCCGGATTTCCTGTTACAATTAATCTTTCCCATCCAACTAGATTCTGTCCAAAATCTACAACCTGTTCTCCTTTTGGAGTTTTAAAAACACGGACAGGTCTGAAAAGTCTCATGCATCGTGACGGGCTCATTATAAGTAGCTATTAAATTATTCTTAGGATATTCCTTTTCAATTACTTTCTGCCACGACTGATCATTATAACTAACATCATTCCATCCTGTCATTTCCTTTCTGGCATCATAAGTTTCTCCATTGTATATTTCAGAACTTCGTATGGGTCCCTGGTCAGATGTTTTCCAACTACCATCAGAAATAATTGTTTCCCTGCTGCCATCTGTATATCGTATTTCAAGTTGAGCTAACAATCCGATTTTTTTCCCATAAATATTCTTATTATTATTCCATGCCAGACTTGTCCTGTACCAGCCGCTTCCGATATTTACGGCTAATACATTTTTCCCATTCTTTATAAATTTCGTAACATCGTAAACCTGGTATTGAAGACGCTTATTATAACTCGTCCATCCCGGAGTCAGAAACGCATCTCCCAATTTCTGTCCATTGATATATGCATCATACATACCATGCGTTGTAATAAAAGCTGTGGCAGAAACTATTTTCTTCTCTGAAGTAAATTCTTTCCGGAATAAAAGCGCCGGGCCATTTACGGTATCTGCATCGCTTGTCGATTCAATCCATTTCGCTTTCCAGTCCGAAGTCTGCAATAACCCCATCTGCCAATAGGCTTTTTCACTCCAGCCGGATGCTCCCCTTTATTATCCCAAACCCTTACCTGCCAGTAATAAGCAGTTCCGGATTCTAAAGCTTTGCCGGAATATGGAACATAAATAGATTGGGAACTCATTACTTTCCAGCTGTCCAATGGTATCTCCTTTCCCTGATTTGATCCGACCCTGATTTCATAACCAGTCTGTTCCAGGTTTCGCTGATCAGATACCAGCTGCCAGCTGAATCGTGGAATGAGAATGTCTAAACCCAAAGGGTTTATCCTGTCCTCACAATGAAGATTTCTGACAGAAAGCTGAGCATAACCGAATTGAATCAAAAATATTGCTGAGATTATAAGACATAAAGCTCTTTTCATGAGAACCATTTAAAATATTTCAAACATTATGTTTACATGTTATATGAGACTATTTCGGGAATATTTTTCAATATTAGTTGTCAGACTTGTATTAAAAAAAATTACTAATAGTCAAATATTATATTCTGTACTTATTGGAATTTGAACTCATTATCAAGATATACTGTTTGTTTCATTTCTAAATAAATCCATAAGAAAAAATGAAAACTGAAGATGAATTCATTAATTCATCTCCCAAATTGAAATACTACTTAGAGGAAATTCACAGAAAATTTGCAGTTAAATAATTTACTGGTAATAAGCACTAAGTATATTTGTATTGTCGTTCTTAATATTAAAACTTATCTATATGCCAAAATTCATAACCTCCATCAGGCTTCAGGAAGCCAATGAAAGAGACTATGCCATTTTATCGCGGGAAATGAAAAAAAATTCTTTCAACCCTGTCAGTGAAAATAAATTAAATGATCCGGCGAACTGATCTCTTCCGTTCGTTTTTAATATAACGAGTAATAAGAGTTTACTTGACACTACTACTGAGGTTTCACTGGCGGCAGCTACCACCGGAAAAAAATATTCATTTACTGTTATAAAAGAAAGAGCGAAACTGGAATGCGTAGTTAATGCGCATCATATTCCTGTGAATTTGCGAAATAATGCGTTTGCCACAAATCATAGCGCTTAAACTGGTAGGGTAATTTCTTTTTAAATTCTTCCCAGTTTCTGACAGACTTAGGGCTCCACACTACTTCGCTTAATGCATCCATTCTTGGAAAAATCATGTATTCTATTTTAGAGGGACTGGTCATGTATTCAGTCCAGGTATTTGCCTGAGCACCCAGGATATAACGGCCATCGTCAGCCGATAATTCAGCCGGAATGGGTTCATATTTATATACTTTTTCTAAAGGCAGATATCCTCCGATAACCAGGGAATCATCATGTTTTGACTGGGAATAATCGAAATAAACATAAGTGGTGGGTGTCATAATCACGGTATGTTTTTGTTTTGCCGCTTCAATACCACCTTTTTCCCCACGCCAGCTCATTACTACAGCATTCGGGGCGAGGCCTCCTTCCAGGATTTCATCCCATCCGATCAGTGTTTTGCCCTTACTATTGATATATTTTTCCATACGCTGTATGAAATAACTCTGTAATTCGTGTTCATCCTTAAGTCCGAGATCATGTATTCGTTTCTGACAAAGCGGACATCTTTTCCAGTTTGTTTTCGGGCATTCGTCACCCCCCACATGAATATATTTCGATGGAAAGAGAGGGGTTACTTCATCTATAACATCCTGAAGAAATTGGAAAACACTGTCATTACCTGCACAGAATACATCGCTTGCAACACCCCATTGTTCATAAACAATTTTACCTTTTGCCTTTCTGCCTACATCGGAAAGCAGACTATCCGGAATATTTGTTTTTTCATCAGGGAAACAACTAAGCCAGGGATAAGCTGCGATAGCCGCACTTCCATGTCCGGGCATTTCAATTTCAGGTATGATGGTAATATATCTGCTGGATGCATAAGCCACTACTTCTTTAATTTGATCCTGGGTGTAGAAGCCGCCATAATATATATTATCGTTCCCTTTCCATGGTCTTTTTCCAATCACCGTTCCATAACGCCATGCACCTACTTCTGTCAGGCGCGGATATTTTTTGATTTCAATTCGCCAGCCCTGGTCTTCGGTCAGATGCCAGTGAAATTCATTCATCTTATGCATAGCCAGATAATCAATAAATTTCTTCACAAATGATACCGGCATAAAATGGCGGCCCACGTCCAACATCATACCCCGGTATGCAAATCGTGGTTTATCATTGATCTCAACATAGGGAATGGATAGTTTTTTTGTGCCATCAGGCATGGGAAGCATTTGAATGAGAGATTGAATACCATAAAAAACACCGGTTTCATTGTCGCCTCCGATATAAATTCCTTTTTGGTCGACCGACAAATTATAAGCTCCCGGAATGGAATCATCCAATCTTTCAAAATTCAGGGTTATATTATTATTGCCCTTTGCTGTTGTAGTTGTTTCCAAACTGAAGCCATAAAATTCTTTCAAATAATCATTGAAGAACTGCACAGAGTTTTCAAGGCCGCTTCCTTCCAGCACAATTTTAGTTGAAGGGCTGATAATGAAATCAGCCATTATCCGGGGCATTTTAACAGAAGCGGGCTGAGGAATAATATTAACCTGGGCAACGGCAGTAAAACTGCAGAGCAACAGAGCCATGAGGCAACATTTCATCGCAATCGTATTTAATTAATACAAACATATTATTTTCCCGCTTAGTAAAGGCACAATATTTGTAATTTAGTCCGGGCCGCCGTTTAATCATAAGCTTTACTTAATGCAATCCAATATGAGCTGTACCTGACCGGGTGTATCTGAATTTATCCTCGGATTTAATATTATATTTTTAAGATTCAAAAAAATGATCGATGAAATATCTGCTCATTGTATGTTTATCGTTTATTGGAATAAATTTCTCTTTTGGACAGGGAGATTCCATTTCATCCCGTGTTTTATTGCCAAATGGCTGGAGCCTCACAGCCCCGGGAAGTCAGTTTCACTGGGAGATTTGCCACTGAATTTAGTCGTCTCTCCTTCTAAAAAATATCTGGCGGTAACCAATAACGGTCAGAGTGTTCAGACAATTCAGTTAATTGATCCTCTGAAAGGAAAACTTCTTTCAGAAATAATAATTCCTGAAAGCTGGCTCGGTCTGGCTTTCAGCCAGGATGAAAACTGGTTATATGCTTCCGGAGGAAATGACAACCTGATTGTGAAATACAGGATTTCAAAAGATCATCAATTAATAGAAGCCGATAAAATAAAACTTGGAGAAAAATGGCCTGTGAAAATTTCCCCCGCAGGGATTCAGATAAATGATAAAACAAATACGTTGTTTGTAGTTACCAAAGAAAACAATAGTCTTTACCTGGTTGATTTAAAAACAAAAAAGACTGAATCATTTTATCTTGGTGCCGAAGCATATACCTGTCTGCTTTCAAAAAATAAATCCGAGCTCTATATTTCTTTATGGGGCGGTGGGAAAATATTAATCTTTGATATTGAGAACAAAAAAATAACTGATAGTATTTTGGTTGGCGACCATCCCAATGATCTTTGCCTTAGCAGAAATGGGCATATATTATTTGTAGCCAATGCAAACGACAATTCAGTATCAGTAATTGATATCCAAAAGAGAAAAATTCTGGAGACCCTTGACGCTGCTCTTTATCCCGGATCTCTTGGCGGCTCAACAACAAACGGTGTTGCTTTGAGTGAAAACGAAAGAACTCTTTATATTGCCAATGCCGACAATAACTGTCTAGCGGTTTTTGATGTAAGTAATCCGGGATCCAGTAAATCGATCGGATTTATTCCTGTTGGATGGTATCCCACATGTGTAAAGACAATTGGCAACCTGATTTTTGTTGCCAATGGAAAAGGGTTTAGTTCCTTTCCCAATCCCGGTTATAAACCTTTTGATACAAGTCATACAAATATTTCATTTCAGCATGCGGTTGTCAAATCAGAATATATTGGCGGATTATTTACCGGTACGCTCAGCATTATTAAAGAACCTGGCGTAGAACAATTGAGCAAATATTCCAGAATGGTATATGAAAATACGCCCTACGATAAAGAAAAAGAACTGTCCGCTGACGGGGAAAAAGGAAATCCTGTTCCCATGCATATCGGGGATTCATCGCCTGTAAAATATGTCTTTTATATCATTAAGGAAAACAGAACCTATGATCAGGTATTAGGTGATATGAAAGAAGGAAATGGTGATTCAAGTCTGATATTATTTGGTGAAAAAATTACGCCCAATCTTCATGCACTTGCCAGGGAATTTGTATTGCTTGATAATTTTTATGTTGACGCTGAAGTCAGTGCAGACGGCCATAACTGGAGTATGGGGGCCTATGCTAACGACTATCTTGAAAAAACTTGGCCGACTGGATATGGTGACAGGGGAGGCACTTACGATGCGGAAGGTAAGCGTGCTATTGCCAATAATAAAGGTGGTTTCATTTGGGACCATTGCCTCAAAGCTGGTATCAGTTATAGAACTTATGGTGAATTTGCCGACGATTATAAACCGAATATCCCGGTATTGAAAAATCACTATTGCACATACTACACCAGCTGGGATCAGCACGTAAGAGACACGACCCGGGTGGGACAATGGAAAAGAGATTTTGACTCGCTCATTGCGCATCATTCACTTCCGCAGTTAAATACCCTGCGTATTATCAATGATCATACGGAAGGCCTGAGCAAAGGCCGACCTACGCCATTTGCACACTGTGCCGATAATGATCTTGCCGTAGGTATGTTCGTGGATTACCTGAGCAAGAGTCCGGTATGGAAGGAATCAGTTGTTTTTATATTGGAAGATGATGCACAGGATGGACCCGATCATGTAGATGCACACAGGAGTACAGCTTATGTCGCAGGCGGATATATTAAAAGACACGCGGTTGATCATACCATGTATTCAACCACATCCGTTCTTCATACCATTGAACTCATTCTGGGATTTCCACCCATGAGTCAGTACGACGCAGCAGCAGAACCTATGTGGCGCTGCTTTTCGAATCAGCCCAATCCCTCTGCTTTTAATGTCAAACCACTTCAGACAAATATAAATGCAGTTAACACGATTGAAAATGCATGGCAACGAAAAAGTGAGACATTCGACTTTTCAAGGGAAGACAGAGTACCAGATCGCCTGTTTACCGAAGTAATCTGGAAGGCAGTTAAAGGAGAAAATGCTGTCGTTCCTGCGCCACGACGTGCAGCATTTGTAAAACAAAACGAAAAAAAAGATGATGATGATTGAATTATAATAACTTTAAACTAAACTTCTTTTTTATAAATCTTAATCTCCAGGATAAAGTAGTTATTGTTACAGGCGGTGCCAGTGGAATTGGAAGAAGCATCGCTCTTTCTCTGGCATCTGAAAAAGCCATAGTTTGTATAATAGATCATAACGGAAAAGCACTACCCGGCATATCAAAAGAAATAGAAGAGGCGGGCGGAAAGGTTCTCTGTTTACAAACAGAACTGACCAGCAGGGATGCCTGCCTTGATGCTGTCAACCAGGTCTTGAATATATTTGAAAAAATTGACGGACTTATAAATAATGCGGGGCTTAATGACGGAGTAAGTCTCGAAAATGGAGATATTAAAAAATTCTTTGAATCCATTGATAAAAATGTCGGTCACTATCATACAATGTCTGAGATTTGTTTGCCTCACCTGAAAAATTCCAAAGGGGTGATTGTAAATATCTGTTCAAAAACTGGGGAGACAGGGCAGGGAGGCACATCAGGTTATGCAGCTGCGAATGGTGCACGTCTTGCACTTACAGAGAATTTGGCAGCAGTGTTCTCCTTTACCGGAATAAGAGTGAACGCTGTTGTTGTCGCCGAATGTTGGACCCCGCAGTATAAATGGTGGATTAGCCAGCAGGAGAATCCGGAAAAGAAATTAAAAGAAATCACTTCCAAAATTCCATTAGAAAACAGAATGACGACCTGCGAAGAAATTGCGGATACTGTATTGTTTTTATTGTCTCCAAAATCTTCCGGCATCAACGGGCAGTTGATGCATGTGGATGGAGGCTACGTTCACCTTGACAGAGCCTTGGCTTTATGATTTACCCAGGCTGCATAAAATGCAATAAAAGCAAAACAACACAAGGGAATAATAAATGCAACGGGCATTCCGGCATGATCTGCCACCAGTCCCATTAATGGCGGGCAAAATGCCCCGCCGGCAACAGCCATAACCAGGAAAGAAGAAGCTTTTTTTGTCAAGGGTCCCAACCCACGTATGCCAAGAGCAAAAATGGTCGGAAACATCAGCGACATAAAAAAATATGTGGAGAACAAAGCGATCACACTAGGCCAGCCAAGACGAATTACAACGATAAAAGTTAAGATGGTATTGATGATCGCATAAACCGCCAGCAGTCTCGCAGGCGCTATGAACTTCATAAGCCAGGATCCAGTGAGTCTCCCTATCCAAAAACATCCCATGCCGCCCAATGCAAGAATAAGAGATGCTGCCTGCTCCGGATTTTTTGGTTTAAATACTTCACCAAAACCTCCGAGATGCTGCATCATACTACTTACTGCTGCCTGCACACCGCTCAGAGATTCAGTAACATAATTTATAAAAAAAGAATTGAAACCTGTCTGTGCTGCTACATATAAAAACTGTGCGATCACTGCCAATACAAATGCCGGGTGTTTAAACAGTTCTCCAATTTTTGCGTTCTCGGCAATTCCTTCTTCATTATCTTCTTTAATTATCGGAAGTTTTGTAAATGCAAAAATGATTGCCACCACAACTACAATGCTGCCCACATACATATAGGGTGGTATCAGGGAATCAAAAGTCCCGGCGTTTCCCTTTTTTCTGCACCGAATATAAACCAGCCTCCCAGTAATGGACCAAGGATCCAACCCATACCATTGAAAGACTGGGCAATATTGATGCGACGTGCTGCACCATCTTTCGGTCCCAAAACAGTAGTATATGGATTGGCTGCCGTTTCCAGGCAACACAATCCGCAGGCGATGATAAAAAGTGCAATTAAAAATGGAACAAAGGCAACTAGTTTAGCGACAGGATAAAAAAGGAAAGCGCCTGTTGCAAATAACCCCAAACCCAGAATAATTCCGTTTTTATAACCATAGCGTTTCATAAAAGCCCCTGCAGGATACGACATCACGAGATACCCTATATATAAAGAAAACTGAACAAAACCAGATTCAGCCTTACTGATATGAAGGGTGTTCTGAAAATGTTTATCCAATACATCCAGCAGTCCGTGTGCGAAACCCCAGAGCAAAAATAGACTCGTAACAAGTGCGAAGGGCCGGAGATAAGAACTGCCATCTTCAGATTGCAGCAGTTTTATTTTTTTATTCATGTCATTTATATAGTGGCCCGTACGTTGCGCAGGCATGGTGATCAGATGAAAATGAAGACCATGCTGACGGCCGGAATATTTTCTCTTCTTCTACATTATGCATATTCACTGGTATCCGAAATATCGAAGCAAGTGAAATAAGATCATGGCCAATATGTCCATAGCTGATGGCTCCATGATTGGCACCCCAGTTCGCCATTACGGAATAAACATTCCGAAAAGGCCCTACCCCGGTCAGGCGGGGAACAAACCATGTTGTTGGCCAGGTTCTGTCTGTTCTTTCATCGAGTATTTTATGAACATTCGTTGGCAGGTCAATCGTTTCTCCTTCGGCAATTTGTAATACCGGACCGATACCTTTCACAAGATTCAATCGACACATCGTTATGGGCATGCCGCCTCTGGTTACAAATTTGGAAGAATATCCACCACCTCTGAAATAACCGTTATTCGCAGGATACCAGGTGGTGGCTTCCAGGCATTCCGCAGTTTCCTTATCATCTATTTCCCAGAATGGCTTTAGTGCAGGTTTGCCATTTTTACTTTGCCTTCCGCTGCCATCAAGGGTTGCTGATCCGGAATTAATGAGATGAATAAAACCATCTGCTGCTTTACCTTCAGGCTTCCATTTTGATACACGTTCAACAGACGCAGGACTCCAATAGGTTCTGACATCAGCAAATATTTGCGCTGTATTTGTCAGCAGGTAACCTAAAAGCATGCTGACACCATTGAGTGAATCATTTTCGGTTGCTACTATAAATGGTGCCCGGATACCATTCCAGTCGAAGGATGAATTAAGAATAGCTTCAGCAAAATCTCCATTGGGTAAAAAATCCGTCCATTGTCTTTGACCCTGAAAACCCGATACGATGGCATTGTGACCAAATGCTTCTTCCCCATATCCGAGTTTTTTCAGTTTGGGATTTCCTTTCATCAAATCACGAATAATCATCGTCATTAGTACACAAAATTCCCAGTCATTATCTTTTTGTTCCCGTGAAAATTGTTTTTCTTTTTTATTAAAATCTTCCCCTTCCCTGCAATATTTTTTTGTCCAGGTAAGCGCCTTTTCAAATTCTTCTTCGTCATAGATTTTCTTTTCAATTCTTCTTAAGGATTTCCGTAGAATCTATGACTTCTGTACGCATTCCCAAATATGTCTGAAAGAAATCAGGATTCACCATGGAGCCTGCAATCCCCATGGATACTGATCCAATTGAAAGATAGGATTTGCCACGCATGATCGCTGCGGCCAATCCTGCTTTTGCAAAACTCAGCAGCCGTTCACGTACGTCAGCCGGAATTTCCGGATCGCCAAGATCCTGCACATCTTTCCCGTATATGCCAAATGCAGGAAGACCCATCTGATTATGTGCTGCCAGTGTCGCCGCCAGGTATACTGCTCCAGGTCTTTCTGTTCCATTAAAACCCCAGATGGCTTTTGGAAGAATGGGATTCATATCCATTGTCTCACTTCCATAGCACCAACAAGGTGTAACAGAAAGTGAAACTCCTACATTGGCAGTTTCAAATTTATTTGCACATTCAGTTGCTTCCATAACACCTCCGATACAACTATCTGCAATCACACAATGAACAGGGTTACCATCAGGATAACGAAGTTCTTTAACAAACAGCGCCGCAACATTTTTTGCCATCTGCATCGTGGTTTCTTCCAGCGATTCTCTTACTCCGCCGAGTCTCCCGTCTATAATCGGCCTGATCCCGATAGAAGGATATTTCATGGTAATTCATTTTTAATTTTTTCCAGTGAAACGCCTAATTTTCTTTCAGCTATCGCATTTAATTCTTTCTCAGATCCGGTAAAATGGAAGACGCTGTGATGATGAATAAGAGAAGCCTTCCGGTTCGAGAAATGCAGCGGGTGACACACTTTCCAGTTCATAGAAAGGTCCAAGCTGGCCTCCGGATGCAAGCGGACCATCATTGTAAGCATTGACTGCATCTCCACTGAAGGGAGGTTTAACAGTATTCCATTCCTGATTTAAATATTTCCCCTGGTTGTCAATATCAAATAATATAATGGTCAATACTTTTTTTTCTGCGTCATAACTGCCGGCGATATTTTTCGCGCGGGAAGGATGAATGCCCAGTTTCCCTCTGTTTTTCCCATCTGCTTTGAAAAAAAGAATACTGTCGGTATATTTTATTCTGTTCGCAGGGATCTCTCCGAAATAATCAGTCGTTGCAGGTTTTGAAACTAGTATCTCCCGATAAATGGGATGATAATGGTAGTCTGATCCGAAGGATTGAACATATCGAGAATCCAGATACATGGCATGCCCGTTTCGGTTGTCCATTGCTGTTTGCCTTTATTGATCAGCGTATTTTCAGATGTATACCCAACAGTTTTTACTGAATCGTCTATATTGATATCCAGTTTACTGATGATATCCTGTCTTTCAAGTATTTTTATATTTCTCTTAATTGTTACTTCCAGTTCTGTGCCCTTGTAATTTATGAGGTTCATGTCTTTGCTCATATTCACTGAAACCGCGTCTGTACTGACTACTGACCAGGCTTCAGTATCAAAGGCTGCGGGAGTTTTCCAGTTATCAAAATCCATCCGGACTCCCGGTTTAAAGTATAATGAGAACTTTCCTCCTTCAGGTCCCAGCCAAAGTCGGTTTTCCCCGCCATAAGCATTTATATGCGGATCGACGCTTGCAGTAAATGCTTTATAATTCACCCACCCAAAACTCTGCCCGCTGTTACCTTCAGCGGAGGAGGTAAAAACCTTTGCCTGATATTTCGGAGAAACAATAATCCTGGCATTCCCATCTCCTGATTTCAATACTATCACAGAATCATACTTCTCCAAAAATCGGAGGTCATAGCCAAATGAACCTTTAACATAATCTGTATCATTTTTATCCGGTCTGCTACACGAAGAAGAAGCAAGCATATATATCAGGGAAGCAGGTAAAAGAAATTTTATCATATGGTCCAGTCGTTCGGGAAAAATCATCCTTAAAGAAGGTTAAGTTATGGAAAAATATTACTTTTCAATTTGAACAGCCTCGTTATGCGAAAAAAAGGTTCATTTTCCATATCACTCATCTTACTATTATTATCTTATCACAATCTGATTGCTGAATATATACCCGCGGTAATAAAACCCCTTGTACCCAATGTAGTACATGATATCTATGTACCATCGCCTTATGATAATCAGAGGATCGGAGGAATACTGGGACTTCGGATGGAAATCAATCTTGAAAAAAGATTGTTGGAGATAGATCAGGAGACTATATTATCAGGATTTCTATCAAGACCTGGCAAGCAGGACTGGATTGGTGAGCATGTTGGAAAATACCTGGAGACAGCCTGCAATACCTGGCAGTATTCACACAATCCGGATCTGAAAAAACAAATGGATCATATACTGCTGGTATTATTGAGCTCTCAACTCGCCGATGGTTACCTGGGAACTTATACTCCTGATAAATATTGGACAAGCTGGGATGTCTGGGTACATAAATATGATCTTATAGGTCTTATAGCATATTATAAAACTTTTGGTTACCAGCCCGCACTGGATGCAGCAATAAAGATTGGAAACCTGATGGTTAAAACATTCGGAAACAATCCTGGCCAGCTGGACATAATCTCAGCCGGCGAACATGTGGGAATGGCCGCCACCAGCATCCTCGATCCAATGGTTGAATTATATCGTTACACGGGCGAATCAAAATATCTGGAATTTTCCAGATATATTTTACGTGCTTATAATCAAAAGAACGGTCCTAAAATTATTCAGGATCTGCTCCTGGTGCAACAAGTCAACAAAGTAGCTGATGGCAAAGCTTATGAAATGTTGTCCAACCTGGTAGGAATTATTAAACTCTATAAACTTACCGGAGAAAAAGATCTTCTTCAACCGGTAATTATTGCATGGAATGATATTGTTAAAAACAGACTCTATATAACCGGAACCTCCAGTTCTTTTGAAGTGTTTCAGGGCAAAGATGAATTGCCTGCTTCCCTAAGCGATCATATTGGAGAAGGTTGTGTTACTACAACCTGGATACAATTAAACTATCAACTTTTCTCACTCACAGGAGAGGTTAAATACATGGACCAGATTGAAAAATCTGTATATAATCATTTGCTGGCTGCAGAAAATCCGCAAACTGGCTGTGTAAGTTATTACACTTCACTGATGGATAAAAAACCTTACTCCTGCGATGTAACCTGCTGTCTTTCCAGCGTACCAAGAGGAATTTCGCTGATTCCTCTTTTCAATTATGGCCTGAGATCGGGCATCCCGACTTTTCTTCTAATGGAATCAACCGAAGTAAAAGATTCTATCCTTACAACTAACAAACAGTACATAGGATTGACTGTAAAGGGCTTAAGTGAATTTCCTTCCAGTGGGCGCATAGTCTACACTGTTAGTCCATCCCGGTCTTCCGTCTTTCCGCTTTCCTTTCGTGTTCCAGGCTGGACAACGAGATTCACAGCTACCGTGAATGGTAAGAAATATACAACTGCAACAGAAGGCTATCTTACCATCAGCCGATTATGGCATGCAGGAGAAAAAATTATCATCGACTTTGATATACCTGTGAAAATTATTCATGGAGGTCATAACTATAAAGATTTTATTGCTTTTCAAAGAGGACCACAAATTCTTTCGGCTGATAGTTCCCTGAATCATACATATCCTTTGTCCATTTCTGAAAAACAGTTACAAAGTCCAAAAATAAATTTGATGGATGACTCAACTGCTTTAACAGCCGGCTGGATCGGTCATCAGGTTTACAGTTTCATGGAAAGTAACGGATCAGGACTTGTACTGGTTCCATTTGCAGACGCTGGTCAAATGGGTTCGAAAACCCAGGTTTGGATTCCTTTGCGTACAATTAAATCCGCAGAGAAAAATAATTAGATTATTTATCAATTTCCTAATGAGACAGTATGATCATGACAAGGCCAATAATGTAACAAACCAGCATACTGCTTAAGATGAGTTTGACGCCTTTAGCTCCTTTGAATTCTTTCCAAACATAAATTCCCCAAATCGCTGCCACCACAGTGGCTCCCTGACCTAAACCATAAGAAATGGCCGGACCTGCTTTACCGGATGCGATGATACTGAATGACATTCCAATGCACCAGATAATTCCACCCAGTATACCTGTAATATGATTTTTAAAACCACCTCTGAAATAATCTTTATAAGTGACGGGGGAACCGTCAAAAGGCCTTCTCATCAAAATTGTATTGAACAAGAAATTACTGGCCAGGATTCCGACAGAAAAAAATACTATGGCGGTATAGGGACTCAATTTACCGGATTCAGGAACAGTAAAATCAGGAAACATCGAAGCTGCAACATATTTATAGAACAAGCCCATCAAAACCCCGCTTATAATGGAAAGAATCAGGCCTTTGGATGTGGGGTTTTTATTTCCTGATTGCATTTTACGATATGCAAAAGCATTCAAAAGAATCGCAAGGACAACCAGTGCGACTCCTCCAAAAAGCAAAACCTTATTGCCGAGCGGTTGATCTATATAATTTACTATAACACCAATCACCAGCGCAAGTCCTATACCGACGGGAAAGGCAACTGACATGCCTGCAATTGCAATAGCTGCGCAAAGCAATATATTGGCTGCATTAAATATAATTCCCCCGATAATGGCAGAAAATATATTTTTTTCATTTGCCTGCCCAATATCTTCGATAAAACCCCTCCCTTCATTTCCCGAATTTCCTAGTGTAATAGCGAATACCAGGCCGAGAAGAACGATTCCGATTACATAATCCCAGTAAAACAATTCAAATCGCCAGGATGATGCAGCCAGCTTTTGCGTATTCGCCCAGGAACCCCAGCAAAGCATGGTGATTATGCAAAAGAATACTGCCAGCGGATAACTATTAATAATGTACATAATTGCTACACTTCATGTTTATAAGGAATGGAGGCCTGCGCACCAATACGGGTTACAGATATTGCGGCAGCTTTACTGGCAAAAACAGTGGCCTCTAAAATACCTTTACCTTCCGATAAAGCCACAACCAATGCTCCATTAAATGTATCACCGGCAGCTGTCGTATCAACAGCAATGACCGGGCTCACCGGAATATGTGTAAATAAATTTTCATCAAATACAAGAACTCCATTGCTTCCAAGGGTAATGATGACTGTCTTCACTCCTCTTTCTTTGATTTTCTGCGCAGCTTTTTTTGCAGAATCAATATCATGAATACTTATCCCGCTTAACATTCCTGCTTCTGTTTTATTCGGTGTCAGAATGCTAACATGGCGGAGTAATTCATCCGGAAGAAAACAGGCGGGCGCCGGGTTTAAAACGACCGGGATGTTTTTTTTATATGCCATTGCGGCCGCATAGGAAACCGTATCCAAAGGGATTTCCAGCTGCATCAAAATTATGGATGACTGAAGAATCAGTTCCCCGGCTTGCATCAAATCCGAAGGATCTAAAGTCGCATTGGCACCAGATGCGACCACAATGCAATTCTCTGCCTGTTTATCTACTGTAATAAGGGCAACACCAGATGGATGGTCCGAATCAGTTATAATAAAAGAAGTATCAATTCCCTCTTCCTTAAATTGCTTCAGGGATTGCCTGCCAAATATATCATCACCTGTTTTACAAATAAAACAAACCCTACCTCCAAGTCTTGCAGCTGCTACTGCCTGGTTTGCCCCCTTCCCTCCGGGGTTCATAAAAAAAGTACCTCCCAGAATAGTTTCACCCGGTTCAGGAAGATGATCAGCTTTTATGACCATATCGGTATTGGAACTACCGACTACCGTAATAATGGGTCTTTTCATGCAGGTCAATCGTTTGTAGAAATAAAATCGAATTGAATCTAAGTCGAAATAATGAGAATCTGAAGTTTTACATTAAAAAGTATGATCCTTCTAATTAAGAAAATTAACAGGCTGATTAACAATTGAAGTTTCCCTTCGATGATAGGGAAAATGTTTTATACGTATCTTTTATCAAAAATAAAATTGAGCATTCATAATACAATTATTAATAGGAGGATTTTTTTATTTGCCACAATTCAGTTATGCTTTTTATTCAGATCTGAATTAAGAGCGCAGGCGAATCATTCAAAACCAAATCAAATTATAACAGGATTCGGGTATTCTGACAAAGGCGACTCCATCGAGTTTATATTTGGCCAGCAGAAAAAAATAATTGTCGGCGGCATTGAAGTTATTCTGGAAAAAAGAATGAATGAAATAAACCAGGTTAATGTTGCGGGTGATTTTAATGGATGGAATCCTGATGTGGCTAAATTCCAAATGAAAAAAGTTGATGGAAATTTATTTATGCTTAAAGTAAACAAGACAATTATCGGGAAAAAAGGAGAACTGAGACAATTTAAATTTGTGCTGAATCATAAGTACTGGGTAGAACCTCCCGTTGAAGCTCAGAATAAATTCACAGGCAAGGATGGTTACACAAACCTTACACTGAGACTATAAGATTCTGAAATCATAAGGATATTCAGTCATTTAAATTTATATATTCCCTTTCTTCATTTCAGTTACAGCAAAATCTGCAGCCCGGGCTGTCAGTGCCATATAAGTTAGTGATGGATTCTGACAGGCGCTGGATACCATACATGCGCCATCGGTTACAAAAACATTTGGTGCATCCCATACCTGGTTATGTTCATTCAAAACAGATGTTGTAGGATTCCTTCCCATTCTGGCCGATCCCATTTCATGAATACCCTGGCCGATCGAATAATCTTTATCCCAGGTTGTAATATTTTTAATCCCCGAGGCTTCAAACATCGCTACCAGTTCTTTAATTATATCTTTCCGCATATTCAGTTCATTCTCTTTTAATCCTGCATCCATCGTAAGAACCGGAAGTCCCCATTTATCTTTTACCTCTTTGTTTAAACTGATCTGATTATCATGATATGGCAAAATTTCTCCGAAGCCCGTAGCTCCGATCGTCCAACTGCCAGGCTCAGTAAGCGCTTCTTTAAATTCTGCGCCGATATTTAATTCTGCTATATCACGACTCCATCCCTGCCTGCTGGCGCTACCCTGGTAACCATATCCGCGTAAAAAATCGCGTTTATCACCATTCAGATTAGCAAATCGTGGAATATAAAAACCATTTGCCCTTCTTCCGAAATAATATTTGTCTTCATACCCTTCCACAATGCCCTGTGCTCCCAGCATGTAATGATGGTCCATAATATTATGTCCAAGTTCCCCACTACTGCTGCCCAGGCCTTCCGGCCAGATATCTGTTGCGGAATTCATAAGTACCCATGCACTGTTTAATGTGGAAGCATTCAAAAAAATAATCTTAGAATTGAATACGTATGTTTTATTTGTTTCTGCATCGAGCACTTCCACACCCGTAGCTTTTTTTGAATTTTTATCATACAGTATTTTTGTGACAATGGAATATGGTCTGACAGTCAATTTCCCTGTCGCCATAGCCGCTGGCAATGTGGATGATTGTGTACTGAAGTAAGCGCCGAAAGGACAACCTTCCCAGCACCTGTTCCGAAACTGACATTTCGTTCTGCCTGGAATTGCTTCGGTAAGATTCGCCACGCGGCCGATGAACAGATGTCGCTGTCCTTTATAAAATTCTTTTATCCTGGCAGCCACATCCTTTTCAACACAGTTCAATTCCATCGGGGGCAGAAATTTTCCATCTGGTAAATGTTCCAAATTTTCTTTCGAACCGCTTATCCCTGCAAATGTTTCTACATAGTCGTACCAGGGAATCAAATCTTTATACCTGATTGGCCAGTCAACAGCGATGCCATCCCTGATATTTGCTTCAAAATCCAGATCACTCCAACGATAGCTTTGTCTCCCCCAGAGAATGGAACGTCCTCCCATCTGGTAACTTCTCCACCAGGTGAATGGTCTTTTTTCAACATAAGGGCAATCCTTCTCATTCACCCAGTAACCCATAACAGCTTCCTGTGCTGCTGTTCCATACATTGCCCAATCTCTCGAAATAACCGGGTTGTCAGTTTTCTGTTTTAACGTCGCTGCACCCCGGTGCGGAAAATCCCAGGGATTAAAACCTGCTGTTTTATATCCTGTGATATGATCAAGCTTTGGGCCCCTTTCCAGCATCAATACACGCAGTCCTTTTTCTGATAATTCTTTGGCAGCCCAGCCTCCGCTGATACCGGATCCTATGACGATTGCGTCGTAGGAATTTTGTGCAACGGCTTTATTATTTATCAATACAGAATCGCCAGGCATATTTTTGTTTTTATGAATTATTTATTTAAATGATCACTGACTGCTAAGTGTTGTAAAGCATTCTGAAGGCAAAATGAAAATTGCTTCATTTCTTTGTACGTTCACAGTTGATCCTTCCTGCATTGATAAATTCTTTCCGGTTGAAATGATTTTGAATGAATGAACTGCAGAAGGTATTCCAATAAGCATAACTTTTCTTTCTGCACCGTTGTTCACGATGTGTAGTACATATTTACTTTCCTGCGTATTTCCTACTGCAGCACAGGTAACCGTTGAACGGTCACACGCAACCGGAAAATAGTTGAGTCCAGCCGGAGTAGAAGCCAGTTGCTTAAGATTCCAGAAGCGCCGGGTTGGTTCAAGCGGACCTTCCTTCCCGAATATTCCTCCACCTTCAAGGGGCGAATAATCAGATGTCAGCTGCCATTGCAGAATACTCAAAGGCTGACAAATAGCCATGAGTCGTATATAAAGATTGATTTCCTGCATTGCATAGGTCTGTTCGAGAAAGATTGCAGGATAGCCCCAGGCGGCTGCATCTATACTTCCTTCTCCTACAATCAATGGAAGATTTATTTCCCTTGAAGCTGTGGCCCATTGCGACAATAATCCTGTTTCCCAGCCTCTCCAGGAATGAAAGGAAACAGCACCTATATAAGGATGCGCAGATGTGTCCCGCAAAGCAGGCTCAATAAATGAATAGGTAGTTGCATCTGAATTATCACCCAGCAATATTTTAGTTTTCAATCCGCGGATAATAAAATATTTTCCCAGCCCTTTAATAAGTGCATCATGCTGCTCCCCGGTTTGCCTGACATAGATTCCCAAGTCAGATTCATTAAATGAAAAAAATCTTACCTGCACAGCATATTGGTCATATAGATATTGAATATAGTCTGCGATGGATTGATATATAAACATTAAACTATCCGGATTCAAAGGGTTTCCCCATAGCTCACCAGGCTGATGAAAAAAATGTGCCTTTCCAATAATTGCCCAGTCAGGAGCGGACCAGGCAGTGAGAATGATTGGAATTCCACGCTGCTGTAGCTTCTGCGCCATTTCCATGGCGCGCTGAACATGAGCATCCAGTTTTCCCGCCCTGGCTGCAGCAACAGGATCAATGGTTTTTTCTGGTTGCCAGAAACGCCAGGGCATTTCGACACGGCCCCAGGCAACCCGCATATTGTTCAAACAATATTCGATTACCTCCGGATCTGTTTTAAGGTTTTGAATCCGGAAATTTCCACCGAATCCCGCAAACTGCCTGCCTGGTCTGGAAGTATCCATAACCATATGAATATCTCTTTTATCAATATGACCCGTCGTCTTAATTATATAAGTTTTTTGACCGCCATTACCAGCTTTGAGATTTCCCGATTGTACAGGCAGGTAGATCTCAAGTTTTTGATCATTTTTATCTGATACCCGATGAAATACTATTTCACAAGCCTCCTGCAATTGAATATCCATCTGGCGTTGGACGGAATTGATACTGATTTTTGCAGAAGCAGATTTCATCCATTTTTCTGAACTATCAGCTTTTATTCCGGAAATCAAAAATGGCTTCATTTTATCAAGCCTTATTGTTCCCTGTCCATAATCCGATAATGGAAGACTGATGCAAAAAAATAAACCTGTAACAGAAGTATCCCTGGCTGATAAGTATTGGATTGTAACACTTGTTTCCCCCTCATGGAGATCTGTCACTGTTTCAGTAAAAGATATTCCTCCCAAACGTGTAATAACGATTTGGCGACCCATGCTGTCCCGGTTGAATTTTGGACTTTGCGCTTCTTTATCAGTTGCAGTGATTGCAGACCATTGGTTTCCAACTACACGTAAGCTTGTTTCAAATCCCATCAGTTCGCCCTGAACCCTGATACCGGTAATATTTCCCCAGGCTTGTAGCTCTGTCTGTCCAAATGATTTTTCTATAAAGGCAGAAAAAACAAAACAAAAAATAATATAAAGCATGGTAAAATATTTTTGCCATGCAACTCCATGCTTTAAGTTTACATTATTTAATCTTGTTACCATAAACAAATGTTTTCAGAATTTTGGCCGATTCTTCGGGATAAATAGCAATACGGTGATTTACCACTAACGTTGAAATTGCCTGAGTTGAATTTGCAGACGCCTGCACCCTGATCACATTGGACGCCTGTTCCGGCATATGACAGTGTGTACAATTGTTCTTAATAAATACGATATTGGAATCTGTAGCTATTGTGCAAAAATGATTTCCTGGAGAATGACAAGTCTGACAATGTCCGTTATAAATATTGACTAGTCCCCGCTCATTCATATGTGTATTGTGGCAGGTTGAACATTCCAGATTGCTCATCATGAAACATTTGCTCTGGGAAAGTAACTGCGTCTGGTTACCATGAACATCCAGCTTATGATTTCTGTCATACAGCGGGATCATATATGAAGCCAGGGAATCACCCATCTTAAAAGCAAACCTGGATTTTAAAAGAATATTATTGTTGCCCGAATGACAAACTGCACAGAGATCTATTTTCTGTTGTCTGCTGAGCGAATTGAAAGGAACCATAAACATGGACTTCTTTTCATAGGGATATTCCTCATGAAATTGAACATGAGCCGCAGCCGGTCCATGGCAACGTTCACAATCGATATTAAATACCCAGCTTTTAGAATTTTCTCTGAAATCCAGCAGTCCCTTTTCATCCCGGTTTGCGTAAGAACTATGACACTCAAAGCAATCCTTGGTTATTGAACGGGAGAAATTCAGTCCCGCCAATGCATAGCCCGGACTTGAGTTCCACCTGTGCAGGGCTATAATATAAGATACAGGCAATTGATACAGCCCCCCATCATGCCATGACAGATAAGTCTGTCCCTTAACGGCACCCATCACCAGATCAAACCGGACTGCAATTGTTTGTTTATTGTTTATATATAACACCTGATAAAGTCCTGAATCTCTTTTTTCCATCATGATGCGGGTAGAATCATTCACAAATAAATCATTTGAATCTTTTCCAAAATTTCCCACTACCGTATTATCGTCAGCAATACGTGTTGAAAGAAAATGTGCGGTATGAGCATAGGAGGATGAAATCGCTTTGTGACAATTAACACATTTGTCGGATCCTGCATATGCGTTGCCTCTCGGATCTATGTCTTGTTTTCCATGAAAACATCTGGTAAAAAAAAGATCATGGAAACAATCGTCATTATTAATAATATTTTCCTTATGTGCATGATCTTAAAATCAATTGAGATGACCATTATTTCCCTTTAATCCTATCAAAGAAAATACTCCTCACGGCGCCCCGGTTGTTTGTTATCTGAACCGATGTTACAAGATCTCCCACAGTCAGGAAGCTGGCCGACTGTGATAAAAAAGACGAACCCTGATTCAGTTCCTGCTTTTGAATTTTACCATTCGACAATTTCAAAATTGCAGAACGATCCTCCTTATTTACCCTGACAATTCTTTGTTTTTTATTTAATGCAAATAATTTCAGTTCACCACGGTGTTGGGTAGCGGCAATCCTGTATTCATCATCGGGTCCAGTTAATTTTACCAATGCTTTACCGTTACCTGGAATATTAACACCACTTTGCAGCATGGATAATGGTGAGAAGCCACCGGCTCCGTCACCTTTCAGCAAAAGACCATTAAATGCATCATACTGACCAATACCAACCGATGTGGAATAGTCATTTCCATTTATAAACAGGTCCAGGTTTCCATCTCCATCAAAATCATCCGCTACCATACCGTTGATCGCCGAGAACTGCGCTTCCTTTGGCAAAGGAATCATTGTAAATTTTCCATTGCCTTCATTTCTTAGATAACAGGATTGCAGCATGGTGGCTTTAAGTCGGATTGCACCCTGACGCTGTTCCGGAGTCAGCAACTTATCCATGGTAGTTACGGCATATTTTTTATAGGTATTAAATCCTTTCTTTAAACTATTCAACTGTCTCGTTATATCATCCCTTCCCTGGGCAGGAAATTCGCGTTTCACGCCCTGCTGATCCGGGAGGAACAAAGAAGGTATGCCCGCAAATCTTCCGTTGTTTTCAAAATCCTTCGCAGTCATATAAACGGGAAAAGAATCTGAAGCCTGATACAATGAATTTAATCCGAGATTACCGACGATATAATCCATTCTTCCGGTATTTCTGAAATCGCCCGCCACAATTGAATTCCACCATCCTGAATTTCCTTCCATACCTAAAGAGGAGGTGATATTTCTGAATTTTCCACTTTCGTTCTTAAAAAAACTGACGGGCATCCATTCACCGACAACAATCAGATCTGTCTGGCCATCACCATCAAAATCAGTGAATAACGCATCGCATACCATACCTATGTTTTTCAATCCGGGTGCCACTTCATCCGTAACATCTGTGAATTTTACATGTCCATTTTCTGAATCATTTCTGTAAATGAAGCTGCTTACAGATCGTGGGTAATTCCAGGGATCGACACGGCTTGAAACGAACAGATCCATTTTGCCATCCTGATTGTAATCAAAAGCCCGAACACAGAACTTACTGTTGTGATTGACCGGAAGTGCGGATGTATCCACTTTAAAATTTCCTTTGCCATCGTTGATATACAATCTGTCCTGATAATTTGGATCGCCAGGGGCAAATGAATATCCTCCGCTGGTGATATAAATATCGGGTTTGCCATCGCCGTTCGCATCAAAAATCAATATTCCTTCATCTTTGTTAAGCCCCGATTTATTTTTTATTCCTTCCAGTAAATTTCTCCGGATAAATTTTCCATCGGATTGTTGAAATAAAATGCATGTCGGGATATATGAGTTACCTCCTATAACCAGATCGTCAAAGCCATTTCCGTCAAGATCCCCGGAAGCCATACCGGGCGTATATTCTGAAAGCTTGTGAGGTAATAAATGCTGGACATCGAAATCTATAAAATCAGCGTCATAATGGCGATAATTGATACCGGCTGCATGGGTTGACTTCTTTGAATAAAGCTTTCATAGCAATAACAGGTTGCTGAGAGGAAAAAGGAATTTTTGCATTAGCAATATCCACTGTAATTACCTGGTCGGATTTTAAATTTTCAAGTGTTTGCTGTTTTCCATTGTACCATTTTATTACAACTGAATCCAGCATTTGTATATTGTTTAATCCAAAATGGGCAATACCCTGCATACTGGATAAATAACCGCGGTATGGATTATTTTCATAAACCTGTTGCTTTCCATGATCATAATAAATGCTGACCATTGCACCGAGTCCATTAATATTTTGTCTTATCCCCTTTGAATTTAATTTGAAGAAAGTGGGTGGTTGCAGTGTCTTTATCGCGTGAAGTATTTCGGTACAGCAAAGCTTCATCGTTAATATTGTTGATCACCAAATCCAGCGCGCCATCATTATCAAAATCGGCATATGCAACCCCGTTAGAGAAAGTCGGTTGTTCAAAACCCCAGTTTGCAGTTTCATCACTGAATGTAAGGTCTCCATTGTTCCGAAAGCCATAGTTATGCAGTTTTACTTCCGGAATCTGATCCAGTATAAGTTTATTATTGACGATTCCTTTATTTTGATTGCGGTATGCTATAAAATCATGGTCTGATACATCCCTGGGAAATCCATTGGTAATGTAATATCCCGAAATCCGTCATTGTCAAAATCTACCATAAGAGGCGACCAGCTCCAGTCCGTTTGTGAAATACCACTCATAGAAACCAATTTCACTGAAAGCAGGAATTCCAATGGAATCATTTTCTCCCACCCGGCGGTCCCTGATTCAATTGCAGTGTATTCCGTACATATTGATATTCGTATCCGAAGGCATCAAAATTCTGAAATGTCACATAGCTCTCCGATGAAGACATCATTTTTTTTCTGTAATTATCGGGAGGGCTCATATCCAGTTCAACCACATCTGGCAGGCCGTCATTATTTATATCCACAACATCCTGTCCCATGGAATTGAAGGATGTATGTTTAAAATAGTCTTTTATTCTGTTGGTAAATGTTCCGTCGCGGTTATTTATATATAGAATATTATTGGAGATAAAATCATCTGAAACATAAATATCCTTCCACCCGTCGTTATTGATATCACAGATGGTAGCCGAATGTCCGAATCCTTCGTATTTTATTCCTGCTGCTGCTGAAACATCATGAAATACCGGGTGTCCCAGACGCTGTCCCAATCATTACGAAATAATCTACCCACGCTGGGAGTCTTTTTTTGATTGCGAATTAGAAAAGCGGATGGATTGTCGCCATTGGAAGCTTCATTGACTGTCAGGTACATATCCAGATCGCCATCATTATCATAGTCAAAGAAACTCGCCATGGTGGACTGCACATGAATATCCAGGCCATATTCTGCAGCCATATCTTTGAAATGCGGAATTCCATCTTTATCAACACCCTGATTGACATACAAGATATTCCGTCTTCTCAGAGAATCCTGATAGATAGTATTGCACACATAAATATCCATCAGTCCGTCGTTATTAATATCAATAACAGAAACACCCCTGGCCCATCTGCCCATACCTTCTAACACCTGCTTTTTTTGTAATATCCTCAAATACAAAATTGCCTTTATTCAGATAAAGACGGCTGGGTACCATATTGCCGGTAAAATAAATATCAGGAAGTCCGTCATTATTAAAATCAGCAATTCCAACACCACCACCATTATATATATTTACAACATTCATCGGGTTGATGGAATCGTTTTCAATAATCTTATTGTTGAAGGTAATTCCCGAATGAACGTCTGAAATTTTTTCGAAATAAAGTGGGTTTTTTATAACAAGCTGACAAGGCAAAAGAGTACGGAAAACAAAAAATAAACAGAAGAAACCTTTTCATATAAAAAATTATGAAATCCAAGTTTCAGTAAATTAACCAGATAAAATTCTGAAAAGAAGAAGGGGCTTCCCAAAAGAGAAACCCCTTTACAATTGCCAACTATCAATATCCCGGGTTTTGGGATAAGTTTGGATTCAGGCCTATCGCACTTTGAGGAATAGGTAATATTTCATGTGATAATGTAAGGGCTGCATTATAAAGTCCATGAACCTGGCCATCATGGGTAGGACCAGGTGCAGGATTTGGGATGGGTAATAAATTTGTTTGTGTGCCATAAGTTGTATTTATAAAATCAGCAGCATCTTGTGCGCCCGCCCTGCGAAGATCATAAAATAGAGAAAACTCGCCGGTCAGTTCATGCCTGTATTCACTATAAACCATTTGCAATGGATCGGTAATCGGAGCTGAAGGAGTTCCGTCATAATTGGCACCATCCTGCATGACTGCCGGTGAAGATCCACCCCAAGCGCGATCCCTTACCAATTTGATGTCGGCCATTCCTCCGGCTATATCACCAGTCCTGATTTTACATTCGGCTCTGTCAGGAGAATTTCTGCATATCGCAATAAGATCTGATTCTGATCTCCGAAAATATTTGATTTGCCATTCTGGTCTGCATTGCTTCCGGTAAGATGCGGATCTCTCCATTTTTTAGAGCAAAAATATCCGGTACGTAAGCCGTCCTGACCATACCATGGATTGTTCAGTGCTCCGGCAGTATTAATGACCTTGCCATCATCACCAATATAATGCACATTCCCAGCTGCGAAACTGGTATAAACGACCGGATAACCTTTTATACCCCCCCATTTGTTAATAATACCCGGGCTAATCAGTGTATCTCCCGGACCTACAATTGTTGCATACTTGCGCAGGTCACCAGGTTGATAGGAAAGCCAGAGTCCCGGGTTGCCATAATCATAACCCTGCCCGGTAATTTCTTCGGGCCAGCTGAAATCATCAATCCATGCAATTTCACCTCCTGGAGGCTGCCAGCTTCCATCCCAGCTTTGGGAGCCACCATCGGCATTAAACTGTACTTCAAATAGAGATTCATCATTATTCTGATGATCATATTCGTGGACATCAATAAAATTTGGTAGCAAGTGGTAGTTTGATGTTAACTCAGGATTATTAAATGCAGTTAAAGCGCCAGTATAATTCTTTAGCCACATTTGTGCAGAACCTTCAAATCCATACGCAGCACCTTTTGTAGCCCTGCCCAATTCACTGGGCGGAAGTGTTGTTTTTGAATCAACAAGGGTTTCTGCATGTTGCATATCAGAAACGATCTGCATAAAAACCGAGTCCTGTGTTGACCTTGGTGTTAAGCCAGTGAGTGGTTAAACTAAGTATCCAATTCTAACGGCACTCCTCCGAATGTACCTGCAAGATAATAATAGGTCATACCACGTAAAAAATATGCTTCACCTCTCAGACGATTCGCCAGTGCGTGTGTAACTATACCTTTGGCTTCAGCAGTTGTTATAATCGCAAATGCAGAATTCGCCCTGACAATTCCGATATACGCATTATTCCATAAAGAAGGCAGCTGACCAAAAGTCGGTGAAATCTGATATTGATTCCATTGCACATCTCCACCCCAGTTAAACCAGTCATGGGTTTGGAAATTGGCATAATACCAAACGATTTTTTCAGCAGATCACTATTCTGATAGGTATCATAAATACTATTGATCAGGGATACCACATCCGATGATTTCTGAAAAGTAGCATCCGCCGTTGATTGAAAAGTATTGGTGGTCTCCAGAAAACTTTTACTACAGGCAAACGGTGAGAGCAGCGCCACGCAGAGCATTATGATGGCTAAATATTTATTATTCATTTTCATATCATTAATGTTTTATATCTTTATTAAAGCGTAAGATTTAAACCAACTGGTGAAAAATTTGGATGACGGATACGTGCCGTTGTCTACACCATTCTGTGTTGCATTTCCATTTTGAAGACCGATCTCCGGATCAAGTCCTGTGTAACTGGTGATCGTAAACAGATTTTGAGCTGAAACATATATTCTTAGTTTCGTAATATGCGCCATCGATGCCATGGAAGCAGGAAAAGTATATCCTATGGTTAAGTTTTTTAATTTCAGGAAACTGCCGTTTTCAATCCATGCGCTGGATGGAGCTGAACTGCCGATTGCATCATCATTATAAGATATCCTGGAATATTTATTCGAAGGATTTGTAGGAGACCAGGCATTGGCATAATATTCCTGGCTTACATTTTCAACACCGGCAAAACCTCGATTCTCGAAGGTTTGCAGGGTATTCTGTACATAATTCAGAATTTTGTTTCCATAAACTCCATAAAAGAACAGGTTGAAATCCCATGATTTATAAGTCATGTCCACATTAAAGCCCCCATAAAATTTAGGAATCGGACTTCCCAAGACTTGTCTGGTCTGTCGCGTCCACATGCCCGTCTCCATTTAAATCTGCAAAATATCTGTCCCCTGGCTGATTACCTGCTTTCTGATAATAAGGGAAAAGTGGATTTTGCTTCACTGAATTCTGGTTCAACGCGTCAATCTGAGCCTGTGTCTGAAAAATGCCCAGCGATTTATACCCGTAAAATTCACCCACTGGCTGTCCGATATTTGTTTCGGTAAAAGTTGACCAACCATTTCCTGTCAAAGACAAGTCCTCCAAAATTTGTCACAAAAGTAGTTCCTGAAGTGATACTTGTCAGCTCATTATGAATGGCTGTAAATGTCAGTCCCAGGTTATAGTGAAAATCTCCGTTAACTGAATGGCTATAATTTAATGCGAGTTCAATACCCCTGTTGTCCATGGTACCTACATTTCGGGTGATAAAATTATATCCCGTTTGAGCCGGTGCAGCAAGTGTTAACAGGAAATCCTTAGATTTTCTGTTAAACCAGTCTGCAGTAAGTGTAAGTGCTCCATGTAAAAAAGCCGCATCCATGCCGATATCCGTCTGGTAATCTGTTTCCCATTTCAGGTTCGGGTTTGCTGGCTGAACCTGTGCATAACCATACTGGTATATTTTATTAAACGGATAACCCAGGTTATCTGGGGGATTGATATTTGGTCCATAGCCTGTTGAATACAACGCTTCATATTGGTATAAACCGATCGAGCCCTGATTTCCAACTTCGCCATAGCTGCCTCTTAATTTAAGGTCAGATAACCAGTCAACATTTTCAAAAAAGGATTCCTGTTTCACTTTCCACGCGACGGCTCCTGAAGGGAAAACACCATATAGATTGTTTGCATCAAATTTCGATGATCCATCTCTCCTGATCGTACCTGTTATCAGGTACTTGTCTTCAAAACTATAAGCTTAACCTTGCAAATTCGGATGCCAAAGTTGCAATGGTTTGGCCATTACCTGGTCCCCCTGTGCTATTATAAGTATCAAGTTTTAGGTTGGTAACCTGCGACAAATCCCGGATTACACTGTTTGGGGGAATACCACTTCCACCCATAAAATCGTTGGTGGTTTCCTGAGCAGAAACTCCGCCGACAAAATGAATAGCATGTTTACCAAAAATTCTGTCATAGGAAATAGTATTTTCCCAGAGCCAGTCAAAAGTCTGATATAAGTGCTGGCTATATAATGCATTCTGTGATGCTCCTGCCGCGGCACCATATTGTTCAACCTGGCGATCATCTTCCGGTTGAAAATAAGAACCGGAATACATACTGATATTCACTCCACCCAGTGTTTTGATTTTAAGTCCTTTTAAAATGGTAACCTCGAGAGAAGAATTTCCAAGAAAATAATTGGTTATATTTGGTATTGATTGGTTTGTATTCCGTAAAGGGGATTGTTGTATTTAGATATATAGGTCCAGATTGGATTATAATAACCATAATTACCCTGATTGTCTTTAATCTGATTGGTCAGCAGGTTTCCACCATCCATAGTTGGGGGGTTCTGAACCAGCTGTAGCAAATTCCCCGTTGGAAAAGGATTATTCGCGTTCTGATAGGAATATTTAGCACTTGTTGAAGATCTGAGCCAGGGAAGCGGAGTGTATTCTAAATTTAATCCGAGGTTAACCCTTTGAAAATATGAACCCTGAACAATTCCTTTCTGATCATAATATCCAATGGAAACAGCTGTCTGAACTTTTTCATTTCCACCCCGGATGGCGATGTCGTAGTTTTGCGTCAGTCCCGTACGGTAGAGTGCATTTTGCCAGTCAACACTTGTAAGGGAATCAGGATTATGCCAGGGAGCAAAGGATTGATAGTTTTTCAAAGGATCAGAGGCTTGATGCTGGTTGGACATTGTGGCGAATTGCTGCGCATTTAATAATTTGTATTCTTTTGGTTTGCTTTGAAAAGATAAGATATCCGTCCAGAGAAACCTGCACATTGCCTATCTTACCTCTTTTAGTTGTAATAATCACCACTCCATTGGCAGCCCTTATACCATAGATAGCAGTAGCCGATGCATCTTTTAATACATCCATGGACGCAATATCACTCGGGATTGATATTTTGGATACCACCAGTGATCGGATAGCCATCCACTACATACAATGGGCCGTTGCCATTAGATCGCCAAACTACCTACACCTCTGATCATTACAGAAATATTAGCTCCGGGTGCGCCATCATTATTTGTGACCTGCACACCTGCTGCACGTCCCTGTAAAGCTGCTTCTACAGAAGGAACAGGCACAGACTCAATCGTCGCAGCTCCGATCGAACTGACAGAGCCGGTAAGGTCCTTGCGTTTTACAGTACCATAACCAACAACTACAACTTCATTCAAAGATTTATCGTTACGGTTCGCAACCATTCGGAATTCAGTGTTGCTGCCAACCTTAGTTTCAAACGAAGTATAGCCAATCAGCACTGAATTCAAGTGTTGCTCCGGGTGCTGCATTGATAGTAAACGTCCCATCTTCACCGGTTACAGTACCAATGGATGTATCCTTTTACATGAACACTTACTCCACTTACAGCGAAACCAGAATCGGACATCACTTTCCCGGAAAATTTTTGTGATTGCGCAATTCCGGATATGCTGGAAAGGAAAATAAGTGACCTGCAATTATTGGGAAATACCCTGACAATAAACATTTTTACAAAGCTGAATATTTTTCATCATTGGTGATTATTTGCGGTTAAACTAAAGTGATCAACTCCTATCCATTTAGATTATGAGGCAGGTTAAACTTCCTTCGCTACAAAGAGTCGGATATAATTTGAATATGGACAATAATTCTGTCGGGTGGTCGGAACAAATGGCGTTTTGGCATAAGCAACAGATTTAAGCAATTGGTTGAACTAAATTTATTCTGGGTAGAATGAATGGTCAATTAATTTAATGATTGAAGAAAAGAATTTTCTGTTTCTTTCTATGATCTGTACGTATCAAATTGTTTTCAATTCGTCTCATTCTTATTATATTAAGGATTTATACTAAAGAAAAATAGTATCACAGATTTCATTTTATCTTATTCAATACTTTTTTATCCAAATGGGATTTTTGATTTCCGGAGCAGCAGGATCAGTTTTTTTAATCTAATTTGTGAGTCTAACGATTGTCTTTGTGGAAAAATAAAATAACATACCTTCTTATTTGCTCATTTTTGGCATGCTCGCGGCAATTAATGCCCAGCCATTTTATTTCAAACACTACCAGGTAGAAAATGGTCTTTCGAATAATAGCGTCTCCAGCAGCCTCCAGGATAAAAATGGATTTTTTATGGTTTGGAACCATCAATGGTCTGAATAGCTTTGATGGATATAGCTTTAAAGTTTTCCAGTCACAACCCGGAAGATTCACCAGTATCGGAAGCAATTTTATACGTTGTCTTTATCAGGATCAAAAAGGCTGTTTATGGATAGGCACCAATAAGGGGATTTACTTATATCATTCCCATTCTGAAAAGTTTTGTTTATTCTCAAAAGCTCTTTTGGGAGATGTAACTGATATTAAGGAAGACGAGGAGGAAGAATCTGGCTGATTTCCAATCTGAATTTATTTTGTTACGATCAGCAGACTGAAAATGTAAAGCCTTATACACTAGATTCAATCTCGGGCACCGCTTCTTCCATTGCCGTTGCTGCAAACAATATCATATGGGTATCGACTTCTTCGGGGATGATTAAAAAGTATGATAACAGGGATATGACAGTTTTATAACATATGGTATTTTAAGAAATCTGAAAAACTACCAGATTCTCCGCATAGAAAAAATATATCCTTGGAAAATGGGAACCTCCTGGTAGGAACACTAACCCGGGGAGTTAAATTATTTGATATTATCAGCCAAATATTTCCAGGATATCGTTTGTCAGAATCCCGATAAAACAGGTATTTATGCAAGGGAATTTATGCAGTTGACAAAAAACGAATACTGGATAGGAACTGAAACTGGTATCTATATATATAATGCGAATGACCGAACCACCATTCGGCTTGAATAAAGAATACGACAATCACTATTCCATTTCTGACAATGTTATTTTTACTTTCTGCAAAGACAGGGAAGGTGGCTTATGGATCGGTACTTTTTTTGGCGGCCTGAATTATTATCCAAAACCATTCACAATATTTCAGAAATATTTTCCTGAATATATAAGACCCTTCCATGAGTGGAAATGCTATCCATGAAATATGCAAGGATCAATATGGTAATTTATGGGTAGGAACGGAAGATGGTGGATTGAATAAAATGGATCTGGCTAAATAATACATTCTCCTCCTTTAAACCTACCGGAAAGAAAACAAGTATTTCTTATCACAATATTCATGGTTTGCTGGCTGCAGGTGACAGTCTCTGGATCGGAACTTTTATGCATGGGCTGGATATTATGAATATAAAAACCGGAAAAGTGATTCGTCATTATAACGCAGGTCCTGGTTCTCATGAATTAAAAAATGATTTTATAGTTACACTATTTAAAACCCGTGCCGGAGATATTCTGGTTGGCACCTGGAAAGGTCTCTTCAGGTATAACCGAACAGACAGATGATTTCTCGCCGGTTCCCCAATTTGACGCACCCATTCAGTCTTTATGGGAAGATGAACAGGGAATATTATGGGCATGCACACAGGGAAAAGGCGTTATTTATTACAATCCGCTGACCAGGCAAACCAGTTCTTTATTGTACGACACAAAAAATCCGAACAGCTTATGTGAAAATCATGTGAATGGAATATTCGAAGACAGTAAAAAGAATTTATGGTTTGCAACTGAAGGCGGATTATGTAAATATGAAAAAGATAAAAAAATATTTACACGATATACCACAAAAAACGGGATGCCGGATAACCTCATTTTCCGTATACAGGAAGATGGTAAAAATAATTTATTCATCAGTACTTCCAGGGGTCTTGCATGCTTAAATCCCGGCACAGGCGATATCAGAACCTATACGAAATCCAATGGATTGTTAAGTGATCAGTTCAATTACAATTCATCATTTAAGGACTCAGATGGCCGCATGTTTTTTGGAAGTGTAAAGGGGCTCATCAGTTTCAAACCAGATGAATTTATAAAAGATACAGACATCCCTCCCATATATATTACCGGTATACAGGTAAATAACAATGAGCCTGTGGTAAATACGAAAGGTTCTCCTTTAAAAGAATCCATCATATATACAAAAAATATTTCCCTTTCATACGATCAATCCACTTTTAGTCTGGATTTTGCCGCCCTTAGTTATACGGTACCTGAAATGAATGAATACTCCTACAAAATGGAAGGTGTAGACAAGGATTGGATCTTTCTAAAAAATAACAGAAAAGTATATTATACAAAACTGTCCGCCGGGGAATTATACTTTTAAAGTAAAAGGATCCAATAGCAGCGGGATCTGGAATAATAATGAAGCAAGTCTTGAAATATTTATTTCTCCTCCATACTGGCAAAGTATTTGGGCCTACCTGTTATATACAGCTATCATTTCAGGTATTGCCTACGCATTGATCAAAAGCTATTTAAACCGTCTCGTCGAAAAAAACCGGCGCAGATTTGAAATGTTCGAGATTGAAAAGGAAAGGGAAATCTATCATTCAAAAATTGAATTCTTCACCAATATTGCTCATGAAATCAGGACTCCGCTTACACTGATCAAAATGCCGTTGGATAAATTAATGAAGAAACAACAAAATAACAATTCCGAAATAAATGATAATTTGAAAACTATGGAAAAAAATACCAACAGGTTAATTGATCTTACAAACCAATTACTTGACTTCAGAAAAACGGAAATGGATAAGTTTAGTTTAAATTTTGTAAAAACTGATATTACGGAATTGCTGGAAGAATCCTATGAAATTTTCCGCGTAGCTGCCGAGCAAAAAGATATCAGTTTCAAACTGGAGGTACCGGGGATTTCACTACAGGCATATGTAGATCCGGAAGCGTTAAAGAAGATCCTCAGTAACCTTTTCAGTAATGCGATTAAATATGCAGAAACGAAAGTTCAGGTCAAATTACAGAACTTCAACAGTGAAGATAAATTATTCAAAATCGTTTTCCGTAATGACGGATATATTATTCCTTACGATCTTAAAGAAAAAATATTTGAACCTTTTTACAGAATAAATGAAACAGAAAAGCAATCCGGTACTGGTATCGGTTTGCCCCTTTCCCGCTCGCTGGCAGAATTGCATAAGGGGGTGCTTGATTTGTTGAAGTCAGAAAATGGTATGAATATTTTCGTTCTTTCACTGCCCATTCATCAGGAAAAAGAATTCAAACTGCATACAGATGAAACGGAATCTCTATCAGGAGCGGAAATCATTCAGGATATCGAAGATTTCAACAATTCACGTAAAAGGGAAATTTTACTCGTTGAAGATAATAAAGAGATCCTTGAATTTATCAGTCATGAATTATCTTCCGATTACCTCGTTCGTAAAGCATTAAATGGCACTGAAGGACTTGAAATAATAAAAGAGGGAAATATCCAACTTGTGATCAGTGATATCATGATGCCAGTTATGGATGGCCTGGAGCTTTGTAAACGAATAAAAACCAATCTGGAATACAGCCACATACCTATCATCCTGCTTACTGCAAAAAATTCGCTTCATGCCAAAATTGAAGGACTCGAGGTTGGTGCTGATGCTTATATAGAAAAGCCATTTGCCTTTGAACACCTGAATGCCCAGATTTCGAATCTCCTTTTAAACAGGGATAAGATCAAAGAATATTTTGCAAGTTCTCCATTAACACATATTAAAACGATAGGTTATACTAAGGCCGACAGGGTTTTCCTGGAAAAACTAAAACTCGTTATTGATGAAAATCTGACAAATATTGATATCGATGTTGAGCAATTATCGAAAATCATGAATATGAGCAGGCCTACTTTTTACAGGAAAATAAAAGCTTTGTCCAATCTTACACCGAATGAGTTAATACATATCGCCAGGTTAAAAAAAGCCGCCGAGTTACTTTCAGAAGGAAATTACAAAGTGTATGAGGTGGCCGGTATGGTAGGTTACAGTCTCCAAACGAATTTCGCCCGTGATTTTCATAAACAATTTGGTATGACACCATCGGAATATATTACCAGTAAGCAACTTGAAAAGAACCTGGTTAAATAATAGACCTGGAAAGTTTTAAACCAGGCACATATTCATTAAATTAAAGCGCTAATAACTAATACAACATACCCGGCGAGTATCAGAATAGAGTATAATAAAGTCAGCACGATCGTTTTAAAAACGGTGACAAATGAAGACTGGTGATATGTTCTGCGAAGTGCCATCCCTAAATAAATGATCGCCAGAAGTGACTCAATATTTGCGGCATCATTGGCAAAAGCCGGGAATAGCAGACTGATGATGGAGAAAATTAAAAATATTAGGAAGACAGCCGTATGAAAATGAATTGAGAAAATTACATGATCGACGTAAAAATATTTCTTTTTACTATAGAAAAGCATAAGCAATAACGCAAATAAAGGCAATAAAATAAACATCATCTTAGGTACAAAGTGTCTCGTTCGATCCCTTGCCCTGAGTATCATTCCTTTCTTACCATACAGGTTTATGGTATTCAGCCAATGTTGATACAGCCAGGGTTTAACTCCTTTTTCTCTTTTTTGCTCGGGTAAAAGACGTTGAGAGGAATCATAAGCTACCAAATTCCGATAATCTACATTGAATAAAAAAACAAAATCTGAATTTTGAAGTGTTTCTGTATCGAGTTTGGTCAAAATATTTTTGATGACCGAATCCTTTATTTTGCTATTGGTCGAATTGTTTCTTAAGGTTGATTGCATGATACGTAAGCTGTCTGCAATTTGTTTCCTGGCATTTTGCGCCGCTGTTTTCGCAATCGCTTCTTCGGTTTTTGATTCAAGGCCATTAAAACTCAATGTGACCAGGAAATATAAAAAAGAAACAAAGACATACATCCTGATCGGATGAAGATAATTTGCCCTCCTTCCCGCGAGGTATTCATTCGTCAGATAGCCTGGTTTGAACAGCAGGTCTTTCAGTGTTGTGAAAAATTTCGAATCATAATGCGTCAGGTCAGAGAAAAAATGACCAATCAAATGACGGAAAGATTCTTTAACCTCCACATTTTCCTGTCCGCAGTGGGTACAAAATCGCTCCTCCACATAAGATCCGCAATTCAGGCAATTCTTTTCACTGCGTAAATGTGGATTCATCGATTATTTATAATGAAATAAAATTGGGTGATTTTGATGAAATTTGAAATACCGGATTAGCAATATAAATATATTCTGTTAAAATGAATAAACCTCAACCTGGATTTCAATAGCATTCAATGTATTTACAAATAATCAGGATCTACATTAAACATATCGTCTGGTTATCCACGTTATGATTTTTGCTATGAATCAATTTGAAAATGAAATAATCATCCTTTGGGATTGAAAAGATACTTTTTTCTTTCAGGTATGGATTACCTGCGGTGATCCTTTTGGAGGACCAGCAAAAGAAATGAATGCCGGCGCTGCGCGCCTTTACGTTTTTAATTCAACTCGCTTTTGAAAGCAAGCTTTCAATACTCGTGAAATTAAAAACGCCCCTTGCGGGGCATTCATTTCTTTTGCGGAGAGGGAGGGATTCGAACCCTCGATACAAGTTTAAGCTCGTATAACGGTTTAGCAAACCGGCCCTTTCGGCCACTCAGGCACCTCTCCAATACAGGCTTAAGGACTAACGCTAAAAGCTTGACGCAAAACGTGTTTCGTCAACTGATCCTCAAGGGGATGCAAAAATAAAGATTAAATGAACAGGTTCCGCATTTTTAGGAGTCTAAACAAAAACCATTAGGTTAAAACAATAAAATGGCCCACGGGGAGTTAAATATTTAGTCCATTATCCGTTAAAAACCCTTATGAAAACTTTTCTGTCGGCTGTATTTGAAAACACACGCCCACTTTCCAAAAAGCTTTTGTTTTCCTGTTTTATTGCCGGATATATCCTGGCAACCCTGCTTTTCGCTTTTTTCGGGCCCCAGATGCATCATTTTATTAAATTCAATGTTACAGGGATTATGAATTTTTTCCAGGCCATAATTAATATCATTCAAAGAGACAGGAAAAGATCCATTGCTCTTTTTGATCTTAAAAGGAAATTATATCATTCAAGGCTTAAGGCTAACAGCTGAACGCGTAACGCCCAAAGCAAAACAGCTCCAATAAAAAAACCCACCAGTCAGTGAGTTTTTCCTTATAGTTTTTACTTTTCATTTTCCTTTACTATTTACTTTATGATCACATCGCCGCCAGCTGCACTTTCTGCTGCAACTCTGTTACATTTTCGCGGAACAAACTATCCGTATCCATCAGGTCTTTCACTGTCTGGCAGGAATGTATCACCGTGGTATGATCCCTGCCCCCAAAATGTTCCCCGATTGTTTTTAATGAATTTTTGGTAAATGCTTTTGCCAGGTACATAGTGATCTGACGCGCCTGCACAATTTCCCGTTTCCTCGTCTTCTGCAGAAGTTTATCATAGGGCAAATCAAAGTATTCGCAAACCATTCGCTGGATGGTTTCTATCGTTATTTCCTTACTGCTCGTTTTTACAAAATTTCTCAGTACTTTCTTCGACAATTCCAGATCTATTTCTCTCTTGTTAAGCGAAGACTGTGCCAGAAGGGATATCAATGCACCTTCCAGTTCGCGCACATTGCTGTTGATATTATAAGCCAGATATTTTACCACTTCTTTAGGCATTTCCAGACCGTCATTCTTCATCTTACGTTCAAGGATTTCAATCCTTGTTTCATAATCCGGAACCTGCAGGTCGGCGCTGAGTCCCCAGCGGAAACGACTTAGTAGTCTTTCCTGAACCCCTTCCAGGTCCTTCGGTGGTTTGTCGGAGGTGAGAATCAGTTGTTTGCCGCTTTGATGAAGATGGTTGAAGATGGCGAAAAACGCATCCTGTGATTTTTCAGCCCTGTTGAAAAATTGTACATCATCAATGATCAGTACATCCACCAACTGGTAAAAATGGATGAAATCGTTGATCGCATTATTACGGCTGTGATCTATAAACTGGTTGATGAATTTCTCGGAACTGACATATAATACCACTTTATTATGGTGAGTCCGCCGCACTTCATTGCCGATAGCCTGGGCAAGGTGGGTTTTACCCAAGCCCGACACCTCCATAAATCACCAGTGGATTGAAGGAATTGGCTCCCGGTTTTTCGGCGACCGTCTTTCCTGCCCGGCGGGCTACCCGGTTACAGTCACCTTCTATAAATACCTCAAATGTATACACCGGATTCAGCTGGGAATCGATCTGCATTTTCTTCAGACCCGGTATTACAAAAGGATTTTTCACCGGATTGTTGATGATCAGGGGGAAATCCATTTCGTTATTGGAAATCGTTTTATAACTATGTGCGGGAACATCCATTGTCAAAGGTTTGTTTTGCTGATTGCCACTGTCTACCATAATCCGATATTCAAGCCTTGCATCTTTGCCCAATATCCTACGCAAAGTCTTTGCCAATAAATTCACATAGTGTTCTTCCAGGTACTCGTAAAAAAACTGACTCGGAACCTGGATGACCAAAACATTCACTTTCAACTCAACCGGATGAATGGGTTCAAACCAGGTTTTATAATGCTGCCATTCAACGATATCTTTTATGATCTCAAGACAATTGGCCCAGACTTTTTCAAAGGTTTTCGGCATTACAAAAAAAGCAGTTTAAGGCTGGTTAAAAATCTGTTTTAAGATGTGTTTTTCATAGGATTTTAAAAGATGGATTTTTGCAGGGGGACGAATATCAAGATTAATTCGGGAATAAAAAATTTTTTATTAATTGTTAATTTCGGGTAGCCTTCAGAAGCATAAGGGGACATAAAAAAAATTTCTTCAGTAATTAAAAATTAACTAATAGTCAGTAAAAAAGCAGATAGTCTGTTTAGCCCGTACTTCGTCCGTCTATACTTCGTGGCGGACATCGGTAAACCGCCTTAACCCTGTTAAGGACAAAAAGAGAAGGATCAACAAAACACAATAGGGACGCAGGTTTAGAAAGAAATAAAATGGAGAGGCGAAAAATTGAAAATGTTGATTTAAAATATTTCTCCATATGATGTTGATTGTGACGCGATTGAAGATACAGATATTTTGACAGCATTTTGTTTTAACCAAAGTTTTTTTAAAAAAAAATTTAGCCCCTTTCGGAGCCCCTGATTTCACCTTCGAGTAAAGCGCGGTGAACCAGTTAGTTCAGAGAAACTACCTGATCAAAAATTACACTGAAAATTTTTTTTGAAATATACTTATCATAGTTTTACCAACTACAAAAAAATTTAGTACTTTCTGCAAGTCCCTTATCCGGATGCAAAAAAAAATTCAGATAAAGATCCCGGTAAGCGGGTCGGCAAATGAACAACTGATAAAAGCCATGCTGGCAAAAGAAGCAGGTTGTTCTGAAAAAAATATCACAGGTTTCATCCTGATTGAAAAGATCCTGGATGCGCGTTCCAAATTCCCGCATGTACTTCTAACCGCATCCGTTTTTATCAATGAACCTTTTCAGCCCCGCATCCTGTTTCAGCAATCCCAACAGGATGTTTCACGTGCAAATAAATCAGTCATTATAATAGGCGCGGGGCCTGCAGGATTATTTGCAGCACTCAGCCTGATTCGTTCCGGCATAAGACCTGTTATTCTTGAAAGGGGAAAAGATATCCGTGCACGACGCAGGGATCTGGCACAGACTGAATAAAGAAGGCATCATCAATCCCGAAAGCAATTATTGTTTCGGGGAAGGCGGTGCCGGTACTTACAGTGACGGTAAATTATATACAAGGAGTAACAAAAGAGGTAATATCCAGCGTATCCTGGATCTCTTTGTCCGATTTGGCGCCGAAGAAAAAATTCTTTACGAAGCCCATCCCCATATCGGGACCAATAAACTTCCGGGTATCATCAGCGCTATGCGCGATTATATTATCGAATGCGGAGGTGAAATTCATTTCAATAAGAAAATGACCGGCTGGTCTGAGTACAGGGAAAAAATAACTGAAGTTCAAACAGCAGATGGTGACAGGCTCAGAGCAGATGCGGTTATTCTGGCAACGGGTCATTCTGCAAGGGATATTTTTCGATTATTTGCATCAGAATAAAAAAGAAATACAAGCCAAACCATTTGCCCTGGGAATACGCGTGGAACATCCGCAGGAACTTATTAATTCCATTCAATATCATTATATCCTGAACAGGGTCCCCGGGTACCGGATTGCCCCCGGCTTCTTATCAACTGGTACATACCGAAAATAACCGCTCAGTATTTTCCTTTTGCATGTGCCCTGGTGGAATCATCGCACCAGCGGCAACGAATGAAGGAGAAATCGTTGTAAACGGATGGTCACCATCCAAACGTAATAACCCTTTTGCAAATTCAGGTATCGTCGTAAATGTTGAAGAGAAAGACTGGCAGGACTGGTCAAAATATGGTCCGTTGGCTGCCATGTATTTTCAATCTTCTATAGAACAAAAAGCTTTTGCAATGGGTGGAGGTTACTTTAAAGCGCCTGCGCAAAGGATGACTGACTTTGTGAAAGGCATCGTTTCCACTTCACTGCCTGCCTGCTCTTATACACCTGGACTTAAGTCCGCCCATGTTCCTTCTCTGTTTCCAAAATCTATCAGCCGTAGCCTGCAACATGCATTTCCTGCATTTGGATTGAAAATGAATGGCTTTTTTACACAGGAGGCAGTGATTGTTGCAACAGAATCCAGAACTTCATCCCCTGTGCGGATTCCCAGGGATGATAAAACCCTGGCACACCCACAAATACATAAACTTATTTCCCTGTGGCGAAGGGGCTGGTTACGCTGGCGGCATCATGAGTGCTGCTATGGATGGTGAACGCGTTGCCGAAAAAATCGCTGAAATTTTTTCATCCAAACCGATTATTCATGTCAATGCTTGAACTCTCCCACCTGAAGAAATATTTTGCTACCCAGAAAGCGGTGGACGATATCAGTTTTACGGTGGAAAAGGGAACCATATTCGGATTACTTGGCCCCAACGGTGCGGGCAAGACAACCCTGATCCGGATGATCACAGGAATTTTTTACCCTGACGAAGGAAATATTCTCCTCAATGGTAAAAAATTCAATGCAGACGAAGATTCTGCGCGGATCGGATATATGCCGGAAGAAAGGGGACTGTATAAAAAAATGAAAATCGGTGAACAGGCACTTTATTTCGCCAGACTGAAAGGCCTTTCGGCTTCCGAAGCAAATAGACAGGTAAAAGACTGGTTCATGCGTTTTGAAATGCAATCCTGGTGGAATAAAAAAATTGAGGATCTGAGTAAGGGAATGGCGCAAAAACTTCAGTTCGTTATTACCGTCTTACACCGGCCGGAACTCATCATTCTGGATGAACCATTCAGTGGTCTCGATCCTGTAAATGCCAATCTGATAAAGGATGAAATATTCCGGCTGGCTGCCAATGGTGCTTCCATTATTTTCAGTACCCACCGAATGGAACAGGTGGAGGAAATATGCAATCATATTATTCTTATAAACAAAGGCAAAAAAATTCTGGACGGTACGGTCGAAATGTAAAACAGGAATTCAAAGAAAATCTTTTTCGCATTGCAGCGAGTCCGCTCCCTGCAGTTTTTCCGGAAGACCTTTTCGAAGTGCTCTCCAAAAAAGAAGAAAGTCTGACCATTGCGAATCAAAAATGGTCATAAGCCAAATGAAGTACTGAGATATTTTATTGATCAGCAGTCGAACGTCTCGTCTTTTACGGAATTGCTTCCATCCTTAAATGAAATTTTTATCAAACTGGTAGAAGGCACTTCCCTTTCACGACAGTTTCAACCCACTCAATCTTAAGTAATGAATAAGATCGGTTTGATCATCCGCAGGGAATATATTACCCGAATCAGAAACAAAACTTTTCTGATCTCTACTTTTCTTTTACCTGTAATGATTGTTCTGGTTATTGCAGGTACTGTTTACCTGGCTATCAAAGGCAAAACCAATCACCGGATTGCAGTTTCGGATCAGAATGGTTATTTCAAAGATTATCTGAAAAGTGATTCTTCCATTTTCTTTGATTTTTCTCCTGGCATTGACACCTTAAACTATGCAGAAAAAAATTGCAGTGCGGTATTGATCATTCCGGAACTCAACGAAGGACAAAAAACGATCTATCGGCTTAAATACAAAAAACAACTGGGACTTGCCAATATCGACGATCTGGAAAAACGAATTAATTCTGCAATTACAGATCATCTGATTTTTACTAAAACAAATATTACCAGGAGCCGTCTCGATTCTATCCGGGCAGCTTCTGATATGGCAGAATTGCAGACTTTTTCTGATGAAGGAAAAAAATCACAGGCTTCCAGTCAGGGACTATCTTACGCAATCGGATATACATGCGGATTTCTGATCTACCTGCTAACATTTATTTACGGTGCAATGGTGATGCGCGGTGTGAGTGGAAGAAAAAACCAGCCGCGTCGCCGAGGTTATCGTAAGTTCTGTAAAGCCTTTCCCGTTGATGCTCGGGAAAATAATCGGTATCGGCGCGGTCGGACTAACCCAATTTCTCCTGTGGATCGTATTGGGCATTGTTCTGTTTACGGTGGCTCAGGCTTTTCATTCCGCATGAATTATTACAGGAAGTTAATAATATGCAACAGGCCAATGCAATGGGTAATGCTCAGATGGCTACAGGGCAGTGAGGCTGCGCATCAAATCTTTGCATTCAAACAATCCGTACAAAATACAAACTGGCTTCTTATCATCGGATGTTTTATATTTTATTTTACCGGAGGTTATTTATTTTATGCTTCTCTATTTGCTGCCGTGGGTTCTGTAGTTAATGAAGATCCACAGGAAGCACAGTCGCTTTTATTACCCATCACTATGCCTATTATTTTTTCATTTATTATCATGTCCATCGCTATCCAGGATCCCGGCGGATCACTGGCCGTATGGGCCAGCATGATTCCTTTCAGTTCTCCCATCGTAATGATGGCCAGAATTCCATATGGTGTTCCCACTACCGTTCCCTACTGGCAGCTTATTTTAAGTATGGCACTTCTTGCGGGGGGATTTTTATTTACTACATGGATGGCCGGAAGAATTTACAGAACAGGTATTCTTATGTACGGCAAGAAGCCTACTTGGAAAACGATGTGGAAGTGGGCGTTTAAAGCTTAAAGCTTAAAGCCAAAAACTTCTTTTTGGAACGTCGAATTTCATTTCAATGTTGAAAATAAAATTATTTCATTTACAAATTTGAAAATTAGTTTTAAGCTTTATGGCTTTAGGCTTTACTGTTATAAGTTTAACACGGCGGCGTGCTGACAGATGCACTGGAAAAATAATAAACCCTTTTACGGGAGAGCGGAAGAATGGCTTCATTTTGTGTTCCGCGTGCGATGGTAATTCCTATAAATGCATTACCGGGAAAAGCAGAAAGATCAGATTTCGTTAGAGAATAGCTGCCATTATCAGGAACAGTCAGATTAGCGGTAGTAATATAACAGGCAGTGTTGAGTCTGCTTTCTGGCTGAGCGAACTGAAATAATATAACTGGATCAAAACATTCCCCCAGGTATTTTCATCGTCGGGTGTCCATTGTAACTGGATTCCTTTATTAAGAGACAGGCTATCGGATAAGCAGCGATCGTTCCGGAAAGTTGTTTTGGAACATATACGGAACTGGTTACGGTATCCGCATCATCCATGCCCCGGATAGTTACTAAAATCTTGGTTCCAAAAAGCTCGGAACCCTTATTGATTTCACCGGAAGTAAAATTATAATTATAGCTGTATGTAGAATCCTGATCGGGTTGAATGACCTGATCATTGACCGAATAATGTCCGCACAATGGTCACCTGGTGATTATTGCTGTCTATAAAAGCAGCACTTACTCCAACATGCAATTCTTCGCTGTCGCTATTACTGAGTACCTGGTTGGCATTGATTAAAACATAGTTATAAACAGCGCTGTTCTGTGTACCGAACCAGGTCCAGTTATTGTCCGGATTTGACGCTTCTTTATGGCAGGAAACCAAACACCCTGCACTTATAAGAAGCAGCAAAGGTTTGTTCATCCCGTGGGCTTGAGTTGTTACATAAATATAGTTTTTTATAAAGAATTAAAAAAAACAAACTACCCACCGGTCCTTACCTTTAAAAACTATGGAATTCTCCAATTTAATTACCCGTTTATTAGGGATCCGTTATCCCATCATACAGGCAGGAATGGTCTGGAACAGCGGCTGGCGTCTGGCATCAGCCGTGAGCAATGCCGGAGCCCTCGGCATGATTGGCAGCGGGAGCATGAATCCCGATCTTTTAAGGGAACATATTCGAAAATGCAAGGCGGCAACTTCTAACCCTTTTGGGGTAAATATTCCCCTGATGTATCCGGAGGTTCAAAAGCATATCGAAATCGTAATGGAAGAAAAAGTTCCGCATCGTTTTTACTTCGGCCGGTAACCCTTCCACCTGGACAAGCGTCTTAAAGGAAAAGGGAATCAAAGTGGTACATGTGGTGAGCAGTAGCCGGTTTGCCAAGAAGGCTGAGGAAGCGGGTTGTGATGCAGTTGTGGCGGAAGGGTTTGAAGCGGGTGGTCATAATGGACGTGAAGAAACCACGTCGATGGTTCTGATCCCTGTCAGTTGTTGATGCTGTCAAATTCCGGTAATTGCTGCCGGAGGGATAGGAACCGGTCGGCAGATGTTTGCAGCCATGGCCCTTGGGGCATGCGGTGTTCAAATCGGTACCCGATTTGTGCTGAGTGAAGAGGCGTCATCCCACCCGGATTTTAAGAATTATGTATTGAAGGCAGGTGAAGGTGATACCATGCTTACCATGAAATCACTAATGCCGGTAAGAATGCTCAAAAATGTTTTTTCAAACAGGTTGCAGTTGCCGAACAATCCGGTGCTTCGACAGAAAATCTTCAAATCCCTGCTGGGAAAAGGAAGGGCGAAAAAAGGCATGTTTGAAGGGGATCTGGAAGAAGGTGAACTGGAAGTCGGGCAGGTGAGTTCCATGATGAAAGATATCCTCCCTGCGGGGGGAATTATAGAAAATTTATGGTATGAATTTAGGAAAACCTGGGCTGATCCTTTACCTTGTAAATTGCAAATCACATGAAAATCTCTTTTTACCTTACTCTTTTTCGTTTTCACCTGTCTGGTTTCATGCGGACTATATGCCAGTGACGGAAATCCTGATCCCTGTCTGATCAAAGGCCAGGTGCTCGATGCTGTTACCAAAAAACCAGTATCAGGTGTGGTTGTTTCAGCCATTGTTCCCGGTGATCAGACATCTAAAGAAGCCGTTACAGATGTTGATGGTTATTATTTTTTCAAGCAACTTCCTTCCTGTCATGTGAACCTTCGATTTGAGAAAAAGGGTTATCAGAAATACAAATACCAGGAAGTAATTGAGATACAGGAAAAGAAAACTGTAAAGGTAAATGTCGAAGTTTCTCCCGATAAAGATTCAGAACTCCAGCCCGATGATTCAGAATATCCTCTTTTACGTATTCTTGGGAATGAAATAAATTAAGCGGCTAAGGCCTAAAGCCTAAAGCAGTTTTTAGCTTGTAAATTATGCTTCGCTTCACTTCCATACTCTCCATACTCCCATACTCCCATACTTTCTTAAGATTCTCCTAAATCAATCTCAGTATTATCCCCGATATTCAGGCTCCTGCTCTCACCTTTAACTTCCGTATCACTGCCGATGAGAGAATGAGTGAGCACGATATCAGTCAGGTTGGCGAATGATCCGATAATAGAATCTTTTAATATCGAATAATTGATGTTTGTTTTTTCTCCGATGGCCACATTGGGACCAATGATTGAATTTTTAATAGTACAACCCGAAGCGATATTTACCGGATGAATGACGATCGTGTTTTCCAGGATGTGGTCTGGTGAAATATTACTTCCGAATTTTTTCAGCAGCTTGGCATTTGACTCCAGCAGGGTTTCCTTCTTTCCCGCATCAAACCAGTTCTGCACTTTAAATGATTCGAATTTCACTTTGTTGTGATCATGCATTCAATGGCATCCGTCAAATTGTATTCTCCATAACTCGTAAGCTGGTTACGAATATTATTTTCCAGACAGGAAAATAATGCTTCAGTTTCGCGGATCTTGTAAATACCAACCAGCGCCATATTCGACTTTGGGATCTGCGGTTTTTCCACTACCCGGCATATAATTCCATCTTCTTCGATTTCAGCTACTCCAAAATCCCGCGGATCATCTACTCTTTTTACCCCAAGCATGGATACGGGTTTATCAAGAATCGGCTTCACATCATATTCACAAATCGTATCCCCCAGAACAATGAATATTTCATCATTAGCTACCAGTTCCCTGTGTTTGCAAAATGGCATGACCGATTCCCTGCCTTTCAGTTTGAAAAACAAAACTTGTTTTCAGATGGGGATATTTATCCATAACATAATCCTGAATTTTTGTTCCCAGGTAACCGACAATAAAAATAAATTCTGAAATGCCGCCTTCCAGTAACTGATCAACGATAATACTTAAAATCGTTTTTCCGGCGAGCGGAATCAGCGCCTTTGGTTGGGTATATGTATGGGGCCTTAATTTAGTACCAGCGCCTGCTACGGGAATAATTGCTTTCATATTCAGTATTTGCCATCCCGCTAAAACAAAACTTTTTCGTTTGGTTCCGCAATGATGGCTGATCCTGTTGCGGTAAAGTTCAAGAAAAACAACCAAACTAACGAAAATTCTATTTTCTGTCTTAAATTAAATGTTCCAAATCAATTTAAAAATATGAAAGTCCTGTACCCTCTTTTAATTTTTCAATCTATTTTCTTCAGAGGGTTCGGACAATCAGATATAAATCAGATCGATTCATTGATGAAGTCATGGTATCAACCGCACTGCCCGGGAGCCGTGATAGCAATAGAACTTCACCACAATATAATTTTCAAAAAGGGATATGGACTGGCAGATATCAGTTCTCAAAGACGCATTACAGCGGACGACAATTTTAATATCGGATCACTGACAAAACAATTTACTTCTTATGCCTTACTTGATTTATTTTATAAAGGAAAATTTTCATTGAATGATAGTATAGGTAGATTTTTTAAACTGCCGGCTCCGCTGTTCCGGCATTCAAATCAGTCAGTTACTAAGCCATTCATCTGGCATCCCTGACCATTATGATTTAACAGATACTAACAAAGTAAAACACGCAACAGACAAAGATGTGCTGACGGCTCTGCTGTCCGCAGATTCCCTTTATTTTATTTCAGGTACACATTACCGTTATAGCAATACAGCTTATTGCCTGCTGGGCCTCCTGATAGAAAAACTCAGCGGCATGTCTTACGCAGCTTATCTTCAACAAGAAATATTCGGACCCCTTGGAATAAGGGATGCGACTGTATTCAGAATAAATCAATCCATTCCCCGACGGGTTATGGGTTATGACTTGGAAAAAAATGGAAAATTCATCCGGTCGGATGCAGAAGAATCCATTTTCTTTTCAACCGAAGCAGACGGCGGAATTTATATTTCAATGAATAATTATATGAAATGGTGTGAGGCTATTGAGACAGGAAAGTTTTCCAAATCCAAAATGATCCAATATTCCTGGCAGGGTCACACTTATATCGGAAGCCGGCAGGGATTATGGTACGGATGCGGCTGGTTCATTCAACAGCCTGTTAATAAAATATCTCCGGAAATTATTTACCATACAGGTTTTAACGGGGGTTTCAGAACCGTTGTTCTTATGATCCCATCTTTGGAATATTGCATAAGCATATTTTCAAACCGTTCTGATATAGATCTGGAGAACCTGGTTTCAAAGATCAATCATATACTTTCTGTGGATGATAATTCTTTTATCAAATCAGGACCTCTTGAATCTTTTATTCATAGTTGGCCTATTTTTGTGCCATGCAAAGAGACCAGATCGTTTTCGACCTCATTCAAAAAGAACTTGAACGCCAGAGACATGGCATTGAACTGATTGCATCTGAAAATTTTACTTCCATACAGGTGATGCAGGCCATGGGAAATGTGATGACCAATAAATACGCAGAAGGTTACCCGGGCCGGCGTTATTATGGCGGATGTGAAATTGTAGACCAGTCAGAACAACTGGCCATTGACCGCCTGAAGAAAATTTTCGACTGCGATTACGCCAATGTACAACCACATAGTGGTGCTCAGGCCAATGCTGCTGTTTGTTTGGCCGTACTTCAGCCCGGCGACAAAATACTTGGCCTCGACCTGAGTATGGGTGGTCATCTTACACATGGATCTCCCGTGAATTTCTCCGGCAAACTTTATCAACCCCATTTTTATGGTGTGAAAAAAGAAGACGGACGTGTGGACTATGATGGCATGGAGAAAGTTGCTCTTGCAGAAAAACCGAAGATGATCATATGCGGTGCTTCGGCTTACAGCCGTGACTGGGATTATCCGAGAATCCGCCAGATTGCCGATAAAGTAGGCGCCCTTGTAATGTGTGATATGGCGCATCCGGCAGGTCTTATCGCGAAACAACTGTTAAGTTCTCCTTTCGAAAATTGTCATTTTGTAACTTCTACCACCCACAAAACACTTCGCGGTCCACGGGGTGGCATTATTATGATGAAGAAAGACTTTGACAATCCTTTCGGATTAAAAGACAATAAGGGAAATATCCGTCCTATGAGTAACCTGATGGATATGGCTGTTTTTCCTGGCATTCAGGGAGGTCCCCTTGAGCATGTCATTGCGGCAAAAGCTATCGCCTTCAGTGAAATCCTGACAGATGAATTTACCGGGTACGCAAAACAGATTATTGTGAATGCCCAGGCCATGAGTGCCTGCTTTACAAAAAAAGGATATGATATCGTATCAGGAGGAACTGATAATCATTTAATGCTGATCGACCTGAGAAATAAAAATATCAGCGGAAAAAAAGCTGAGATCGCTTTAGGTAAAGCTGATATTACTGTAAATAAAAACATGGTTCCATTCGATGATAAAAGTGCATTTGTTACTTCCGGAATACGCGTCGGCGTGCCTGCCATCACTACCAGGGGTATGAAAGCCGGGGATATGAATGAGCTGGTTGATTTCATTGATGAAGCAATCCGGCATGCGGAAGATGAAGCCTTACTTGGAGAAATCAGGAAAAAAGTAAACACCCGAATGAAAGAATTTCCACTATATCCGGAATGGTGAAGAACGTCTAACGCTGAACGCTGAACGTCTAACGCTGAACGCTTAAAAATAAAATTATGTTACAAAGAATGCAATCTTTATGGCTCCTCCTCGCTGCTATCTGCGCTATCCTCAGCATTAAATATTCTTTTTACAGTGGGAATATCGAATCACCCGGACAGCCAGTTAGTTTTCAATTTCTGACTGCGAGCTTTGACATATGGATTCTGATCGTCACGATTTCTTTGGCCTGTATTGCTGCGATTGACATTTTTCTTTACAAAAACAGAAAACTTCAGGGGAGGCTTGCTATACTCGGTATTTTATTATCCTTACTGAATATTTTTCTTTACCTGAAAGCTATACATCGTTTTGTAGAAAACCAGGGCAGCCACACCATTACGGCGGTTTTCGTTTTTGCCATTCCTATTTTATTTTTTCTCGCAGCACGTGGAATTTACAGAGATCAGAAACTCATTAAGAGTTTGGACAGACTGCGATAAGAAAGTGTGAGAGTGTGAGAGTGTGAGAGTGTGAGAATGAGGAAGGGTCGAAGTTATCCATCATTCTCACACTCTCACACTCTCACACTCTCACACTCTCACACTATAAATACTTTCCCGTAAAACTTTCCTTCACTTTCTTCAATCCCTCCGGAACACCTTCGTAGACAAGATTTCCACCTGCATCGCCCGCTCCAGGCCCCAGATCAATAACCCAGTCAGCTGAATGAATCACATCCGTGTTATGTTCTACCACGAGCACCGAGTGGCCTTGTTCGATCAATGCATTAAAAGAATTAAGCAACTTTTTTATATCATGAAAATGCAGGCCCGTTGTGGGTTCATCGAAAATAAAAAGGATATGTCCAAGGCTCCTGCCCTTGCCGAGGAAAGAAGCCAGTTTGACGCGCTGCGCCTCACCACCGGATAAGGTGTCGGATGATTGACCCAGTTTGATATATCCGAGCCCCACGCTGCTTAAAGGTTTTAATTTTTGAAGAATTTCCTTTTCGTCCTTAAAAAATTCAAGGGCGTCATCTACACTCATTTCCAAAATGTCGTGGATATTTTTATTCCGGTATTGCACATCCAGTACTTCTTCCTTAAATCGCTTTCCTCCGCAGACTTCGCAGGTTAGATGTACATCGGCAAGAAATTGCATTTCTACCACCTGTTCGCCTTCTCCCTTACAAGTGTCACAACGGCCCCCATCTACATTAAAAGAAAAATGCTTGGGTTGAAAACCACGCAATTTGCTCAATGGCTGTTTCGAAAATAAATCCCGGATCTCGTCATATGCTTTTACATATGTAACGGGATTACTGCGGGAAGACTTCCCAATTGGATTCTGATCCACTAATTCAACCTGACTTATCGAATCCACTTCTCCGGTAATGGACAGGTGCATCCCTACCTTGTCGGCATACTCTCCTTTCATTTTTTGCAAAGCGGGATAAAGGATTTGCTTTACCAGTGTCGTTTTTCCACTTCCACTCACCCCGCTTACAACACAGAGAACCTTTAAAGGAAAAGCCACCGTGATATCCTGCAAATTATGCTGCCTTGCACCATTGACCGTAATAAAATGTTTTGGTTTTCTTAAATGATCAGGCGGTTCAATTTTTAAATCCCCCCGAAGATATTTTCCGGTAAGACTGTTTTCATTTTCGATAATGGCTTCATAATTTCCGGCAGCCACTACTTCTCCTCCAAGGTGACTGGCCAGCGGCCCCATATCAATAATATAATCTGCTTCGCGCATCATCATTTCATCATGCTCCACTACCACAACGGTATTTCCCAGGTCGCGCAGTTCTTTTAATACACCTATCAACCGGCGGGTGTCCCTTGCATGAAGTCCAATAGAAGGCTCATCCAAAATATATAGTGAATTCGTGAGATTACTTCCCAGAGAACGGGTCAGCTGAATACGCTGGCTCTCCCCGCCGCTGAGTGAGTTGGCCAGCCTGTTCAGGGTCAGGTAGCCAAGACCCACATCCAGTAAGGTTTTCAGCCTGTTATTAATTTCAATCATTACGCGCTTTGCCACTTTCTGCTGAAAATCTGATAAAGCAAGATTTTTGAACCATTCATTGAGCCTGCCAACCGGCATTTCACAAAGCTCACCAATATGCCGGCCCCCAATCTTAACATACAGTGCTTCAGGTCTAAGGCGATAACCTTTACAATCCGGGCAAATGGTGCGACCACGATACCGGGATAATAAAACACGATATTGAACCTTATATAAATTTTTTTCAACTTCTTTAAAGAAATCATCGATCCCGTTTACCTCTTTATTTCCTTCCCAGAGCAATTGATATTGTGCTTTGGTCAGATCAATGACAGGTTTGTGTATAGGAAAATCATATTTTTTTGATGTTTTTATAAAATGATCTCTCCATGCACTTAGTTTTTCCCCTTTCCAGGGAGCCACGGCACCTTCGTACAGACTAAGTCTTTTGTCGGGAATTACAAGATCTGAATCAATTCCAAGTACCTGACCGAAACCCTCACAGGTAGGGCATGCACCGTAGGGATTATTGAATGAAAAAAGATTGGGGACCGGTTCTTCAAATCTCATCCCATCCATTTCAAATCGATTGGTGAACGACAACTTTTCTTCACCATTAATCTCGAGTTGCATCTGTCCTTCCCCCTCATAAAAAGCAGTCCCAATAGAATCAGCCAGCCGGTGCTGATCGTCTTCATCAAAATCTTTAACTAAAATCCGGTCTATAAGTAGAAATGAATTGTCTTTAGGAAGCTTTGGATCAGATTTTTTCGTTTTGCCGGCAGCCGGAGTCGCTGTTAAGAGATCTTCTATCCGGACAGTTTCCCCGTTAACATAAAGGCGGCTAAATCCTTTCTGCAGAAGAATATTCAACTCTTCTGTAGTATTCCGGTTGGTATGCTGTTTAAATGGAACCAGGATAAGGATCTTATCACCAGCAGTTCTTCCCTGCATGGCTTTTATTACGTCCTGGACATCATGCTTCTTTACTTCCCTGCCTGAAACAGGAGAATATGTGATACCCACCCGGGCATAGAGTAACCGGAGGTAATCGTACAGTTCTGTCATACTACCAACAGTTGACCGGGGTGTTCTGGTAGTTACTTTCTGTTCGATTGCAATCGCGGGACAGAGTCCTTTAATATAATCTACATCGGGTTTATCCATCCTGGCCATGAACTGTCGGGCATATGCGCTCAGACTTTCCGCATAGCGACGCTGACCCTCCGCAAATAACGTATCGATCGTCAACGAAGATTTTCCAGAACCTGATACGCCGGTAACCACAATAAATTTATTGCGTGGAATGTTGACCGATATATTCTTCAGGTTATGTACCCTGGCGCCTTTTATTTGGATGGAATCCAGGGGTGAATGAAGGGCTGCTTTGGAAGAAGTCTTTTTGTCTTTGATCGTAGATGACATAAATTGGAACGGTAAATATATTGGAAGTGAACAAATTAGAAAAGGCTTTCCCAAGCGGGGAATATCAGGTCTGGTCCATTAGAACAATTTATTTTCCCAAAATGTTGTTTTTTCCAAAAATTGTATATCTTTAAACACTGATTAACATTTAATAACACAATAAAATAGTTTTATAGAGTAAGCACTTCTACACAGAAAAGCCAAGCGTTCAAAAATCCAACATATATCCTATCACCTTTAAAAACCGTAGAAGTTTATGAATTCGCTACGTACGAAAACCGATCATGAATTAATCCATTCGTTTCGCGACGGCGATTTACAGGCTCTTGAAGCTCTCGTAATCCGCCACAAGGACAAGCTGTACACTTCCATTCTCTTCCTCGTCAAAGACAAGTATCTGGCTGAGGACATTTTCCAGGATGTTCTGATTAAAATTATCGACACCATTCGTGGTGGACGGTATACAGAAGAAGGCAAATTCCTTCCCTGGGCAATGCGTATTGCACACAACCTCTGCGTGGACCATTTCCGCAAGGTGAAAAGAACGCCTGCCATCAAGACCAGCGATGACAGGGACATTTTTGAAGTCATCAATTTTACTGAAGATGGCGCCGATGTTAAAATCATGAAAAGGCAAAGCCACGACCGCGTAAGGCGCATGCTTGACCTTCTTCCTGAGGATCAGCGCGAAGTTATCATTCTGCGGCACTATGCCGACCTGAGCTTCAAGGAGATCGCATCCCTGACCAACTGCAGCATCAATACGGCCCTGGGTCGTATGCGGTATGGGTTGATCAACCTTCGTAAAATGATGGTGGAAAAAAAGATTGCCCTCTAGTGGAACTTTACACTATTTAAAGAAGGCTGCCCATAAGGCAGCCTTCTTGCTTTAGTATGGTTGAGCCCTGTTCGCCTTAAAAGTACATTGGTTGCCGGTTGGTGATTACCTGGCATAGCTACCCCAACAATATCCCAACGATATATCAGCAATGTACCAACAAATGTACTTTTTTGGTACCCTGAATCCTTTATTTGTGGAAAGCAGCCAAACCACAGTCTAACCATTGCGTAAAATCCTGAGCTTTAGGAGTATAGCCTTTGGTAAAGGTTAGAATTTTCTCATCCGGACTAACCAGGGCATATTGTGGCTGGGATACCGCATTAAAATTTTCCGATTGGAAAGTAGCCCATTTATCACCTACTGTAATTATGTCCTTCTTTGCCCCATCCCGGGTTGAATAAACCGTCTGTGAAGCTGCAGGCAGAAGACGACGCTCATCCACATACAAAGAAACAACTACAAATGAATCGAGCATCCTTTTTCTTACTTCGGGATCCGTCCAAACATTCTCTTCCATCCTGCGGCAGTTAACACAGGCCCACCCGGTAAAATCGATCAGCACCGGTTTGTTCAATTTCTTTGCCAAACTAATGGCCTCCTCATAGTCCCTCAGAGGTTCAACTCCTTTAGTGCAGTTAACCGGATTTTTATAAACCGAATAGCAAAGTGGTGGTGGAAATCCGCTGATCAGGGTCAGATTTGCCGCTTTTGTATTGGTTAATCCCGGAATCAGGTAAATGGTTGCGATGCCAAAAAAGACTAGAAATCCGATACGGGAAGCGCTGAATTTTTTAACGGGACTGTCGTGAGGAAACCTGATTTTACCCATCAGGTAAAGTGTAATCAGGACTCCGATGATCACCCAGAATCCAATAAAGATTTCACGTTTAACGAGTCCCCATTGCTCTACCAGGTCTGCATTTGAAAGGAATTTTATCGCCATAGCCAGTTCAAGAAATCCCAATACCACTTTTACTGAACCCAGCCATCCTCCGGATTTTGGCAATGAGCCGAGCCATCCGGGAAACAGCGCAAAAACTGCAAAAGGCAGCGCTAGGCCAAGACCGAATCCGCCCATCCCAATAGTCAGCTGGATAGCGCCGCCATTATTGGAAAGTGCACCTACAAGAAGAGAACCGAGAATTGGACCGGTGCAGGAAAATGAAACGATGGCCAGTGTAAGGGCCATGAAAAATATTCCCAGCAAACTGGTGCCACCTGATTTACTGTTTACAGAATTTGCTACACTTCCCGGCAAAGTGATTTCAAAATATCCGAAAAATGAAATCGCAAATACTACGAAAATCAGGAAAAAGAAAAGGTTGAGCCATATGCTCGTCGAAATCGTATTTAATATTTCGGGATTCACATGATCCAGCAGATAGAACGGAAGGCTCAGTAAAACATATATCAGGAAAATAAAAAATCCATATAGAAAAGCATGGGCTTTTCCTGAACTGCTGCTTTTTGTAAAGAAGGAAACTGTGAGCGGTATAAGCGGAAACACACAAGGCGTAAGCAGCGCAATGAAACCGCCTAATAATCCTAGCAGAAAAATACTAAGCAATCCTTTTCCTGCTGTACCTGAATCACCACAGGGACTAACGGGATGTTTCAGATCAAAACTATTGATGCGAATTCTTGAAGCAGAATTCACTCCGCCTTCCAGCGCTGCATTGAATGAATAGTTTCCTGAATAAAAAGAATCCTTTTTCCCATAGAAATAATTCAACGACCCGAAGATGTGTGCCGGAATAGTTCCCTTAATGTGCAGAGGAATAGAAAATTTAGCATCACCTGTATACAAATAAAACGAGATATTATTAAACAGCGCTACAGGACGCTTTTCAGATCTGCCTTCTGTAATAAACGGGAGTTTTGAAGAAAAGGAACTGTCCTGAAAGTTAAGCTCCATGGAAGGTGTCCCACTCAGGTCCTGGTTTGGTGCATACAACTGCCATCCGGGTTTGACCAGTGCATTAAAAATAATTTTAAATTCACCATTCCGTCGATTTTTCGGTATGAGTCAGCCAGGTAATTGCAGTACTATCCTGACTATTGCCCTTGAAGAAAAATAAACTGATAAGGAGAAATAATAATCCGGACCTTTTGTACATAGCCGTTTAATAACCTAAGGTAATGCCAAAGCAGATTGCCTGTTTAGTTGAATGAAGACTCCTGTTGTTAAAGATCTGTTGAAACAATTTTCGACCATCTGTATTTCGCAAGACTTTCTGAAACTGCTCTTTCGGGATGGGGCATCAGATCCAAAAACATTCCGTTCTTTATTGCAGATTCCGGCGATGCTCCGGGTACTTCCGTTCGGATTCGATTCCGGTGTTATATTTCCTTCCGCGTCGCAATATTTCCATAATCACCTGGCCACCTGCTTCCATTTCATCCAATAATTTGTCATCTGCATAATATCTTCCTTCCCCGTGAGCGATTGGTATTTTCAGGGCTTCTCCGTTTTCTGTTTTCATGTAAATGTTTTTCCCGATAAACTGCTGATTGGAGTTTCTTAATAATACGCCAGGCAGCAGATGGGATTCGCATAAAATCTGGAATCCGTTACAAACGCCGAGAACCATACCTCCTTTTTCAGCAAATTTTATCAGAGGCTGCATCAGCGGACTAAATCTGGCAATAGCACCGCATCGAAGATAATCCCCATAAGAAAATCCACCCGGAAGGACTATGCAATCCTGCGTAGAAAACATCGAAAGGTCGGTATCCTTGTGCCATAACATGACTACTTCATAACCCAGTTCGTTCTGCAGAGCAAATTGCATGTCCCTGTCACAATTAGAACCCGGAAATACGATGACGCCAAATTTCATTTACATTGAATTTGTATTGCAAAGATAATTGTTAATTGTTAATGGTTAATTGTTAACGATACCTCATATGAGATATGCCAGGCATCTTGACAACGATAAGTTATAAGATTGTACCCGTTAACAATTAACCATATCATAACAATTAACCATTATACGAAGTAATTTATCACGATTGCCACACTAAAACAAAGCCAGTGGAGGAGTCCTGGCTAAAAACCTGTTCTGCGGATAATAATAAGCAGCCGAATGAAAAACTGCGAAAGGCATGGCCGTCACAATCCAGTTCTCGTAGGAGCCGGCTTTATTGATAATTATTACAAAGATTGCTGTTACCAGAAAAGCAAGCTGCAGGCTCCAGCTTTTCCTGGCCTGAATAAGCATTTTATTCAGGTTATTCTGAACATAAATGCCACCGATTATAAAAGGAATCACCAACAGGCTCATCGCTGCAACTACCCAAACGGATCCCGGGAAGGAGGGAAATGTGAATCTAATATGAGGAATCAGGTTGTTCCATTGTAACTGATGAACAAAATAAAGTATCAGGATGAGGAAATAATAAGGAGAAGTAAATCCGATAAAACCTACGAACCATTCCTGAATTCTGAATGGGCGCATGATAAGCAACGAAAAAAACAATAACAGCAAAAATGCAATAGCCGGAATATACAGCAGGGTAGCAAGGCCCAGGAAAACGCCGATATTGAAAATAGATGCTATCGGATTAGGGACTGTTATATAAAGCTACCATCCGGTACCAGCACCAGATCATGATGGAATTTATCAGGAGCGGAGCCGAGAAATGTCCCCAGTCAGGCAATAATGATGTCACCAGGATATAACACATGCCCGGAAGATAATTGGCATGCGGCAGCATTTTATGATAGTTACAAATGCTGTTAAGCAGGGTTGCCTGTGAAAACAAAATGATAAAACTGAGTATCGAATATGGAAGAGGGGCGTGGCCAAAAAGAGAACCGAGAATTGTTAGTACAAATCGATATAAATAATTGTCTTCTGCATGCAATACCGGTAAAAAGGGATGCAGGAAAAGTGAAAACTTCAGAACTAAAGCGTATAGGAAGAGTATTAAAGCATTGGTGGATGCTTTTTTTTTGAAAATACCGATCACCTGCGGGGTTTTAAAAATCTATTTTTGCAAAGCAAAGATAATTCCTGTACTGGCAAGGTATTACAATTTGATTACTCGACACCTGTTTTCCTATGCGGGGCATAAATGTATATCCTTTGTCGAGGTTATGAAAGGTAGGAAGTCTGGTAATTTTCCCATCCGCTGATATACTCTGATCCGTAAGCAACATAGTTCTTTTGTCAACCTGATTATATAAAAAATGTAATTCTCCTCCGGTATTCATGGTTTGATAGGAAAGCAGTGCTGAACTTTCATCATCAAACTGACTCTTCGGAATCACATTACTCCATTCCATATTACTGTTCTTGTCGAAAGATAGTACCAAAATACTCTCGGCACTGTACCTGTTGACTGTTCCCATCCCATACCGGTTATAAGGTGAATATGGATTATAATATGGAGAATAATAGTCGATCGGACTCATAGGTCCATATAAATAGTCTGACCTGCTAAATGCAGATCCGCGGCTGGTAGTAAACTCAGATTCTGAAATTACAAGGTATCCCCCATCTTTCTTGGGTACAATTCTCTTCATAAAATAATCATTAAATGCCATCTTCATATTTGACTCGGAGCTTTTTGCGAGCGTCCGTAAATCTTCATTGAAAATGGTTACGGCATTCCTTTAATTTGGAATCGGATGTTTTATCCCAGATTACTGTGTAAAGTCCTTCGATATTTCCCCGCCTTTGCGTGTAATAAAACGCCGAAAGGAGGTATTTCTTATTGTAATTATCAACCTTAAGTTTTAATTCATCCAGAATATTGGTCACTGGCTCCCACATCCCGGATTGCAAAAGTATCGGAAGCAGGTCCTTTCATAACAAATGAAACATGGGTCAGGTATTCGCCATTGCCCGTTCGTGCAAAGCGTGTAAATACAAGCTGACCATCATTGTCCAATTCGAAATTTGTAAACATGTCTGCACGATCCTGCACCAACATGGAAATCCGGTGCCGGTCCTGTAACTCAAGGGTTTTATTGAACAGAAAAGATGTGAAAGTATAGGTTTTCGGATTTTTAGTATTGATCTTAAGAGCCATCAGCCATTGTTTATCCTCACTTGTCAATATTGGTATATATCTTACCATTATTCGAACCACTTACCTGGGTAGTATCCAGGTCAACAGGTTCACCCATTGTTTGGGCCTGCCCATCCAATTTATAAGCTGTCAGGTGAACGATATTCTTTTTCTGGTATTCACACAGTAAATAGAAGAAGTCCGGGTATTGCACAAAATCAACATTGGTATATTTTTCCGGTAAAAAAGGGAGTGGAATCCTTTGAACCAGCTTCATATCGGTATTATAAATTGAAATGGAGCTTGTGGTACGGTTATTCTTAAAAATCAGGATATTTCCCGAAACCCGGCCAATAATTTCAAAATCTGTTTTGCGTGTATCGTCCTGTTCAGGTTCGGTATAAACAATGTGTTGGGCCTGGATAAGAATAGGAAGGAATAACAACAGGCCAAGTATTCTTAAATTCATAATAAAACACTTATAAAGATTGGTTCAAAAGCCAAGGTACTCAAAACTCCCTTTAGAATCTGTTAATTTCATCCTATTCCCTATATCTTTGTGCCGATTGCTTTTTCACAAATGAGATCGTTTGCCATATAGACGTCCCTGTCCGCTATGACACCAACTTAACATGCACTGTAGTGAGCAAACAAATTGACAAGGTCACCGTAGGCAACCTGGTTATTGCTTTAGGTATTATTTACGGAGACATCGGAACTTCTCCGCTCTATGTACTCAACGCCATTATAAATGGTCGCGTTATCAGCGAATTATTAATTATTGGAAGTCTTTCCTGTATTATCTGGACGCTTACTCTGCAAACAACGATTAAATATGTCTGGCTTACCCTGAATGCTGACAACAAAGGTGAAGGTGGAATATTTTCTCTTTATGCACTGGTCCGCAGACAAAGACGCTGGCTCGTTTTACCTGCCATGATCGGAGGTGCAGCTCTTCTTGCCGATGGTATGATCACACCCCCATCTCTGTTACATCAGCCATAGAAGGTCTGCGGCAATTACCCAGCCTGAATTATATACCACAGGATACGATTGTTTATATCGTGTTGGGGATCATGCTGATTCTTTTTTTCCTTCAACAATTTGGCACGGATTCCATCGGAAAACTATTCGGACCCATCATGCTGTTATGGTTTGGAATGATGGCTGTTTTAGGATCAGGTCATCTGCTGGATGATCTCCATATTTTCAAAGCCCTGAGTCCATTTTATGCCATTGAACTATTAACCATATATCCAAAAGGATTCTGGATATTGGGTGCTGTATTTCTTTGTACTACCGGGGCTGAGGCCCTTTATTCCGACCTGGGACATTGTGGTAAAAGCAATATCCGCATATCCTGGATTTATGTGAAAACCTGTCTTATATTGAATTATCTCGGACAAGGTGCATGGCTCCTGCATAACCAGTTGGGCAAAGTATTTGACACAGCACATAATAGTGTGTTTTTTAGCATCATGCCCGACTGGTTCCTGATACCTGGCATCCTGATCGCGACTGCGGCTGCGATTATCGCCAGCCAGGCCCTGATCAGCGGGTCCTTCACACTGATCAGCGAAGCCATGCGGCTGAACCTTTGGCCAAAGTTCCGGATCAGTTATCCCACAGAACAGAAAGGACAGCTGTATATCCCGGCTATTAATTTTCTTTTATTTATCGGATGTTGCGGTATCACTGTTTATTTCCGGTCTTCTTCCCATATGGAAGCCGCATATGGACTGGCCATCACCTTATGTATGCTGGCAACATCTATTTTATTCTCCAATTTTCTCATATCCAGGCGAGTTCCGACGGCATTGATATATCTGTATCTAACCGTATATCTGATTATAGAATTCAGTTTCCTTTTCGCAAATCTTGAAAAATTCCCACATGGTGGTTTCGTAACCCTGATAGTAGGAGGGGCTTTATTCGGGATCATGTATGTATGGTACCGTTCGCGAAAAATTAAAAATCGTTACGTTGAATTCGTGCGACTGGAAAATTATATTCCGCAGATCCAGGAGCTGAGTACCGACCGCAGCGTTCCAAAATTCGCTACGCATCTTATGTATATGACGAGCGCGAATAACCCCAAGGAAATCGAGCATAAAATAATTTATTCCATTCTTAATAAAAAACCTAAACGCGCAGATATTTACTGGTTCGTTCATATAGATACACTGGATGAACCATATATCTCTGAATATTCGGTAACCCACATCATTCCTAATGACATCATTCGTGTGGAATTCAGACTAGGTTTCAGGATTGAGCCCAGAATTAATCTGATGATCCGGAAAGTAGTGGAGGATCTTGTAAAAAACAGGGAAGTCAATATTACCAGCAGGTACGAATCGCTGGAAAGAAATAATGTTGTCGGTGATTTCCAGGTGGTGGTAATGGAGAAATACCTGAGTCAGGATAATGAACTTTCTTTTTTCGAAAGAGTGATCATGAAATTATATTTCTGGCTGAAGGAAGCCAGCTTATCTGAGGAAAGGGGATTCGGACTGGATCCGTCTAATGTACTTATCGAGAAATTCCCACTGATCGTTTCCCCTTTACCTGATTTAAGATTTAAAAAGAATCGGAGAAAACTGACTTCAAAATGAAATCAGGTGGGATAAATTTTGTAAACGTCTTTCAGGTATGAAGTAATGATTATGTGATACCGGGGCAACTGTACTTTCAGGTGAGAAGGACTTCAATTTTTTATTTTCCAGGTAATACATCTTATAATGAAACGGAGAAAAAAGATCCAGCAATCTTTTTCTTTCCTGCGGATCTCCGAGTTCACATAGAATCACCGGGCGGTGTTTATCTATGATTTCAATGAAAGACTGAAATACCGGGAGTTCCAGACCTTCCACATCGCATTTAATAAAATCCACTCTGGATAAATCACGAAATATCTCATCACCCGATACGTTTTTAACTTTTTCAGATTCCACATATTCAAGAAAAGTACTGGTCCGGATTACTCTTGCATAAGCGAATTTTTTGACGTTATTCACCCTGGGAATGCCCATTTCCACAAAGTCCTCTCCTCCCCCCATCGCGTATTGAAATAGGGTAATATTTCTATTGCTAACATTTGATACCAGGCCTTTCAGGGTATTAAAGAATTTAGTCATCGGTTCAATCGCATATACATGTCCGTGACTACCAGCCAGGCGACTCATTTCAACAGTAAAATATCCGAGATGCGCGCCAATGTCAATGCAATAGTCACCCTGATGGATAAGATTCTTCAAAAAATAAATATCCTGGTAGTCCACACTAAGGTGGCCGGTTTTATACAATTTCTGAAATGAACTGGCCAGCAGACGTAAATAACGTTTTTCACCCAGCGTATGAAGAAGAAACTTTCTGATAAGACTCATCTTGATTCAGTAGCCGCAAATGTACTAAAACAGCTTAAACAGAAAGCTTAAAGCTTAAAGACTAAGACTAAGACTAAGTCTAATTTTTAATGGGATCCCAATTAAAGATAAAATGTTGTAGAAGTTCATTCGGACCGCAGGCTTTTTACCTGATTGCCAATCGCCGCTCTGATTGCCTGAAAACTGACGGTGATGAGCGCTATTAAAATCGCAAGGAAACCAGTGATTGCAAATATCCACCAGCTGACGGGTGTTCTGTAAGCAAAACTCTCTAACCATTTATTCATAAAATACCATCCGATCGGAGTGGCAATGAGTATGGCTACTAAAACTATTCTTATAAAATCCTTGGACAATAATCCTACGATACTGAAAACAGAAGCACCAAGCACTTTTCTTACGCCAATTTCTTTAAAGCGTTGTTCTGCGGCAAATGCAGACAAACCAAATAATCCAAGGCAGGCGATCAGGATTGCAATCACAGTAAAGCTCCATACAATTCCGGATATACGCTGGTCTTTTTCATAATTTTTCTGAAAATCCTTGTCAAGAAATGAATAAACAAATGGTATTCCGGGATTGATATTGTTCCAGGACTTTGACATTTCCTGCAGGGTTCCCGCATAATTTTTGGATGAAATATTTGCAATTACATAATTATGCCTGTTCCCCATTAATGTATTGAATGCAAAAGGCTTTATTGTATTATATAAGCTTTCAAAATTGAAATTCCTGACTACACCGACAATAACCATCGTATTATGACTCCCCTGAAAATCAAAATATATCTTCCTTCCCAAGGCCGTCTTTAAAGGATACCCAAGCTCATGAAGAGCAGTTTCATTCAGAATAATGCTATTCGAGTCGGCAGTAAATTCTTTTGAAAATCCCCTGCCTGCCACCAGTTTTAATCCTAATGTTTCGAAATAATCATTACCCACGTTAGCAAGATGAATATCTATCACATCTTTTACCGATTTACCTTCGGCATAAAAAATCATATCATCAACACTTGAGATGCCCGGATAAGTAGATCCGCAGGTTACATTCTTTATACCTGGTTTTTTTAATAACTCAGTTTTCAATACATCATAATTTTTTGCAGCACCCGGGCTTCGCAAAGGCAAAATGATCTGCTGGGTTTTATTAAAACCAAGCATCTGATTGTTCATGAATTGCAATTGCTTCTGTATGACAATAACCCCCAGAATAAGGCAAATTGAAATTACAAATTGGAACACAACCAGGCCTTTTCGTATTGCAGCTCCTGAAAAGTTATTCAACAATTTTCCCTTGAGAACTGTAATGGGTCTGAATGAAGAAAGATAAAAAGCGGGATAAATACCAGAGAGCAATCCCGTCCCTACGGTAAGTACGATTATCCAGATCCAGATACCCGGCTGATCAAAAAGTGCAATATTTTTCTGAGTAAGATTATTAAAAAGGGGTAATACCAGATATGCAATGATCAATGCCAAAAGTAAAGCAAGACAACTCATCAATATTGATTCCCCCAGAAATTGATACACAAGAGATCTCTTTTCAGCCCCCAGAACTTTTCTTACTCCAACCTCTTTTGCACGTTTTAAGGACCGGGCCGTTGAAAGGTTCATAAAATTGATACAGGCTATCAGTAAAACAAATAAAGCGATGCTTCCAAGAATATACAGATATGTAATATTTCCGTTAGGAGCGATCTCATTGTCCAGGTTGGAATGGAGATATATATCTGTTACAGGTTGAATGAATAATTGTCGCAGAATTCCCATTTCTTTCAAATCCTTACCTCCCCTGCGGTCAATGAATTCCTGCAGCTTCTTCTCAAAATTACCAGCATTTGCTCCCTCTTTTAATTTCACATACGTGTGAAAAATATTATTTGTGGCCCAGTTCGTTTGATTTTCAACCCAGGTGCCTATATCTCCATTCCTCATGGAAAGGAAAAAATGTGCAGGGATATGTGATTTTATTTTTGAATCATCAAAAACTCCTTTAACAGTATAAATGAAATCGCCATACGGCAAACCAACAGTGATTGATTTATTTACAGGATTTTCATTTCCAAATATTTTACTGGCTACCTGTTCTGAAATTACAATACTGTTCGGCTCATTAAGTGATGTCAGGGGATTTCCAAATATAAAGTCGTAACTGAAAATCTGGAAAAATGTAGAGTCAACATAGTATCCATTGCTTTCGTAAAATATTTTTTTCTCATTGCCATGTTCATATTTCAGTAACATTTTATCGAGCGATGGAAATTTAAGTAACCTCGTTGACTGCTCAACTTCCGGCATGTCTGATTTCAATCCCCATGCAATCGGTGCGGCAGTGGAAGCCCAGGATTTATCTTCAGGATTAACTTTTTTAACTGCCTGATACGCAATTCTGAATATGCGATCGGAATTTTTATTCTGCTTATCATATCCCAGTTCACTAAAAATGTAAAGTATCATCAGCACACAAGTAGCTAAGCCAACAGCCAAACCAAGAATATTGATGAAGGAAAATGCTTTATTTCTTGTCAGATTTCTATAAGCAATTTTAAAATAGTTCTCCAGCATGATGAATGTTTTTAGGAACCTCTCTCAAGAGGCCAAAGGAATGCCAGTTATTCAAATTGTTCTTTTTCAATAATTTAAATAAGATCCCTTAATTATAATGTCCGGTTTTGATACGCTCACTGTTCGTTTAAATTTCCTCCAGCGAAACCCTTTCTTTGCCTATCCGCAGCTTGTATTCTACGCCACATTTCAGGGCAAAATTATCTTTTACATGACCGACCGGAAATCCGTAACAAACAGGAAAGTCATATTCTGAAAGTACATCGCGGATTATTTCATAAGCATCCTGTCCGAATGGTCTTTCAGTATCTTTCATATCTGTAAAACTTCCGATAATGAGCGCTGCAGGTTTATTAAATTTTCCGGCTTTCTTTAACTGATGAAGCATCCGGTCTGCATTGTATAAATATTCCCCTATATCTTCAATAAAAAGGATGAGGTTCTTGGTTTTAAAATCTGATGGTCCTCCTATGATATGCGCCAGTAAAGTAAGATTTCCACCCATAAGCACTGCTTCTGCTTCTCCTCTGCGGTTAAAAGGATGCGGTTCACAGAAAAATTGCAATTTTTTACCTGTCAGGAGATCCCGAATGGAATGTATAAACGGATCATCAGGTCCCGAATCAAGAAAAGCGCCGGCCATTCCAGTGTGCCCCGTGGCGATATCATAATTCGCATATATATGTGCGTGCAATAAAGTAATATCACTATATCCCAGGATCCATTTAGGTGATTTACGGAATCTCTTAAAACTGATCTTTTCAATGATCCTGCTCAGCCCATATCCCCCCCTCCCAAATAAAATCGCTGCTACCTGATCATCATCCAGCATTTCCTGCAGATCCTCCAGTCTTTCTATATCATTACCCGAAAAATAATTGGAAGAAGTACCGCCGACAGTTTTCCCGATCTTAACCCTGTAGCCCCATGATGTTAAAGCATTCACACAGGGTACAATTCTTTCGGCGGACATAAAACCGGCCGGACACATAATGCCGATGGTGTCGCCACTTTTTAAGTAAGGAGGAGTTGTGTTTGACATTGTTGACCTTGTTAAAGCCTAAAGCTTAAAGCTTAAGGCCTTAAACTTTTTGATGATTGTTTAGGATGCTAAGTAATAAATTTTATTAGATAGAATTGATTAAGCCAGATTTTAATTCCATTCTCACAATTATACCCTTTCTAATTTCCACATAAGTTTTAGGCTTTAAGCTTTAAGCTTTAGGCCTTAAGAGCTTTCTCTAAAATTAACAAGTTCCGAATCAATATTCAATTCATGCCTGACGCCGCATTTCAATGCATAATTTGTTTTTACGTGGCCAACCGGGAAATTAAAACAAACAGGGTATTTATATTCAGCTACCCGGTCCAGTACGATATTGTAAACGCTTCTTCCAAACTCGTCTCCAGGGTCATCGGGTTTAACACGGAATGCCCCAATCAACAACCCTTTTAGATTTTCAAGCTTGCCTGTGCGCTTCAGATTAAAAAACATACGGTCAATGCTATATAAGTATTCTCCAGTATCTTCCAGGAACAGGATCATGCCATCGGTGCGCAGATCAGATGCGGAACCGGCAAGGGTTTCAATCGTTTTAAGATTTCCACCAGCCAGTATTCCCTGTCCGAATCCGGGCCGGTTACTCCCATCATATATAATTGGATATTCAATCTTCTTACCTGTTAATGCAGACTGAATGGATAAAATACTTTCCCATTGACCTTTTTCAACCTGTTCAGAAGTCTCCGGAAAACTATTGCACATTTTTGAATGTATAGAAGCTATATGAAACTGGTGGTTAAGCTGTGCATGAATAACAGTGATATCACTGAATCCGATAATCCATTTTGGCCTTTCTATGAATTTCTTCCAGTCCAGCTGATCAATAATCCTGACACATCCATAGCCTCCCCTTGCACACATGACGGCCTGGATAGAAGGATCGTCCAGCATTTGCTGCAGGTCTGCCAGTCTTTCCGAATCTGTTCCACCGAAAATAAAATCGCGGGCCCCCACGGTCCTGCCTATACGCAGATTAAATCCCCAGCTTTTTATTGTCTGCACTGCCGGCTGGATTTCTTCCGGTGTCATATATCCTGCCGGGCAGGTAATTCCAACAGTATCTCCTGTTTTCAGATAAGGCGGAATGCGCCAGGGTATTTCATCCAAAATTCTGTTATCCTTATTAAGAACAGACTTAAAATTCGCCGATGCCAGTAAAGGGCTACCCATCAGGGATCCCAGGAAAGACTTTCTCTTCATCAAATAAAGTTAACTGTTGGGTTCAAAAGCACTTATGATCTTACTGTTGTAAATTATAAAAAGTTTCAGGCTTTGAGCTTTAAGCTTTAGGCATTAAGCTTTACGCCTCTTTAACGTATTTTTGCAATCCGTCATCAAATTATGAAAGAATACAACCGCATCCTGGTTACTGCCGCCCTTCCCTATGCAAACGGACCTATTCATATCGGCCATCTTGCGGGATGCTATATTCCCGCAGATATTTATGTACGCTACCAGAGGGCTCGTAAAAAAGACATCCTTTTTATCGGAGGCAGTGATGAACACGGCGTTCCGATAACCATCAGGGCAATGAAAGAAGGAATAACGCCACAACAGGTCGTTGACAAATATCATGCGCTGATTAAAAAAAGTTTTGAGCAGATGTTTATCTCATTCGACATCTACTCCCGCACAACCAACCCTGTGCATCATGAAACCGCTTCTGCTTTTTTTACAAAATTATACGATGATCATATTTTTGAAGAGAAAGTAACAGAACAATTTTACGATGAGGAAGCGAAAATTTTTCTGGCCGACCGCTACATCACCGGCACCTGCCCGATCTGTGGCAATCCAAATGCTTTTGGTGACCAGTGCGAGCGTTGCGGATCTTCACTGAGCCCCGACCAGCTTATTAATCCGCGAAGTACACTAAGCGATGCTGTCCCGGTTAAAAGAAAAACCAAACACTGGTATTTTCCTCTCCAGCACTATGAAAAATTTCTGAAAGAATGGATCCTAAATGGCCATACAGAATGGAAAAATAACGTCTATGGACAGTGTAAAAGCTGGCTCGATAATGGTTTACAGTCACGCGCCATGACGCGTGATGGTAACTGGGGAATTAAAGTTCCTTTACCGGATGCCGAAGGAAAAGTATTGTACGTATGGTTCGACGCTCCCATCGGTTATATTTCTGCTACAAAAGAGTTAACACCAAAATGGGCTGACTACTGGCAACAGACTGATACCAAACTGGTACATTTTATTGGTAAAGACAATATTGTATTTCATTGTATTATCTTCCCCGCCATGCTGCTGGCACATGGACATTTTGTTCTGCCCGACAATGTACCAGCCAATGAATTTCTGAATATTGAAGGAGAAAAGGTCTCTACCAGCCGCAACTGGGCAGTCTGGGTTCATGAATACCTGGAAGATTTTCCCGGATGTGAAGATGTTCTCCGTTACGTTCTATGTGCGAACGCACCTGAAACCAAGGACAATGACTTTACATGGAAGGATTTTCAGGACAGGAATAACAGCGAACTCGTGTCCATTTTCGGAAATTTTGTAAACAGGACTTTCGTGCTCATGCATAAACTTTGCAAAGGAAAAGTACCTTTCTGGCATGAGAACATTAAAGAGGCTTCCGATACTGAACTGATCCACCAGATAGAACAGACAAAAATTACAGTTGAAAATCTGCTCGAACAATATAAATTCCGTGATGCCCTTTATTCAATCATTGACCTTGCAAGAAAAGGAAATAAATATCTTCAGGACAAAGAGCCCTGGAAGAAAGCCGGCAAAGAAACGACTACACCGGAAGATCAGGAAAAAATAGACAATTGTTTATTTCTGTGCCTTCAACTGACGGCCAATCTCACAATACTTATTAATCCATTTCTTCCTGCAACAGCCAAGAAATTGCTGAATATGATGAAGGTTGTGGAAAGGATGCTTGAATGGGAAAACGCAGGCAGGACTGACCTTTTAAAGATGGGCTACAGTCTTCGCCCTCCTGTGTTATTATTCAGAAAAATAGAAGACGAAGAAATACAAAAACAAATGGAAAAACTGCATCGCAATACGATTAAACCAGATAACGGTATTACTGAAAGTTCCGCAGTGCTCCCTGAAAAAAAACAAGAAATTCAATATGCCGATTTTGAAAAACTTGAACTGCGAACCGGCATTATCCTTTCGGCAGAAAAAATTGCAAAAGCAGATAAACTGCTGAAATTGGAAGTAGACATGGGCTTCGAAAAGAGAATTATTGTTTCGGGTATCGCACTTCATTTTAAACCTGAAGACATTCCAGGCAAACAAGTGGTTGTGGTAGCAAACCTGGCCCCCCGGAAGATGAAAGGCATTGAAAGTAATGGAATGATCCTGATGGCAGAAGATTCTAATGGCAAATTGGTTTTTGTTGCTCCGGATGAATTGATTGGAACAGGATCTGAAGTAAGGTAAAAATTATTCTCCACAGTTTATCTTCGGGTAAGAAATAGATTTAAAACGGATTCCAAAATGAAAAGAATCATACGTAAAGTAGCAGTACTGGGTAGTGGTGTAATGGGTTCAAGGATTGCCTGTCACTTCGCGGGCACCGGAGTTCAGGTGTTATTGCTTGACCGGACTCCCACAGAGTTAAATGCTGCTGAACAGGCAAAGAAACTTAACTGGATAATCCCGTAGTGAAAAACCGGATCGTAAATGAAGCACTGACATCTGCTGTCAAATCAAATCCTTCGCCGGTATATAACAGTGAAGTAGTGAAACATATCAGGACGGGCAACTTCTCTGATAATATGAAAGATATCTCCGCCTGCGACTGGATTATTGAAGTAGTGGTTGAGCGACTGGATATTAAAACTGCTATTTTCGGCGAAGTCGAGAAATACAGAAAACCGGGTACCCTTGTCAGCTCCAATACTTCCGGCATTCCTATTCATCTGATGAATGAAGGCAGATCAGAAGATTTCAAAAAACATTTCTGCGGAACACATTTTTTCAATCCACCCAGGTACCTGAGACTTCTGGAAATTATTCCCACTCCTGATACTGATCCGGATGTGATTCAGTTTCTTCTGGATTATGGAGATCTTTATCTTGGTAAAACCACGGTGCTGTGTAAAGACAGTCCTGCTTTTATTGCCAACCGGGTTGGTGTTTTCAGCATTATGGCGATATTCAAACTCATGGATAAACTGCAACTGAATATTGACCAGGTAGAAACACTGACGGGACCTATTATCGGCCGTCCCAAATCGGCCACCTTCCGCACCGCGGACGTCGTCGGCCTGGATACGCTGGTTAAAGTTGCGCGGGGGATTTATGAAAATTGTCCTTCAGATGAAGCAAGAGATACTTTTGAAATTCCTTCCTGGCTGGAAAAAATGATTGCAAATAACTGGCTTGGTGATAAAACCGGTCAGGGATTTTTCTCCAAAATAAAAAATCAAAAAGGCGAACGTGAAATACTGACGCTCGACCTGAAGTCATTTGAATATAAACCCAGGGAAAAAGCTTCTTTTCCCGGAGTGGATGCTGCCAAACCATTGGATGATTTGAAAGAAAGATTAAAAATTCTGATACAGGCGAGGGATAAATCGGGTGCTTTTACCGGCAGTTTCATTACGAGCTTTTCTCCTATGTATCGCACCGAATCCCTGAAATCAGCGATGAAATTTTCAGAGTCGATGATGCGATGCGTGCAGGATTTGGATGGGAGATTGGTGCATTTGAAACCTGGGATCTGTTTGGTGTGGAAGATACAATAAAGAAAATGGAAGCTGCCGGATATAAAACTGCTGCATGGGTTAAGGAAATGATTGCAGGAGGCGGCACCAGTTTTTACAAAGTGGAGAAAGGAGAAAAACTCGCGTATTCACCGGCAAAAAAGAAATATGTTTCTGCGGTGACGGGAGACCCGGGCGCTTTTATTGTGATGCGAAACTTTGAAAATCAAACCATTTGGAAAAATTCAGCTGCAAGGCTTTATCACTTGGGAGACGAAGTGCTGGGACTGGAATGGTATACCAAATTCGGAACCATCGGCGGAGAAGTGATAGAAGGTATTCAGCGCTCGATCGG
>CAVWUD010000012.1:0-17101 GCA_963757975.1 uncultured Bacteroidota bacterium
CGGAGTATGTGAGGTCGAAACTGAACTAAAGAAAGTATGGGAGTATGGGAGTATGGGAGTATGGGGGTATGGGGGCATGGGAGTTGAAAAGCGCTTTGGGTGACGTGAAATTCTTTTATCTCAAAGTGTATTTCCCATTTTCCTTTAGCGAATCAGAGTAAGATTTGAGTTTAAAACTTCAAATCTTAATTTTTATGAGGGAAGGTCCTATTGTAAAAAAATCGTTAGATTTTTCCATTTTAGTTGTAAGCTATTGCGAGTCATTGGAGAGCAGAAGAAGTTTATAATTGCAAATCAATTATTAAAGTCAGGCACCTCCGTCGGAGCAAATGTTTTTGAAGCCCAACATTCAGAAAGTAGAATTGACTTCATTCATAAAATGAAAATTGCTTTAAAAGAAGCTAATGAAACTTTTTATTGGCTAAGCTTATGTGAAAAAATGATCGATGGAAATATTCCGCAGGAAGCTTAAAAAGTATAAATGAAATAATCGCATCCTGTCAAGAATAATAATTACCAGCAAGAAAAACTTGAACACAGGAAAGTAGTTCGCACTCCCATCTCCCATACTCCCATACTCCCATACTTTCCTTTACCAGCTTCCTCCTGCTCCACCACCTCCTCCGCTTCCGCCACCGAATCCGCCAAAACCTCCGCCACCTCCACCTCCAATCCACCACCACCACCAAATCCGCCGCCTCCGCGGCCACCGCTTCCGAGCATACTTCCAAGAATAAAGGGTAGAACGCCGGAACCACTGAATATACCTCCGCCACCTCTTCCTCCGCCGCCGCGACTTATTAATACAAGTATGATAATTACAAAAATGATGATTCCAATAATATTTCCTCCACCGCCGCTGCCATGGCGGCCACGCTGATCATAACCGGAAGGTGCAACATATTCTCCACGCGATGCTTTTATAATAGCATCTGCAGCAAGATCAAAACCCCTGTAATAATTATTTTCTTTAAAGTTGGGAACGATTTCATCTTCAACGATCTCTTTGGCGGTTATATCAGGAACTGAACCTTCCATTCCGTATCCGGTAGCGATATAAACTTTATGATCCTGAATAGCAGCAAGAATGACCATGCCGTTATTCGTTTTTTTATTACCAACTTTCCAGTCACGGAGAATTTTCAGCGCATAATCTTCAATGGCATAATCTCCTGTAGTAGGAACCGTAATCACGGCAATCTGAATAGAAGTACTATCGTCATAAGCAACCAGCTTGCTTTCCAGCTGCTCTACCTGATCGGAAGTCATCACATGCGCAAAATCATTCACCAGCCTCGGTGGATTAGAAGGCGCAGGGATATTCTGTGCTGTTGTGAACAGGCAGGAGAAAATCAGCAGAGGCAATAATAGTTTCTTCATGAAGCAGAATGGCTTTTACCTGCCAAAAACAATATCGTCGGGTAATTCATTGATATCAGTCTTCCCGTCGTATGGAAAATGATATTTTAATGCAGTACCAATGTCCTGGATCGTTTTCACAATCGCATCAGCATAATGATCCTCTTTAAAATGAGAAAGCATAAGCATCACCCTTTCTTTCCAGAAAACTTCGCCCACTTTTTCATGTATGCCCTGGTCGCCGAAAACAGCCAGCTGATGGTCTTTTGTAGCAACATAAATCAGAACGGCATTGTGACTCGCTGTCTTACCCATATCCAGATGTGCAAAAACCTCGGCGGCGCGGTCAAGCGGATCCACAAAGCGGCAACGGCTTTCAATATACACACGTATCTCGCCACTGGTCTGTTGCTCCGCCTGTTTGATGGCAGCAACGATCTGGTTTTTTTCTAACGTAGAAAAAAATTCTTTCTTTGAAAAAAGTGGAATTTTCAACACATGGATTTTTGACGTTGTCAGAATTTCACATCAGGCGCTTTATCCGCTCCCGGATCAGACTGGAATGGTGCTTTGGATTGGAATCCAAACATTTTACCGAAAATATTATTAGGGAAACTCCTGACAGTCTGATTATAGTCCTGTACAGCAGAGTTAAAATCATTTCTGGAGACTTTGATCCTGTTTTCGGTTCCTTCCAGCTGTGCCTGCAGGTCCCTGAAATTCTGGGTAGCCTTTAGATCAGGATATGCTTCAGCCACAGCAAGCAGTCTTCCCAATGCTCCACTCAAACCTGCCTGTGCCTGCTGGAATTTAGCGAGATTTTCCGGAGTCAGGTCATTTGCATTTATCTGTACCTGGGTTGCTTTCGCACGTGCTTCAATCACATTGGTCAATGTGGTCTGTTCGAAATTCGCAGCTCCCTTAACGGTATTAACAAGGTTCGGTATCAGGTCACTTCTGCGTTGATAATCACTCTGCACATTGGCCCATTTGTTCTTTACATTTTCATCTTTTGCTACCAGATTATTATAACCGCTGCAGGCACAACCGCCAAAAAGCAGGATTACAATGACAATAATAATGAGCGACAGGTTACGAGTACTCATACTTTATGTTTTTTTAGGTTATAAATGTAACAATTTCCGAGAGTAAGAAGTTCGGGACGAATATTAAGTTACCTCCTGGTAATGCAGCAATCCCCGGAAGTTCCTTTCCTTCAAAATATTCCAGCATTGCTCCGCCACCGGTAGATACATAACTTACTTTATCCGCCAGTCCAAACATATTCACCGCAGAAACAGAATCACCCCCACCAACCAGCGAAAAAGCACCACGGCTTGTTGATTCCGCTACCGCCAGCGCAACGGATTTGGTACCATGACGGAAATTCTCCATTTCAAAAACACCCATCGGGCCGTTCCAGAGTATGGTCTTTGATCTTTTTATTACGTTGCAAAACTGTTCGACTGCATTCGGGCCGATATCAAGGCCCATCCATCCATCAGGAATATTATTACTTGGAGAAGTGGAAGTTTGCGCATCCGCATCAAATTTGTCTGCAATAATTGAATCAGAAGGAAGATGAATGCAAACACCTTTAGCCGCCGCCTTGTTTATTAGGTCAATGGCCGTTTGAACCCGGTCATTCTCACAAAGGGAATTGCCGATATTTCCTCCCTCCGCTTTCATAAAAGTATAAGCCATGCCCCCGCCTATAATAATATCTGTCGCTTTTTCAAGCAGGTTTTCGAGGATGAGCATTTTATCAGAAACTTTAGCTCCCCCGATGATTGCTACAAAGGGTTTGCCTGCCTGATGCAATACTTTTTCAGCACTCTTCACCTCGGATTCCATCAAAAGACCAAACATTTTTTTATCACCGGGAAAGAATTTCGCAATCACCGCAGTAGAGGCATGTGCCCTGTGCGCAGTTCCAAAAGCATCATTCACATATACATCACCCAGCTGCGCCAGTTTTTTAGCGAACCCTTCATCACCCTTTTTCTTCTTCTTTATAAAAACGAAGGTTTTCCAGGAGCAATACTTCACCAGGTTTAAGCATGCCGGCAGTCAGCCTGGCCTGCTCCCCGATACAGTCATTGGCAAATAAAACAGGAACTCCCCCGAGCAGGTCAGACAAATGTTTAACCAGGTGCCTGAGAGAATATTTATCTGTCGGACCGTCTTTCGGTCGACCCAGATGAGACATCAGAATCACACTTCCCCCATCCTTCAATATCTTCTGGATCGTAGGAATAGATGCCCGCATACGGGTATCATCTGTAATTTCCAGTTTGTCGTTGAGTGGAACATTGTAATCCACCCGGATCAAAGCTTTCTTTCCTTTGAAATTAAATTGGGAGAAATCTGGCATGCGATGATTTTTATTTACTGATCAGTCTCGCAAAATAATTAACAGTCCGCACCAGCTGACTCACATAACTCATTTCATTATCGTACCAGCTCACCGTTTTCACGAGTTGTTTATCACCAACAGTTATCACTTTGGTTTGAGTTGCATCGAACAGAGAACCGAAATGGCTTCCGATAATGTCTGTGCTTACGATTTCTTCTTCTGTATATCCGTAACTTTCGTTAACAGCTGCTTTCATCGCTGCGTTGACTTCTTCCACGGTAACTTTCTTTTTTAAAATGCTCGTCAGTTCAGTGAGTGACCCGGTGATTACAGGAACTCGTTGAGCACTTCCATCGAGTTTTCCTTTCAGTTGCGGAAGAACCAGCCCGATTGCTTTTGCGCGCCCGTGCTGTTGGGAACAATATTCTGTGCAGCAGCTCTTGCACGGCGAAGATCGCCTTTCGGATGCGGTGCATCCTGCGTATTCTGATCATTCGTATAGGCATGCACGGTAGTCATGAATCCCATTTCAATACCGAATACTTTATCGAGTGTATCTGCCATGGGTGCCAGGCAATTCGTAGTGCAGGATGCGCAGCTGATCACTGTTTCCTTCCATCCAGGATATGGTGGTTCACATTGAAGACAATCGTTTTCAAATCACCGGTAGCAGGTGCTGAAATCACAACACGTTTTGCGCCACCTTTCAAATGCAATTCAGCTTTTTCTTTGTCGGCGAAAAAACCGGTACATTCCAGTACAACATCCACATCATGATTCTTCCATGGAATTTCAGCCGGATTTTTCTTTGCATATATTTTTACTTCATTCTCCGTTTACAAGAATGGAATTTTCAGTTGATTTTACATCTTCATTAAATCGGCCCTGTGCACTGTCGTATTTCAGGAGGTGCGCCAATACTGCAGGACTGGTCAGATCATTGATCGCAACGATATCAATACCTTTCATATTATGGATCTGCCGATAAACCAACCGTCCGATCCTGCCGAAACCATTGATCGCAACTTTTACTGTGCTCATAGCTTGATTGTTTAATTTTTAGGATGCAAAGTTACGAAACAAAAACATTTGGGAAGTTATCCTGTCAGCCTATATCTTTGCAGGCCCTAAACGGCAATAACCTGTTGGGTTTAACTGTTTGAGCCGCGTTGGTCAAGGGGTTAAGACGCATCCCTTTCACGGATGAATCACGGGTTCGATTCCCGTACGCGGTACATATTTCACGTTTTAATAATACTGCCAGGATTTTAAACCACTGATTTGCAAGGAACGGTGGTTTTTCTTTTTCCTATAATACTCTGGAAGGAAAATTTTTTTAGATTTAGATTGTATGTCAATTCAAATTGTATGCAAAGGGTAATTATTTTAATAATTTTTCTGCTTTCCATAACAAATCTCGTCAACGCACAAAATCAAATTGCAGGATATAAAGGTGGCAACGACTCACTGATACGAAAAGTCACAAAAAATTTAATGAAAGGAGAAAGTACGGTTGAATGGGGAGATTCAAGTTTATTTGTAATTGCATTTTTTGAGGTTGATGAAAAAGGGGGAAATCGTAAACATGACAATAACTTCGATAAAGGATACTATTTGTACAAATATTGTTGCGAATGCAGTAATGAGTACAAAGGACAATTGGTTTAACAATACCGGGAAAAGCCAGTTTTTTGAAATCCCATTTTATTTTCTTTCTTCAAAATCCTATGAAAATGAGGTAGTGGATAAAGTGCCAATCATCAATACCGCTCATTTTATAGATGGGGAAAAAATTAAATGTAACAGGATCAGTCCTATAACTGTTATTTCTTTTCCTCCTGTAAGATGACATTATGGATATCAATTCTTCATGCTGCCATAAGACTTCCTAAGAATTATAATCGCAACCTTCTTCATGAGAAATTTATATCATATTCTAACAGATAATTATTTGCCATAGAATAGGAAAGCGATATATTTAATCATATTCCTGTCAGATTAACATATAATAAATTTTTATAGTGTGTAAAGATGAGTAATGCAGAGAATCTTCGCCTTTCCCAATCATCTAATAACAGAAACTGGAAAAAATGGGGGCCCTATCTTTCCGAACGCCAGTGGGGTACTGTAAGAGAAGATTACAGCCCCGAAGGAAATGCATGGAACTTTGTAAATCACGATCTCGCCCGGAGTTATGCGTATCGCTGGGGTGAAGAAGGGATAGCGGGCTTTTGCGACAGTGATCAGATCTTATGCCTCGCCCCCGCATTTTGGAATGGCAATGACTCTATATTAAAAGAACGTCTTTTCGGATTGACCAATGCAGAAGGCAATCATGGAGAAGATGTGAAAGAACTTTATTTTCATCTTGATTCCTCTCCTACTCATTCCTATTGCAAATTTCTTTACAAATATCCCCAGCAGGCATTTCCTTATCTTGAATTGCTGCAGAAAAATAAGAACGACAGGCTCAGTCCGGAGTACGAATTACTTGATACAGATATATTTAAAGACAACCGCTATTTTGATTGTTTCATCGAATACACTAAAAATGAAATCAACGACATCCTGATGAAAATCACGGTGTATAACAGGGGGCCTGAAGCCGCAACCATACATGTACTTCCACAAATTTGGTTTCGTAATTTCTGGAAACACAATGCACGCTTCAACAAACCTGAAATTATTTCGCTTTCCACCAATTGTCTGCAAACAACCTCATCACGGAATGGAAGTTTTTATTTATACCACCAGGGAGGTGAACAATTATTTTGTGATAACGAAACAAATAACAGGCGGATGTATAACCGTCCGAATGATTCTCCATTCGTAAAAGACGGGATCAATAACTACATCGTAAATAATGAAAATACGGTTAATCCAAAAAAACGTGGAACTAAAGCGGCAATATGGTTGAAAGAAAAAATCAGATCAGGAACATCGAAAACTTTCAAAATCAGATTAAGTAAAACTGAATTGGATGACCCCTGGTCAGGGTTCGAAGACATATTCGCCAAACGTCTTTCAGAAACAGATGAATATTATGATAAACTGACTCCAAAAAATCTATCAGCAGAACATAAGGCATTGCTGCGCAGTTCGACAAGCGGCATACTGTGGACCAAACAATTTTATTATCTCGACGTATTCAAATGGCTGTTCGGGGAACCCAACGAAACAGCACCTCACCGGATATTTAAGCGTAACTATGACTGGCAACATCTCACCTGCCGGAATATCATTTCCATGCCCGATAAATGGGAGTACCCGTGGTTTGCAGCGTGGGATCTCGCTTTTCACGCAACAACTTTTGTTCATATCGATCCCGATTTTGCCAAACAACAATTATCCGTTGTTCTGCGGGAATATTATATGCATCCCAACGGACAAATTCCTGCTTACGAATGGAACTTTAGCGACGTGAATCCTCCGGTACATGCCTGGAGTGTTTGGTATGTATTTGAAGAAGACAGGAAAAAGACCGGCGTTGCCGACTGGGACTTTCTCGAGAGAGCTTTTCAAAAGCTGATTATGAATTTCACCTGGTGGGTCAATCAAAAAGATGCAAATGGAACGGATATTTTTGAAGGCGGTTTTCTCGGCCTGGATAATATAGGCGTCTTCGACAGAAATCATATGCCACCTGGTATTAAAAAACTAGAACAGGCGGATGCGACCAGCTGGATGGCTATGTATTCGATCAATATGCTTCGCATATCTCTTGAATTAGCACAGCATAACCAGGCATATGAAGAATCCGCCGCCAAGTTTTTCCGGCACTTCCTGAATATCGGATGGGCCATGCATCATATTGGAAAGAAAGATATTTCTCTCTGGGATAATCAGGATGCGTTTTATTACGATGCCATTCAATTTGAAAATGGCACAAGCCAGCGTTTGAGAATCCGCTCCCTGGTAGGAATCATTCCTTTATTGGCCGTTGAAATCATGCACAGTAAAGTATTTGATCACCTCCGGCAGTTTAATACCAGGCTGGAAGTCATCAGACTTACCAGACCTGATTTAACAAGGATCATTTCAAATATCGAACACAAAAACAAAGACGGAAATTATTTATTTGCCATCATGATTGATGACCGCCTGGAAAGTCTCTTGAAAAGATTATTGGATGAAGCGGAGTTTTTATCCGACTATGGAATTCGTTCTCTTTCGAGGAGTCATAAAGAGCAGCCCTATGTTTTCGGATACCAGGGCAACAATTATTCTATACATTATGAGCCGGGTGAAAGTTCCAGCACCATGTTTGGTGGTAATTCCAATTGGCGGGGGCCCATCTGGCTTCCATTAAATTATCTGATCATTCACTCGCTTAGAAAATATTATGAATATTACGGCGATAAATATCATTATGAATTTCCGGCTGGTTCAGGAAATAAATTGAATCTGAAACAAATTGCCAATCAGCTCACGAAAAGAATACTGAAGATTTTCGAAAGAAATGATGACGGCCAATTCCAATATCATGCCGACCATCAGTCAAACTGGTCATCAGATCATTTCAAAGATCATCACCTGTTTTATGAATTCTTCCATGGTGATACAGGAAAAGGTTTGGGCGCCTCACATCAAACCGGGTGGACGGCTTTAGTAGTAAATTTATTACTGGAACTGGACGAGGATTAGATTTTCTACAGGATTAGAACAGAATGCATGTATAATTTGGCTGGATTTTGGATCTTAATCTCTTTTAATCACTAAGTATGAAAAGAAAACTACAGCTGTCATTACTGACTTTACTTTCTTTTACCGCCATCCATGCCCAATATAAAATCAGCCAGGTTTTTCATATCAAAAGCGGTGGCGGGTATGACTATACCACGGTGGACAGCCTTTCCAACCGCCTTTATTTGTCTCATGGAACACAGGTTAATATTCTCGATAAAATGACCGGCGATTCGATCAGTGTGATTAAGACAGAGAAAGATGTACATGGCATCGCACTCGCTCATGAATTTGGTAAAGGATATATCTCCAACGGTTCATCCAATAGTGTCCTGGTATTTGATCTGAAAACATTTAAAGTGCTGTCACATGTTCCTGCAGGGGAGTTTACCGATGGCATTTTTTATGATGATTATACCAAAAAGGTGATCACCTGCAACGGCCGTGGAAAGAGTATGACGGTCATTGATCCCTCAACCGACCAGGTCGTGGTCACTATTAAACTCACCGGCTGGCCGGAAACAGCAGTAAGCGACGGGCAGGGAAATATCTACGTGAACAATGCAGAGAAAAGTGAGATCGATGTTATTAATGCTAAAACTTATCAAATCATCAATACTTGGCCGATCGCGCCTGGTAAAAGTGCATCCGGATTAGCGATAGACCGCGTGACTATGCGCTTATTCGCCGGCTGTGATAATCAAAAGCTCATCGTTATGGATGCAACCAATGGAAATGTTGTGACCAGCCTTCCTATCGGTGATGAATGCGATGCCGTGGGTTTTGATAAGAAATTAAAAATAGTTTATTCTTCCAATGGGGATGGTACACTAACCATCATTCAGGAACAATCTCCGAATAAGTTTGAAGTCATTCAAAATCTGAAAACAAAGAAGGGAGCCAGAACCCAGGCAGTCGACCAGATTACCCACAAAGTCTATTTACCCACCGGTGAGTTCGCTCCAAAAAAGCCGGGCGAATTCCGTCCTTCTCTTATACCCGGAACATTTCAGGTACTGGTCGTGGAAAAGTAACTGGTACTCACCTGAAATGCAGGTATAAGAATTTGTAACTTTCCAAACATGAATGACTTCCTTGCTGCCCGCTCCCAAATGGCCCTCTCACTTGGATTTCATATTGTATTCTCCTGCATCGGCATGGTGATGCCGTTTTTTATGGCAGTCTCGCATTTTTACTGGTTAAAAACAGGAAATATTGTTTACAAAAATGTAACAAAGGCCTGGAGCAAAGGCGTTGCCATTTTTTTTGCAACAGGCGCTGTTTCAGGAACCGTGTTATCATTTGAACTGGGGTTATTGTGGCCGGATTTTATGAAACATGCAGGTCCCATTTTTGGCATGCCTTTTTCTCTGGAAGGAACCGCCTTTTTTATAGAAGCCATAGCACTTGGATTTTTTATGTATGGTTGGGATCGATTTAACCGCTGGTTCCATTGGTTTACCGGACTGGTGGTAGGCATCAGCGGACTGGCCTCAGGCATCCTGGTTGTTTCAGCAAATTCATGGATGAATGATCCTTCAGGTTTCGATTATATCAATGGCCAATACCTGAATATAGATCCGATAAAAGCAATGTTCAATCCCGGCTGGTACCAGGAAGCGCTGCATATGTCGCTGGCAGCATTCGCTGCAACAGGATTTGCAGTGGCCGGCGTTCATGCACTGATGATACTTCGTAAAAAGGATCTGCTCTTCCATACAAAGGCATTTAAAATTGCCGTGATATTCGCAGCCATTGCAGCTATTCTGCAACCTTTTAGTGGTGATAAATCCGCGCGATATGTTGCAAAACGACAACCGGCAAAACTCGCTGCTATGGAAGCCCTCTATTACACAGGAAACTCCGTTCCGCTGATCATCGGAGGCATACCGGATAGTAAAAATAAAAAAGTAAATTATGATATCGAGATTCCCGGTTTACTGAGTTTTATGGTCAACAGGGATTTTCATTCTACGGTAAAAGGGCTCGATAGTATACCTCGCGAAAATCAACCACCGGTAGCCATTACCCATTACGCATTTCAGATCATGGTGGGCTTCGGGATGATCATGATGTTCATTGCCATTATTTATCTGACAGGTGCTCTCATGAAAAAGAAATGGAGGAACAGCCAATGGCTTCTTCGATTGTTTGTTTATGCTATTCCAACTGGTTTCATCGCAGTCGAAGCAGGATGGATATTAACGGAAGTGGGCAGACAACCCTGGATACTCCAGGATATTATGAGAACCTCAGATGCAGTTACCCCAATGCCGGGAATCAAATACACTTTCTATCTTTTCACGGCTGTATATTTTTCTCTGGCATTTGTTGTAATCTTTCTTTTATACCGGCAGATAAAAATGGTAGGAAAAATCTATGATATGCCGGAAAATATCGAACCTCCAATTGAATTAGAATCATGCTATACGTTGTAACCGGCTTTTTATGGATTTCCATTTTATTATATCTTCTGCTGGCAGGAGCTGATTTCGGTGCAGGTATTCTCGAATTAGTTTCTTCCCCTAAATCAAAAATTATAACAAAGAAATTAATGTACAGGATCATGGGTCCGATATGGGAAGCAAATCATATGTGGCTCATTATTTCTATCGTCATATTGTTTGTTGGATTCCCTGCCGTATACACTGCTGTGTCAGTTTATCTTCATATCCCGCTCGTCCTGATGCTGATGGGAATTATCGCAAGAGGAACCGCCTTCTCTTTTCGAAATTATGATGCAGTGAAAGATGAAATGCAGATGGTGTACAGCAGGATATTTGTCTATGCAAGCATCATCACACCATTGTTCCTGGGTATCATTGCAGGAAGTATTGTCAGTGGTAAAATTGATCCTACAGCAAATACTTTTTTGGATGCTTATATATATGACTGGCTGGACTGGTTTCCGTTGTCCGTCGGTCTTTTTACGGTGTTCATTTGTGGATTTCTTGCATCCGTTTATCTCATCGGCGAGTCAGATACAGAAGAACAGAGATTACTTTTCTTCAGAAGAACAAGAAACATGAATGCAGGAGCTTTTGTATCAGGGGCCATGGTGCTGATTGCTGCCAGGTCAGAGAACATTCCCATTTATCACTCGCTATTCGGTAACCGCGTAAGTACCGCTGCCATTATATCCGCTCTCCTCTCGCTTGTTGTATTCTGGTTCTTGATGTATAAAAGAAAGTCCGGTTTTCTAAGGATACTGGCGGCTTTCCAGTTAACCATGATATTTGTCGCGGTTACTTATAGTCATTATCCCAATATTATTTTATTTAAAAATGGGACCAGCATTTTACTGAATGAGCCCGGTGACAATCATACCATCAATGTTTTAGGCTGGGCCCTCCTGATCGGAAGTATTTTCATCCTGCCCGCTTTTTTTTATCTTATTTATAGTTTCACGGAAACAAAAACAAATCGATTTTACCGTTAAACGATTGGTGTTACTATTGGTTACAGTAATATCAAATACCTTCATTTGTGAGATTTTTCAGTCAACTCAAAAGAATTACAAAATGAAACAGTTTCGTTTTTTTTCTAAATATTCATTGAGCATAATTATCCCTGTTGCAATTATCATTTCCATTTCAATCGGATGGACAACAAAACAAAAAATCTTTGATCCGCTTCCTTCCTGGAATGATGGTCCGGCTAAAACAGCCATTAAAGATTTTGTTCACGCAACAACTGAAAAATCCAGTTCTACATATGTTACACCCGAGGATCGCATTGCCACTTTTGATCAGGATGGCACGCTGTGGGTTGAACATCCGCTTTACAATCAGTTGATGTATTGTTTTGACAGAGTTCCCGATTTGGTGAAAGCAAAACCGGAATTGAAAGAGGTTGAGCCTTTCAAGACAGTGATGTCCGGTGATCGTGAAGCGATCTCTAAACTGACAATGCCGGATCTCGAGAAAATAGCCGGCTATACGCTTTCCGGTATGTCTGAAGATCAGTTCACCGTCCAGGTAAAAGACTGGCTAAGCAAAGCCAAAGATCCCCGTTGGAAAAAACCATATACAGATCTGATCTATCAGCCAATGCTGGAAGTAATGAAATATTTACGTGAAAACGGTTACAAAACTTATATCGTTACCGGAGGGGGACAGGATTTTGTGCGTGTTTATTCCAATCAAACATATGGTGTCCCTCCTGAACAGGTTGTTGGATCCGTGGGAGAAACTGAATATGTATATGACACAACTGCGGGAACATCTGCATTGATAAAGTTGCCAAAATTGATGCTGAACGATGACAAAGGAGGCAAACCTCAGGGTATACAACTTGTAATCGGCAAACGTCCCTATGCTGCATTTGGCAATACCGCAGGTGATCAACAGATGCTCGAATATACCACTACGGGTGGGGGCGCGAGACTGGGAATGCTTGTACTCCATGATGATGCAACCCGCGAATATGCTTACGGACCCGCACAGGGATTGCCGGATTCTAAAATCGGAACCTTTAGTCAGGATCTGTATGACCTGGCGAAAAAAAGAGGTTGGATTGTTATCAGCATGAAAAATGATTGGAAAACTATTTTTCCGAAATAGAGATATTCAGGAGAATGAAACATTTCACAAAAGGCCGGCTAGAATTAAATTATCCTGCGATTCATACAATCAAAAAGAAGCAATTTTTTTAGCTCTCTGATTTCCTTTCAGTTCGATCACTTCCAGTTCTTCAGGTTTTTCCAATGCCACCAGATCTGATTTTTTATGCACAGGTTTCATGAATCGTTTACTGAGTTCTGCCATTGAATGCATAACCCTGGAGACGATTACATCTTCCATTTCAAATAAATTAGTCTTGGTGAATTCGTAGACGTAATTGTCAGACCATACCAATATTTCCGTACTCGCATTAATAAACTGAATTACGACTCTTAATCTGGATGATTCAAAATGAACATTTCCTACCAATACATAATTAACTCCATAATCTGTAGCAATACTCTTAATCTCCCTGTTTTTCAATTGAAGCTGTTGAGTGGTATAATAAGATAAGACCCTGGAATTCGGAAACTGACTGATTTGTGAACTCAGCATCTGACCAAGGTTATCGGCAAATGCCAGTCTGGAATTGGTTACATCAAATGTTTTAAAAGGCATGATGGCAATTTTTATGGTTTCATCAGGAAAAGCCGTTTGTCGATGACCCATATTCTCAGAAATATTTACATCCAATGGCTTAAATAACCTGAATACGGGAATATAACCTCCTTTTGGAATCGTAATCTCACACTCATTTTCCATGGCCCGGTCCACATAATATTTATTCAATGCATCGCGAAGTCTTCGCGCATGAACTCTCACGATTCCGTCGTGCAATGGTCTGAATTCGGGAGATTTATTTAATACATATTTTGCGATCGTATATTCCTTAATCTGGTTTTCTCTTCCGGACAGGGTTTCGTTTATAATATATTTTAGAAACCTTTGAAGAATATCTGATACGGTAAATAATGGATATTCCAGAATTTTATCGACCTGTTGAAGTATCAGTTCATCAGTAAATGATTTCCCGTTTGCCAGCACTTGTTCTGTATACATTGAAAAATATTTTCTGTTTTAAATTAATTATCTCCTCCCTCCACCACCAAAACCACCTCCACCACCTCCCCAGCCACCGCCGCCTCTTGACATTCCACCACCTCCGCCCCAGGAACTTGCACCGGCGCTTCCTCTCGAACGATCGCTGGCTGCGCTGGCCATTTCATTGGAAGGGGCAGACCCACCGGGCTTGGAATAAGAACCGGCACCGCCGCTTTTTGCTTCAGAAGATTGTGCCGATGAAGTGGAATTATATTTTGAATTATCTGCCTGTGACCAGGACCCGCCACTATTGCTGTACACATTCCCGTCTTTAGACGCATACATATCCCCGTTAGCAGACTTCGCTACCGAAGCGCTTCCGTTCGGACCACTCGCACCAGCAGCCTTCGCTCCATTGGAATTGGAAGCCGAAGCGGTTGTCTGCCCGTAATTATTGGTTGTATGAGATGCATTCGTAGTTGTTCCATGTCCGTTATTATATGTCGATGCACCTGAACTGCCATAGGCATTTTTATTCTGCACAGTTGAACCTGATGCACCCGTCTTTGTATTGTAAGCCTGACCGGCACTGGTAGTTCCATAGGGGGTTGATACAGATCCGCTCCTTGTGGCAGTACCTGTATATGGATTATAAGTTTGCTTGGCAGTAGCCGAACCATAAGGACCATAAGCTGTTGCACTGCGTGAGTAAGTTCCGGTATATGAATTATAAGAAGCACCATAACTCACGCCGCCATAATAAGAATATGGATGATAAGCATAAGCTCCATAAGTAACAGCACTTGCATAACAAACGGGATAACCCATCGGCGGGTAATACATATATGGTGGATGATAATATCCGGTGCCTGAGGCAATGATCACTCCTACACCCACTCCTACAACAAAAGCACCCATGTATCCGGCTGTATAACTTGACTGAACCGTTCCCGAAACAACAACCGTTTGTGTTACATATGTTACGTTATAAACCGGTGAACTGGAAGGTATGGTATAAATGACCTGCGGAACAGAAGTGGCAAGTGCCCAGGGTCCCTGCGGGGAAGGAGCATAATACCAGAAACCTCCCACGCAGGCATAGAACTGATTGCCGGATACCATAATTACTTTGTCGCTGGTATTCTCAACATAAGATAATGGTGTCCCATCAATGCTCACATATACGGGATCTCCCGAGTAAGTAATCGTAACTGCAGGAGCTGAATTAATATTCATTGTAGTCCTGGTTGGAATCTGCGCAATCATAACTGCGTCTGCAGCTTCCTCTGTACCGGGAACTGAACTCAGCACACCTGCAGCAGGACTGTTCGTAGGAATATTGGCAAAGTCAGCCGGCAGGTTCGGAGTCGCAAATGTCCAGGGACCATTTAATCCCGGAGCGCTGAACCATCTGCCCGCCGCGAGATAATAATACTGATTGGTCGCGCTGGAAAAAAATACCGAATTGTTAGTATTCGTGGCATAAGTAAGACTTGTTCCTTGTATGGCTGACATCGCTGGTTGTCCCTGGAAAAGTATGATCTCTGCAGGAGTGGTCGCATAAAATATTTGTGGAAGAAGCCCTGTTTGAAAAGTCGGTGCAGGTATGGCACTTTTTAATAGTGTTGCCCAATTCGTATTGGTTGATAAACTGATTAAGGACATAGGTAACGCAGCAGTAAACGACCAGGGACCTGTTAATTGTGTTGCTGTCTGCCATTCAGTATCATCAAAAAGATAATAATTCGAAGTAACCGGATCAAAGAATACGGGCCAGTTTGCATTGAAAACATATTTTATGCCTCCGGGTGTGGCGTCCGTTAAAGCAGGAGCACCTTCCAGCTGAAGAATAATCGCAGGCGTCGTACTTACAAAAATAATCGGCGGATCATTTTGAACATTGACAGTAGATGTTGTTTGGGGTTTTGGAGTACATGCTACAATTCTTTCCATCGAAACAGTTACCGTTTTCGAAACATTCAATGCAGACCGCACTATTTGTTCCATCGAACCGTGCAGTTGCATCATCCAGACCAGGGAAATGCACAGATTTTATATTCATATTCGACAAAGTAACCATGTGGTTATAGGTATCTGACACCGTAGTTGCGTTGACATATACTACACCTACTACCTGTTTGGTCTGATTTGCAGGTGTTAGAGAAAATGCCATCCTGAAATCTAAGGACTGATATGCCTGCCAGTCTTCTACCTGTGGCGGATATACGACCAGCGTCTGAACCATTATGCTTGAATTGCCTGGGCCATCCGGGATCCTGGGAAAATGCTAAGCATGAGAAGAGCGCCCCTGCGATTATCAACATTATTTTTTTCATAAAATCTGTTTTTGTCAACCCTGAATCCAACTAATACCAGCTGTATTGATAAATAACTGTAAGTGCCGTAAAATTCTGACCGGCTTTCGTAGCGATGCCGGTATTGACCATTACTTTGATTGATTGATGCCTGTTAAAGATGGGAGAAGAAAAAGTAGCGCCTAGTCTCCAGTTCTCCTCCTCATCGTGTTGTTCTATTCCGTTCAGGGACGTTTCCCCTCCATCAGCATATCCCCCGTTAAGTGCCAGATATTTTCCATGTTGGAAAGTGTAATCTATATGCGCCTGAAAAGTAAATAAGCGAGTTTTCCTTCTGAACATAAGATTTGAAATAATCTGAATTTGTCGTATACATCCATACTCCGGAATAGATTTCATAAAACAATCTTCCTTCCCGGTGTGAAAAACCCAGTTCAGGTTTAAATCCCCAACGGTTTGGAGCCCAGGTTAATTAATTTGGAAGGATAATACTGACCAAGTGGTACGGATATAACAACACTCGCTCCGAATACAGTATGCTCCTGAAACTTTTGAAAATCTTGTGGTGCGAGCGCCGGAGATCCGAATAAATTCACACCAAATTTAATACGGCCATCATAAAAACCTGTACGCGATCCTGAAGTATCGGTTCCCTGAAAATTGGCCGAGCCATTCAGAAAACCAAAGGGAATACTAGCTGATACCGTGTTATTTTTTAAAAAATGTAAACGTCTGAACATACCCCAGATTAAATACATTATTAGTCACATTCACATCCTGCACAGTGAACTTCCCTCGGTTATAACGTTTCCGCTCGAAAAAGTATACGAGAGTGCCATGGCGTG
>CAVWUD010000013.1:0-7737 GCA_963757975.1 uncultured Bacteroidota bacterium
TGCAGGACCATCCCCGTCCTGACTACCGAAATTTCCCTGTTTGTCGACCAGCATGTAACGAATGCTCCACTCCTGGGCCATCCTGACCATGGTGTGATAAATGGCCGCATCTCCGTGCGGATGATATTTCCCCATCACTTCACCAACGATACGGGCAGATTTCTTAAAAGGCTTATTGCTATTGCTGCCCAGTTCATTCATCCCGAAGAGTATACGGCGGTGAACTGGTTTGAGTCCGTCCCTTACGTCAGGCAAGGCCCTGCTCACTATAACCGACATAGAATAATCTATGTAGGCCATTTTCATTTGTTCTTCGATATTGATGGGGACGATACGGTTATTATCCTGTGTTTCTTCCGGTATGATGTTCTCTTCCATATTAATTTAAGGTCCTGTAAAACCCAAGCTTTTGCAAGGCCTCAAAGGTAATGAAATCAGGAGGTTTTCAGTCTAAAAAACGATTCAGTTTTTAAGTCTTATTCCAGCCAGGCTCCTTTAACCAGGCCCTTCTCTACTTCTACATAAATATGCTCCTGTAAAGTGGTGGCGACAGATAAACCCACATAGTCGGGTTTACGGGAAAGGTATTATGGCTCCTTTCTACAAGAACCAGTGTTTGTATTTTTTTGGGGTTCAAATCCAGAAAAGGTTTAATGGCGTACAGCAGGGTCTTGCCACTATTTGATACATCGTCGATAATTATAATCACCCGGTTCTTAAAATCGGGATAACGGCTAAGTGTAACTTCTTTTGGGGTTTTTTTTATCAAGACTTACCGTGATTAACTCAGTTTCCAATCCTGCTATTTCTCTCAAAAGCTCCTGTATCCCTGCTTGCAATAGCAGTTCCGCTTTCGCGTATACCCGCCAAGTACAAATCCAGTTTCACCAAAATTATTTTCAAGGATTTCATAAGCCATCCGTTTCAATTTTTTCGCAGCTACTTCCGGACTCAGTATATAATTCTTATCCATGCCCCAAGGTAAAGAAATTCATAAATCCTGCAAATCTGCAATAACTTGAGTTATAAACAGGCGCCATGCAGCTATTCCAGCAAGTAGCATTTATTATTATTTTGCATTAACTGCAATCTGGCTCTTTAGCCGTAACATATTGCGCATCAGGAAAAACATATTGCTTGGCAGGGATGAAGATTATACAGACCAGCCACGCGAACGATGGAAAAATCTCCTCCTGTTAGCATTCGGTCAGAAAAAAATGTTCAGGAATCCATTAGTAGCTGTTATTGCATTTTTTTATTTATGCCGGATTTATCATCATCAATCTCGAAGTGCTGGAAATTTTTATCGACGGGATTTTTGGTTCGCACCGGATATTCTCGATGGTTATCGGGATAGACCTTTATAACTGGCTGATCGACGCATTTGAGTTGCTGGCAATCTAGCGGTTCTCATTGCCTGTGTCGTTTTTTTATGCAGAAGAAATATCCTTAAACTGAAGCGATTTATGAGTCATGATCTGGATGGATGGCCCAGATCGGATGCTAATTATATTCTGATTGCTGAGATCATTCTCATGACGCTTTTTCTTTTCTTCGAATGCTTCGGACAGTTTACTTCAGCAAAGAAATAACGGACATTATATATTTCCAGGAACTGGCGATTTCCTGATATCCCACTGGCTGCATCCTTTGCTAAACGGATTATCAAATATTCAGCTCCACCGACTTGAAAAAGGTTGCTGGTGGCTTCATATCGTGGGTATTTTCGCATTCCTGAATTATCTGCCCTACTCCAAACATCTGCATATCCTGCTGGCTTTCCCGAATGCTTATTATGCCCGACTTTGGCCAGAAGGTAAAATGCGCAACATAAAATCCGTACAAGAGGAAGTGCTCTATGCCATGCAACCCGAACTCGCCCCCGCGGAAGCAGCCGCTCCTGCAAAATTCGGGGCTAAAGATGTTGCTGACCTGAGCTGGCGGAATCTCCTGGATGCATATGCCTGCACCGAATGTGGCCGCTGCACTGCTGCATGTCCCGCGAATATTACTGGCAAAACACTTTCTCCGCGCAAGATCATGATGGATACCCGTGACCGTGTGGAAGAAGTGGGCAAAAATATTCGAACACATGGGTCTTTTCAGGACGACGGAAAACAATTGCTCAGGAATTATATTTCCACCGAAGAGTTAAGGGCTTGCACGAGTTGTAATGCCTGCGTAGAAGAATGCCCGGTAAGTATCAGCCCTCTGGAAATTATCCTGGAACTCCGCAGGGCTCTCGTCATGGAAGATTCAGATGCACCTCCTGAGTGGAATGCAATGTTCAGCAATATTGAAAATAATTTCGCACCCTGGAAGTTTAGCCCCGATGAACGGGACGCCTGGAAGAATGGCTAAGCATGGAGCAGACGAAATATTTGAATAATCGCTGCTACAATAAAAATAATTCCCATTATTTTATTGAGTGTCTGATTGCTGGTTTTCATTTTTGTAACAAGCCAGTTCCCGCCATACATATAAACCGATAAACCGGCGATGGTTCCAAAACCAGTACCGAGTGTGTAAAAATTAAAACTTGTAAATCCAGGATTAAGCCAGCCAAGGTTGAGAAAATAATCGGACCAGATTATCCAGAACGGTATCTGTGCAGGATTCATAGCACTCATACCCATCCCCAGAAAAAATCTGTCCAGGCTATTATTTAACAGCATGGCCTTTCTTGTCTTGTCCTGTCTTTGGGTAGCAATAAAACTTAACACGCCAAGTACAAAGAAAAATATGACTGTTATCCAGTTAAAAATAATAAATACCCATTGGTGTTCTATAATCCATTGCAAGCCTGATAAAACGAATCGCAGATAAACCATTTCTACCAGGGCCACGCCAACTGAATATTTCCATGCTTTGCTGAAATTCTCCTGTACTGCTATTTGGGTTGCCGTCATACTTAACGTGCCCAGGGGAAGCTGCCCGAGAAAGCTGAGTATTAATCCAAGAAATAATCCGGAAAGGCCCTGCATAATTTCCCTGTTATTTCATCCTGATTTATATCGCACGGATGCAAGTAATGCGGAATCCAGTTTGTCTTTTTTGAACATCCGTAGACCTTCAGAAACGGAAAGATAGGAATGACCGCGGCGATGATTGGCAATACTTATTTTTAATAGTAATATCCAGTGCCGGATTATTTCTTTCCACGCAAAAAAAATAGAATGGGAAGGATCATAAATATGCGTTGGTTCGCTTCCCGCACCATTCACTTCCAGAATGGTAAATGATTTCCCCTGTTCCAGCAGCGCTCTGTTTTCATACCGGATATCCAAACGGCCAAAATAGAATTCAGGTATTTGCTGACATATTTCATCGATCACTTTCGTAAGAGCATCGCTCACCGATTTACTGTCGTCAAGAAATAAAGCGCCACGTGCATGATTTCCGTAGTGCGAAACGGTAAAAATTTCACCAACCGGAAGAACCAGGCTGAGCATTTCAGGCTCATTTATTTCCAATTGAGGCAATTGTAAAATTCCGCGGGGATTCTCTTTTAATAAGTCCCGGATAGAATGCAGGCCATCTCCGGCGACTTTTAAAAATTTCTTTTGTACAATCCCTGAAATTTTTCCCATTTTATCATGAGGGTAGCGGTAATAGAATATGCCGGCTTCGTTATCGTAAGTAATAAATTCCTGGATATGAAAATCAAAAGGGACAACAGATGCATATGTGATCACAGACCCCTTGTCATCCAGTTTTTTTATTCCCCTGCCTCTTCCACCGATATCCGGTTTGCCGATTAGTGGAAAATGAAAGTCCTTTTTGATCAACTGCTCAAGAACAAATTCAGGATCGGAATCCCGTGGAAAAAAAATGGTTCTGGGTTGTAAAACTTCAGGCACCAATTTATAAATATCTTTTTTCGATTCCCCAGGAATCCACCGTTCTTGATTTTTGGATTTGCGGCCGCATAGAAAAAAAAAGAACGTGCACGCAAACAAAGAAGAATAAAAATCGGATAAACCGGCATATAGATTGCGTGAAAACTCCAGTATTCCCAATGTAATAACCGGATCCAGAATGGTTTATTTTTCCAGCCCGGATTTTCATTCATGCTTTTACAGGTATCATTTTGTGAAAAGACAGAAAACTGTCAGCAGTAATTCCGTTACGCAAATCCAGATATCGAAATGCCGCGGATTCCATCGAATGACGGATGCAACTAATACTATTGGTAAATAATTTGTTTCCCCGGTTCATGTTAAGATCATTGACGGGATCACCATCTCCTCCCTGAAGGTGAAAACGGATAATGTCAGCAGCAGAGGGATGTGGATTATCTGCAATCCAGTCCGTAAACCATTTTTCCCTTTTAAATATGATATCCGAATCATAGAGTGTAACCGACGACCAGATCCTGGCTTCAGATCTGTCTATAGTTTCCATGAATTTGATATTTCCATCCCACATGCAGGAATAAAGTTTATTATTTTCAAATAAAATAATTGTGAAAGGTTCGATCGTGCTAAAATCCAATTCCGAAAAAGCGTTGACCGGGGATCTGTCTGAAATAATATCCAGCAGTATGAGTCCCCTGCTTTTCCGATAAGGTGGTTTCGGAATATGAACTTCGGCAGCGCCGTTCAGCAATACTGCGGTATTCCCTGATTCATGCACAACTATCCAGCTCCCGCCCCCCTCCGGATCTGTAGGAAAAAGCAAATGTTTTCTTCCTATTTCATGTTGTTGCGGAAAAGTCGCGATGGGCCGGTCTGCACGTTCATCACGGCTCGAAGTAAAAAAAAAATGATTTCCTGAAGGTATATATGTTACTGTGCACATTGTTGCCGGTACTTTATGGTTGAGGATGCTACGCCATATGAATCATCAACGGGGAAGTTCCCTAATTCCTGCAGGCCGATCCGGATCAGGGCCATATGATGAATGGTGTGTTCCAGGTTATATGCTATCTCTCTGAAATAATTGGAGCTAATTTTTTCAGGTTCATTATCCTGGACATCGTAATAAGCAAGTAAGTATATTGTCTTGTTCTCTTTGGAAATCTGCTGTATGATATCATTCAAAAGGTTGGCAGCAAATTTTTTATCTGTCTCGATCAGTATATCCCTTTCTCTTTTTTCATAATCCACTTCTCCTTTCTGGTATCCATTTTCAAGGCAGAGGAACATTTCTATAATATGCCGAACATGTTGTCCGATGGTATTGCCGGATAAATTTTTACATGAATAGTTATATTGATCCCAATCCAACTGCTCCAGTGAGTTGGATAATTGCAGAAAAATCTGGCGAACAGCTTTTTGAAGATTCATAAATGACGTTATCTAAAAATAATATTTTTTTACTTACCTGGCGAGTACTTTTATATCAACCGTAAGCTCATTTGAAATCGTACTTCCACCGCCGACACCAAAGTCGCGCCGGTTCATTTTAAAACTGCCTGAAAATAAATATCCATCACCGTTTTTTACTGCTGTAAAGGGCAATTGAATATCTTTAGTATTTTTTTTAATGGTCAGCTTGCCTGAAGCAGTAAAATTGCCTTTATTACCGGTTGCCCGGATACTTCCAGATACGAAGGAAATCAGTGGAAAGTTTTTCACATCAAAATAATCTTCTTCCCTCAGGTGTTCATCCCGTGTATTATTATCGGTGTTAACAGATGCCGATTTAATGGTCACCCTGAAATAAGAATTAGACAGGCTATCGGGATTAAAACGGATATCACCCTGTGGTGCTTCAAGGCTGCCGGTTACTTTAAAGCCAAAATTATGAATGGTAAAAGTAATGGTGGATTCTTTGGCAACAGGATGAATTTGGCCGAAGGAGGATTGTATCATCATCAGAGAATATACCAGGAGGCATATTTTCGATATTGAAAATCTTCTGAAGAAAGCTATTCGCATAATTCTTATTTTCTTTTCAGCTGACTCCAGAGTTGTTTTTTATACACAAATATGAGTATGGCACAACAAACAAAAGTTATTACAGCATAAATGAATAATAAGGAATCGCCATTAAAATAAATACCGATCTTGGTCAGGTGAAAATATAAGGCTCCTGTCATCATGATCAATCCCAGAATTGCACCGTAGCCGGTATATCTGGGAATTAATATGAGAATGGAAGCTATCAACTCCAGGATTCCTGTTCCTATTCGCCCGTAAGGTTCCATATCTATCTCTGTAAAGAGTTTGACAGATTCCGGATGAGCTGTGAATTTAAAATATAATGTCTGAAGGAGAATGATCGCCGGAATCAGGCGAAGAATCCAGATAACGATCAGGCGAATATTCATATTTGTGTTTTATTGTTTTAAAAGTTTTTGCCAGTTCAGGTCTGCCTTTGCATGCAGGCCGGATTCATCCAGGTTCCAGGATTTCAATGTGTTGTTGAAAAACCGGTTATAGAATAAAAATAATTTGCCGTTTACGATTTTAAAAGTCTCAGGATCTACTTCCACTTTAGTGCCTTCCTTACCCATTGCATAAGCGCACCATCCTCCATACTGTGGTTCATATTTTTCAGGATTTGCCATGAAAACATCCCTGTTGGCCATTGTGGAAAAATAATATTTTACACCAAGATTAGAAACTGAAAATTCCTTCTTCCCTTTTATGGCCTTATTCAGGGTAAAATAAGACACCGGATCATAACCCTTAATGGCTAGCCCATTATCCAGATTAAATTGTTTAGGCCTGGAAATATCAGATTGCGATAATCCCGGCATTGCAAATAGGAATATCAGGAATGAAAACCAAATTTTCATAAATCAATTTTGAATAAAGCTATACTCCTTCGATATCTGCATTTGTCGCTTAATTGACAGAAAGTCGTTTTTGCAAGTTTTTAACATTCAGGTAGCAGATCTGTTGCCGGTTATAAGAAAGAATACCTTCTGCTTCCAATTCATTGATCATGGTAGTAACCGTTTGCCGGCTGGATCCGATCAGGTTAGCGATGTCTTCATGCTTTAAATAATTCGGAATACAGAAACCTTCAGGCTTAGTTTCGCCTAATTTGTTTTCTACGAGCTGCCAGAAAAAATGCGCAAGCCTGGTTTTTACATCTTTATTCAGGAGGTTAAGTAAGCGATTTTCTATGGTCCTTAGTTTGGCACCAACCTGTTTGCTATAGCTAAGAGCGAGGTCTGGTCGTTTTTTAAGTAATTTTTCAAAATCTTCAATATAAAACGCGCAAAGGCTGACATCCTGTTTATAAGCCTGGGCGAATTCTCCATGCAGATTACTCCTTTCGAGGGTAAACTGTCCGAATATTTCGCCTTTCTGTATAATCTCACTTATTCTTTCATTTCCTTCGGCATCTATATGTCCGATACGGATATAACCTTCTTTTACGAAATAGATTTTATTATGATTGTAGGCTTCAAAATAAATGTATTCTCCCTTGGGTACATCAATAGAATGATGCTCAATTTTGAGATCTTCATATTCTTCATCGCTCAGATGACACCAGAGATCATAATTACGGATTAAAAGCATTTTATCTTCAGTAGGCATAATAGTAATTGTACATTAAAATTACCAAATCAGCCCTTATCCCGGGCCGCCAAATTTGCATTAGATTTACATGTATAATTATTTAATTATGAATATACCTGTTATGGCCGACCTCAATAGCCGGGGTGAGTCACCGGAGATTTTATTCTGGGTTGGTTGTTCAGGCAGTTATGACCAGCGGTCTCAAAAAATAACACGTGCATTTGCGAGCATTCTAACTAAAATCGGTATACGCTTCGCG
>CAVWUD010000014.1:0-31584 GCA_963757975.1 uncultured Bacteroidota bacterium
GCCCCGTATCTGAGAGAGAATCTTTTTGTTCGACCTGAATACCGCTGCATGCGTTGACAGCTATGTTTTCTATTGCATTCTCAACACTCCATTCATCTGAATCGATGGCAATAACAAATTCAGCTCCGAGTTTGCAGGCTAAAATTGCCAATATTCCTGTACCTGTGCCAAAATCCAATACTCTATGATTTTTGAAATCCAGATTTTTCATAGCCGCGACCATCATATAAGTCGTGGCATGATGACCCGTACCAAAGCTCATTTTAGGAGTTATAATCAAATCATATGGCAGACCGGGAAATGGTTTATGAAAATCAGCTCTTATGGCACAAAAATTTTCCACTATAACGGGTTCAAAATCTTTTTCCCATTCAGCATTCCAGTTACGTGGTTCTATAATTTCAGTAGTGAAGAATATGTGATAAGGATCAGACATACCCTTTATCTCGGCAATTATTTTTTCAACCTTCGATACTTCAAACAAGGATTCGGGAATATATGAATGAAGTTTATACGGTTCTTCTTCAAAACCTTCAAACCCTGCATGGCTTAGACGTGCTACCAGGATATCCGATTCCTCATCGTCCTTTGTATCTATGTTGATTTGTAAGTATCTGTTCATATGCTAAAAGCTTAAAGCCTAAACCTTAAAGCCTAAAACCAATTTGGAAATTTTAACCAATTTTATTTATTTATATGAGAAAATATTTAAATAAAAAAGCATCCTTTCGTTTACGGATGCTTTAAATAATTCTCTAACTTATCTGCCCAGAAAATTTACGCTTTACGCTTTACGCTTTACGCTTTATCCTGTTCCTGCGGTCTGCCTTCTGGTTTCGGCATCAGTACTTTTCGGCTGAGTTTGAATTTCCCTGTTTTATTGTCAACGCCAATCAGTTTAACTTTTACAACGTCATTTTCATTTAAAACGCCATCCATTGTTTCCAACCTCTTCCAGCTGATTTCGCTGATATGCAGAAGGCCTTGTTTACCGGGAAGGAATTCTACAAAGGCACCATAAGGCATGACAGATTTTACTTTTGCTTCATATACGCTTCCTACTTCAGGCACTGCAACGATTCCTTTGATCCAGGCTACGGCTTTATCCAGGCCTTCCTTGGAAGGACTGAAAATGCTAACCTCACCCTGGTTCCCAACTTCTTCCAGATTAATGGTAGCGCCTGTTTCTCTTTGAATTTCCTGTATGATTTTTCCGCCTGGTCCGATTACTGCTCCGATAAATTCTTTATCAATAAACAATTTCTCCATTCGCGGCGCATGTGGTTTTACTTCAGGCCTTGCTGCCGGAATGCATTCATACATTGCATTTAATATATGTAATCTTCCTTTACGTGCCTGTTCAAGCGCTTCCCGCATCGTATCCATGCTCAGTCCGTCAACTTTAATATCCATTTGCACTCCGCAAATACCATCGCGGGTTCCGGTTACTTTAAAATCCATATCACCCAGATGATCTTCATCTCCGAGTATATCTGTGAGTACGGCATATTTATTATCAGAATTCCTCGTGATAAGTCCCATGGCAACACCACTGACATGTTTATGAAATGGAACCCCGGCATCCATCAGCGCTAAAGATCCTGCACATACTGTGGCCATGGAAGAAGATCCATTGGATTCCAAAACATCACTTACCACACGAACTGTATATGGATAATCTTTACCAGGCATCATTTTTTTTAATGAACGCATGGCCAGATTTCCGTGGCCAACTTCACGTCTTGCAGGTGCCCGCATCATTTTTACTTCTCCCGTTGAAAATGGAGGGAAATTATAATGAAGTATGAATTTGGAATAATCTGATTTAGCCGCACTTTCCACCAGAAGTTCATCTAATGGTGTACCCAGCGTAACGGTAGTCAGTGACTGGGTTTCACCTCTGGTAAACAATGCGGATCCGTGAGGAGTTGGTAATGGATCTGTTTCCATTTCAAGGGGTCGCACTTCATCAAGTTTGCGACCGTCCAACCTTATTCTTTCATCCACAATCATGTTACGAACAATCTCCCATTGGAGATCTGAATAGTATTTTTTTGCAAGCTTTTTATCTGAATCTGATGCTTCAGTACCCAGGCTTTCTATCAGTTCTTTCTTAAGCTGGTCAAAAGCCTCACTACGCTGATGTTTTGAACTTCCGGCTTTGGAAATCTGATAAATTTTTTCCCTGGTGAAGGCCTGCACTTTTGTATTCAGATCTTCATTTGTTTCTGGTTTTTTATAGTCTCTTTTTCCTTAATACCTACTTTTTCGCGAAGTTCTAACTGTGCCTTTATCTCTACCCTTATCGCATCATGAGCGATCTGAAGAGCTCCAATCAGCTCATCTTCGCTGCATTCACTGGCTTCCCCTTCCACCATAAGCAGATTCTTATCTGTTGCTGCGATCAGGAATTCAAGCGAAGAGTTTTCCAGTTCGGTACGGGTTGGATTGATTATATATTTTCCATTCAGTTTGGCGATTCTAACTTCACTGATCACTTCTTTAATGGGAATATCTGAAACGGCAAGAGCTGCAGAAGCAGCAAGTCCTGCAAGTGCATCCGGCATAATTTCAGAATCACTTGAAATCAGGGTTACAAGAACCTGAACATCGCAGAAATAATCTTCGGGGAACAAGGGACGCAGGGCCCGGTCTATTAAACGGCTGGTCAGTACTTCATAATCATTGAGCCTGGATTCTCTTTTGAAGAATGAACCCGGGATTCTTCCGGCAGAAGCGAATTTTTCCTGGTAATCTACGGAAAGCGGAAAGAAATCCTGTCCTTCCCTGGCTTCCTTGTTGGCAACGACCGTAGCTAGTATGATGCAATTTCCCTGGCGCAAAGTAATGGCACCATCTGCCTGGCGGGCGAGTTTTCCTGTTTCAATCGTAATGGGTAATCCTTCACCGACAGTAAAGGTTACACTTAAAGGCTGTGATAACATAGTGAATCATTTGAAATAAATCGTTCTGAACAATAAGCAGGAGGGTTCCTGGAACGGTTAAGTGACGATAATAAGGTTTCTGAAAAAATGATTCCCAACTTAAATACGTTGGGAATTTGTTTATTTTCTGAGACCAATCTTTTCGATCAGCTGGCGGTAGTTTTGAAGGTCATTATCGCTCAGGTAGGTCAATAGTCTTTTTCTCTTACCAACAAGCCGCATCAGTCCGCGATTTGTAGAGAAATCTTTTTTATTTTCCTTTAGGTGATCGGAAATGCGGTTAATTCTTTCAGTCAGTAACGCAATTTGCGCTTCGATTGACCCGGTATTAGTTTCGCTTGTTCCGAACTTTGTGAAGAATTCCGCTGTTTTTTCTTTTGTCAAATAAGGCATCTCAATTTTTTTAAGGCATCCAGATAATATTCTGCTAATTTCGGCGCGAAGGTAGAGAATTATTTGAGAATTATGACGTTTTCATTCAAAATCCCTGGTTTTGACAGGCCAATCAAATTATGACATCCTACCGGTATCCTCTTGAACAAAAGCTGATTGTAGTAACAGTCATTTCTGACCTGGTTACCGATTACAGAGTTCATAAAATATGTCAGACCCTGCATGAAAATGGCTACCGTGTGCTGCTTACAGGATCAATGAATAAATGGAGTTTGCCTTTAAAAGCACGTGATTATCAAACATATAGGCTAAAAACATGGTTCAGTAAGACATTTTTATTTTACGCAGAATATAATACCAGACTATTTTTCAGGCTGATCAGGGAAAAGGCAGGCATTTACCTGGGCAATGACCTGGATGTTATGCCTGCAACCATGTTACTCGCCAAGCTGAAAAGAAAGCCCCTGATTTATGACAGTCATGAATATTTTCTGGAAATGGCTGGTTTTGACCGGAAACCCCTGCGACGTTCCATTTGGAAATTCATAGAAATCCGCGTTTTTTCAAACCTGAAATACATGTATACAGTTTCCGATTCAATCCGGAATCTCTACCGTAAAAATTATCAAAAAAAGCTATTTGTTGTACGAAATCTTCCTTTCAGGAATCCGGTAGAACCGGATCTTACACCGACAGAAAGTGAATGGATCGCGTCAATCGACCTGAAAATACCGGAAGATAAAAACCTCCTGATTTTTCAGGGAGCAGGGATTAATGAATCCCGTGGCGCGGAAGAAATTGTTTACAGCATGCTATTCCTGGATGCGGCACAGTTTCATCTTCTGATCATTGGCGGTGGTGATGTATTTGCAAAACTTGAAAAAATTATTATTCAGAATCAACTTTCAGATAAAATTACCATGATACCTAAAGTTCCTTTTGCTATTCTGGGCCATTTTACACGTAAGGCAAAACTGGGACTATCGATAGATAAACCATCCGTTTTGAATCATAAATACAGTCTTCCAAATAAATTATTTGAATACCTGCACGCGGGTGTTCCTGTTCTGGCCAGCCGGTTGGTCGAACAGGAAAAAATCATCAATCAATACGATGTCGGCTGTTTCATAGAAGATCATCATCCCGAAAATATGGCTCAAAAAATCAAAGAGATATTCGGTGATCGAGAAACGCTGGCGCGCTGGAAACAAAACACTTACAAAGTAAAGGATGAGCTGAACTGGGAAAATGAAAGCAAAATTGTTTTAGATATTTTTAAACAAGTAGAAAAGGATTCGGTTAATCATTAGATGCAAGAAAGAAAACTGCATATTGTTTGTCACGATGTTCCATATCCTCCGGATTATGGAGGGGTTTTCGACCTGTATTATAAAATCATGACTCTCCATGAAGAAGGAATCAAAATTCATCTTCATTGTTTTACCAGCGGAAGAGAAGAACAGCCTATATTGAATACTTTTTGTGAACAGGTTTATTATTATCAGCGAAGAACAGGGCACAAGGGATTCTCACATCAGCTGCCTTATATTGTTTGTTCCCGTTCCAATCCGGAATTACTGGAAAGACTTTTACAGGACGAATATCCTATACTCCTGGAAGGAGTACATTGTTCCTACCTCATGCAGGACAGCCGGTTCATAAAAAGAAAAATATTACTGCGGCTGCATAATGTGGAATCGGTGTATTACAAACAACTGGCAAATTGCAGCACTTCCTGGTTAAAAAAACTTTATTACCTGCGTGAAAGCGCTGTTCTTCGAAATTATGAACGACAGATTGCCTCCAGCTGGCCCCTGCTGACTGTTTCACAGGCCGATGCCGACATGGCGGCTGTTTCTTACCAATCCAAAAACATCACGGTTATCCCTGTTTTCCTGCCCTTTCAAAATGTCGAATCACCTCAGGGAACAGGTTGTTATTGCCTGTATCATGGCAATCTTTCGGTTGATGAAAATGAAAAAGCAGTAATCTGGTTACTGGAAAATGTTTTTGATGATCTTTCCATTCCTTTTCTCGTTGCGGGTAAAAATCCCGGACCAAAACTTCGCCGCATAGTAGCAAAGTTCAAAAACTGTTGTCTCGTTTCCGATCCCAGTGATCAGGAATTGAAGGATATTATAATGAAGGCACAAATGCATGTAATACCTTCATTCAATTGTACCGGCATAAAACTTAAATTATTAAATGCGCTGTTTAATGGAAGACATTGTGTGGTAAATGCAGCAGCGGTTGATGGAACCGGCCTCAAAGATGTCTGTCACCTGGCAGACGGAGCTAATGATTTCAAAAAGATCGTTGAAAACCTGTATGAAAAGCCATTTACTTTTCTGGATCTGCAATGGCGGCGGGAAAAATTACAGCATCAGTATGATAATCATCATACTGCCGCCCTTCTCATAGAACAGATATGGTAGCATTGTCTAAAACTTTCCCCTTTTCTGTCCGGAGCGTACGTGAAGGAAATTTACCGACTACGCGATAATCATGGGTTGCCATAACGACAGTCGTACCATATTCCTTAGAGATCTGAAATAAAAGTTGCATGATTTCATCAGAGGTCTCCGGATCCAGGTTGCCTGTAGGTTCATCTGCAAGAATAAGTTTGGGAGAATTCAGGAGAGCGCGGGCAATATCTACGCGTTGTTGTTCACCTCCGCTCATTTCATAAGGCATTTTAAAACCTTTCGATTTCAACCCTACTTTATCAAGCACATCATTGATCTTTTCTGTCATCAGTCTTTCATCTTTCCACCCGGTGGCTTTCAACACAAACTTCAGATTATCGATCACATTTCTGTCTGTCAGTAATTGAAAATCCTGAAATACGACGCCCAGATTTCTGCGCAGATAAGGAACTTTTTTCCATGTCATTTCCCGCAGGTTAAATCCGGCAACAATCCCCTCTCCTTCACTTAATGTGAGATCTCCATACATTGTTTTCAGCAGGCTGGATTTACCCGTACCGGTCTTACCCACCAGGTAAACAAATTCTGCTTTATTGACTACGATATTTACATTACCCAGGATCAGGGTGCCTGACTGGTAAATATTTACATTGATGAGCTCTACGATAGGTTCGGCCATATTTCAAAGTTAATGGGCCAGCCTGAACCGGCAATGAATAAAATGATATGGGAAAGCTTGCAACTGAAAAATAAAATGGATATCTTAACGTTAAGATCCGATCCACGAAAACTAAAAATTCGCACCCATGAAATCCGCTCACAAGCCATTCCTCGCTATTGTTGTATTAACTGTTATAGTCCTTTACGGCCTGATGGCAATTATCGGTTCATGATTATTTAATCACGGGCTCCACTTCATAAACGGGACTGAACAGATACAGCTTTCCTGACTGCAATTCTATACACTCAATCCTTTTACGAATTTGTCTGCCACGTTTATATAATTTTCCATCTGAAGTTTTAAAACAGGTACCGTTTACAATATCCTCCACCAGTACCGTCTTGTTCCTTGTATCATAATTTTTTAAAACCCGTGTCAGATTAACATCCGAGCAACTGCTTGCCGGCAAATCATGCAGGGATTTCAGGAGGGCATGGTGCAGGTCGGACGGAAACAATTTCAACCGGATAAAATCCTCGAGTACACCTCTATAAGCCAGTTTCCATTCCTTACCATGAGAATTGACCCTGTTTCCGTATTGTTGAAAAGTGATCAGGTGTCCGATCTCATGTATAAGTGTTATCAGAAATGCATACTTATTCAGGCTGCCATTTACACTGATTCGATGATGATCTGTTCCTGTAGCATGGCGGTAATCACCAAGTATACTTTTACGGCTACGGGTAATGGTAAGGTGAACCTTGTACTCCTGCAGATACTCAAATAGTTTTCCGGAGGCGCCATCAGGCAGATAATTGTCAAGATATTCGAGGGGTGCTTCCTTTTTAGGCATTTGGCTTTTTACTCTGTTTCAATACAGTTCGCACTTCTATGTATGTATAGATAATATACAACCCGAAACAACCGAAGAGGGCCGGCTTATTAACCTCTTTTTTGAAAATAGATATATAAAAAAAGGCGGCTATGGCCAGGACAAAAAACTTCATCAAAAAAGAACCGTATACAAGCCTTAAAAAAACCTGGACATTTTTGTGAACAACGGCCCTTGTACTCATTCTGACAGATACCCAGCTCACGATAAATAAAAGCAGGTTGCCGTAAAGCAAAACATTATAATTGACGGCTTTCCCGGGAAATAAAAATTTCAACAATATGAATAACAGATTTGTCAACAGGAAGAGGTAAATAATATGGAAATCAGCCCTGTTCCTGCTTCTGCTTTGCATGTATATTTCGGTTTAAATACCTGCAAAATTAAGCCTTTTAAGCCTAAAGCCTAAAGCTCAAAGCCTAAAGCCTTTTTAAGCCAAAAGCCCAAAGCCTGAAACATTTTATTTTAAGATAAAATGACAATTGTATTAGTCTGATAAAAAGGATTGCTTCACCATATCCCAAATGGTATTCGTCCTAAAGTTTTAGGCTTTAGGCTTTAAGCTTTCGGCTTAATTATTAAGATATGGCCAAAGAAGGACTCTTCAGATAATCGTCTTTAGGTGACGATGAACCTGATTTGCCAGAGACCGATGCAGGCTGTTCCTGTATCATATGGCATTGTCCGTTAAAACTGGCAGCCGGCTCAATTTGCAATTTGGCAGAATACAGGTTACCGTTTACCTGGCAATTACTTTTTAACTGTAATAGCTCTTTTACCTTAATGGTACCGGATACTTTACCCATGATATCAGCCTGCTGGCCACTGATATCGCCTTCCACAACACCATTGGCTCCGATGATGATTTTGGATGAACAGATAATATTGCCTACCAGCGTTCCGTCTATCCGGAGATCGCCGCTACTGGTAATATCACCCTTGAGAGAAGTTCCGCTGCCGATAAGACTTGCGCTGCCTGTTGGTACAACAGATTCTGTTGATTCAGATTTTGATTTGTTATTGAACATTGGTATCAGATTTTAATCGTCAATTTTCTCCGCTTTCGGAATTTTAAGCACCGTAGTATCCGTTTTTACAGAACTATTCCCTTCCAGCACATTTCTTAAACTTTGAAAATACTGATCGCGGTACCTCATCTCCTGCTCTAACGAATCAGTTCGTATTTTTAGTTCACGAAGCTCCGTAGTATTATTTAAATCTCCATATCCGGGTATATAAAGCTTTAATGGAGTAAACACGATTAAAGCCACTGTAAGACCGGTTAGTAACACAAAAACCGTGCTGAGAAAAACATATACACTCAGCCGGGAAAGCTTGAATGTTACGACTTCTTCATAGGTATCATCATTCATGACTACCAGCCTGTAACGGTTTTGCAATCTTTTTAAAGTAGAATTGGCATCGAATTTGGCCATATGCAGAAATTGCGGACTAAAGATAACAAGTTATTGGTTTGCAGGTTAAAACAGCCTTAAATTGGCTGATTTTTAAAATAAAAACCATGTTTATCAGTTAATAACAATTTAGTTTGCATGGCAATCCTAAAGGTCTAAGGGTGAAACGGATCGTTACCTCAGTAATATGTTGTAGTTTTTTCTTTTACCTGAACGGATATGGGCAGGAGGGGATCGATTTTGACCTTAAGAAGCCTGATAAATACGAAAACCGCGTACTCGGTTATGAAAAGACAACAGAAACCAAATGGACTGTCCCTCGTGCCTTCCTTCAAAATACTATCACCCAGTATAATTTTTATTTCAACGCCAATAACAAACTGAATGAAGTACTCGCCCGGGCTAAGGCTCAATTCAAAGAAGACTACACCCAGCTCCTTCCCTTTTATAATTATACTCTGGATATCACTTCTAAGGATAAACGAAATCTTGATTCTGTTTTAGATAAGGTCAATTCAGCAATCCTGCTGCGCGATTTGAGAAATAGCTGGACAGATAATTTATGGATGCTCATGGGCCGGGCATATTTTTATAAGAACAATCTGGATTCTGCCCATATACTCTTTCAATTTATTAATTATGCCTATGCACCACGCGACCCTGATGGTTATCCCCTCCCCATTGGCAGTAACCAGGAAGAAGGAGGAAATGCTTTTACAATTTCTACCAATGAAAAAAGAAATATAGCAAAAACAGTTTTCAGCCAGCCCCCCAGCCGTAATGAATCTTTTATCTGGCAGATCCGTACTTATTTCCAACAGCAAAAATTAACGGAAGGTGCAGTACTCATAGAAATCCTCAGGAATGATCCGAATTTTCCCGCACGTTTAAAACCCTCCCTCCATGAAATGCAGGCCCTTTGGAATTACAAAATAAAACAATGGGATAGCGCTGCTTATCACCTTATCCTCGCATTGAACAATGCAACCGACCAGGGTGAGCAGGCCCGTTGGGAATTTCTGATCGGACAGCTTTATGAGCGCTCGGGAAATCCGGCTCAATCTAAAATCTGGTTTGAAAAATCCGCATCACATACAATAGATCCGGCCCTGGAAGTCTATGCCCGCCTGAATGCTATCCGACAGAATAAAGGAACAGGAAATAAGGATGATGATTATATTCAAAAGAATCTGAAAGCTCTTCGCAGAATGGCAAGGAAAGAAATTTACGAACCTTACCTGGACGTAATTTATTATGTCGCAGCAGAAATGGAACTGGAAAGAAATGACCGGGTGGCAGCACGTGATTATTACAAAAAATGTATTGCACATGCAAACGGTCTTGGATATAACCGTGACAGGGCCTTCCTGAAACTCGGCTGGATATTTATGGATGACAAGATGTATCTGCAGGCCAAATATGCCTATGACAGCGTCAATATCAGTAATCCGAATATCGCGGATTCACTCAAAATATTACTTGACAGAAAACAGGCGCTCAGTCGCATCGTTCCCCAGATCCTCATTATTCAGAGGCAGGACAGCCTTCAGAAAATTGCTGCGATGACCCCGGAAGAAAGGGAAACCTATATTAAAAAAATGTTGCGGGCTTATAGAAAACAACAGGGGCTTTCGGAAGATGAATTTAACGGCGGATCCGCTGGTTATGGTTTCAGTTCCAATAATGCTACAACAGATATGTTTAATTCGGCCGGCACGGGTGATTGGTATTTTTATAACCAGGCCGTCAAAGCCAAAGGATATAATGATTTCAAATCCAAATGGGGTAACCGACCCAACGTTGACAACTGGGAAGCACAATCGCTCATCAACAGACAAATCACAGGTCTTACACCTGCCAGTAATCTAAGACTGAATAGTGCCGAATCCGGTCCCGGTGCTGCTCCCGCAACCGTACAAATAACTGCAAGGTCCCTGATGGAAGCCATACCTCTTACACCTGAAAAATTGAAGAAGTCAAAGGATTCAGTTGAAAATGCGTTATTTCTACTTGGAAAATCCTTACAGGATTATATCCCTGACTACAAAAGCGCTATCAAAACCTATGATACCCTGGAAAGCCAATTCCCCGACACCAGGTTTTTCCAGGAAGCTCTTTTTAATCAGTATTTCTGTTATATACATCTGAATGATTCCGCCAATGCTGCCAGGATATTAGCGATGATGAAACAAAAATTCCCAACAGGCCGTTATGTTGCATTAATTGAAAATCCTACCAAACCTCCTGAAGACCTGCCCGTGCGCACTCAGGCTACGAGGGCTTATGAAAAAGTTTATGAGGATTTGATTGAAGGAAATTTTGATCAGGCCGCTGCAGAAAAATTAAGGCTCGATAGTATGTACGGTGATAAATACTGGACCCCCCAATTATTATATATCGAGGCACTCTATTATATCCATTACCGCTACGATAGTATTGGCAAATCAACCCTGAACAATATCATCACCAAATATCAGGGGTCCGTTATCGCGGCAAAAGCAAAAAATATTCTCCGTGTACTAAATGAAAGGGAGAGAATTGAAAATTACCTACGAACACTCCACGTAACCAGGATGCCTGAAGACAGCATCGCAAGAGTTGCTAACGGTAATGCACAACGGCCAACGGCCAACCGCCAACCGCCAACAATACCTGCGGCAGTGAAAGGAACAAATAAAGATAGTAATCAGGTAGTTCTCAAAAAGCCGGATTCCCTTCAATTAAGAAAGCAGGCATTGTTTTCGTCTCCGTTTTCATGGTCACCCGATAAGCCTCAGTCTGTAGTTTTGGTGATGACAAAAGTGGATCCTGTATATGTAACCGAATCCAAAAACGCTTTCGACCGGTATAACCAGGAAAATTTCTACGGAAAAAATTATGAAACCAGTAAGCTTTCACTCAGTGATACCACGAAGATGATGATCATCCATGGTTTTGATAACGCAGCGTTGGCTTTGGCCTATCTGGACAAGGCAGGGAATGCGGCGCCACGTGAAATCATTCCCTGGTTACCGGTTAATAAATTTTTCTTTATCATCATAGATGATCAGAACCTTGAAATTCTCAAGGCAAATAAAGACATGTTGCTTTATAAGAAATTTTTATCAGTTTATTCACCCGATAAATTTCCACCTGGTAAATGATCTCGTGAATCGTATATCGTTTATCGACCATCGATACACGATATACGATATACGATATACGATATACGAAAAAAGATAAATTAAAAAAAATGCGTAAAGCAAACCCAATATTCTGGAAGATTTTTTTTGGAGGTCTCATTGCCTTCATTCTTTTATTGGTACTCATTAACTTCGGCGTTTTTGGTCCGCTTCCTTCTTTAAAAGAACTGGAAAACCCGTCCATCATGCTGGCATCTGAAGTATACGCTGATGATGGAACCCTTATGGGGAAATATTATAAAGACAAAAGCAATCGGAGTAATGTGGAATATCACGATATCTCAAAAAATGCAATCAATGCCCTTGTTTCCACGGAAGACAAAAGATTCTACGATCATTCAGGTATCGATGGAATGGCTGTCTTGCGGGCGGTTGTGAAGCTTGGCAGGGATGGAGGAGGAAGCACCATCACTCAACAACTTGCCAAATATATGTTGGGACAGGGTTCTCATAATATGGTCCGTCGCGGAATCGAAAAATTAAAAGAATGGATAACTTCGGTCAGGCTTGAGAGGAATTTTACGAAGGAAGAAATTCTTGCATTATATCTGAATGCTGTGCCGTTTGGCGATAATGTATATGGTATCCGGAATGCCAGCCGCACATTTTTTCAAAAAGAACCGGACCAACTTACTGTGGATGAATCAGCCATGCTTATCGGTATGCTCAGCGGAAATGCATTATACAATCCGAGGAGAAATCCAAAAGCTGCCATTGAACGCAGGAACGTCGTGATTAACCGGATGGTCGAAAGTAATTTCATTACAGAAGAAGATGGCCGCAATTATAAGTTGAAACCCATCGATCTAAGCTATAAAAAACTGGATGAAAATAATGGCCTGGCGCCTTATTTCAGGGATGTGATAAGAGATGAATTAAAAAAATGGTGTAAAGACCATAAAAATCCGGCAACAGGGGAATCCTATGATCTCTATGAAGACGGTTTACGAATTTATACTACCATTAATCCCCGTATGCAGTTATATGCGGAAGAAGCCGTTGCCAAACAGGTACCTGGTCTGCAAAAAGTTCTCAATGCACAACCATCTATAAAACATGGACTCGTATGGAAGGATCACTCTAATATCCTGGAATCCCTTATCCGGCATACTGAACGCTGGCAGAATATGGAAGATGACGGCATTCCTGCTGCCGAGATACGTAAATCGTTCGATCAGCCTATTCAGATGAAGGTATTTGCCTGGAACTCACGGCGCGAAACAGATACTGTGATGTCTCCCCTGGATTCCATCAAATATAATCACCAGATGATGCAAACAGCTTTCCTGGCCATGGATCCAATGAGCGGTGCGGTGAAAGCCTGGATTGGAGGAATAGATTTCAAGACGTATAAATTTGATCATGCAAATCTGAACACCAAGAGACAGGTAGGATCATCGATAAAACCCCTGCTTTATTGTGATGCAATAGAAGATGCAGGATTTACGCCCCAGACGATAGTTGATAATGAACCACAATATTTTGATGGTTTCGGACTCGTTCCAGCCGGTGGAAAATGTAAGATGGATCCGCAGGTTACGATGGCAACAGCACTTGCGCATTCTTTAAACTGTGCCTCTGCTTCTATTATGAAATCAGTTACGCCAAAACGATTTGTTGATTTTCTGCATAATATCAATATTAAATCAAAAATGGAACCCTACCCCAGTCTTTGTCTGGGCGCTATTGAGATCTCACTCTACGAAATGCTGTGGGGATATACTATGTTTCCGTCAGGGGGATTTAGTACCAAACCTTATTATATAGCCCGCATTGAAGATAAAAACGGTAATGTACTCGACCGCTTCGATACAGAAAGAAAAGAAGTGATCAGTCAGAATACTGCATATACGATGTGCCGTATGATGCAGGGGACTGTGGATGTAGGTACAGCCGCCGGAATGCGCGACCGTTTAGGCCTGGCCGAAATGGGGGGAAAAACAGGAACCACGCAAAACAACACGGATGCATGGTTCATAGGTTTCACGCCGCAAATACTTGCAGGTGTATGGATCGGGTGCGACGATAATTTCATCAGGCTTGATGGCGGACTGGGAGAAGGCGGAAGAGCGGCTCGTCCCATCTGGGAATATTTCTACGCAAAAACAGCTGCAGATAAGGATGTCGGACTGAACCGCAAAGCGCGTTTTGTTCAGCCTGAAAATATGAAAGCCGATATGATGTATGATTATTCACACATCATCGACCAGACCGTTACACCTGGTGCTGAAGGCGACAATCAGGGAAATGGAAATGCGAATCAATATCTGGATACCAGCTCCCCACATGTGCCCGTTGATTCAAAACTTACACCCGATGAACAACGTGTGCTCGACGAAGCCAACGGAACTAAAAAAAAAACTGAGCCCTTAAATTCCAATCCTCCTCCACAGGAGAAAAAGAAAAAAGGGTTTTTCAAAAGACTGTTTGGTGGAAAATAAGCTCAACGCATAACGCGCTTAACGCTTCTCGATAAACGATCCACGATTTACGATACTCGAAAAGTGCAGTAACTACTCTTTTCAAAATAAAAAACCTGCCTGTGGCAGGTTTTTTTATTTGTTGCGAAGGGAGTCCGCCAGCCAGCGGATATGAGCCCGTCTTTAATGTTTTCTGATTTCTTTCCAGATAAAATCTCTCCCACTGGCAGTTTTTAATTCTTTTTCTCGACGCATAGCCTCTGTTTTTGATCTGAATTCTTCACTATAATAAATTATCCATGGCCGATATCTTTTAGTCCAACCCTTCTTACTAATTTGATTGTGAAATAAAAATCTGACCTGCAGATCACTTGTGAATCCAATATAAATCTTATTATAAACAGCCGAGCATAGCACGTATACTGTAAACACAAAAAGGCTCATGAAGAGCCTTTTTTATCCCAGAAAATGTAGTCGTCAGTTGCGAAGGGAGGGTTCGAACCTCCGACCTTCGGGTTATGAGCCCGACGAGCTACCGCTGCTCTACTTCGCGATGTGGACGGCAAATTTACGATCGTATGGGCTACTATCCAAACTAATTTTGATTCGCGTTTTTTATCTTTAATGCATGAACCAGATTTTACTTGTTAGTTTGCTGATCATTTCCTTCTCCTGCAAACGAGTGAAACAAACCGATGATAGTTTGTATTCAAAACATCTTCAGAGAACTGTGAAATTGCATATCCTGCATACGCCACCACCCTCTGATCGTTCATTATTCAACCTGCTCATACTTAACGACGGACAGGATATGGAAAAACTGCGCGTGAAAGAAACCATGGATAGTCTTTATAAAGAAGGAAAATTGTTACCAATAGTCATCATCGGAGTAGAAGCCGGGGACAGGATGCAGGAATATGGTGTGGCAGATAAACCGGATTATCTTGGCCGGGGCAGTAAAGCTGGTCTTTATGATGCATTTATCAACGATGAATTATATCCCTATGCAAAAAAAGAATCAGGTGTAAGAAAATTTCAGTCGTTTGTAATTGCAGGTTGTTCCCTGGGCGGACTTTCTGCATTTGATATTGCCTGGAATCATCCGGATAAAATCAGTAAAGTGGGTGTTTTTTCAGGTTCATTCTGGTGGCGCGACAAATCTTCGGACGACAGCACTTACTCGGACGAGAAAAACCGGATTATGTATTCCAAATTAAAAGCTTCGAGAAAGAAACCAGGACTTCAATATTGGTTCTATGCCGGTGCATCAGAAGAAAAGAGTGACAGGGATAAAGACAGCATCATTGATGTCATAGATGATACAAAAGATATCATTAACCTGCTGGAAAAGAAGAATGTTGTTACAACTGATGGAATCGTTTATCGCGAATTACCCAAAGGCGATTCATGATTACAGTAGCTGGAGTATAATGTTTCCGGAATTTCTGATCTGGGCTTTTGGGCGATGACTGGTTGGCCGTTGTACTAGTTTTAGGCTTTAAGCTTTAGGCTTTAAGCTTTTTAAATCATTTCTCTTTCTAAAACCGGATTGCGCGAAAGTTTTTTACTGGCGAATTCTTTGGCAGCTTTAATAAAATGTACAAAAATCGGTTGCGGATTTTCTACAGAACTCTTGAGTTCAGGATGATATTGAACTCCAATAAAAAATGGATGTCCGTGTAATTCTATGATTTCCACCAGTCCGCTTTCAGGATTTTTTCCACTGGCAATCATGCCTGCTTCTTCAAACTGTTGCAGATATTCATTATTGAATTCATAACGATGACGGTGCCTTTCTGAAATCAGTGATTTGCCATAAATAGACTTCGCCAGTGTCCCCTCTTCTATAGCGCAAGGATAAGCACCCAGACGCATAGTGCCTCCCTTAACCGTAATCTTTTTCTGATTTTCCATCAGGTCGATTACCGGGGTTGGCGTATCTGCCTGCATCTCGGTCGAATGTGCTTTGGATAAACCAAGAATATTCCGCGCAAATTCTATAACAGCCATTTGCATACCCAGGCAAATACCAAAGAAAGGCAGATTGTTTTCCCTGGCATATTTTACTGCGTGATCTTTCCTTCAATGCCACGATGACCAAATCCCGGCGCTACCAACAGCCCATCCAGATTACCAAGTTTCTCTGCAACATTCTCGCTGGTAATGGATTCACTATGTACGTTCAGGATTTGCACTTTACATTCATTCATTGCACCCGCATGTACAAACGATTCGAGGATGGATTTATATGCATCCTGCAATTCAATGTATTTCCCGATCAGGCCAATGGTTACTTTAGATTTAGGATGACGAAGTTTATCCAGGAATTCTTTCCATTTCGTAAGTTCTGCTTCCGGATAATTTGTGATATTCAGTTTCTTCAGACATATGAGATCAAGTTTTTCCTTCATCATTGTAACCGGCACTTCATAAATTGTCGAAGCATCAGCAGCTTCAATCACTGCTTCAAATTTCACATTACAGAACAAAGCAATTTTTTTGCGGATTTCGGGAGAGAGTGGCTCTTCTGTACGGCAAACAATAATATCAGGTGTAACACCTTCCTGGCTCAGCATACGCACACTGTGCTGCGTGGGTTTTGTTTTTAATTCTTTTGCGGCTTTCAGATAAGGGATAAGAGTAAGATGGATAACAACAACATCCTCTTCCGGTAATTCCCACTGAAGCTGGCGCACAGCTTCGATAAATGGAAGAGATTCAATATCACCTACTGTTCCTCCGAGTTCTGTAATAATTACATCGTATTCATTACGCTGGCCTAAAAGGAGCATTCTCCTTTTTATTTCATCCGTAATATGGGGAACCACCTGAACGGTTTTACCCAAATATGCGCCTTCTCTTTCTTTATTTATTACAGTCTGATAAATTCTGCCGGTCGTAACATTATTTGCCTGCGAAGTAAAAATATTAAGATACCGCTCATAATGTCCAAGGTCGAGATCTGTTTCAGCTCCATCTTCCGTCACAAAACATTCCCCATGTTCATAAGGATTCAGCGTTCCCGGATCAACATTGATATAGGGGTCAAACTTCTGTATCGTTACCCGGATACCTCTTGCCTGTAATAGTTTAGCAAGGGATGCAGCAATAATACCTTTCCCCAAAGAAGAAGTAACACCTCCGGTAACAAAAATGAATTTGGCCATAATCTTGAATTAAGACAACTAAAATGCTCAATAAAATAAATGATATGACCTGTTGAATTACAGATGTAAAACAGTAACCAGAAGGTCATGCAAAACTACGGCAATTTTTTTGATCCTCCGAAAGTGGAAAAGCAAATTGTGGATAAATGGAGTATAGATAGCGGGATAGAACTATTTTATCAGATTGACCAACAAGTACTCAATGTTGTTCTTATTCTCTAAAATAGGTTTATGCCGGGTCATCCGTTTTGATATCAGGTTCAAAAGCTGTGTCAGAAGAATGTTTTTCTTTCTGCCTGATCTTCACGGTGTGAAAAAGGATAATAATAAGGACTTCTGCGGCTAATACGTAGTGGCTGGGTTTGGTTTTCATAGTTAGGATCTTAACATTTTACTGCTAAGTGTATAAGGGTTTTCTACTAACGGTAAATTTCTCTCAATATTTCGAAAATTGCAAGCTTAATAGCTTCCAATTAGAAAGTTAAAATGCAACTAACTGATTATCAATCTGCCTTTTAGTCCTGCCCTATTTTCTGAAAGCTGGCCACCAGCCCTTTGATCAATGAAGAGCTAAAACCCTGGTGTTCCATTTCATTTAGTCCCGCTATGGTACAACCTTTGGGAGTAGTCACTTTATCAATCTCCTGTTCAGGATGGGTTTGTTTTTTTAAAAGAAGCTCGGCAGCTCCTTTAACTGTTTGAGCAGCAATCAGGCTTGCTGTTGCGGCATCAAAACCGATTTCTATACCACCCTGGATATTTGCTCTGATATAACGCATTGCAAACGCTGTTCCGCAGGCGCCCAGCACAGTGGCAGCATCCATAAGTTTTTCATCAATCTTTACTGCACTTCCAAGCTGGTTAAAAATCTCCAGTATTTCCTGGAACTGATCAGGGCCAACATCTTTTGTCGCGAGGCAGGTCATGCTTTCTCTTATTGCAATGGCCGTATTTGGCATGGCCCTTACGATGGGTACCTGTTCAGGTACCAGGGTGGAAAGTTGCTGAATACTGACGCCTGTAACAACAGAAACAAGTATATGTCTACCTTTTTTAAAACTGCTTTTCAATTTTGTAAGAACTTCCGTTACCTGAAATGGTTTAACAGCCAGAATAATCAAACCGGCATAATTGAGTGCGTCCTCATTATTTGCACTGACCATAACACCCTTTCTTTCCAAAGAATGCAGTTGATCCACAGAACGACGGGTGATAAGAATGTGGCCTGGATTGATAAATCCACTTTGAATCAACCCTTCAGCGATAGCCATCCCAAGATTTCCACCTCCGATGATTCCGATTTTATTGATCATTCTTTAATAATAGTTATTTGATAAAAGATATTTTGAAACATAATCCGCAACTCCGTCTTCCAGCGAATAAAATGATTCTGAGTAACCAGCTTTTTTTAATTTCTCCATTCCGGCTTCTGTAAAATACTGATATTTATCCCTAATGTCCTCGGGCATATCAATATAATTAATTTTCACAGGTTCTCCTGCACCATTGAATGTTGCCCGAACCAGGTCTTCAAATGTCCGCGCCTTTCCTGTACCCAGATTATATAAACCACTACCGGGTTTCCTCCCATAATTTTCCATAAACCAGTAACAGACTTTCAGAATATCTTTTACATAAATAAAATCCCGGAGCTGCTGGCCGTCTTTAAAATCAGGGCGATGGGATTTAAAAAGTTTAACAACACCATTCTGCTTAATTTGATTATATGCATGCCAGATAACACTGGCCATTCTACCCTTGTGATATTCGTTGGGACCGTAAACATTGAAAAATTTCAGGCCTGCCCAAAATGGCGGATGGCTTTGCTGCAGTATCGCCCATTTATCAAATTCGTTTTTCGAAATGCCATATGCATTTAATGGTTCCAATTTGAATGGCAGCTTATGATCATCACTGTATCCCAGAGAACCGGATCCGTAGGTGGCAGCTGATGAGGCATAAACCAGCGGGATTTGTTTAATCATACAATAATCCCATACACGCTGGGAATATTCAAGATTCAACCGTTCATGAACAGCATAATCAAATTCTGTTGTATCCGTTCTTGCTCCCAGGTGAAAAAAAAATTCAATTTCAGGTTTATGAATTTCCAGCCATTGGAATAAATCATCACGTTCTATCTGGTGACTGAATTTTTTTCCTCTGAGATTGTTTACTTTATCGAGGCGGCTGAATTCATCTACCAGGATAAGATGTTCATATCCCTTTTCATTCAGAAAACCTGTGAAACAACTACCAATGAAACCGGCTGCTCCTGTTACAACAATGATGGAAGTTTTGGTCATGCTTCAACAATTGACTTCATTTCTTTTTCGATGGCCGTTTCATATTCATATTTCCATTCCCTGATATTTCCCCATTTCTCACCATCTACCTGAACAATAGATGTTGATACTTCACCCAATTTCTCCAAAGGAATTCCTTCCATGACATTTTTGAATGCCGGAAGTTTTTCATTTTTTACCGACACTACTACCCGGCTCTGCGATTCTCCAAACCAATACGCATCCCGACGAATCGACTTGTCCTGGGTGTAGACAGAAAACCCGAGCTCCCTGTGAAAACCGCTCTCCGCAAGTGTTACAAACAAACCACCTTCTGCCACATCATGTGCAGATTCGACAAGTCCTTTTTGGATGCAGACGAGCAATTTCTTCTGCAATATATATTCTTCATCCAGATCAAAATATGGAGCAGGACTGTATTCAACATCATTCAAAGCATATAGATAAGCTGATGAATTGATATCGTTCCTAGATTTCCCAACAAGAAAAATCAGGTCACCCGGATGTTTGAAAAACATAGTCATCTTCCGGCTGGTATCTTCCAATAATCCGACCATGCCAATGGTTGGCGTTGGATAAACAGCACCTTCGGGATGCTGGTTATAAAAGCTCACATTACCACCCGTTACCGGTGTATCAAATTTCAGGCAGGCTGCTCCCATTCCCTTTACGGATTGTACAAACTGATAATAAACTTCAGGATTGTAAGGATTGCCAAAGTTTAAACAATTGGTTACACCTAAAGGAATAGCGCCGGAACAAACCAGGTTGCGTGATGCTTCGGCTACGGCAATCATGGCTCCTTTATAAGGATCTGCAAATACATAACGGCTGTTGCAATCGGTAGTCATGGCAATGCCTTTCTTAGTTCCCAAAACACTGACAATAGCCGCGTCAGAAGGCTCATTGGTTGAAGTATTAGCCGCCCCCACTGTGCTGTCGTACTGAACACTGATCCATCGTTTGGATGCGATCGATGGAAGTCTGATCAGCTCACCTGCAATTCCCGAAGATTTTCTGGCCGGAGGTACCGAATCCGGATCGAAAGATTTTATTTTGGAAAAATAAGCTGGCTCATTGTAAACACGCGTATACTGTGGTGCACCGCCTCCGAGCACAAGCTCTTCAGCAGGTATCACTGCTTCAGGTTTACCATAATAATAAAAACTCAATAACTTATCATCCGTAACTTCTCCGATGTTGGAACATGGCAGGTCCCATTTTTCAAATATATCCAGTACTTTTTTTTCTTTACCTTTTTCAACTACCATCAGCATGCGTTCCTGGCTTTCGCTGAGTAATAATTCCCAGGCTTTCATTCCCGTTTGCCGGGTTGGAACTTTATCAAGATCAATACGCATTCCAACCTGACCTTTCGCACTCATTTCAGCAGTAGAACAAATAATACCGGCAGCACCCATATCCTGCATACCAATGACAGCGCCTGTTTCGATCACTTCAAGACATGCTTCCAGTAGTTTCTTTTCCTGGAAAGGGTCTCCGACCTGAACGGCGGGCAGTTCTTCGACAGATTCTTTTGTGATATTGGCTGAAGCGAATGATGCCCCGCCTATTCCGTCCTTTCCAGTTGCACTGCCAACAAAGAAAACAGGATTTCCTTTTCCCTTTGCAGTAGCGGAAATTGTTTTTCCCTTTTTTACAATACCCACGCTCATCGCATTCACCAAAGGATTGGTATGATAACATTCGTCGAAATATATTTCGCCGGCAACAGTTGGAACACCAAAACAATTTCCATAATGACCAATTCCATGAACCACACCGGCCAGCAGATGCTGCGTTTTGGAATCGCTCAATTTTCCGAACCGAAGTGAATTCAATGATGCAATCGGGCGCGCACCCATTGTGAAAATATCTCTGTGAATTCCACCTACACCTGTGGCGGCGCCCTGAAATGGTTCTATGGCTGAGGGATGATTATGTGATTCGATTTTAAAAACTACACCAAGGCCATCTCCGATATCCATCAGTCCCGCATTCTCTTCGCCTGCTTTTACCAGCATTTTTTCCCCGTCACGTGGAAGGGTTTTCAGCCAGAGAATAGAATTCTTATAGCTGCAATGCTCGCTCCACATGGCACTGAATGCACACAGTTCGGTGAAATTTGGTTTGCGTCCCAGTTTCTGACAAATCAGCTCAAACTCTTCTGATGTAAGCCTTAATTCTTCTGCAGTTTTGACATTTACTTCCATATTCTTTGGGGAAACCGCAAAATTACGAAGGACACATTAATCTATTTGATAATTTTAGAATCTATGAAGATCGCATTCATACACAATCACCATGCTTTTTTGCCCGAACTCGCTGCATATCAATCTTTTTTCCAAATCCGAAACATTGAAACCTGTATAGCTGATCATGAAGAAGAAGAAGCTTCGGATGCAGACGTTTATTGGTATTTGATGGGCTTTTTCCCCGGCTCATTTCATAAAAAAAAACTAATCATACATGAGTATGCATCTGCTTCGGTTCCTCCTTACCGTAAGCTGAAGGATTATTTAAAAAGAAGGCTGACTCCGAAGCCACATTTCAGACTTTATCTTAATGAATATGTGCGGGAGCAACTGAATATTCATGATGAAGTTCCATTCAGCTACCGTGATATGGGAATTAGCGATGTTTTTTTTCAATCCGGGGAAGAAGTGTCAAAGGAATATGATTTCATATATATGGGGAATCTTCCTTCAGAAAGAAAAATAGCAGAACTTTTACGGGTTTTTGATCAGGGTGCCCTGAAAAAGAATTCAATATTAATGCTGGGAAATGATAAAGACAACCTGGCAAAATCTTTCAGACATTGTTCAAATATTTATTTTAAAGCCTCTGTTCCCTGGGAAGAAGTGCCCCGGCATCTGAGGAGAGCCAGATATGCCATTAATTATATTCCTGGATGAAGAACCATTTAATGCTACAGACTTCAACCAAATTCCTGGAACACGCCGCTATGAAAATTCCGGTTATCAGCACCCATTATTTCTGGATTTCTGAACCTTTCAGGGAAAGGTATGGAGGTAATTATTTTTGTGTTGAAGAAAGATCTTACCGAACTATGTCCTGGGACCGGATTACCAGGTTTCCATTTTGAATTTCCCGACTTCCACAAAGCTGGGGGTGGGAAGAAGGATCTGAGGAACCGGATTTTTTGATTTTCTGAGGCAGGCGGGGAAGCAAGTGCGAGAGTGCGAGAGTGTGAGAGTGTGGAACTTTTAACTTCACTCTCACACTCTCACATCTCATCACACTTGTTAAGGCGCGAAACCATTCTCCTGCTAGTATCTTTTCCATTCCAAATTTTTCAGTTACAAGTTGTACGTCCGTTCCTTACCCAATTCTTGGCGCGTCCTTCCTGAACTACAGACCCATCATATTCTTCCATCCTGGCTGCCAGATTCGGCTAAATTACTTGGAGGAGCATTAGAAAACCATTATACTCCCTCCTGCACTACTTCTTTACAACCCGTAATCAGGGATGTAATTATGGGGAATTTCCATGGCTTGTAGCTTCTAGCAGACAACGTGGAATTCCTTCGTGATAAAAAGAGAGGAAATACAAAACAATCAGCCTGTCTGAGAAAAAGGTCTCTGACGTCACGTGCGAATCCGCTATCAATGTATGGATTCCTTTCTTCTGCCAATGTCTAAATTTCTGATTCCAGAAATAGAATCGGGATGATTTTTTTCAAAAAAACCAATCAGTTCAAAACGCGGACATCACGATATTTATTTTTTAAGTACCCTCGCTGCTTCCACATATACTCCAACCCCCTTTGAATTTGAGTAAGCGGGTGCTCATCAAAAATTGGAAGGCCTTGCTTCTTGCTACCGGTTTTATTTTCCTCGGGTGAAAAATGGAAGGTTTTTATTCCTTCTCCGGGCAGAATTTTTATTTTTTCTGCACTGGTCAGCTTTCTCCTGAATAAATACATGCGCGTCTTCCTGGTTTAAAAACCATACTTCACTCGCTTTTTTTAAATGCCCTTCGGTATAGGATAGAAACAATACGGTTAAGCCAGTTATGCCTGTCAAATGTATACCCCAGGCCCGTAATGACCGCTATTGACTGAATTCCACAACGAAGCCGCAGCCAGTGATCCATAAATATTAGGCTTGATTACATAGTGAAAGATGAAAATCCGGTCTTTTTCTGATCTGTAAATCTCTTTCAAGGGATTTGTACAAAAGAGGTAATCAAGCATGGGATTTTCGGAACGGTTGTTGAAATCGATATGTCATGATAAGAGCAACCGGCTTTAATCAGTTCTTCAGCAAATTCGTCCCTTGGCGCAACGATCAACACATACAAAACTAATTTAATAAAAAGGTGACGGATAAGTCCAAGACGGAAATTATATACAGACCAGGTACTGTTGGCTACAAGCGTTATCTTTTTCTTATGTTGTCCGGGGCTCATTTATGATTCATCCGTCGATATTAAATTCAAATTTATAGATTTGGGGAATCAAAAAATAACAGGTAAAAGTTAGGAAATGCTGACATATTTACTCTTTTTCCTTTACCTGTTTTCGGCGTACTATCTTCTGCTTGCATACGCGATTAGTCAGACAAAACTCAGCCTGCGAATTGGCTTCGCCACTTGTCAACGATGCACTGTTTTGCTTTTCAAAGTGCTTCATGGGATGTTTGTATGGTTGGGTTTTTCTGCATTTTTACGGCGGCGACGATACCTGGACTTTTTTTCAGTGACTCACAAGTACTGAATACCGGAATATTGCTTCAGGCATCCTGCTGCAGTTCATTCAATGATATTTCTCCCGGTTGATGATTCACTAAACAATACTGGTAATCATTATGGTCAGTCTCCTGTTATACAATACTTAGACCATTCTGAATAGATGGGGGATGAGCAAATGGCTGGCAGTATTCTGATATCTTCTGCAGTGGGGAAAACTATTATATCGATGTCATTATGGTTTGAATTCTCATACCATTCTGGGTCCGCTTATTATTATTTAAACTTTTCTTGCCATCAGAGTTTCCCGCCAAGATAGAAATTATTTCCTTGTTGTTTTGTTTTTATTCCGTCGGGAGGTATTTTGGTGTAAGCGGCATCCGTGCGGAAGGACTTGCTGTTTCTTGTTTATGGCGACTGGCAATCTATTACAGTCAGGTTAAATGCGCTCAACCGGACGCAGGCTAAGTGCATTACGGAATCCTAGCCAGTTATAGGTATTGCAGGAATGCTTGTTTATCCGGGGAGTCAGTTCCTGCTGGTCTTTCTTCCTGCATTTATCGGCATTTCATACTAACGTCTGATGCTTAAACGAAAAGCTCATTTTTATTTTTATTACCGTTGATCTATATATCGGTACTCATATTTTTCGGAAGTTCATTTGTACCCCCGAGACCTATCAGCTTTGCACGGCAGCAATAGTTTCAGCATGTCAGCAGGAGAACTTTTTTCAGTTTGCACGGGAAATACTGCGCTACCAGTTAGATATCATTGCAGCCAGGCCCTTCAAAGTTTTTTAAGAATATCTACCGCAGGCTGTCTGCAAATAGTATTTTTGCGTCCGTTTATCCCTGGGAAGCAAAAGGTATTCTTCAATCTAATTTCTTCACTGTGGATGTTGTTGCGTTCTGGATAGCTGGGTATGATACTAATGTTCATCGTTCAGCACCACAACTGGCAGGGTTCTTATCAAATCATCCAACTTGCTGGCTTTTACCTTTATTTTATGGTTTTACGCTAGCTGTTCGGAATTGGTTTTACTGTTCCCTTTCCGGGTGCAATCGTCAAGATACCGATCCATAGCATTTCTGCTGATGGCACTGTTCCTCTATGCCGGCAATCCGCTGCTTCAACGAAAACTCAGAAACTGGATTTTCAAATTACATTAGAATTATCCATAATGTTAGAGATTTATTGGGGAATTTAAATAGATAAATATATAAGAAAATCCATTTAAATCAATAAATTTTGTAATATTTTCTAAAAAAATGAGGAGAAAGCTCTTTTTTTTCGTCCTTCTGAATTATCGCTTACATTCGTTTTTATAAAAATTATTCTAAATGGAATCGTTAAGAGTAAAAGCAATTAACGATCTGTCAACAAAAACTGACAGATGTTGTCCTTGACGGATCCGAAAAAATCACTGCTATTTTTCAGGAAAATGTATTTACAACCACGCACTGCCAGGGAATTTTTGAGCGACGAAGCATTACAAAAGCCTGACGGTTCATCTATAAAAGGCGGTAAGAAGAATTGACCGAGCTGTTGCCAATCAGATATGCTGCCGGACTGCAGGCAGTGGGCTGAATTAAAAGGTGTTACACATTTACCCCCATTGGTTTCAACCACTTACAGGGTGTTACTGCTGAAAAGCATGATGCATTTCTCGCCTAAAGATGATGGTACGGCGATTGAAGAATTTGAAGGTTCAGCCTTAATACAACAAGAACCTGATGCTTCTTCTTTCCAAGTAGGTGGATTGCGTGCCACTTTTGAAGCACGTGGATATACAGGCATGGGATCCATCTTCGCCGGCTTTCATATAAATTAGCAAAAGGAAAAACACTTATGTATTCCTACCATATTTGTTTCTTATACTGGTGAAAGCTTAGATGCTAAAGCTCCACTGTTGAGATCGATTAACGCATTAAAAAAGCCGCCGTAGCCGTTTGCAATTATTTTGATAAAGACATTGCTAAAGTATTTGCCACCTTGGGTTGGGAACAAGAATATTTCCTAGTTGACGCTGCATTATAAATGCCCGTCCAGATTTGGTGATGGCGGAAGTACCGTCTTCGGCCATCCCCCTGCAAAGGGCCAGCAATTGGAAGACCATTATTTTGGTTCCATTCCTGAAAGGATATATGCTTTCATGCGTGATTTTGAAACTGAATCCTATAAGCTAGGCATTCCATTAAAACGCGTCAAATGAAGTGGCTCCTTCACAGTTTGAATGTGCACCGATTTTCGAAGAAATAAGTTTGCAGTAGACCACAACCCTTTGCTGATGGACATAATGGATCGTGTTGCGAGAAGACATAAACTTCGTGCATTACTCCACGAAAAACCATTTGCAGGAATCAACGGAAACGGGAAACACAACAACTGGAGCATGGCTACCGATACAGGTGTAAATCTACTTGGCACCAGGCAAAACACCCAAGACCAATCTAATGTTCCTGACATTTTTTGTCAATACCATTAAAGCAGTACACGATTATGCTGATGTATTCAGGGCTTCCATCGCTTCCGCTGCCAAACGACCACCGTTTGGGAGCCAATGAAGCCCTCCGGCTATAATTTCTGTTTTCATTGGTAAGAATTCTGAAAAAAGTTCTGGAAGATATCAAACAACGAGTTGGTATAAATTTAATGAACAGGATGAAGCCATACTTGAAACTCGATCTCCACCGCAGAATTCCTGAATTGTTGCTGGACAATACGGACCGTAACCGGACTTCGCCATTTGCCTTCACAGGAAATAAATTTGAATTCCGTGCAGTAGGTTCTTCCGCCAATTGCGCCAATGCAATGACTGCTCTGAACACCATCGTGGCAGAAACACTTAAGAAATTCAAAAAAGAAGTGGATGCCTTGATTGAAAAAGGAGAGAAAAAAGAAATCGCCATTATGCATGAAATCAGTGAATAATTGTGAGCAGCGAAAAAGTAATTGTTTGAAGGAAATAATTATTGCGATGAATGGGATAAAGAAGCTGAACGAAGAGGTTTGCCCAATGTGAAAACAACCCCTTCTTGCGCTTGATGCCTACTTAACCGATAAGACAAAACAATTATTTGAGGAGGAAATAATGTGCTCAACCACGTTGAGTTGGAAGCCCGCCATGAAATCGAACTTGAAAAATACATCAAAAAAGTCCAGATTGAGGCCCGCATAATGGGTGAGCTCTGTACCAGTCATATTCTTCCTCCCCGCAATCAAATACCAGAACACCCTGATCGAAAATATCCGGGGGTTGGAGGAAATCGAATTAAAGAAAAGCTCATATAGCAATCAAAAACAGATTCTGGAAAGGATCTCCGAACATATTTCGGTGATCAGCGACCAGGTAAGTAAAATGATAGACGCCCGCAAGAAAGCAAATGCGCTGCAGGATATCCAGTCAAAAAGCCATTGCCTATTGCGATCAGGATTCAAGGAGCCTTATTTTGACAAGATCCGCTATAACGTAGATAAGCTGGAATTGCTCATAGATGACAGCGAATGGCTGCTTCCGAAATACAGGGAAATTCTATTCCTGCGCTAATTTCCAATTTACATTCAAAAAAAGGGGCACCTTTTCGGGGGCCCCTTTTTTATTGAATATAAATTATTCCTAATTCGCTTTTTTTAAAGTTTATTCAAAATTTAACTCATATTATATAATAATATATATTAAATTTAATTACTAGTTTGTTTTTTAATTAGTAATATTTTAGCGCAATATTAAATTTATTACGATTTTTTTAATTATACATCTTTATTCTTATTATTTTTCGAACCTTATCCTAAAGAGCTCATCTCATCCTATTAAAAAAAAGCCGGGAGTTTCTATTAACGATTGCAAAGCTGATTATTTAACGGGCAAAGGCAGCATCCCTGGTCAGGTTCTCCCCCGGCTAGACCCCCCCCCCTGCTAAAAATTCCCCCAACCCTCAGCTAACAATTAAAACTAACTGCAATGGTTAAAAACTTCAAAATGCTTCTGGTCGCCATGGGTTGTTTTGTTTACGCGCAGGGCCAGGATTCCACCAAAACAGCTGCACCGGCCCCGGCGGATTCTGCAAAAAAAAAAAGACTCCTCCCCCCGGTTTTTACCATTACCGGTTCTATTGACGGTTATTACCGGTTCAGCCTGCCTAACACACCCAGTCAGGCAATAACAACTACACCAGTTTTACCGATTCGATAGAATTCATTTAGGAGCTGGGAATGGCCTCCATCCGGGCAGATCATAGTTTTGGCACCGTAAGCGGGCAACTGTAGATCTCGGCTTTGGCAGAAGGGCTGAGGAATTCTCCTATAATGATGCAGCCCATACCTGGTCTCTTTTCGCCGTTAAACAGGCATTTTTAAAGCTGAGCAGGCAATCGAGTAAAATAAAAATTCACAGCTGTAGGTAAATGGGGAACCCATATCGGTTCAAGAAGTACTGGATGCTTATGCGAACCGGAATTACAGTATGGATTATCTATAAAAATATGGTCCTTTCTTCCATACCCGGACTGAAAGCAGATGTAACGCTAAGCGGAACAACTGCCTTTATGGTGGGTATTGCCAATCCTACCGACTTTTCAACCACCACAAGGCCTCCACCAAGGTTGGCATTGCCCAGTTCAGCACAGGCACAAAGGATGGAAAATGGAAATTTTTTCTGAATTACCAGGGTTACTTTGGTGTGAGCCAGGATACAGGTAGTTGCCGCAGGGGCCTTACATACTGTTCTTTAACCTGAATCAGTTCGACCTGGTTATCAACGGAACACTGAGCAGCAAGTTCGGTATTGGTTTCAACGGAACCATGAACAATCGGTAAAGTCCACGGAGCTTGATAAAACGGCCAGTTGGGGGGGAGCAGCTCTTTACCTTAATTATGACCCGACGGCAACTTTCGGTTTGACACTGAGGGGGGAGTATTTCAGCGACAAGGACGGGATAAAAAAGATCAATCCGGATGATTTCGCGACGAATCCGGATGAAACACCAGGCCTGAATGTATTTGACCTTACCCTTTCCGGGATCTGCAAAAAAGTAGGCAGTAACCTCACCATCATCCCCGAAATACGGGTAGATGCCGGCTCAAAGGATTTTTTCACAAAATCAGATGGAACAACTACGAAAAGTGCTTTCAAGGCGGTTTACTGGCGGCGGTTTATCATTTTTAAGTTTTTCTCAGGCATAGCCTTATCCTAAATACCCGATTCATAAACAAATCTTCATTATCAAATCAAACAACATGCAACTAAAAAAGACATTTGACAGAGGTAAAAACCCTAAAAAATTTGACCCCGGATTGCTATGCTTGGCATATGCTTATTTCTTTTGTTCTGTTCCTCCCTGTCCGCGCAGGATCCGACAGGCGCAAAAACAGGAACACTCGGCAGATGTTGATACGATGGCGGTAAAAGTCCTTGACAGTGTTGTCAACGCCAAGGATTCAGCACCTTAGCGGCCACAAGCGCCAGCTTAAATAAACTGGCAGTAACGGTGCAAACGATCGGCGCCGCCGATGGCCATAACAAAATTGCCATCAATATTATGTGGACCCTGATCACCGGCTTTCTGGTCATGTTCATGCAGAGCCGGATTTGCCCTGGTGGAAACAGGTTTCACACAAAAAAGAATGTCGCCCACACCATGGCCATGAACTTCATGGTCTATGGTATAGGAATGTTCGGGTTCTGGATCTGCGGTTTTGCCTTTTATGTTCGGAGGGGGCCCTGAACGGCGCCACTCTGGGAGGTGCTCCCGGGGGTTATTCCGCATGAATATATCGTTCATCTGTTTGGTCATGATTTTGGTATCATTGGCAAGTGTTGGATACTTTTTGAACAGCAAGGTTTATGATGTGGGTGTCTTTTGCCCTCTTTCTTTTCCAGATGGTTTAGCACATGGACCTTCTCCAGCTACCATTCCGACTGGCTCGATGGCGGAAAGATGGACCTTTAAATCCTTTATCATTTACGGCCTTTTTATTTCCATGTTCGTGTACCCGATCTTCGGAAACTGGGTCTGGGGCGGCGGCTGGTTATCCAGGCTTGGCGTGAATTTCCACCTCGGCCACGGCCATGTTGATTTCGCCGGATCTTCTGTTGTACACATGTTGTCGGCGGTGTAGCTGCACTGGCAGGCGCCATAGTCATTGGTTCCGCGTATTGGCAAATATGGTAAAGACGGGTCCCGTCAATACTATTCCCGGACATAATATTCCCATGGCGTTACTCGGAACATTTATACTCGCTTTCGGCTGGTTCGGGTTTAACCCCGGCTCCACCCTGGCGGGGAGTGGGATTTTACCGGATCAGCATTATTGCCGTAAACACCATGATGGCCGGAACGATTGGGTGCCCTGGCGCCATTGGTGATCATGTATCGCTAAAGGAATGTAAAGCCGGATCCGGGTATGCTTGCCAACGGCCTTCTTGCCGGCCTGGTCGCTATCACGGCCCCTTCAGCCTTTGTAAATTCAATAGGATCTGTAATCATTGGCTTCTGTTGCCGGTGTGCTGGTTTTACTACGGTTTATAATTTCATTGACCGGAAACTAAAGATTGATGACCCGGTTGGCGCAATCGCAGTTCATGGAATTAATGGAGCATGGGGCGTAATATCCCTCGGGTTGTTTGCAGACGGTTCTTACGGCGATGGCTGGAACGGAGTTCCCGGTACAGTAAAGGGCCTGTTCTATGGAGATGGAAGCCAGTTGATTGCTCAGCTTATCGGAACTGCAACCTGCTTCAAATTTATTGCGTCGTGATGTACTTCTTCTTTTAAGATTTCCACTGAAAATTACGCCAATCGGTGTTTCGGCGGAAGATGAAAGTGGGGGATTGGATATTCCTGAAATGGGCGTACACGGCTATGTAGACTGATTCGAAGAAAAAATTGGATATTTAATAAAGCCCCTGATTGCAGGGGCTTTTTGTTGGATATGTAATCCATTGATTATTATATCAAATATAGAAGAAAAAGGGATCATATATGTATTATAAAATATGTGAATATTTTTTTAAAAATTAATTGGAAAATCAATCTTTTCAGGTATAAAAGTTGATAACTTTACAATA
>CAVWUD010000015.1:0-30030 GCA_963757975.1 uncultured Bacteroidota bacterium
ACGTTGAGCAGACATTGCACGATCGCGACGATGAAAAAAAAGATTATTTATCTTATCCGTATCATTATTGATCCGGGAGATCAGGTCACCGGCTTTATTCTGATTAAAAATGCAAGGGGTAATTCCTGGAGTTTATTAAAAACCGTATTGCGCAGTTCGAACAACATGCGCTGACTTATTCCACCCATCATTTTTGTTTGTGTATAACTGGCACCAATGCAACTAAGGCAATACAAACAATTAATCCGGCATTCATCAATACTCCATGATAATCTTTGTGCATGACGTATTTGTCTATGGTGTGTCCGATGATATATGGATTCAGCAGGGTCAATCCTGAATTGGTAAGAATAGCCAAACATGCAAAAAATAAATTCTTTCGTTCTTCCTTTATCAGTTGTAAAAGATTTTGAAGAATGCGCAGGTTTGATGCTTTCTCCTGTTTTACAGAAATATCATTGAGGTTGTAATTCATGCGTGCTTTGTTGTGATTGATAAATCTGCACATATTCTGTGCTTGTATTCATCAGGACATTGTGCGTGCCGGATGCAACGATCTCACCTTCCATCAGAACGATCACCTGGTCGAATTGTCCGGCGGTAGCAATTCTTCGCGTAACAGAAATCAAAGTAATACCCGGATAATTCCGCCGCACATTCTGCAATATTTTAATTTCAGTCTCGGGTATCCACACGAGCGGTGAAATCGTCCAGCAGTAGTATCCGGGGATTTATAGCCAGCGCTCTTGCCAACATAATGCGTTGCTTTTGTCGCCGGAAAGACTTGTTCCTCTCTCCGATACAACCGTATTTAATTTTTCAGGAAGAGAATCGATATAATCTTTTAATTCAGCCGTTTCGATCGCTTTTGCGAGATTCATCCGTTACTTTATCGCTGAATGCAATATTTTCCCGATGCTCATATTGAAAATAATGCTGTCCTGGAATACGAATCCGACATGGCTGTAAAAATTTTCTTTGTTATAGTCATCAATATTTCTGTCATCAAAAAACACGGCTCCTTCATTTGGTTTGATCAATCCTGTTAACAGGTAAAGCAATTGCGATTTACCTGCAGCCGTAGGACCGATAATAGCGAGTGTGGAACCTGCGTCTACGGAAAATCCAATATGTTTCAGAACAGGTTTTTGTCCATAAACAACAGATACATCATGCAGGGAAACATTGCCCAATAATGGTTCTTTAACTGTCCCCTGATCTGCGGCATCTGGCAAATCCAGCACCAGGTGCAATCGCTGATAACTGGCAGATGACTGGGCAATCACATTGCTCATGAATCCAATCAGGATAATGGGAAATATCAAAAGAGAGAGATAACTGTTGAAGGCCGCAAAATCGCCCACTGTCATTGTATTGTTAATCACAAAATGTCCACCCAGTGCAAGAATGGTAATTCCGGCAAAATTCGCCGTCAGTACTATAATGGGTATCAGCCATGCAAAAAGACGAAGTATACTTAGTCCCAGACTTTTTGCCTGGTCATTTGCCTGCAGGAATTTTTCATATTCCGGCTGTTGTGAATTGATCACACGGATGAGTGCAGAACCGAGTATACTTTCATTAATGACTTTATTTAAGCGATCAATGATCTCACGGCCTTTCATAAAAATGGGGCGCACTCTTTTAGTCACCATATAAAAAGCGCCACCGATAATTGGAATGATGGTAATCACCGCGAATGCAAGTCTCCAGTTAATGGAGAAAAGCATGAAGCAGGCACCAATAATAATAATGAGTGATGAAGCGATCGTAACGATGGCCTGCGAAATAAATAACTTGACAGAATCCACGTCGGCTGTCAGGTTGGTCAGGAGTTTCGAGGGATTGGTTTTTTCTATAAATGCATAACTCTGTATCGATATTTTGGAAGAAAGTTTTGATCTAAGATCTCTGGCAACCCGCTCCGCTGTATTCGTTTGAATGACACTTTGTAAATAGGTGAAAATAAAAATGATAAAGGCAGCGACTAAAAATTCGATCAATATCTTTTTCAAATCATAGTGAGATGGATATGCATCGATCCCGCTTGCAATGATCCTCGGCAGGATCAGGTTGATGCCATTACTCAGCAACGCTAAAAAAATCAACAGAAAGATCATACCTCTGTAAGGTTTCAGCAGGATGCTCATGCCAGGTCCTTTTTGAATTGGTTTACCTGGCTTTATTTCTTTTTTCCCCATGAAATGAATAATTGGCAATGGCGAAATTGACATCTTATCTTTTAAAAAACGAATGTTTCACCGAATTTTCACCGAATAAAATATTGTATTGATAAATAGATTCATCCCGCGAACAACTGATATTAACTTTGTGTAATCCAACTATACAATATTGTTATGAGCCACATAAAAAAGCTGAAACGGTTCACCCCGAACGAAGAACCATGGCGTTATATGGTCTTATTCTGAGCCTGGATAAGAAACCAATGGGGATAGGCGAACATCATGGATATCTGCTCACATATGATTTCTCTCAAATATCTTGAACACACAGATAAGCTCGATGTGCCTTTTAAAAGCAGGAAAACCTCCAAACGCTCGCGGAAAAAATTAAGCGAATTTGTACTTACCTCCATAATCTACTGACAATCAATGGTATAAAAAATAAATGATTCAGGTTACAAAAATTCACCTGGTGGTTACAAATATCAACACGTCTAAATTCGGATTACTCGGATTTTAATAACCTATAATCCGTTTTTTATGAAATCGTCAACTCCTCTTATATCCCTGAAAACCATTATCGCCTGCGCTACAGCTTCATTCCTGTTTATGTCTCTGTCCTGCGCTTTGTATTTGTATATCAATGCAAATCCAAAAAAGCTATTTAGTGAGAACTATCGTCGCTATGAACGCTTTGTTTTAAGAGGCGCTTCCACTCATTCAGCCCTGGGAGAGGCTTATTCTGAAGGAAATATGGATTCAGTGATTCAAGACTTTAAAAGTATGGATTCACCGACTCCTGAAGAATATTTGCTGACCGGTATAGCCTTTCTCGAAAAAAACCAGCCCGAAAAGGCCATAGAAACCTTTAAAACTCTCATTAAGGCAAATCAGGATTCAAAAACTGATTTTTTTGAAGATGCCGCTGAATATTACCTGGCCATGGGCTATCTCGATAATATGGAACCTCAAAAGGCTATGCCCCTATTGGAAAAGATCAAATCGGATCCTGAAAACAGATATTATACAGATGTGGACGAATTACTCCTGCTTAAAGTGAGAACATCCATCGCTAAAAGGTAAGGTTCAGAGCTATGACAAGACCCTGTTCGTAGGCTACCAAGTCCATACCAAGTCCATTAAACAACGGACTTGGTATGGACTTGGTCATTCACAGGCAGTCTTTGAACATACTTGGAACAGGCTTGGAATATACTCAGAGCCGCTTAAAATATATCTGAATGCCTCTTATAAAAGATACATAAAGCGCAGTTTTTGAGCCAGGATCTACAGCTTTCCAGTTAATCCTCCATTTACAAGCCTGGAATTCAGATTATTCTAGCGAAGTATTAAAAATGCAATCGACCAGATAGTCACTGCTATTGCGGCTATAATAGAAACAATTACAAAAGGATGAGTAGCCAGGTTTTTTCTTATCCTCTTACTCACTTTGTTCCTGGACCTTATGTCAAATTTTGAAGAATTAGCCATAAATATTGCTTCAGACCCGTTTAAGATCATCATTTTACAAAATTCCATAATGTGATCCTGGCAGCATTCATTAACTAATAAGTTAGTTATATTTATATTTGCCTAAGTTTTGGGGTATTATGCTAAAAAATTATTTCAGGATAGCTGTAAGAAATATTCTTAAGAACAAAGTTTTCAGCAGCATCAATATCATGGGTTTGGCAGTTGGTATGGCCGTTGCCCTGCTCATCGGTTTGTGGATATGGGATGAGATTTCCTTCAACCATTATCATAAAAACCATGCGAGGCTGGGAGAAATTGTTTCCATTGAAACTTTTAATGGAGAAACAAATACCGATGAATTTTCTTCGGTTCCCATCGCAGCCGCTTTGCGGAATAATTATCCGGATGAAATTAAATATGCATCACTAACACGGGAATTGAATGCAGGTCTGATGGTCGGAGATAAAAAAATCAATGCCTATGGATTCTGGACAGAGTCTGCATTTCCATCGATGCTTACACTGAAAATGATAAAAGGGAATTACAATCATTTCAGCGATCCTTCATCCATCCTGATCAGCGAATCACTTGCTAAAAGCCTTTTCGGAAATAGTGACCCCATAAATAAAATTGTTTCCGTGAACAGGGAATTCGATTTAAAGGTTTCAGGTGTTTATGAAAACCTGCCATTCAATACTAATTTTCGTGATATTCAATTCCTCGCTGCATGGGAGAATAAAAACAATTCGGGAACTACGCATAACGATGATTGGCTCGATCATCATTTCCAGGTATATGTGCAACTGCAGGATAATGTTTCTTTCACCGGCATTTCATCCAAAATCAAGAATCTGACCAAACCCCATATTGCAGGAGGATGGGAAGAACTCATGATCCATCCGATGGATGAGTGGCATTTGTATACCAATTTTAACGGTGAAAATGGAAGAGGTGAAGGACGAATTCAGTTTGTTTGGTTATTCGGGATTGTCGGTGTTTTTGTTTTGTCACTCGCCTGCATCAATTTTATGAATCTGAGCACCGCGAGAAGTGAGAAAAGAGCCAAAGAAGTTGGCATCAGGAAAACGATGGGTTCGCTGAGACGATATTTAATTCTTCAGTTCATTGGTGAATCCCTGTTGATGACATTTTTTGCATTGATTATCGCACTGATCATTGCGGTGATTTCTCTTCCTTCATTTAACCTTCTCGCAGGAAAACATTTATTTATTCCTTTTCTTCAATATCCATTTTGGATCTGCATACTTGGGTTTACTTTTCTTACCGGGTTTTTGGCAGGCAGTTATCCGGCGTTCTTTCTTTCGGGATTCAAACCTGTGAAAGTTCTTAAAGGAAATTTCAAGATCGGGAAACTAGCCTCAGTTCCACGTAAGGTTATGGTTGTTCTGCAATTTTCAGTTTGTATGGCCCTCATCATCGGAACGATCATTGTTTATCAGCAGATCCAGTTTGCTAAAAACAGACCATTGGGATATTCTACGCAGAATCTGATCATGACTGAAATGAAATCAGAATCTCTTAGAAAACATTTTGATGCATTACGAAATGACTTGTTGAGGACAGGCGCTGTAGAGAATGCAGCCGAATCTTCCAGTCCTTCTACAGAAGTCATAAATGCCATGATGGGTTATAGCTGGAAAGGCAAGGATCCGAATAACCTGGCCATTATCGGAACCGTATTCGTGAGCTATGATTACGGTAAAACGATAGATTGGAAATTATTGGACGGGCGTGATTTTACAAGAGATTTTCCTGCCGATAGCGGCGCTTTTATATTTAATGAAGCTGCAGTCAATTTTACTGGATTGAAAAATCCGGTAGGCCAGGTAATTCACTGGCGCAATAAAGACAATCCTATCATTGGCGTAGTTAAAGATATGATCATGCAATCTCCTTATAAGTCTGCCGATCCTACTTTTTTTACGCTCTTTGATCGCAGGAATGTATTTGTGTTGATCCGTTTGAAAAAAACCATTCCAACATCTCTGGCATTATCCAGGATAGAAAAAGTATTTAATACATATGATCCGGATACTCCATTTGATTATGCGTTCACGGCAGATAATTATAATCTGAAATTTACAGATGAAGAGCATATAGGAAATATATCTACTGTCTTTTGTGTTCTTGCTATTTTTATTTCCTGTTTGGGATTGTTCGGTCTGGCTTCTTATATAGCGGAGCAGCGTACTAAAGAAATTGCAGTGAGGAAGGTGCTCGGTGCTTCTGTAATAAATCTTTGGAACCTGCTTTCTTCGGAGTTTATAAAACTAGTATTCATTTCCTGTGTGATTGCCACGCCCGTCGCCTGGTATGCTCTTCACAAATGGCTGCAGCGATATGATATCAGAACAACTATCTCTATTTGGGTATTTGTATTAGTAGGTGCTGGCACTTTATTGATTGCTTTGCTTACGATAAGTTATCAAATTCTTAAAGCCGCCATTTTGAATCCGGTTACGCAATTAAGATCTGAATGACCCGAAAATGAGTATTAAGTGTTAATAAACCGGAATGATCAAAGCCCTTATTTTAACTAGTTTTGATCCTGAATATTTAAGCCCCAATTATGCAACTTACAGCCAAACTCATTCAGCTTCTTCCACAGCAAACCGGAACCGGTAAAAATGGACAATGGAAAAAACAGGATATGATTGTTGAAACGGAAGCAACTTATCCTAAAAAAATTTGTGTTTCGGTATGGGGAGATAAAATTGATACTGCAGGTATTCAACAGGGGAATCTTCTGAAAATCGATTTCGATGTGGAAAGCAGGGAATTCAATGGACGTTGGTATACAGATGTTAAAGCCTGGAAAATTGAAGTGGCGGGAAGTGCTTCTCCGGCAGCTGTGGAAAAACTAACAAGTAATATAGGGCCGGAAAATACAAATAACGACGACGATCTTCCTTTTTAGTAAGGAGCTGCCTGATCCTGTAATTCGTTTTAAAAAATACAACCAAACTGGTTGTCCCCCTCATTTAGGATCACAGATATTCTTCAATAACCTCGGATTTTCTGGAACTTTAATCAAACTTACCGGTCTGATAACAGACGTGAACCATATTTCAGGAAATAATCCGGCTGACAAACACCTGGTTGACCGGGTTTTACGCGGAGATACCCGCGCTTTTGGGATCATTATAAAAAATACTGAAAACCTGGTGGCTCAGATCGTTTTCAAAATGATTCCTGTGGCTGAGGACCGTAAAGATCTGGCGCAGGATATTTATATGAAGACCTTTCATAACCTGGCTGGTTTTAAATTCCAATCCAAACTCTCCACCTGGATCGCACAGATTGCCTACAATTCCTGTTTATCCTGGATAGATAAGAAAAAATTAGTGTTGCCTGGCAATCTTCATGATGATGAAGAAATGTACGAGACTACGGAAGCAAGAATCTATAATAATATGACGCCTGACAATCACTCCGAAAATATGTTATCCCAAAAAGAACTGTCCGGTATACTTAACAAAGAAATTGAAGGATTGCCAGCGATTTATAAAACCCTGATCACTTTATTCCATCAAGAATCCATGACTTATGTGGAACTGTCACAAATAACAGGATTGCCTGAAGGGACTGTAAAAAGTTCTCTTTTCCGCGCCAGGAAAATGCTAAAGGAAAATTTATTATCCAAGTATCAAAAGGAGGCATTATGAAAAATATTCATCCTTACGAAAAGGAATTACAGCAATACGCTCTCGGTAAGTCAGATTCTGATCCGGAGGTAATTGCCCATATTGAATCATGCCCGGATTGCCTGTCTGAGGTTTCGACTTATCAAATGTTATTTTCAGAAATAAAAAAACAGCCTGCAGCTGCATTCGATTTTGATCTGAAGGAGCTAGTATTGTCCAAATTACCAAAAACCCAAACGCGCTTATCTACAGATGATATTATCGCAGGATTCCTGATAATATTCACCTGCTCCTGCATTGGTATTCCTGTTTATGTATTCCGGAAGATCATACTAAATACTTTTATTGATATCCCTCCCATTTTCATTTATTCTATCATCATTAGTACGTCCGGGATCCTTATCATTAAAATTCTTTCCTTATATAAAAAATATCTTAAACAAATGAATCTTTTAAATTTTAATTGATTCCTGGAACAATCCATAAGCATACCGGTCTAATAACTAAATCAACGAAATCAAAATGAAAAAAATAAGTTTAACAGCCCTTGTTTCTCTACTGGCTTTCGCTACGCAGGCACAGGGACATGAAAATTTTGAACCATTCAAAGACAGGGACTTCCTATTTGATGTTTTACATATCGGCACCATGCTGATTGCTATTTACCTCATAGCATCCTTTATACTTCAAATTTTTAAGGCCGGTATGACTGCCCGGATCAAAAACAGAATGCTGGATAAAGGCACAGAGGAAAACATTGTAAAAGAACTTTTACAGCCTGATAAAAAAGAAAATAAAAATTATATTCTTCAGTGGTTTTTTATAATGCTGGCTATTGGTATCGCCTTTCTGCTTCTTATGGTCACCGGTCCCTTTGGTCTGCACTCTCTTGCGATCATTGCATTCAGTATAGCGGCTGGATTTGGAGCTTATTACTATTTTACCAGGCAGAATGGCGACCGATGACGGATGACGGATGATCCCGCATGTGCGGGAACGGATGACGGAAAAAACTTAATTATTTAAAATGAAACTGATTTTTTTTCTGATAGCTTTTTGTCTCATTACTATTCGCTTTTATTTTTCCTGGACAGGTAAAGACAGGGAAAAAAGAGGACTATCCGAAAGTAATATGGTTGTCAAATCTGATAACTTTTATGAAGAAATAAATTACCTGGGAAAGTTTCAATTATCGGACGATGAATCCAGTTTCAAATCCATTTCTCCAGGCGGATATTTTAAATTCCGCTTGAATGATATAAAAGTAAAAGCTGAAAGCGACATGAGAGGTGAGATAGAATACAAGATCTATGATGGCAAAAATGAGTTGCCCCTGAACGAAGAGGGAAAATTAGTTGTGTCAAAAGCCGTTCATGAAATGATTTACTGGGGTTATGATGCAGAGGGAAGGATGGAACGTGTTTATCAGAAAGGTGGAAGTCAGGCTTTGATGAATGAATTGGACAGTGTAAAACCAGATTTTGTAAAGATTCTTTATCTGAACCGGCTTTTTTCAATAGACTCGCTTTCGTCTGAAACCAAAGAGCTGATCGTAAGAAAGATAAAATCGCTGGGTTCAGATATGGATAAATCCCAGTTTATAGATAAAATTACAGCGGCACAGTTTAAAAGTCCATCCATTACAGCCGCTTGTTTTGACATCATAAGGGGAATGGGCTCGGATATGGATAAGATGAATTCTCTTCATCATATCATCGACGAGGACTCACTTAGCACGGGAAACATTATTGTTATTTTGAATCTGGGTAATAATATGGGATCTGATATGGATAAATCCAATCTTTATGGTGAACTGATTGATAAAGGTTTTATCAAAGATTCGCTTTTTGACAGCCTCGCTGTTTTAGTTTCCAAAATGGGAGCCGATATGGATAAAGCAAATCTCTATAATAAAATGCTTAGCATAAACCCTATCACAGAAAATCAATGTATAGTCCTGATCAACCAATCGATGTCATTAGGTTCAGATATGGATAAATCTAACGTTCTTATTGAAATTTCAAAGAAAATGCCAAGAACAGAACCTATAAAAGAAGCTTATGCGAAAGCAGCCAAATCGATCGGTAACGATAACGACTATGGAAGGGTTATGAGGGAGCTTGAATGATCAGTCAACACCAAATGCAAAAATGGTGTAGATCGCCGTCCTGGCACCCTGCATCTTAACCGACATCGTATTCATAAAACCGTATTCACCGGGAGGCAGCCTGGATGCGGGAGTCATAATAAATTTATCCAATCCTGATTTTTCCATATTGAGATTGATCTCATTTGCATTGCTTGTAGATTTTGAATGACTGTAAGGGCCGCCCTGACTACTCAGCACTGCTTCTCTTTTCCCTTTCCTCGAATCAAATTTGTATAATTTAATCGTCATAGACGGGTCCATCATGGCCATTCCCAATTTTATAGCAAAATGAATGGAATCTCCTGATTTAATCCTCATTAAAGATTTATCTCCCTCTATCACGATTCCCGCTTCACTACCTCCGTAGCCTAATGCCTTGGTTTTTGATTCCATTTGGCCATCGGTCATTTCCAGGGCAATCAGTGAATCAGGTCGGAAATAATAAATGTGGTTTAAGATCTCCGAACCTGATGCCCCTGAATTGTTTGATTGTGCAGCCGCAGAAAAAACAGAAATAAAAAGTATAAGGATTAGGGTTAATGGTTTCATTCAACAGCAAGCTATGAAAACGTTAAACGGAAGTCAATAGAACGAAAGTTAGGTAGCAAGTCAATGATATAATCAATGTTGCGGAGTAATTGAAATGATCATTTGAGATCCAACATCATTAATTGTTTGCGCACTATCTTTCATTACGAAATCGAAATTATCCTGACTATTACCAATCGCCTGACCTCCTACCGTTTCACCTGATCCCGAACAAACAACATTGAATGAAGGATAGGTTGTACCTGTGTTAAAATAATTGATCTCGACATAGGTGGGAGAGCCCATTTCCGCAAGTATACTTCCCGTTGCCGAAGTAATATCCAAATAATCACCCGTATCATTTGATGTACTTGTACAACCATTTGAGGATTGAGATCCCGGCGACACATTTTCTGCCTGATTGTCAAAATTAGAAACAGTAACATCTTTCCCGTTTTTAACTGCGACGGTAAAACTGGCATGATCTGAAGCTGTAAACGCGACTCCGGGCAGTCCGCCATCTATACGGGTATCCTGGTAATCAATGGTAATATTAAAGGTAAAATTAGCGCCAATAATTCTTATGAAACACGTCAAAGTGAGGCTATTGAATGAACCAAATGTTGGATCCAGGTAAGTTAGATTTTGCAATTTGGCACTAACTGCTACGTCCTCTTTCCCTCCGCCTGGTACTTGTGCAGGAGCAGTATAAGTACAAGATATTTTCCCACTGCTTAAGCTGGAATTGCCGGGGGTGATTATTCCATAGGTAGAATTTCCGTTTATAATATTATCAACTGACCAATTTTTAAGTATCGCAGAAGAAACATCCTGAGGTAATTCTAAATGTCCTGTACTATTTCTGGGAACATAGTATACATAGTAATCTTCATGTCCATTTACTATTATTTCAAGTTGGTGATTTTCGTCACCCCCTCCGGGATAAATATAAAGATCAGGAAAAATATCCCAGTCACTAAAATGTGTAGTGGTCACAGTAAATGTTTTTGCAACAGAATCAAATACATTGTTTTCTGCTATATCCCATTCTCCTGACGAATCCTGATAAGCTATATGTGTTAGCTGGGGCATGGTGCCGTTCATGACAGTATCATTATAATGAAATTTAACCGTCACGGGGCCGGTAAATTTTAATCCTTCAGGCAGGAATCGATAAGCATCTCCGATTCCTCCGGGTCCGTTGTTCGAAATATTCATAATGGTAATCGTATCACCCATAGGCAAAGCACCATTCGGAAAATCGAGCTCCACCATCCCGTCCATTGAAGTAATACTCCCCCCCGCAACAGGAATGAATTTACTTGCTAAAGGCCCAGTAGGTATACCTTTCGGCGTTACTATTCCCGGAGTATTATTATTCCCGTTGCCATTATTATTATTGTTGTTGTTATTGTTACCATTCGAAAAAGGGTCTATGGTTTTTTTACAGCAAAACACTATCACCAGTATGGAAATGATGAATGCAGTGCCAGGAAATTTTTTCATTATAAAAAATTTCCGATAAAACTACAGACATAAATAAATTGGAACAATATAACGTTCGTTAGTCGGGAATATAACTTTTGTTATATATCAAAGCAGATTCATCTTCTTTTGAATGGTCTGTCTGCCTGCATCTGTTTTTGCAACTATAAGTGCTTCCTGGAAATTATGTTGTGCTTTTTCTTTATTTATTCCGGTATATAATTCTCCCAGCAGGCTGAAATAAAATGGATTCTCAGTCAATTCTAATTTTTCGGCCTCCCTGATTGCTTCCCATTTCCCTTTGATTTTTGACAGAGCAAATGTTCTGTTCAATGCGGCAATCGGAGAGTATTCAATTTTAAGTAACTGGTCATAAAGTCGCAAAACATTTTCCCATTTTTCCCTGCTGTCTGTTTTTTGAGTGCCCCAATATGCGATACTTGCTTCGAGATGATATTTTGAAATTTCATTACCCTTCGCCGAATTTTTCAAATAGTACGCTCCTTTGCTGATCAGTTCCATATTCCAGAGTCCTGTATCCTGTTCTTCATACAATACAGGTTCGCCGTTTTTGTCCATGCGCGCATCGAATCGAGAGGAATGAAAACACATTAAAGCAAACAAGGCATTAACCGGGGGTTTATTGGTTATTTTATTTTCAACCAGCATATAGCATAATCGCATGGCCTCCAGACAGAGATCTTTGCGAAGCGTCATATTCTGACATTCGGAATAATATCCTTCATTGAATAATAAATAAATGGTCGTCAGTACAGTTTCCAGCCTTTCTTCCATTTGAACAGAAGGGGGCATTTCAATTTTAATTTTTTCCTCCCTGAGTTTTTCTTTGGCACGAAACAAACGTTTATTGATCGTTTCTTTATTGGTAAGGAATGCATCTGCAATTTCCTCTATCCCGAATCCGCAGAGAATACGCAGTGATAATCCGATTTGTGCTTCCTGGGAAATTGCAGGGTGACAAATAGCAAACATCATCTGAAGCTGACTGTCACTGATATTCTGAGATGATAAATCAATTTCCTGAATGTAGTTTTCAGAAAGACCACTTTTCAATTCGGGGCTAATCTTATTTTGGAAAACAGCATGTCGTTTTAAATGATTGATTGCTTTGTTCTTTGCGACATTATAAAGCCAGGCAACAGGATTTTCCGGCAAACCGTTCAATCCCCATATTTGACTTGCTGTCAGGAAAGTATCGCTGGATATATCTTCTGCTATTTCAATCTGGTCGAATCCAAATTGTTTGCAGAGGACCGAAACTATTTTTCTGTATTCGCTCCTGAACAGATGCGGTATTAATTCCTGTTGCCCCATGACTTTAATGTACTCCGTCGCGTTTTGCAATCTTCCTTACTTCAACGCTATTGCCTTCTCCCTGTAAAACCGGACAGCCTTTTGCAAATTCCACAGCTTCTTCAACAGAATCTGCTTTCACCATAATATAGCCACCAATCGTTTCCTTTATTTCACCAAAGGGACCATTGGTTACCAGATTATTGTGCCTTACAACTCTGGCATCCTGAAAAAGTAAACCGTTGCCGCCTATAAATTTGTTCTTTGCGGTAATACTGCCAATCCAGTCCATTGTTTGTTTCATCCATACCTGGATCTGCTCTGGAGAAGCAACTTTGTTGCCATCCTCATGCCTGAAAATTAAAATAAATTCGTCCATGACTTTTCGTTTTATTCATTAAAAAATGTTGCTTTCCAATATTGGAATTCAAAAAGGATCATCCCAAAGAAGCCGGCCATAAAGGCCAGGGTTACCAATGGTATAAATATCAGCAATAGATTTATCAGCCTGTATAATTTTCCCATCATCTGATCCTCCTTTTTAAATTCCTTATGGAACTCATAACTATAACAATTCAGGCAGCAGCCATTGGACATTCGGGAGAATATTTCAATAATGGGCATCCTATGTAACAAAATCGGACAGTATGGTGAAATAGTATAATACAATGAGCTGATTGATAATGAAATAGAAAACGGCATTCGGTTGGTTACAAGTTATTATCCGGGTTTTTATGTTTAAAAATTACTTACGCATAGCCATTCGAAATCTCTACAAAAACAAATCCTCCTCCTTTATAAATATTCTGGGGTTGGTTATAGGCTTATGCTTTTGCCTGCTCATAGGTATCTATATTAAAAATGAACTTAATTATGATCGCTTTGAAAAAAATGGCGACCGGATTTTCAGGGTTATTATGGAATATTCATTTAACGGTAGCACGGCTTCAAAAAAAGGAAATTTCACGAGCATGAAAGTTGCTCCAACCATGAAAAGGAAATTTCCTGAAGTTGAGAATGCGGTACGTATGTATAAATATCCGAGGGTTATCCGATACAAAGAGAATCTTCAGAATGAGAAAGAATTCATGTATGTAGACTCCGGTTTTTTCAAACTTTTTTCCCTTTCATTACTGGAAGGCAACAAGGAGAAAATTCTCAATACTCCTCATCAGTTGGTGTTAACAAAATCTACTGCTCAGCGGTATTTTGGAAAAGATGATCCTGTCGGTAAAATGATTCAGGTAGGAGTGGACAGCATACCCTTTCTGGTTACTGGTGTTATGCAGGATTGCCCTTCCAACTCACAGATCAAATTCGATTTTCTTGCTTCTTTTACTTCACTGGACATGGGTGAAGAACAGACCTACTGGGATGCCAATTACACTACATATCTATTGCTCAAAGATCCTGCATCAGCAAATACACTGGAGCAAAAGATCAATACATTCATGAAAAGCGAAATGGCCGGACAAGGAGCCAGCATTCAATTTAGTCTCGAGCCTTTCCTGCGTATTCATTTATATTCAGAATATGGCGGCTTTGAACCCAATAACAATATCAAATACATTTATATTCTGGAAGGTGTGGCAATACTTTTACTCATCATTGCCTGTTTTACTTATATCAACCTGAATATAGCACGCTCAGTAGAACGGGCGAAAGAAGTTGGAGTCAGAAAAGTAATTGGTGCCGGTAAGGGTCAATTATTCTGGCAATTTATCGGAGAATCCACTATGCTTTGCCTGATTGCGGTTATTTTAAGTTTTGTTGCGGCATTTTTTCTTCTTCCTTTTTTCAACGGACTCACGGCAAAGGAGCTTCCGGCTCATGCATTATTTTCATACGATATTATAATTGGAGCTCTTCTATTGACTTTTCTTGTAAGCTTTTTAGCAGGAAGTTATCCTTCTATACTACTATCCAAAATTATTCCGGTAAAGGTGTTGAAAGGTTCATTTAAAAATACCGGATCTGGTCAATGGATCCGGAAATCCCTGATCGTTTTTCAATTCTTCATTTCGGTTTTACTTATTGCGTCTACACTTATCATGCAAAAGCAATTGAGTTTTATTCAAAATAAAAACCTCGGGTATAATCGTGATCAGGTTCTGGTTTTGCCCTTTGACAGAGAAATGCTGGGAAAGATGGAGGTAATCAAACAGGAATTCAGATCAGGCGGAAATATAGCCGGCATTTCTGTTTGTGCGAGAACGCCTGTGGATATTCAGAGCGGTTATAATATGCGTTCATCTCTGATGCCGGCAAATCAGCAAATTGCTGTAACGGCGGATCCGGTTGATAACGAATTCATACAAACGGCTGGCTTACATTTAATTGCCGGAGCCGATTTTTCTGAACAGGATATAAAAGATGCATTACATCCAGCCGATGTTAGTCCTGTATATCATTTTATATTAAATGAATCAGCTGCGCGGGTACTAGGCTGGTCACCCGAACAGGCAATCGGTAAAAAAATGTTTTTGGATGAAAGCAGACCAGGCTATGTGAAGGGTGTGGTAAAGGATTTCAATTTCGAATCCATGCATCAGGCTATTAAACCACTGGTATTATTTCCTGAGGACTGGGCAAATAACCTGATGCTAAAATTGAAAGGCGGCAATATCCCTGAGACGATAAAATACCTGGAGTCAAAATGGAAAACACTGATACAAGGAAGGCCATTCGAATATCATTTTCTGGATGATGATTTTAACTCTCTATACCAATCTGAATTAAGGCTTGGAAAAGTACTGAATGTATTTGCAGGAATGGCTATTGCGCTGGCCTGTCTTGGCTTAATAGGCCTTTCTTCCTATTCAGCAAAACAACGACAGAAGGAAATAGGAATCAGGAAAGTTTTGGGAGCGGGTGTTCGTCAGATGATGGCATTGCTTTCTGTTGAATATGTGAAGCTGGTGATCATTGCCATTTTGCTGGCAAGCCCATTCTCCTGGATTTTTATGGATCAATGGTTGCAGGATTTTGCCTATCATATTCCAATCCACTGGTGGATTTTTGGTGTGTCCGGATCGCTTGTAATTTTGGTCGCACTGGTGACAGTAAGCTTACAGGTTTTTAAGGCAGCGATTGCTAATCCGGTGAAGAGTCTGCGAGCAGAGTGAGATATTACTGTTCGTGTATCGTGTATCGTAAATCGATTAACGATACACGATTTACGATAAACGAAATAAATCTGGAACAATTAATAAAGGAAAATGTATGCTTAAGAACTATTTCAAAATCGGTATCAGGAGTTTATTGAGAAATAAATTCTTTACTGCGATCAATATATTCGGATTAACGCTTGGAATGACAACCTGCCTGTTAATTATGCTTTATGTGCAGAATGAAATGAGTTACGATCGTTATAATAAAAAAGCTGACCAGATTGTCCGGGTTGTATTCCGTGGCTCCATACAGGGCGAAAAAATGAAAGAAGCGATGGTGATGCCTCCGGTGGCACAAACACTTAAATCGGAATACCCGGAAGTACTGGAAGCTACCAGGCTGAGAAATTATGGCAGTCCACGCATCACATATGGAGACAAAACTTTTAAAGAAAATGCATTTGCATATGCCGATTCTAATTTCTTCGAAGTATTTACGCTCCCTTTTCTAAAAGGCAATCCGAAAACCGCATTACTTGAACCCAATACCATAGTTATATCTGAGTCCGTTGCAAAAAAATATTTTGGTAGTGAAGATCCGATAGGAAAAGTTCTCCTGTTTAAAGATTTTAATACCAGTTTTAAAATTACAGGTGTCATGCGTGAAATGCCTGTGAACTCACATTTTCATTTTGATTTATTTGCTTCCATGGCCAGCTTTCCACAGTCCAGGGAATTTTCCTGGATGACTTCTGAATATTATACTTATCTCGTTCTCCCTAAAGGATATGATTATAAAAAGCTGGAAGCCAAACTTCCGGCAGACGTTGAAAAATATATGGGTAGCCAGTTGCAGAAGGCCATGGGGATGACGTATAAGGAGTTCCGACAAAAAGGCAATGAACTGGGCCTCTACCTTCAGCCTCTGATGGATATTCATCTTCATTCGGATCTAAACCTGGAACTGGGCCCCGTAAGTGATATCCGGTATGTTTATATATTCAGTGTTGTCGCCATTTTCATGTTGCTGATCGCCTGCATCAATTTCATGAATCTTTCCACTGCTGGCGCTTCGAAAAGAGCCAGGGAAGTAGGTATCAGAAAAGTGCTCGGATCTTTAAACGGTCAACTCGTGCGTCAGTTCTTATTGGAATCACTTTTACTGACATCTTTTGCATTTATGCTTTCCTTAATACTTGTCTTTTGGACATTACCATTTTTAAATAAACTATCCGGGAAAAATCTGTCATTTGATTTGTTGAGCAATCTCTGGTTATTGCCAGGCCTTTTACTTTTTGCCCTGGTAACCGGTCTCCTGGCAGGAAGTTATCCGGCTTTTTTTCTTTCCTCCTTTAAGCCGGTTACTGTTCTGAAAGGAAAGATCGCATCCATGGGTAAAACAGTAAGCCTGCGCAGCGGGCTCGTTGTCTTCCAGTTTTTTATTTCCATTGTACTGATCATAGGAACGATAATCGTTCACAAACAGCTCAGTTTTATTCAAAATGAAAAACTGGGATATAACAAAGACCAGGTAGTGATCATGCAAGAAGCATATTGGCTGGGTAAAAATCAGGAGGCGTTTAAGCGAAAAACTACTGCAGGATCCGCGGGTTGTAAGTATATCTTCTTCCGGATATCTGCCTGCCGGAAATACTTATAATAACAACTTCATGATCTATGCTGATAATAACAGCGATCAGCTTGTGAAAACTTTGCGGTACGATGTCGATTATAATTATATCCCAACACTGGGTATGGAAATCGCAGATGGACGGAATTTTTCAAAATCATTTGGAACGGATTCGACCGGAATAATTATCAATGAAGAAACGGCAAAAGCATTCGGCTGGAATAAAAATGCACTGGGTCATAATTTAACGCGCCCGGATAACGACGGAACAAAAGTGACATATCATGTGATTGGCGTAGTTAAGAATTTTCATTTTAAATCATTCCACGAAACTATTTCTCCCCTTGTAATGGTTCTGAATGATAACAATGAAAATATAATAGTTAAAACAAATACCAGGGATATATCAGGATTATTGAATACAATGAAAAAAGACTGGAATGAACTTAAAGGCGAAGTTCCTTTTTCATATACTTTCCTTGATGACGATTTAAAAATAGCTTATGAGTCCGAACAGAAAATCGGTCCTATACTGAGCATATTTGCAGGGTAACAATATTCGTTGCCTGTCTGGGACTGCTGGGGCTGGCCACATTCACTGCTGAACAGCGAACGAAAGAAATTGGTATACGAAAAGTATTGGGTGCAACTATTGCCAATATCGTTTCTCTTCTGTCAATGGATTTTATAAAACTCGTGTTCATTGCTTTTTCATCGCAACGCCTGTTGCGTGGTATATGATGAATAAATGGTTGCAGGATTTTGCATATAAGACGAATATCAGTAGTTGGATATTTCTGCTGACGGCAGTACTGGCTATTGCGATAACGATTATCACGGTTAGTTTCCGCGCGATCAGAGCAGCGGTGGTTAATCCGGTCGATAGCCTGCGGGCGGAGTGATACGAAAGAAAGTGTGAGAGTGTGAGAGTGTGAGAGTGTGAGAATAACAAACTTTCTACGGCCAAAGGTCAACAGTCATCGATAACAATTTTGAAAATATAATAAGGAAAATGTATGCTTAAGAACTATATCAAAATCGCCTTCAGAAACCTTTTTCGGAATAAAGGCTTTTCTCTCATCAACATAGGGGGCCTCGCTATAGGTATGTCCAGTGCCATACTCATTTTATTATGGGTTCAGAATGAAATCAGTTATGACAGATTTCACGAAAAAAATAACCGCTTATATGAAGTATGGGGGAATAGCATCTATGATGGAGCATTACAAACCGGACTTGCCACACCGCAGCTGATGGGTCCCGCACTGAAAAATGATTATCCTGAAATTGAAAGTGCAGCCCGCATCAACTGGAATTCGTCATTTTTGTTCGGATATGGAGATAAACATATTAAAGCAACTGGAACATGGGCGGACCCTTCATTTCTTACGATGTTCAGTTTCCCTTTATTAAAAGGAAATGCCTCTACTGCTTTAAATGATCCTTACTCTTTAGTCATTACGGAAAAGATGTCCAGGAAATTATTTGGAGATGAAGACCCGATGGGAAAAGTTGTTCGTTTTGATAATAGTGAAAATTTCAAGGTCACCGGCCTTTTGAAAGATCTGCCCAACAATACTCAATTCGATTTTGAATTTCTGAATTCGTCTGCATTCCTTGAATCAAAGAAATATCTGGATTCAGACTGGACTGATGTTTCCATCAGGACTTTTGTGCTACTTAAACCCAATACCAGACTGGCAGATGTAAATTCCAAAATAAAAAATATAGTAATTAAGTATTCGGGGGGCCGGTCTAAGGATGAATCCTTTTTATATCCTGTAAGTCAGTTAAGGTTGTATTCAAAGTTTGTAGACGGGAAACCAATAGGTGGGCGGATTGAAACAGTACGTTTATTTACCCTTATAGCTGTTTTCATTTTATTTATTGCCTGTATCAATTTCATGAATCTATCTACTGCAAGGAGTGAAAAACGCGCTAAGGAAGTAGGTATACGTAAAGTGGCGGGTGCATTAAAGAAATCACTTGTCGCACAGTTTCTTATTGAATCAATAATTATATCAGCCATTGCAGGAATTCTTGCTCTGATTATCGTTCAATTAAGCCTGCCTGGATTTAACCAGCTAACTGAAAAACAATTATACATTGATTACACAAGTTTTTACTTCTGGATGATAAGTATTGGATTTGTTTTATTTACCGGTATGCTCGCAGGCAGTTATCCAGCGTTCTTCCTATCAAACTTCAGGCCTGTTGCTGTATTAAAAGGAACCTTCAAAAAAGTAAATGCGTTGGTGACACCAAGAAAAATTCTTGTAGTATCACAATTTACATTTGCCATAATACTTGTTATTTCCACCATTATAATTGTTCAACAAATAAAATACGCCCAGGAAAGAAATGCAGGATATGATAAAAATAATCTTGTCTATGTATTCTTGGAAGGTGATATTCCTAAAAACTACCAGCTTATTAAGAATGAGTTGATGAATTCAGGTACGGCTATTGCCGTGAGCCAGACAATGGCACCCCTCACACAGAGCTGGAGTTCCGGAATGAGTTTAAACTGGCAGGGAAAAGACCCTAACACAAGACCAACTTTTGACCGGTCAACCACAGATGGTGGAATAGTTAAAACGGCAGGACTTGAATTACTGCAGGGTCGTGACATCGATATAAACAAATATCCAACTGATTCCACAGCTTGCATTATTAATGAATCTGCGGCAAAACTTATGAATTTCAAAAACCCGATCGGTCAGTTGGTTTTTGATGATCCGATTAACTGGCATATTGTCGGCGTCATTAAAGATTTTATTTTGCAATCTCCCTATGATAAAACAAGGCCGATTATATTTAAAGGTCCGAAATATGGCAGCAATGTGATGAATATAAAGTTTAATAATAAAAATACCACGTCACAGAATTTGGCTTCAACTGAAAAGATTCTCAAAAAATATAATCCTGCATATCCTTTCGAGTATCACTTTATAGATGAAGAGTATGCGAAAAAATTCAGTGATCAGCAACTGATAGGAACATTAGCAGGTTTATTTGCCGGCCTGACGATATTTATTTCCTGCCTGGGACTCTTTGGTCTTGCTACTTATATGGCCGAAAGCAGGGTTAAGGAAGTGGGTGTAAGGAAAATATTAGGGGCTTCCGTTTCAAATATTGCGGCTTTACTTTCCAAAGATTTTGTAACCCTGGTGATCATTTCCATTTTTATTGCCTCTCCCATTGCGTGGTATTTTATGAAACAATGGTTGATGAGTTTTGATTACAGAATTCAAATCAACTGGTATGTATTTGTATTGGCTGGTTTAACAGCCATCATCATTGCGTTGATAACTGTAAGCTTTCAGGCAATCAAAGCTGCGATTGCGAATCCGGTGACCAGCTTACGCTCAGAATGAGATGGTTGACGGTTGACGGTTGACGGTTGGCGATCCCACACTCTCACACCCTCACACGCTCACACTTGTTTTAGTCTTTTTGAACCAAAAATAAAACGGTACCCCTGAGAGCATTAACAATAATCCAAACAAAGTAGCACGGGCCTGAACGATCAGTGTATTAATTACCAGGATGAGACAGAATATTATAATTAAACGGGAACTACCGGATAACCGATTACCCTCTTTGTAATTTTCTTTTGCATTTTCATTTTGATAATCCCGCTGCGGCTAATCCAAAAAAAGATAAGTGGAAAAAACCACCAGGTTGGTAATCTGGTCAAATGTACCGGTGACCACAAGCACGCAACTCCAAATACAAGAATAAATCAGTGCTACATAGGGTGTTTTAAAATCAGGATGCACAAGGGATGCTTTTTTAAAAAATACTTTTTCCTGCGCCATTCGAAAGCTGATTCTTGGGTAGGTAATGATGCATCCATTCAGTGCGCCAAACGTACATGTCAGTATAAGCACTACAATCAAAGAAGCACCGGCGCGCCCGAATAATGTTTCTGAAACCACAGCGGCCGCAATTTTATTTTCCGGAATAGATGCCAGTTGTTCCATTGGCAGAACTCTCATGTAGACAAAATTCAGTAAAACGTATAAAAGCATGGCGATACCTACACCTCCAATAATAGCATATGGAAGATTTCGTTCAGGATTTTTAATTTCGCCTGTAACAAAAGTGATATTCGCCCATCCGTCATATGCCCAGAGTGCGCTGAGAAGGGCTCCGAAAAATCCACTGAAAAGGGCTGCACCTCCGAGTGGTTGAAATATTCCTTTACTCTGAAGCATTCCAGCTGGTTCTCCTGCGTAAAAAACGCCTGCTGTGATAAATAAAAGAATTCCCAATATTTTGGCGCCAGTCACAACATTGTTCAGTTTACCTGCATATTTTATTCCACGGATATTCAACCAGGTCAACAGAATAATCATACTCATCGCAAAAAGCTTAATAGAAAATCCTCTGAAAGGATAAATAAAATCCACGAATGAAATATCCCTGAGTGTGGAAAGAGGACCGGGAAATGGAAAAGTGCATCAGCTGATTGAGAAAAAATAAAAGCCAGTGCAGCAATAGCGCCTGTTCCGACAATTATGAAATAAGTCCAGCCCAAAAGATAAGAAATAAAATCGCCATAAATAAGACGCAGGTATTCATAAATTCCGCCTGTCTCGTTTGTCATGGTCGAAAGGCCGGAATATGTAAAAGCGCCAAATATCGTGATGATGCCTGCAACAATCCACGCTAATAAAATATATGGTTCACTCATCAAAGACTGTGTCATTGGTGCAATCTTTTTAAAAGCACCTGAGCCGATCATCAAACCTGCTACAAGTAATATTGCGGTTGGCAATCCAATAACCCGTTTGAGAGGAATATTCGTTGGTTCCTGATTTTCCTGCATGAGTGTTCGCTGATTTTAAGTTAATCCTAATTTGGATATCAACCATTCAAGATGGGAACACGACCAAATAAAAAAATCCCTCCCGCGATGGCGGGAGGATTGAATGATAACCCTATTGAGGTTTCCTGGTTAATTCCGATTAAGCCCTGTGTATTCTGCGGCTTACATGATTTTCCTGACGGTTAAGTTTGTTTTGTTCATGTTTAGTAATATGACCATCATGTCTGTATGCCATCCTTCTTTCTTCTCTGCGGATCTGATGATCACGCTGATGAAGATGATTCGCCTGGCGTCTGCTCATGTCGCCATTTCTTACGTCATGATTGATACGACGATCCTGATTATTTAAACGATGATTCACTTCTGCCCTGCGTGGATGATTTTTTGCAAAATTGCCATCCTGTGCCATAGAAATATTGGCAATACCAAGAAATGCTACAAAAAGTGCGGAGAATAATAATTTCGATTTCATAGATTTTTTTTTACGTGCTTTAGCACATATTATAGACCTCACTATAAAACCGAAGTTTAATCCTGTTCTTTCTTTAACATACTATTTTACCTTTATACACGGCCAACTGCTAACGGCCAACGGCCAACGCTTTAGGCGTTACGCTTTAAGCCTTAAGCTTATAATCCCATTTCATCTGCACTCGGACCATAGGATCCAGGAATGGGAATATTCAGAAGACGAAGAAAAACGCCCATTTGTGCACGATGGTGAATAGTTTGCGAAAGAGCCATACGAATAACATACTCTTTTGTCGCGGTCATAAAAACCTGGTCTCCGTCTTTCATTGTCCATGTATTCTGAAGAAATTCATCCGTCGTTTTGGTCAATGATTCTTCTGCCTTTTTCTGATTTTCTTCAAAAAGTGATAATAATTCGTAATTATCTTTAATGGGTGTTGGTTTATAATCATTAGCCGAGAAATCGAGTACATCGGTATCTATTGCCATAGGAACCCATCCGGGTAATTCAGCGAGATGTGCGGCCAGTCTGCGAACGGTCATACTTTTGGGATGTGGCTTCCAGTCGTACTTATCTTCCGGAATAATTTTTAGCATTTTACGTGTGATCTCTGCTTCATCCTTTAATTGCTTTTCGAAAAACTCTGTAATTGTGTTCATGTTTATTTTTTATTATAACTCAAAATAAACACCGGCTACTGACAACCCTATGGCAGGGTAAAAATTAATATTTTACAGGAAGCAGTTTCATATAATCATCGAGCGGTATATGTTTCTGAATAGTAAAGGGCTCATCTGTACATTCAAGACGTAAAATGCGGGAAACCCTGAAATCGCGATAATCCTTCTTATTATGACACCATCCGATCAGGTGCCAGCTGAGTGCATAAAAAACAAGACCGATGGGTTCCATTTTTCGAATAGAAACTTCTTCCTGTTTATTCGTGTAGCCAATCTCGAGAATCTTTTGAGAACTTATAGCTTGCTGGATACTTGTTAAATAATTAAAATTCTGAACAAAACAGGGGGGAACCTGAAGTTTTATATTTTCTGACAGCCGTTCAACTGAATCCTTCTGGGAGGATCTCAATACAGATTTTATTTTGGTCAGTGCAGTGGAATAATGTTGCTGGATGGATTTATCAGCAAAAGCAGATACGATGGATTCCATCAATAATAGTGCATTGGCTTCTTCCGTAGAAAAAGAAACCGGCTGAAGAAAATAGCCATTGACTATAAAATAACCGCGGTGTGCTTCAAAACTGACAGGTATGCCCTGTTCATTTAAAGCCTTGATATCCCGGTAAACTGACCTTATACTGATATTGAACTTCTCTGCGATCTTTTCGCCTGTCACAAATTTTTTGGACTGAAGTAAGGTAAGGATTCCAAATAATCGGTCTATCCGGTTCATGTTTCAAATTTACCACATTCGGGTATTGTCTTCGATCCAATAATTCAGTCACTTTACAATATGAAAGGGCGGATCCCGGCTCTACCTCTGCCGGGACCCAATCTTTCTAGAAATGATACAGTAATAAAAAAAGGGAACGGATCAAAACGGGTCACCAAATTAATTAGTTTTAATTTACTAAAATAATTAGTGTGAATAAAATATTTATCCTAGCTTTGAGGAATCAACTACTTTGAACGACTAAAAATTACCCCATGTCAAATTCAGAAAAATTAAAAGCGCTTAAGTTAACTATTGATAAAATAGACAAGGATTTTGGTAAGGGCAGTGTGATGATGATGAATGAAAAGAGTACAGAGCCCATGGAAGTCATCTCTACCGGATCCATCGGTCTCGATGTAGCTCTGGGTATCGGCGGTCTGCCGCGCGGCAGTGTGATAGAAATATACGGACCAGAATCTTCCGGTAAAACAACCATTGCAACCCATGTCATTGCTGAAGCTCAGAAAAAGGGAGGCATGTGCGCTTTCATTGATGCCGAGCATGCGTTTGACAGTAATTATGCCAAGAAACTGGGAGTAGACGTAGATAATCTTCTGATCTCACAGCCGGATTATGGAGAACAGGCTCTTGAAATTGCTGACCGCCTTATTCTTTCCGGCGCCCTGGATGTAGTCGTGATTGACTCCGTTGCCGCTCTGGTTCCCAAAGGTGAACTGGAAGGAGAAATGGGTGATAGTAAGATGGGGCTTCACGCCCGTCTGATGTCACAGGCTCTGCGTAAACTAACGGCAACCATCAGCAAGACAAACACCATCTGTATTTTCATAAACCAGCTTCGCGAAAAGATCGGGGTGATGTTTGGAAACCCGGAGACGACCACAGGTGGCAATGCCTTAAAATTTTATGCTTCCGTACGCCTGGATATTCGCCGCATGGCACAAATAAAGGACGGCGAAGAGGCCGTAGGAAATCACGTAAAAGTTAAAGTAGTCAAAAATAAAGTGGCTCCTCCTTTCCGTAGTGCTGAATTCGATATCATATTTGGTGAAGGGATTTCGAAGATGGGTGAAATAATTGATATGGGTGTTGAGTTGGGAGTAGTACAAAAAAGCGGAAGCTGGTTCAGTTATGGATCAGATAAACTCGGACAGGGTCGTGATGCAGTTCGTCAGTTACTCCATGATAATCCTGAACTGGCCACAGAAATTGAGGCTAAGATCCGTGCGAAAATCAAGGAAACTCAGGAAGGCAGCGTAGCTGAAAAATGAGTACGAAAGTCAGTAAAAACTTGGGTTGGTAAGTATACAGGCTGTCTGAAAAGGCAGCCTTGTTTTTTGGGTATAAAAAAAGGGGTCAGAATAAAAATTCAACCCCGTTTTAAAATCCAATATCCTATGAAAAACCGAAGTAAAGATAGACGTAATCATCCAGATCCGCAAATATCGAACTGACTATTAACCAGGGATTCCTTAATTATTTTTTACAAGTTGTTCGGATATTACTGAATTTGTTGTTTTATCCGTAGCTTTCAGGACATAATTCCCTTTTTGAAGAGAGGAAACATTAACAATTTGCATTCCCGCATCCACTTCCTGCCCAAACCATACCGTACCGTACATATCTGTGATCTGTATATTTAAAGCGTGTGAAGATCGTACTATTAAGAGTTTATCTACCGGGTTAGGATAAAAATGAAATCTGCACCGATTCGAATCATACTTACTGTCTTTGAAGATATTTCCTTCCCATCTTTTCCCGTAATCCGGACCCGATAAGAAACTGATCCCATACCAACAGCATTATCGTAACAAAAAAACAGAATCTAAACTTGCGGAAGCACCCATCGCACTCAGCATTTCAAAATGACTGCATCTTACTTTTCTCTACAATAAAATAATCTTCCGCCTTTACGGTAGAAGCTGCCCAACGCAAAACCGCATGCCCATCGTGAGCTGTCACTGTAAAAAAACTAAAAGATGAATTGCCTATACTGGAAAATGAGATGATCATCAGGTGGACTGGCCCATCATTGCACAGCACATAAAGGCCGATGCCAGCCATAACTGAAGTTCGCTCATGGGACAGTAAATGGGGATAACCTGTGAACAAAATCCATGCCGTTCCTGAACTTGTTCTCGATCAACTGACTTCATCTAGTTAGCATTTTAAAATCCCTTCTAAATAATTTTACGACGAGACTTCCCGGATCAAATTTAAGCCGCATAAAGAGTTATCTTCTGATTGTATCCGACACCTGACTGCATAGTGTCGTACACATGATAGTGATTATGGCATAAGTTTTAGGCTTAAAACAAAACTTAACTTGCATATAAACCCCGCAGCATGAGTATTTATAAGATGTCAGCAAAAACGTATCGCACTGGTCGCGCATGACAATAAAAAAACCGAACTCATCGAATGGGCTGTTTATAATAAATCCGTGCTTTCCATGCATCGCCTTTTCGCAACCGGAACTACAGGTAAAATGCTGGAAAAAGCACTGGAGCTACCATCACCAAGTTTATGAGCGGACCACTCGGCGGAGACCAGCAGATAGGAGCCCGCATCGCTGAAAGGAAAATCGATGTTCTCATTTTTTTCTGGGATCCGATGGAAGCCCAGCCACATGATCCGGATATCAAAGCCCTGCTCCGGCTCGGGGTGGTATGGAATATTCCCTTCGCCTGCGACCGCTCAACCGCGGATTTTCTGCTTACCTCTCCACTCATGCACCAGGATTATGAAGTGATTCAGCCTGATTATTCTATCTATCTGAAAAGACCGCCCAGATAATTCTAAGTCTTTAACCTTATTTAAACACAGACTTATTAAATCAGGAACTGATTAATTGAAAAAATTGACAAACGCACCATTAAATTCGAAAACAACAACCTAATTCATTTGAAAAAAGCGCTAAAAATTGGACTAAGGGTATTAATTATTTTGATCGTTCTGATTTTAATCCCCTATTCGTCGGCGGAAAGATTTATCTTAAGCAGCATAAAAAGCAGGTCATTTCCTCATTGAAACGGAAGCAAAAAAACCAACTAAATGGGAGGAGGAACTTCATATCAGCTGATATTAATATAAGCTTTTAACAATAGGTTTCCCAAGATTTGCTTTTACTATTGATTCACTTACCCTTCGCGACAGCCTCTGGTACCGTCATCACCACGATCTGATATTTGCAAGCCAGGGTATATGCTACCATGGATTTATTCAAACTCATTTTCGGTAAAATCAGTATAAGACAGAATTAAGCTGGAAAGCCCCCGTTATTTATCTCTATACTGATACTTCAGGATATTCCAATACTTCGTTATTCAATAAGAAGGCGCCACCTAAAAATAATATGTGTCTAAAAATTTTGAATATCCAATCCTCAAGCTAAGTAACGGGAATCTGGTGATAGATAAAAAAGATAATAACAAAATTCTTCGCTTTCGATATTCCAAGTTCTAAAAAACACATGTTAGCGCCAGTGAAGATAATCCTGGGGGCTTAACATTGATGTTACTCTGGATTGCAAAATCCGTCAATTGATTTTCAACCAACAAAAAGGACCATACCTAGAAGGAAAAACAGTAACCGGCAAAGTTAAAATTGAATTTAATAAAAATTCAAAGGTTTTACAATTCACAAAAATCAGGCTTATAGTAGATCAGCAGCCTTTTATTTTTAGTGGCAAGTTCTTCCTGGCTGAAGTACCGGCCCCTTTTAATATTTTCATGGGAAACCGAAAATCTGTCCTTCAGAAAAGCTGCATCTTTCCTCTCAAATAATATTCGCACCAAACTTGAGCTATACGATATTTCAGAATACATCACTCATCTTACCGGATCCCTGCGATAATACCGAGCCGGAATATCATACCCCTCTGATTCATTTGCGAATAAAAGTTGATAATAAAACGATCACCACACCCATAACCAGTATTAACAACGCATCTTTTACTGCTACATTTAATAATGAAGAAATAAAAGGTCATGGCCATGAAGATGAAAACACGATAATGCATTTCTCTGCATTGAAAGGGAAACTGGGATAAATCTAAATTTTCATTGCGATTCAATCGTTATTCGGAATCTTATTCATCCGCAGATGAAACTTAATATAATTATCAGATTTTCCCCTGGAAAATATCAATAGTTTCTTTGATGAAAATACACTTGTATTTACAAAAGATTCCGGTAAAATGAATTTAAATTGACAGCGGCTGACTTGAAGATAACTATGATAGCCTCAGGATGATACTCGGAAACTTTAATATGGATTCTGCTTCAATTACATTATATACCAAGGAATTTAATATTTACCAACGGAAAAGGAGTTGTTCATTTCACCGGTAAAGCCATGATCATCGATAACCTTAACCTGAATTCCGGTAAAGCGCGACCGGATGATGAATGGAAGTGCAAAAAATCTTTTTTACCTTATCAATCAAAAAAATAAGAAACTGGCGCTCGACTGGACGATTCATTCGAATAAATTAAACCTCAACGATTTCATTTCTTTCCTGAAACAGAAACATCCAAAAGTTTTTTGAAGAAAAGGAAATCTTCACTCGATCAATCCTTAACCAATTTCACAAACTTACTGGAGTCGGCTGATTTCAATCTTAACCTGAATGCTAAACAATTGATATATAAGAAATTTTTCGCAAATAATCTGTTGGCAGATATTCGAAATGGATGATTATGAAATCAATATGAAAAAGATCTCAACTCCAGCATGCGAATGGCACATAATCATGCAGGGCATTTTAAGAAATGAATCTTCTTCCAATCCTTTTTCTTTCAATGCACAATTAAGAAATATCAATGTAAGTAAAATATTTGCGGCCTTTAATAATTTTGGTTTGAAATCGCCAACAGATAAAAATATCGGAGGTACTCTTACAGCCGACGTGACCATGGATGGCGGTGTAAATACAAATGCCCAGCTCATCCCGGGAGATTTAAAAGGTTATGTAAAATTTAATTTACAGAACGGACAACTGACAAATTTTGAACCTATTCAAAAAATATCTCAAACGATCTTTAAAAACAGAAACTTTTCTAACATCCAGTTCGCCGACCTTCACGACCTGCTCGAAATTAACGGGCAGAGCATTACAGTTAACCGGATGGAAATCAGATCATCCGTTCTTTCCATGTTTGTAGAAGGCGTGTATAATATGAAAACCGGTCCCGATCTTAGTATACAGGTTCCGCTCAGTAACCTGAAATCAAATAAAGATTCAGTTACTTACCAATAAAGGTATCTTCAGTAAAACGGGGCCCAGTGCCCGTCTTAGGGCAAAATGGGGAGAGGATGGAAAAATAAAAATCTCCTGGGATCCTTTTAATAAAGTCGGGGAAAAAGCTTAAAGCCGACCGCCTTCGCTAAAGCTATGGCGGTCAAAGAAAGTTCAAAGACGAAGGTCTGATTATAATGTGGTTAATGCGGAATTGCAGGAAATGAAAAATGTGGAAGTTGAATGGAAAATGATAATGTGGAGATAGGGAAATTATCGTCGGCCCGGGGAATTCCTGAATTTGAATTGTAAGTAGAAATAATTTCTTCAGGTTTTACGAAACGGGAAGGTCGTTTTAAATGCCGTAATTTGAAGGGTACAAAAAGAAATGTAGGAATCATATTTCCGCATTATCATCTACCTATTCAACTTCCACATTTTTCATTTCCTGCAATTCCGCATTAACTACATTAATTTTCCGGTTTCCCCCAGTAGACTTATGGGCCAAATTACTTAACTTCAAGGTTCTCTAAAA
>CAVWUD010000016.1:0-8908 GCA_963757975.1 uncultured Bacteroidota bacterium
AAAAAAAACAATTTCAAATCAAAAATGTTACTGCAGGTACATGACGAACTGGTCTTCGATGCCCACAGGGATGAAGTTGAGATCATTAAGCCCATCATAATCAGAATGCTAATGCAAACAGCCCCGCTCTATGTCCTAATGGAGTACCCGCAGAAGCTGAAATAGGGTCAGGTATTAACTGGCTTGAGGCACATTAAGATGGTGATGTTTATTGTAATGGTAATATTGGACATTGACCTTAGTATTAAGCTTTTAGCCGCATCTTTATTTTACTTAATTAACATTTCATTGTAACATAACCATTATACTTTGGGGTTATTTATAAGTCTTACTGGATGTAATTATATTAAATAAGCACCAACAGCGTTAAGCTTTAGACAACCTAAGTTATTTCACATTAAGTGAATAATAACCTGGTGATAAGGTAGAAGCCTGGTAAACTCAAAACATATGAAAAAGTACATTTTACAAACTTTGCTGCTTTCCAGCTGTCTGCTGGCCTTTGGCTTTAGCCGGGCTGCGGATGAATGGCCAAAAATTATAAACACGAGTAATGGAACGCAAATAAAGGTGTATGAGCCTGAACCTGAATCGTTTAAAGGCAACACCCTGATGTTCCGCTCGGCAATTTCCATCCTCAGCAGCGGTAGTAATGATCCTGTTTTTGGTGCATTCTGGGCAACTGCCAAAGTAGAAACCGACCGGGATAACCGGACACTTACCATTAATAATCTTGACGTTACTTCCATCAGGATACCCGCCATTGAGGGACAGGATACGATCGATTATATCGACGATGCTCTGGAATCCAAATTCCCGGATGCAGCAGGTCCAATATCACTGGATGCAATAGTGGCAACCTTAAATCAGAACCAACAGGAGACTAAAATTTCCCAGGGTATTTCCAATAAACCACCCAAAGTTATTTTTGTAACCCAGCCCTCCATGCTCGTATTAATAGATGGTGAACCCAGGCTTCAAAGCAACAAAGATCTTAAACTGGATATGGTAGTCAATACGCCGTTCACCATTGTAAAAAACAATGATGGCCAATTTTATCTTTATGGTGCGAAACGCTGGTATGTTGCCAATGGTGCAACAGGTCCTTATACGTATACAAACGGACAGGTGCCGGATAATATTCACAATGTTGAAAATCTGATAAATAGCAAAACGCAGCAAAATAATCCCACTGATAACAGTAAAGCCGGATCTTCTAATGTGGTTCCAAATATTATCGTAAGCACAACACCAACGGAACTTATACAATCCAATGGTGAGCCGAATTTTATTCCAATACAGGGTACAAACCTGCTCTATGTCAGCAATTCAGATAATGATATTTTTATGGATGAAAACTCACAGCAGTATTTCGTCCTGATCTCCGGAAGATGGTATCAGACAAAGAACCTGAATTCTGATAACTGGAATTATATTCCTGCAGATCAGTTACCGGGTGATTTTGCAAAGATTCCTCCCGGATCTCCGAAAGATAATGTTCTGGCCAGCGTAGCGGGGACAGATGCGGCAAAAGATGCGGTGATGGATGCTGAAATTCCTCAAACAGCCAAGGTGGATCGAAATACTACGACTACTGAAGTCACTTATGATGGCCGGCCAAAGTTTACAGACATTGAAGGAACCAATTTGCAATATGCGGTGAATACCTCGTCCACTGTTTTGCGCAATGGAGGCGATGGTCGATTTTATGTTGTGGATAACGGAGTATGGTTTGTTTCAGACAATGCTTCCGGACCGTGGGCAGTGAGTACGGTACGGCCTGTTGATGTTGATCTTATTCCACCAAATTATCCTGTGTACAACGCCAAGTTTGTAAATATTTATGATGTGGATCCCGATTATGTATATTCCGGATATACCCCGGGTTATCTGAATAGTTATATCTACGGACCGACCGTAGTTTATGGAACCGGATTTTATTATGCCCCTTGGTATGGCGCTTATTATTATCCAAGACCCTGGTCATGGGGATTTAATTTCTGTTACACACCTTATTTCGGATGGGGATTTGGTTGGGGATATAGCCCTGCATGGTTTAGTATAGGATTCGGTTTTGGCTACGGATATGGTTATGGATATGGATACCATGGTTGTGGCTGGTGGGGTCCTTCATATTATCACCCCGCCTGCTGGGGTGGTTGGCACGGAGGTGCAAGGCCTTATGGCTTCTATGGAAATAATTTCTATGTACATAATAATATTCATGTTAATTACGCGAACAATGTATATAGGAGCAGAACCGGTGTATCAAGTCAGAGTTATAATCGCGCGGGAGGTATAGCTTCCAGAACGATGAATTATAATCGTCCGACAACAAATTCAGCAAACAGGGGGTAATACGACTCCGGGAAACAATAATGCAGGAACAAGACCAGGTACTACCGGATATAATAACAGGACCGGTACCAATGGATCTTTGAATGGACGTCCTAATGGTACGGGTCTGTCAAACGGATCTTCACGATCTTCTGTGTATTCAGATCGTCAGGGTAATGTATATCAGAGGCCTCAGTCGAACAGTAACTGGCAACAGAGGCAGAACAGAAGTTGGGCTCCCATGAATAATGCAAGATCCCAGACCATGCAGAATCTGGAACGCCAGCAGATAAATCGCAGCCGGGGTCAGACAATGTCTCAAAACTTTCAAAGGATTCCTTCCAGTCCTTCATCCGGTGGTTACAGGCCTTCAGGTGGAGGTGGATCTCATCCATCCGGCGGTGGCGGCGGTGGTTCAAGAGGTGGAGGAGGCGGTGGTTCAAGAGGTGGAGGTGGTGGCAGACATTAGAGAGAAATATTATTTCATAAATTATTAAAATAAAGACCTGGTAAAATACCAGGTCTTTTCATTTAGACCACCTTTTAATTTGATAATTCCTAATTCAAATGCGCATTTTTCATAGCTATCATTCTGATAGTAATGTATTTATTCAATTATGCATATTGATTCCTCAGGCTTCTGATTTCATCATGAGAATACCTGAGCATATTTTGCTGGCCGTTTAAAAGATCTCTTAAAAAAGCCGGCAGCCTGTCTGTTTCCAGTGCTTTCTTATATGCTCTTTGAACGGCATCTTCGCCTTCTTCGCAATTTGACAGGATAGTATGACGGTTTTCTCCGGTAAAAACTGCTTTCACGTCCATCCAGGCGCGGTAAATTTTACCCATTTCGCTGCTTCCTTTCTCCACATCTCCGTGAAGAACCTGTATTTCATTGGCCAAATCAGATTTGATTTGCTGACTTTCGATGATCATCCGGTCGAATAACAATTTCAGGTCTCCATCTCCTGGTTTCAATTCCCTGATAGCACGATTGTAACCTGCAATTCGATCATTATTAATCATCACCAGATCATTCAAAACTTCAGTTACTTCTCTCGATTTTTCCATAAAATGATTTTTAAGTATTAATAAATTGCAGAAAAAACCGTACCAGGGGCGAAGTGTAAGAGTATAGGAGTATAAGAGTATGAGAGTAAGTCGCCCCAAACTCTTATACTCTTATACTCCTATACTCCTATACTCTCATACTCCTATACTCTCATACTTGTTTTTTGTTTAACTTGCACCACTTTTAAAACTTAGTTTTTTTTATTATGGAATATTCCAAGATCATTGCTATAACCGGGCTGCCCGGTCTGTTCGAGTTAATAAGTAGCAAATCCGATGGTGGTATTGTACGTTCCCTGGATGATAAAAGCACACGCTTTGTTTCCAGCCGGGTACACCAGTTTTCACACCTTGAGAGTATTGAGGTTTATACAACACGTCATAATGTAAACCTGGTTGACATTCTGAAAGCCATGGAAAGCAGTAAGGAAAAATTGCCCGATGATAAAGAAGCATCAGCATTGAAATCTTATTTCGAAAAAGTATATCCTGAGTTGGATTTCGACCGCGTTTATACAAGCGATCTTAAGAAAATGGTTAAATGGTTTTCTGTGCTTTCAAAAAATCAGGTTGAAATCAAATTATCAGAACCAGCTGTAGAAGAAGCAGAGGCAGAGGCCCCGGCTCCCGAAGTAAAAGAAAAAAAGCCTGAGAAAAAAGCAGTCGCAAAGGAATTAAAGGCCGATGTAAAATCAACGGAAGAAAAAAAGCCTTCGAAAAAACCTTCTGAGCCAAAAGCGGCTGAAGCTAAACCTGCTAAAAAAGCTGCTGTGAAAAAAGAAGCTGAAAAAGAAAAACCAGTAAAAAAATCAGCTCCGAAAAAGGCAGAACCTAAAGAAACTAAAAAAACTGCAGCAAAACCAGCAGCAAAAAAAACAGCTGCAAAGAAGCCGGCTGCAAAAAAGAAATAGTCCGCCATTATCAGAATATGGAATGGCCAGAGATTCCTACCCAAAAAATCTATAAATGATGAAAACCTTATCTGCAAATATTGAAAAACCTATCCGGGTTTTTCTTCCCGAAAATTTAGTTATCAGTGATTGGAATTCCATCGCTCCTTTTTTTGAAGATCTGGCCGAAAGACCACTAAATACAGCAACGGATCTTGAAAAATGGTTAATTGATATGAGTGAACTGGAAGCCGTTATCAGTGAAGACGTTTCCTGGCGTCATATTCGTATGACCTGTAATACGGAAGATAAAAAATTACAGGAGAATTTTACTTATTTCATGATGGAAATTCAACCAAAAATTCAACCCTATGCGGATAAATTGAATCGTAAGTTGATAGATTCACCTCTAACTTCTTCCCTGAATAAACAGAAATATTTTACTTATCTGCGATCAGTAAAAAAAAGTATTGATCTTTTCCGTGAGGAAAATATTCCTATTCAATCCGAACTTAGTGTTCTTGGTCAGCAATATGGTGCCATCTCAGGAAAAATGACTGTCACAGTAAAGGACCAGGAATACACTTTGCAACAGGCCATGAAATTTCTGGAAAATCCAGACCGGCTTTTACGTGAAGATGTATATAGAAAAGTTCAGGAACGCAGGCTCCGCGATAAAAATCAAATCAACAATCTTTACACTGAACTGATTAAACGACGCGATCAAATAGCCAGAAATGCCGGTTTCTCTAACTTTCGCGATTACAAGTTTGTGGAAATGGGTCGCTTCGATTATACAAAAGAGGATTGTTTTCGTTTTCACGATTCTGTAAAACAGTATGTGCTTCCGCTGGTTGAAATTATTAACCAGTACAAACAAAAAAAACTCGGTCTGAATACATTAAGACCCTGGGATGTAGACGCTGAACCAGCTAATCAGCAACCATTGAATCCTTTTAAGACAGGTGATGAACTCCTGGAGAAAACAGTACAATGTTTCAGGGAACTCCGGCCTTTCTTTGCAGACTGTCTGCTGACAATGAAAAAAATGAATCGCTTTGATCTGGAAAGCAGGATTGGCAAAGCCCCTGGCGGTTATAATTGTCCGCTGGCAGAAACCGGCGCTCCTTTTATATTCATGAATGCAGCGGGGCAAATGCATGATGTTACTACAATGGTACATGAAGGCGGACATGCAGTTCACTCATTTCTTTCACATCATTTGGAGCTGAGCGCCTTCAAGGAATATCCAATGGAAATAGCTGAAGTTGCCAGCATGGCCATGGAACTTTTCAGTATGGAAAACTGGGAGATTTATTTTAAAAACCCTGAGGATCTCCGGCGTGCAAAGATTCAACAGCTTGAAAGAGTCATCACCATTTTCCCATGGATCGCGACCATCGATAAATTTCAACATTGGGTTTATGAAAATCCAAATCACGATTTTGAACAGCGGACCGAAAACTGGTACAGGATATATAATGAATTTAGCTCCAAAACCATAAACTGGGACGGGCTTGATGATTATCAAAAGAATATCTGGCAAAAACAATTGCATTTATTTGAAGTGCCTTTTTATTATATCGAATACGGAATTGCACAACTCGGAGCAATCGGTATGTGGAAACAATTCAGGAAAAACAAAGAACTTGCGCTGGATCATTATACAGAGGCGCTCTCTCTGGGAGGAACAAAAACTCTTCCTGAATTATATGGGGCAGCCGGATTAAAATTTGATTTTACCGGCTCATATATTAAAGAACTAATGGATTTTGTGGAAGAAGAAATTAAAGAACTCGTGAATTGAGCTTTATATAACACATGATTAACATGTGTTTTGATCGTAGAAATACCACTAAAATGGTAGTGAAGTTTCTTGCGCGATTGGATACAGGACTATATATTTGCAATAAACGCTTAAGAATCCTTTTTTCAAAATAGCTACTAATCAGAGCCTTAACCAAAAGTCCCGGTGTTTCCACATCGGGGCTTTCTTTTTTAATTATCAGTTTGCAGATTCTTTCAACAACTCATCAATCTCTTTTTCCATTTCAGCTATTTCGTCTTTTTTAAGCCCATCAGCAATGGATCTGACATATCCTTTTTTATCAACGAGAGCAAAAAACTGTGTATGTATAAACTGTTCGTCAATCGGTGAAAGATTATTTTTTGGATCATCCAGCAGATAACTCAATCTCGCTGCCAGGTATAATGAATCCTTCTTCCCGGTTAGAAAAATCCATTCAGGAGCTTCAACTCCCATCGAGTCGGCATATTGTTTTAATCTTCCTACACTGTCAGTCTTTGGATCTACAGTATGGGAAAGTATTTTAAAGTCCGGCTCATTCTTGTACTTTTCATAAACAGGTTTAAGATTCGAATTTAATTTGGGACAGATTCCATGACATGTAGTAAAAAAGAATTCTGCGATATAAACTTTCCCTTCAACATCTTTATTTGTAATTCGCTCACCATTTTGATCCAGAAATGAAAATGACTGCACTTTATTTAATTGCGGTAACCCCACTTTCCCAAAACCAGGAATCAGTTTGGTAAGCATAAAATAAAATCCGATGATTAGAACAAGAAAAAACAGTGAATAGAACAAGATCTTTTTAGTCATGGCCTAAAATTACTCTACGTAAACGTGAGCAGAAAGTTTAACCCAAAAAACTATCTTTGCTGGCCATTCATGAAATTTAAAATCAACGCTGATCTCGTCGGAATTGGAACTTCTTTGGCCTGTGCGGTGCATTGTGCCATTTTACCCGTATTCCTTTCGGGGTTATCGATTTTTGGAGTTAATATCATCCATAATTTCTGGTTTGAATCAGGAATGATCCTTTTTGCCTTTGTTGTGGGTATGTCTTCCCTCCGCCATGGATTTATCCGTCATCACAACAAGTATTTTCCTTTTTTACTGTTTATATCCGGAATGTTTTTCCTGCTTGCCAAGCAGTTTTGGCATGAATATGAGTTGATTTTGCTCCCTTTTGCCCTCATTTTGATCATTTCAGCTCATATTTTCAATTTTCGGTTCATCCGGAAATATGCAGGAAAAAGAGAACAATCGGTTGAAACTGCCTGTTAATCCATGACACGTAACTCGTGAAGCTTTAAGCTTAAAATAGGCCTAAAATGATTAATTTTGCATTCTAAATAGTGAGTTATGATAAAAACTGGAAATCCGGTCATCAGCATTTATACAGAAATGACCCCCAATCCCGAAACAATGAAGTTTGTCGCGAATAAGCTTCTTTATCCCGGGAAAAGTATAGATTTTCCAGATGTTGAATCCGGCAAACCTTCTCCTTTGGCGATCGAACTGTTTGGATTTCCATTCATCAAGAGCATATTCATCGCCAGCAATTTCGTTACGCTGACGAAAACTAGCGATACTGACTGGGCTGATGTAATACCTTCCATCCGGCAGTTTCTGAAAGAATACCTGGAAGATGGCAAACCCGTAGTCAACGAAGAAGAAATCACCGTTGCACATACAGATGGCAATGCAATTGGAGCGGACGATGATGACGTTGTAAAAAGAATTAAAGAACTTCTGGAAAGTTATGTAAAGCCTGCTGTTGAAATGGATGGAGGAGCAATTCAATTCAGAAGTTATAATGAAGGTGTAGTCAACCTGATGTTGCAGGGTTCCTGTTCCGGATGTCCTTCTTCAATGATCACCCTGAAAGCCGGGATTGAGGGTATGATGAAACGAATGATTCCCGAAGTGAGGGAAGTGGTTGCCGAAGCAGAATAATGCAGCTAATCATATCGCAATTTCTCAACGACATCCATCAAACTACCTGGCTTGAGTTTATCGCTGTTATCACTGGTATTGCCAGTGTAATATTCTCCCGAAGGGAAAATATCCTGGTTTATCCGGTCGGCATGGTGAGTACCGGAATTTTCATCTGGCTTTATATCACACACGGACTTTACGCTGATGCTTCTGTAAATTTCTATTATACAGTTATGAGCATCATTGGTTGGGTAATGTGGGCCCGAAAAGAAGAAGGTAAATCCATTTTACATATAACGGCTTCCTCTAAAAAAGACTGGATAAATTCATTTATCTTTTTTTTCGTTTGCTGGGCTATTTTATATTTCCTGCTTAGCCGTTTTACCGACAGTACTGTTCCCATTGCAGACAGCTTCACTTCGGGAGCTGCATTCACCGGTATGTGGCTAATGAATAAAAAGAAACTTGAAAACTGGACATGGTGGATCATTACCAATCTGGCCTCCATTCCTCTTAACTACTACAAACATCTTGTCTTCACCAGTTTTCAGTACCTGGTTTTTCTGATCCTTGCTGTTATGGGTTATATTACCTGGAGAAAAAAAATCCTGCATGCCGCAACCTAAAAAAATTGTGGTCACCGGTCCCGAATCCACAGGCAAGAGTACACTTTGCGAACAACTTGCAAAAAAGTATAACACGACTTGGGTGCCTGAATATGCCCGGGAGTATTTGTTGAAATTAGGGCGTCCTTATACTTATGATGATTTGCTTATTATTGCCAGGGGACAACTCGGGCAGGAAGACCGCATAACGGCTTCATCAAAATCACCGATGGTATTTATCGACACGGATATGTACGTAA
>CAVWUD010000017.1:0-46114 GCA_963757975.1 uncultured Bacteroidota bacterium
TAGGGCAGATGAATATTCGTTCGCAAACAGACGGGCGGTTTGCAGTGCTTTTGTGTTACCCGGTGACAGCGACGAATCTTTATTAGGCGCCATTCCTATGGAAGAAATGGATGTCCCTCGTCCATCCAAAAAGACAGGAGCTCGTAGTCAATCCCCAGCATCCATATTATGCGGTCTGCAAAAATGAAATAATTCTACGAATGGTGACATCTCCTCACATCTTTCATCGAAATAAAATACTTTCAAAATACCGTATTTTAACCCTTTTTGAAGTAAACAGATGTGTTAGATTGAATTAAATTTTATTTTTGTGGAAATGAATCTGAATCAAATACGGTTGTATGATCTTTTCAGGAAAGAATTACACTTGCCTGATAACAAAGCTGCTGCCTTTGTGCAGGCAGTTGGAGATGTGATAGAATCGGAAGCAGTCGGCAAAAATCATCTACTTGCAACAAAAGAAGATATCCATATTTTAAAGAGGGACATCCGCTCTTTAGATCTAAAAATTGAACGATCAAAGTCTGATATCTGCAAGGCAATATTTCTGTCAGGCATTATCCAGTTCATTGCAATCCTCAGCGGCACATTTGCTATCGTAAAATTGATGAGATGATTTACCGGGTAGGAAAATTCTCTAAAAATTTACTAACTCGGTTTTACGTCTTTAACTCTTCAAGCCTGCACTATGAAATGGGATTGTATCTTATTGTGATATTGCTGTCAGCCGGCATATCCTGTAGCAAATCGAATAGTACTCATTCATTCCAAACGGATTCCACCTCAGATACATCTGCCGATATTTTAACCTATCAAATAGAAGGGGCAAGCCCGCAAATTTCTTTCTCCGCTCCGAATAATACGGGAGCCCCGATTATTCAAATACAATTTGCGGACAGTACCCTGAATCCCGGAAAATTTATTGCCTCTTATACCTTATCACCCGGCGCAAAGGCAAGTATCAGGGGCAACGAACAGTTGAGCGGTGTCTCCATGATTAACCTGAATAACCCAATATTATATTCCATCACAAGTGCGACTGGAAAAATCTAAGGCTGGCAGGTATTGGGTACAAATAATTATTACACCATAACCTGGGGTCTCGGTCAATGGTTGCAAAAAGCCGTTAGTAATAACCGCGATTACAACTGGTATATGATCAGGGAGGAACCGATTTCTGTGGGGATGTAAATTGCGGTCCCACTTCTGTTACCATGGCAGTGAAATGGGCTGATTCAACCAATACCGAATCTGTTACCGATGCCAGAACAGCAATCAGAAGTGGTTGCGGAACCTGGTCTACTTTCAATGTGGCAGATTATTTATATCTGAATGCAATTCCATATAGTTGGATCACGCTTCCCGACAGCGCCACGCAAATGCGCGACGTGTTTAAAGCCCAGATTGATTCGGGAAGGATTCTTATCATTGAATTATTCATGTCCTCCATAAGACTGAATAGTGCCGGCCCGGATGAAAGAGTTGATAAATACTATGACGAGGGATTCGATCACTTTATCATATTAAAAGGATACAGGCAGGTGGATGACGGATTATTTTTCGAAGTATATGATCCATGGGGTCTTGGAGAAACCTATTCGGATGGGATGCCAAAAGGTGAAAACAGGTATTACAGATATGAAGATATTTTTTCCGGGTGCAACAGCATAACCGGTGGGGGAACTAGGATACAGGAACTGGCTGTTTTACAGAAGAAGTAACCTTGGTGTACCAACTGATTGAATAGCTATATGTTATGCTAATAATATATATTATATTGTGGCTGAAAAAAACCTCGTTGATAGTGTAGTTTCATAAGAATTTCATTATTAATACCTTACCTAAGAAAAAAGAGATTATGAAAGTAATTTTGGGGATTTCCGCATACTACCACGATGCGGCTGCAGCAATATTGGTTAATGGTCAGATCATAGCCGCTGCACAGGAAGAAAGATTCACCCGAAAAAAACACACGCCAGACTTTCCCGTTCACGCTGTTAAATATTGCCTTGAAGAATCCGGTTATACGATTGATGAACTGGATGCAGTGGTTTTTTACGACAAACCCCTGCTGAAGTTTGAAAGATTGCTGGAAACCTACTACGCATTTGCCCCCAGGGGACTGATTTCTTTTTTAAAATCCATGCCCGTATGGTTAAAGGAAAAAATGTTTCTTAAGAAATTGCTTCACGAAGGACTTGCCGAAGTGCAGAAATATGATAAAAGAAAACTCAGGGTACTCTTTTCAGAACACCATCTTTCACATGCCGCAAGTGCCTTTTATTCTTCACCCTTTCAGGAAGCAGCAATACTTACCATTGACGGCGTTGGAGAATGGGCTACGGCTTCCATTTGCCTTGGGAAAGACAACAGAATTACGATGCTCAAGGAAATGAAATTTCCTCATTCCGTCGGCCTGCTCTATTCAGCGTTTACATATTACCTGGGATTCAGAGTTAATTCAGGAGAATATAAACTGATGGGACTTGCGCCATACGGCAATCCGGAATCTGAGCAAACTCATGAATACCACAGACTGATAAAAGAACATCTCGTTTCGATAAAAGACGATGGATCCATTTGGGTAAACCAGGATTACTTTAATTATGCAACCGGCCTCAGAATGATCAGGGGCGATAAATGGGAAAAACTCTTTGGACTACCTGTGCTCGTAGCCGATGGCAAAATTGACCAGCGACACTGCAATATGGCTCTCGCCATTCAGCAGATAACGGAAGAAATAGTATTGAAAATGGCAAGAGAAGCCAAACGGATCACTGGTTCTGACAATCTTTGTATGGCAGGAGGAGTTGCACTTAATTGTGTGGCCAATGGGAAACTGGTCAAAGAAAAAATATTTAAGGATTTGTTTATTCAACCGGCATCAGGTGATGCGGGTGGCGCCCTGGGTGCAGCTGAAATGGCGCATTATATGTATTTCGACCAGGAAAGAAAAGCTTCCAATAAACCCGTCGCCGAACATGGATTTTACCTCGGACCTGATTTCTCAGAGAAAGAAGCCATTCTTGCCTTAAAAAAACATAAGGCGGTTTATCACAAATTCGAAAATTTTGATGAATTATGTCATAAGGTTGCCGATCTGCTCGATAAAGGAAATGTGATTGGATGGTTCCAGGGCAGAATGGAATTTGGTCCAAGATCTTTGGGAAACAGAAGTATTCTGGGTGATGCGCGGAATATCGAAATGCAGCGAAAATTGAATCTGAAAATAAAATACCGTGAAGGCTTCAGACCTTTTGCTCCTTCGGTACTTTATGAATCTACCAAAGACTTTTTTGATCTGGATACCGTATCACCTTACATGCTTCTGATCGCCGATGTGAATAAGGAAAGGCGAAAGAAATTACCCGATAATTATCATAATATGGATTTGTGGGACAGACTTTATTACGAAAGAAGCGATGTCCAATCCATTACACATCTGGATTATTCAGCAAGAATACAAACAGTGCATAAAGAAGTTAACCCGCGTTACTGGCAACTGATCAATACGTTTAAAGAAAAAACAGGATATGGATTGGTAGTCAATACCAGCTTTAATGTCCGGGGTGAACCCGTGGTCTGTTCTCCTGAAGATGCCTATAAGTGTTTCATGAGAACGGAAATGGATTATCTGATTATAGATGATTTATTCCTGAAGAAGACGGAACAACCTGACTGGGAAAACAGAGAGAAATGGATGGAGAAATTCAAACTGGATTAATTTAAAACCCGTCGGCAAACCCTGAAAACCTCCAACAATAGGAAATGAAAAAAATTGTAAGTGCCCTGATATTTATAGCCATACTGGTATTCATATTCAGTATTTCTTTTTTTGCTGCCGATAAGTTCAATTTTGTTTTATCACCTGTTTTTGCATTTTACACAGCATGTCTGATTTTATTTGGACTCCTGGGTATTACTTATAATAATCTATGGAGTTCAGCTGCGTTTAAAAAAAGACCTTTCATTGCGGGCGTTATTGTTTTATTCACCTTCATAGTTTTATTTTATTTCTCGAAAATCAGCTTGCAGGTATATCCCATATTTAAACATATAGCATCTTCAGAGGGAAAACACTGGACAGGCAAAGTTTTTCAGCCGGATCCTGTTCTGGGGCATAAACCTGTGGAATGTGATTCAGGCGCTTTAAATATGACTTTTAATCATACGCTTATTCATAATACACCTGTAAAATTTGATGAGAATGGTTTCCGTGTACCGGCGGATTCTCCGTGTACAAGGAATTTCAAAAGGCCACTGATTTTATTTTTAGGCGATTCATTCACCGAAGGTGCTGATTGCAATGCAGAAAAAACATTTTCAGCGATCGTTGGGGACAGCATTCATGGAACAAGTATAAATGCAGGAGTAAGTAGTTATGGGTTTTCGCAAATGCTGCTTTTGGCCCGTAAACTTATTCCAAAATACAAACCTGATTATGTAGTAATTCAGAATTCTCCCTGGCTTTCAGAACGTGCCATTAGCCGATATGCACCAACTTTTGGATTGGCAATTCCAAGTCCATATTTTTCAAACGTGAATGGCATTGTTCAATTAGAACCCCCGGTATTTTCGACCTCCTGCTTTTCACTAAACTGGAAATATGACAGCAATAAAGGTAAACTTCACAATTTTATAAGTTTTTATTTGAAAGAAGGATTTTCGGTTTGTGCAAGAGACTGGATGAATATGGTTCGGGCAAAATACGGAACTCCAAATCCTGAAAAAGATCACCGGGCATCTGATAAAGTATTCTTTGAAGAAATAGTACAAATTGCAAACACTAACAAGAGTAATCTTATTGTTCTCAACCTGGGTGATATCAGTGCCACAGGTAATTCGCATACTATCCTGGAAGGGAAAAACGTTAAATTCGCAGAAGCAGATTCGGCATTATGGAAGGACGTGAATTTCAATGAAAAGACCTATCAGCAATTGTATTATTATTGGGGATGGACAGGAAAGGATTCAGTTATTCTTGATAAACATCCAACATTGGAAGCACATGCTGCCATTGCACAATCAATCATTCAAACAATAAAAAATTAAAGTATATGGATTTTATAAAAGATCTGTTACAATTCCTGAGGGAACGTAAAAAATTCTGGTTAATACCAGTCATCTTAATACTACTGGTATTAGGACTTATCATAGTATTTGGCGGTGCCAGCGCTATTGCTCCATTTATTTATACTCTGTTTTAATGATGGTAAATATGAAAAAAGATCAAGCGAAAACAACAATACTCGTAATTGTGATAGGGTTTATGCTCATTTACCTCAAATTTCACTGGAAATGGGCCATCATGACATCCCTAATTGTAGGCCTGTTGGGTTTAATCTCTCCTTTTATAAGCAGACAAATAGACTGGCTTTGGATGAAACTGACCGTTGTATTGAGTTATGTGGTTCCAAACATTTTGCTGTCCATCGTTTTCTTTGTTTTTCTTTTTCCGATTTCACTTATATCCAGGCTTTTTAAAAAAGATCCGCTGATGTTGTCCAGGAATTACAAGTCGTACTTTATTGATATGAATAAAACGGTCGACAAAAAATCGTTCGAGAAAATCTGGTGATTTCAATTTAAATAAACGCTACGGAATTCCGCCAATTGAAGGGTTGCAATTGAGCGATCCATTGAGTATATTGGTATAGTGGAGAAGGGTAAACATCATGAGCTATTGCTACTGATTGCCATAAGAAATAATAGTAGAATTCCTATGGATGAATTCTATAAATTATTTGACGACAATTGGTATGTTTTCAGTTACAGGTTTAAGGAACTGGAAACGAAAGGATTATTTATAATTTCCCCACTTGAACATCTGCCTGGATCCCATAAATATGAACTTACTAAAAAGGGGAAGCTCAGAATAATGGAACTCTTAAATGAACGTTCTAATGCCATCGATTTTAAGCTTGCCCAGCTCAGAAATGAAAGAAATTCAGCCAAGGTTCCGCGATCAGGCATTTTCAGAAGAATTGCGGGGTTTTTTAGTCTGATTCCCACTCGATTAACAGAAAAACACCCTGGAAAAGTTGAACTTACCGTTCCTGGCAAAGGCAATAGTATAAGCACTTATTGAATATTCCTTCGATAGCCTATAAACCATCCCGCACGTGTTGTGGGTTATGTACTTAATAACAAGGCAGTTATACGTGCCCTTGCGGGCCGCAGTAAAAAACCACTTACTCCAAAGCAAATCCATCAGCGCAAGAAATTTGCATTGATGAATGATTTTCTGGGTCAGCTGCAATCCCTGCTGAACATTACCTATGCCGGTGTCGCGGTAAACATGACCGGCTCCAACAAAGCATTTTCCTATAATGTGATGAATGCGATCAGGGGCTTTTATCCCGATATTTCGATCGATTACAAGATGGTGCTGCTGGGAAGGGGCGACCTGCCCAATGTAGAATCGGCGAATACAACCCCGTTACCCGATGGCAAACTGGAATTCAGCTGGACGGACAACAGCGGAACAGGCAAGGCAAAAGCATCAGATAAAGCCTTTGCGGCTGTTTATAATGAGGAGCTCAAAGACTGGGAATATGAACTAAACCTGGCTACGAGAGGTGATGGTGTTTGTGTTTTAGATGCATCTATTCTCAAGGGTAAACCAGTGCATGGCTACCTGGGATTCATAACCGAAGATGGCAAGGATGCGACCGATACTTTATATACTGGGATGGTTAGTTTATAATGGGGAAAGATAGTGGATGTAAATCAGGACCTTAGAAATATTATGGTTCAAAAATTGGTATAATTGCTGGAAAACAAATCCGGAATTTATTCGTTAACCAACTAGATGAAAAATCAAATCCAAAATTCACTGATGCAGGGGATCAGAGACCTGCATATAAAAATCCTCCAGTCCAACGATCTGACAGACATTGGAAATTATTTGCAGGAGATTTTGGATAAAGTAAATGATGTGCCTCCGGAATATGTTGAAAAATTGCGCATCAGGTATTGGAAAGGCGTCAGCCCATCCCAGATCATCAGCACACTTAAAAAAGATATTATTTCCATTCTGGATGGAACCTATACCAGGACAGAGATTGCAAAATACAAAGCTACGTTGCATATTGCCTGGTTGAAAAATCTGTTCAGCGCTCCGTTTGCGAGTCATTAAATATACCCCTAGACTTATTTTTTATTGGATTCCCGGCAATTCTATGCATTATACATTCCGGGCAGAAAACCCTAATTTATAAAATGTAACTTAGTAGAACGCGGTCATCTACTAAAGGAGGAAATAAGGAATGAAAATAAGGCAGTTTATTTTTGTTATATGCACCTTATTTTATTTGCCTTCGAGTGCTCAGCCTGGATATTGTACATTACCCCTGGCACTTAAATCTACAAGCTTATCCTATTCCAGAATCGTTCCTTTTCATCCACCGGGTAATAACTACCGATTTTATTACAAAGTATTGGTTGAATGTGGCAAAACGAATTCTGCTGATTTATTTGGTTTATTAATATATAATTCAAGTAACGGTACATCACTGGGGGCCAGCTGGCAGCAGGATTCCCTCAGCCGGATTGTCGGAGTTATTGATCCATGTCTGACTTTACCTGCCACACCCTGTTTCACTATTTACTATTACCATGCTGATATCTTTCTACCTGGATCGGCACTTGGATATATCGCATCTACCATAAGCTGTTGTCGTCCGGGCAATGCAGCCAATTTAATGATGATACCATCATTCATGGACCTTGAAAATATTCCTCCGCCCAACATTAATCCATTGGGCTGTAATGAATATCCTGGCATAGCAAATCCATATACAGTAGGCAATTCATTAGTCAGTTTTATAAATGTCCCTCCCATGACAATCGTTAATAACAGTCCCCAATTTGCAGATACTGATACCATTTTATTTGTTTGTAAAAATCGCCCTTTCACATTTCAGATTTCTGCCAGCGATCCTGATAATGATTCGCTGGCATATCATTTTTCACAACCCAGGGCTTTTTATGTGTTTCCAAAATTCTTCCAATATCAGCTTAATTTATTTCCTCAAATACAATATAATACTCCTTATACATATCAACAACCTGTCGGTAGTGGTGTTACCCTTGATCCGAAAACTGGATTAATACAGGGCTCCATTGCTGACACAGGAACTTATGTTGTTACGATTAGTGTGCCGGAATACAGGTTCGGAAAACCGATAGATTCCATCACCAAAGATTTGAATATAAGGGTTTATGATTGTAGTCTTCTTCCAAAACCCAAGGCTTCAATACCCGATACTTTAAATAGTTGTTCAGATTTTACGATTAATTTCCCCAACTACAGTTTCCCTTTGTATACTGATATCAATTTTACAAATTCTACTTTCCAATGGAATTTCGGTGATGGCGGTTCTTCTTCTCAAACATATCCTTCACATACCTATGCAGACACAGGAATATTCAATGTGAGCCTGATTGAATTTCCGGGTCTCTATTGTGCCGATACAGCTTATAGTAAAGTGTTGATGTACCCGTTTGTAAATGCGTCTTTCAATTATTCGGATTCATGTACCGGGCAACAAATCCAATTCAATAATACATCTTCTTCAACGTCAGGCGCAATCACCAATTCTCAATGGAAGATATTGGAAGATACGAACCAGTTGTTCAGTTCCAACGAATACAACAGCAGTTACAGTTTTACAAAAGCACCACAGACCTATGAGGTTTTTCTGAAGGTAGAAAATGATAAAGGTTGTATGGCAACAGACAGCCAATACATCAATATTAGTCAGGCGCCATACCCATTGCTAACGCACGATACTATTCTCGCAAGGGGAGCAACCCTTCAACTCGAAGTGAACGATGGAAATAAAAATTACGACGGACAATATACCTGGTGGCCTATATTTGGGTTGAACGATCCGAATATTCCCGATCCGGTATTAAACAGCACAATCGACAATACCTATCATGTACTGGTAGTAAACCGGTATGGGTGCAGTATGGAAGATTCCATCCATGTAAAATATTATACCGGTCCCGATATTTATGTTCCAAATGCTTTTACTCCTAATGATGATGGAATAAATGATGTGCTCAGACCCATTGCTGTCGGTATTTCCAAACTGAATTATTTCAGGGTGTTCAACAGAAACGGGCAGCTTGTCTTTCAGACATCACAGGCAGGCCAGGGTTGGGATGGACGTATCAATGGGGACCCTGCCGACATGAATACCTATGTATGGGAAGTAAAAGGAGTTGATTATACTGGAAAAACAATTTTCAGAAAGGGTACTGCAGTGCTGATAAGATAATTTTTTCATGAAAATCTCTCCGGGTCAAACGCATCAATTTTTACTGAAGGCGTATTCCCATTGGCTAAATCGGCAACGACTTTTCCTGTGGATGTTCCCAAACCCAGGCCCATCATGGAATGACCGCCGGCGATGATCATGTTTTTTATTTTCTTGCTGAACCCGATATAGGGGAGTCCATCAGCTGAGCATGGACGAAAGCCATACCAAATATCTTTTTTCTCCGGCAGCTCCAGTTTAATTCCGGGAATATATTTCGTCACCGATTCAATGATACCCCGAACCCTGTTTATATTAATTTCCTTGTTCACCGCTGCAATTTCCATCGTGCCACCATATCGCATATAACCATTCATTGGGGTGATGGCTACTCTTGCTTCACAAAGTATAGCAGGTATATTCAATTTTTTCTCAGGGTTCTTTTTAGTAATAGAATATCCCTTACCAGGCATGAGAGGTATATGTATTCCTGCCATTTTGCACAGATCGGGTAACCAGGAACCTCCGGTTACAACGAATAAATCTCCTTCAAAACTATCCTTATCTGTATGTATTTTATTTACTTTTTCATGAACGATGTCGATACATGTAACGGCAGCATTTGTTTTTATTTCACCACCATTATATTTTATACTCTGAATCAATTGCTCCATGAGTTTGACAGGATATAAGTGAGCATCACAATGATAGTGCACAGCTCCCAGTATATCCAGTTCAGTTTCCGGTTCCAGGGATTGCACCTGATCTTTTGAAAGCACTTCTGCATCTAATCCAAGCGATCTGGCAGTTGAAGCAAGATGCGCTTCTTCTTCAGCAGCCTTCTCCGTTTTATAATATACCATAACCCCCTTGTGTTCAAGCGCAAAATCAAATCCAGGCTGCTTTGCAAGTTCATCATACAATTCAGAACCCAGTAAACTCAGATCCCTTAAATAAGGAGCACCGTGTTCCACATTCTTTTTATTGGCATGACGAATGAATAATATTCCCCAGTTTATGAGCTGCATACTCAGTGCAGGTTTTATATAAAAAGGACTTTTACTATTGAACATCCATCTGAAACCTTTTGCAACAATTCCGGGAGATGCAAGTGGTATAATATGACTTGGTACAATATAACCGGCATTTCCAAAAGAACAGTTATCAGTTAAATCGTCCCGTTCAACTACGGTTACCTGCCATCCGCTTTTTTGTAAATAATAAGCAGAACATAATCCAATAATTCCTCCGCCAATGATAACTGCCTTCATGAAGTATTAAATTATTTTACAGTACCTGAAAACCATAAGCATATGGATCATCCTCATTATCAATACTGATGGAGTTGTGGCCATAAATCCGCGCCCAGCCTTCAATGCCGGGTTTGATGGCAGGTTTACCTCCGATGGTTGTCTCTTCTTCTATCGTACCGGTGAATTTTGAACCGATGATGCTTTCGTGTACAAAAAGATCTCCTTTTTTTAATCTTCCTTTAGTATACCATTGCGCCATCCTTGCAGAAGTGCCAGTTCCGCAGGGGCTTCGGTCAATGGCTTTGTCTCCGTAAAAAACAGCATTTCTGGCTGTTGATGTTTTATCCATTACTGCGCCTGTCCATAATATATGAGAACATCCGTGTATGGTCGGATCCTCCGGATGAACGAATACATATTTTTCATTTATAGAATTTCGTAATGTCCTGGCCCAGCTGATCAATTTATCTGCGCTGTAATATTCAAGTCCATTAAAATTCTTCTGTACATCTACAATCGCATAAAAATTTCCGCCATAAGAAACGTCGAATACCAGTTCACCCAATTCAGGACAGTCTGCAGTAAATTCTGTTGCCGCTAAATAGGAAACGACATTGGTAAGTTTTACAGATTTTACTTTATCATCTTCCATTTTATATTCTACAGAAATAACACCTGCCGGTGTTTCCATCCGAACAAAGCCTGGTTTCTTCGGAATGATCAATCCTTCTTCAATGCCAATAGTTATGGTGCCAATGGTTCCGTGACCGCACATGGGCAGGCATCCGCTGGTTTCAATAAACAAGACTGCTATATCATTGTCAGGATCATGTGGTGGATATAGAATACTCCCGCTCATCATGTCATGCCCGCGCGGTTCAAACATGAGTCCTTTGCGGATCCAGTCATATTCTTTCAAAAAATGCTGGCGTTTTTCACTCATTGAATTTCCGGACAATTCAGGCCCTCCGGATGCAACCAGTCTTACAGGATTACCGCAGGTATGCGCATCTATGCAAACGAATTTATTTGAAGACATATTTATTCAAAAAGAATTAGTCTCAGATGCCTTCTCTTGTGTACCTGCCATTTATTTTTCGCATGATGCCTAAAGGATTTTCATTTTTTAGAGCATCAGGTAATAAATCATGCGGACAGTCCTGAAAACAAAAGGGCCTTAGAAAACGTTTTATCGCATCTGAACCAACAGAAGTACTATGTGAATCCGTAGTTGCCGGGAATGGTCCTCCATGCACCATAGCATGACTCACTTCCACTCCGGTAGGTACTCCGTTAAAAATTAATCTGCCTGCTTTCCCGGTTAATACTTCAATACATCCTGCATATTTGGAGATATCATCTGCATCGCCCATAATAGTTGCGGTAAGCTGGCCATGTAAGGATTTTAGTGCCTGTAACAGATCACGTTCATCTTTGCATTTTACTATCAGGGAAGCAGGACCGAAGACTTCACTTTGCAATTCCTGGTTCTGAATAAAATCATCTGCATTCACCTGAAATAATGCAGAAGATCCCTCGTTTACAGCACTTTCATCTTCTCCCATATATAAAACTGCCACTCCTTTTTGTTTGGCCATTATTTTCCTGTTCATATAATAACTGCTGCAAATGCCCTGGTTAAGCATGGGTGCTTCGGGAATAGCTGCCAGTGTTTCCTTTAATTTTAATGTAAATCCTTTGAATTTTTCGTCTTCGATCAGAAATAATAAACCCGGATTTGTACAAAACTGACCGACGCCTACTGATATCGAACCTGCCAGTTGCGTAGCTAATATATCTGAATCTTTTTTCAGCATGGAAGGCAATAATACTACGGGATTGATGCTGCTCATTTCTGCATAAACAGGAACCGGCGATTCGCGTTCATTTGTTGCGGCTTTAAAAATCGTCATACCTGCCTTGTAGGAACCGGTAAATCCAACCGCTTTTATTCCAGGATGTTTAACAAGTTGCAAGCCGGTTTTTATACCATCTCCAATAATAAAGGAAAATACACCATCCGGCATATGGCATATTTCCGCAGCTTTTTTTATTGCCGTCCCCATCAATTCATTGGTGCCCAGATGGGAGGGATGTGCTTTTACAATAACTGGATTACCTGCTGCCAGCGCTGAAGCCGTATCTCCTCCTGCGGTAGAGAATGCAAAGGGAAAATTACTAGCGCCAAAAACAGCCACAGGACCAATGGCGATATTCATCTTGCGCAGATCACTTCGCGGTGAAGGTTTCCTGTCGGGCAATGCCTCATCAATAACTGCTTCCACCCAGGATCCCTCGCGTAATAATTCAGCAAATAATTTTAATTGTCCGGTCGTTCTTCCGCGTTCACTCGTTAGCCTTGGTTCGGTTAACCCTGTTTCCAGTTTGGCGCGATCTATGAGTTCAGTGCCGATATTATCTATTTCTTTTGCAATGGTTTCTAAGAATAAGGCCCTTTCTTTTGCGCTTGTATTTTTGTATGAATTAAATGCAATGACCGCTTTCTCAACAGCGTTCTCCAATTCCTGTGCCGTCGCAACGATAAATTTCTCAGGCAGATTTTTCAGATGAGTGGGACTGAATGCCTGCAAATAATCATCACCTTCCGCTATTTCTGTATCTCCTATGATATTATACCCTCTCAGCATATTGCTTTTTTGACAAATTTAAATAATCCGGAAGTAAGGGTCTTGTGGCAATGGCGTTGTTTATTATGGCCAGAATTTTATTTCTTTCTTCTCCTTCGAGCAATAACCTGGGTGCCCGCATGTATTCTGTCCCAATACCCGTTTGTGTTGCAGCCAGTTTGATATAATGCACCAGCTTAGACTGAATATCCAATTCAAGTACAGGAAGGAACCATCTGTAAATTTTTAATGCCTCATTATATCTGCCGGCTTTCATCAGGCGATACACGGCTACAGTTTCAGCCGGGAAAGCATCCACAAGACCTGCAATCCATCCATCCGCACCAAGTGCCAGTTCTTCCAATGCCAGTGTATCCACTCCACAAAGTATTTTGAATCTGTCACCAAAATGATTTCTCATCCGGGTTACATTCGACACATCCCTGGTGGATTCTTTCACTGCCTGTATATTGGAAATAGCGCCCAGTTCTTCAAACATTTTCAACGTTACTTCGATCTTATAATCATAGGGATTATTATAAATCATGATCGGGAGTGATGTATTTGCAGCTACCGTTTTGAAATATTCATTGGTTTCCCTGTCGTCTGCCTTATAACGCATAGGAGGAAGCAGCATTAATCCGTCTGCACCATTTTTTTCCGCGTCCTCCGCAGATTTTATAGCAGCTTTAGTGGCCTGTTCCGCAATGTTTACAATAACCGGAATCGATTTTGGTAAATATTCTTTTGAACTATGAAGCAATTCAATTAATTCTTCCCTGAGCAAAGTGCTTGCTTCGCCCAATGATCCTCCGATAACGATCCCGTCGATACCAGCATTAAGCTGCGCGTCCAAATTCAATTTGAACATATCGTAATCGATTGTATCGTCCTTTTTAAATGGCGTCAGCAATGCCGGATATACACCTTCCCATTTTACCTGCGACATACATTATTTTATTTAAAAGTTTCTAAGATAATAATGTGTTATCGGATGAAGAGCGGTGTTCAGTTCGTACACGAGCGGAACACCGGTCGGAATATCAAGGTTTTCAATTTCCTGATCACTAATTTGATCCAGATGTTTCGCCAGTCCCCTCAAAGTATTGCCATGTGCAGAAATGATTATTTTACGACCCTTCAATATTGCGGGAGCTATCTGATCAGTCCAGTAAGGTATTACTCTTTTCTGCATCATTTCTTCCAAACTTTCACCATATGGTATTTGAAGAGGGTTTAAAGAAAAATATTTAGCATCATTTGTAACACATCTTTTATCGTCTTTGTTTAGAAGGGGAGGAGATGATTTAAAACCTCTCCGCCAGCTGTGCACCTGTTCATTACTGTAATCTTTGGCAGTCTCTGTTTTATTCAATCCTTCTAATGCTCCGTAATGTCTTTCATTCAATTCCCATGCTTTTATTTCGGGAATCCATAACAGATTCAATTCTTCCAAAGTAATATGTAATGTCTTAATAGCTCTTTTCAAATAAGAAGTATAACTCAGATCAAATACATAGCCAGCTTTTGATAATATCTTCCCGGCTTCTTCTGCCTGTAATTCACCCCTGGCAGTCAGGTCAACATCCTGCCAGCCGGTAAACCTGTTTTCCATGTTCCATACGCTTTCACCATGCCTTAAGAGAACCAGTTTGTACATAATATATTAGTTACCGAACGCGGGCCATCTTATTATTTATCAAATAATCATAGCTTTCTTTTAACGCTTCGAATGTATCGCCCGATGTTTTGTCCATTTCCACCACCATCCACTCCGTATTTCCATCGGCAGCTTTAACGATTTCAGGAAAATTTTGTGTGCCCTTACCCACAGCGGTCATAGGGTCTGGATTATCCTGCGGTAATAAATCGTTCCATTTGGCAGGTCCGTCTTTAATGTGAAGTAGTGGCGCCCTGCTGCCTAATTTCTTTACAATAGCTGCCGGATCCTGACCGGCTACTTTCACCCAGTAAGTGTCCACTTCGAAAAAGATATCCGGATCAAGATGTTCAAGCAACAATTCGTAAACAAATCGGCCATCCATTTTGTTCCGGTATTCCCACCAGTGGTTATGTAGTCCGAATTGCAAGCCGTTTGCCTTTGCAAATTTTCCGGCATCATTATAAATAGAAATGAGTTCCAGGGTTCCCTGGAGACTGCTATAGCGTTTATCTTCCGGCCATCCGTGCCAGATCATTTTTTTACAATTAAATGCTGCAGCTGTATCCAGCATGGTTTGTTTCTTTTCTCCAATGGGCAACTCTATATGTGCCGATGAAACCGAGAGACCTGCATCTTTAATATATTTCGCAGCTTTTTGTATGGTAATGCCTTCGGGCCAGAAAGCGGTCTCCACAGATTCAAATCCAATTCCCCGAATTTTTGCCAGTGTACCCTGAATATCAGCGCTGATCTGGTTCCTGACTGTATATAACTGAACAGATAATTTTGCAGGCCTCCATTTTTCCAGGTCAATTGCATTCATAGCAGGCTTTAGAATGGATGCTCCAAGCACACCCATTCCACTCATGCGTAGAAAATCGCGTCTGTTTAAATATTGACTGTTCATATTGATCAAACTTAAATTTAGCAAAGTTTAATCCTTATTTTGACCTCGCGGATAAAATAAGTCAGGAATATAATGCTGAATGTTAGAATTTTTTATAAAGATTATTTTATGGATACATGTTTAAGTACGAACTTATTATGTAATTGTACATCTGTCTGGTACGATTTGCAATATGGGAGATACGCTTAATATCAATTACAACGCTGGCATATCCAACAGATTCGATGCCATAGTCATAGGATCAGGAATCAGTGGTGGCTGGGCCGCCAAGGAATTATGCGAATCGGGAATTAAAACTCTGGTATTGGAACGGGGAAGAGATGTAAAACACATAAAAGACTATCCGACTGCTACCAAACATCCCTGGCAGTTTATTCATCGCGGAAGAATTTCGCTGGAACTTGAGCGGGAGAATCCCATCATCAGTAAATGTTATGCATTTGACGAATCAGCACAGCATTTTTTTGTCAAGGATAAAGAACATCCTTATATACAGGAAAAGCCGTTTGACTGGATCAGAGGTTACCAGGTTGGCGGAAAATCCCTGATGTGGGCGCGCGAGACCCAACGCTGGAGCAGGTTTGAGTTTGAAGCACCTCTAAGGGACGGATTTGCTGTGGATTGGCCCATCAGGTATGATGATCTTGCGCCCTGGTATTCTCATGTGGAAAAATTTGCAGGAATCAGTGGAAATAAAGATGGAATAGATAACCTGCCGGATGGTGAATTCCTGCCTCCCTGGGAATTCAACTGTGCAGAAATAAATATGCGGGGGAAAGTGAACGCACATTATTCAAACAGGCGCATGCTGATGGGCCGTTGTGCAAACCTGACCCAGGCAGGTGAACTTCAGTTGCGACAGGGACGCGGGCAATGCCAGGCAAGAAATCTCTGCAGTCGTGGCTGCCCCTATGGGGGATACTTCAGCTCCAATTCTTCCACTTTACCATGGGCTGAAAATACAGGTAACATGACTCTTCGTCCAGATTCAGTTGTGCATTCCATTCTATATGATGAAAAAAAAGGAAGGGCAACCGGCGTACGGGTGATCGATGCAAAAACAAAACAGGCAACTGAATATTTTGCCCGTGTGATTTTTGTTAATGCCGCCTGCCTGAATAGTAATCTTTTATTATTGAATTCTACCTCGCGTCGTTTTCCTGGAGGTTTAGGAAATGATCATGATGTCCTTGGAAAATATATTGCATTTCAAAATTACAGAGGATCCATTTCCGCCAGCATTGACGGATTTTCTGATGCATATTATTATGGCAGAAGACCTGTATCACCATTGATGCCTAATTTCAGAAATGTTTATAAACAGGAGGAAGATTTTCAACGTGGTTACCTCGTTTTCTGGGGTGCTTATCGAAATGCCGGTATTGATATTTCACAACCTGGCATCGGCGAAGATTTTAAAAACAGCATGTCGCAAGCAGGAAATTGGTCAGTTTATATGTCAATGCAGGGTGAGGTGATACCTAAAAAGAGCAATCATGTGAGGCTAAGTAATGATCTAAAAGATGAGTGGGGCATACCACAACTGATTACTTCAGTTGCTTATGATGAAAATGATGAGAAGATGGTAAAGGATTTTTTAACCCAGGGCGCCGAAATACTGGAAACTGCAGGATGTAAAAATATAATGCAGAACGACAATAAGCAGGCGCCTGGATTGGATATTCATGAGATGGGTGGCATCCGAATGGGAAATGATCCTGAAACTTCCATGCTGAATAAATGGAATCAATTGCACAAATGCAAAAATGTTTTTGTTACGGACGGATCATGCATGACATCTGTAGGTAATCAGAATCCTTCCCTTACATTTATGGCTATCACAGCAAGGGCGGCAAATTATGCCTTAGAGGAATTAAAAAAAGGAAATTTGTAAAATTTCATTCAAGACCTGATTACCCTAATAGAAATTTAAAATCTGTATCCGATCTGTATAACATACCTGAAACCCAGACTCCAAAAATTCGATACTCCGCTGGTACTGAGTTTTTCACCACTGGATAAATCCTTTAGAAGTGGATATTTCTGCTTGATTGCATCCAGGATGGCCTGAACCTGATCACTATAATTTCCGGAATTGTTACCATTCAGTTTCACGCTAAAATAATAACTGGAGATAGCCGGACCGAACAGTACACAATCAACCGTAAATCTTTTATGTATTACGAACTGATAACCAAGTTCACCACCAATATTTAAAAAGTCCATTGTAGTGCTTAGGGAAAGTTGATCCTGGTTTGTGGTATCCTGACCATTCCGCTGATTATTGAAATGATAAAAACTTATAAAGGGAGCCAGGTAAACACCATAAGGTGCATCATATTTATTTTCCTTGGAAAGATAAAAACGAAATTCCGATCCAATGTTAAAACCACTTTTTACTTTGTTTTTGTCAAAATTGAGAGGGCTATTATCAATTATAGACGGCATGGGAAATGTAATATATCCGCCAAACAATGTAACGCTGGTATGTTTGGATAATAATCTTTCATATGCTAATTGCACACCATTGGAATATAAGATCCAGCTGGTGATATTCAATTTTGCGACGTTTTTTAATTCCTTCTCGCGTTTAATATTTGTTGAGTCCTGCTGAGCTTTTGTATTCATTGAAATTACTAAGGCTAAAATCAGGGCACTGAATATTCTAAATGATCCCCTCATTTTATTTGCATCACAGAAAATAGTATGATTCATAAAAGTTTTGATTTGACATTTATCTCCTTCCGCCACTCGGAGCAGGTGCTGCTCGTTGCGGTGCTGGTTTTTGAGCCGGAGCTGCCTGTCTTGACTGATTAAAATTATTTGTTTTGTTATTACCTCTGTCCTGTATCTGTTGTTGCTGGTTCAGTTTATTAATTTCTCCCTGGCGGTTTTGATTTACATTCTGCCAGCTGTTCCCATTATTTTGTTGCCAGTTATTTCCGTTTTTCTGATATACGTTTCCCTGCTTGTCCGTTTGAATATTATTATTTGGAATGGCAGGCCGTGCAGAAGGAGCATTGTTACCGGGGTTCCCGGTTGCGGGCCTTGTGGAAGGTTGTGTAGAAGGCAAATTGTTATTTGGAGTTCCTGCTGCAGGACGTGCAGCCGGCATTGTTGAAGGCCTGCCTGAAGGCATTGTACTTACCCTGTCGTTGGTGGTTACAGATTTATTATTTCTGTAAATATTGTTATTGATATTATTGTTGATCGTGACATTATTATAGCCTCCTCTGTAAGGTGTAGCAACAGGTGGTCTGTATCCATGTCCCGGATAGTATGGCGGACGATAATAGGGTGGATAACCCGGAGGCCGATAATAGGGCGGCCTGTACATCGGCGGACCCCAATAACCGCCATGGTAGCCGCCTCTGTAAACGCTATAATTGAACCAGCCTGCGCTATAGTGGAATCCCACGCTCCATCCATAGTATGGATTATAGTGCATACTAAATCCATATGTAACAGGTCTCGGATAATAATAAGGTCCATACCAGGGGTTATAATAATAACCAGTACCATAAATAACAGTGGGCCCATACACATAACATCCCATATAACCAGGGGTATAACCTACATATACATATTGGGGAGTTGTTTCATACACGTAAACATATTTGACATTGTAAACAGGTGTACTCGGAGGAATTTTACTTACATCAGGGGGTCGTGTTACAGAGACAGTCCACGGACCTTTCGGGCTGATGGCTTCAAACCATATTCCATTATCGACACAGTAATATGTTTTGCCTGACAATAACACAGTGGAACTTGTATTCACAGCATATTGCAGATTGGTTCCGTCAATCGCTACAAATTTTGGTTCACCATCATATTTGACTGTTGTTGTAGCTGTTTTCCTGTCAACCTTTGCTGTTTGAGGAACCTGGGCATCCATCAGGGCATCCACTGCCTGATCAGTTCCTGCCACACTGGATAATACATTTGCTTTTTCTGAATTATCAGGAATTTTTGTAAAATCAGCAGGTAATTTATCTGAAGGGGTATATGTCCATGTTCCTTTCAGGCTGGCGGATTTATACCATCTTCCCGATAATAAAACATAATACTGCTGATCCGTAATATTCATAAACACATCATTGTTCGTATTTACCATGTACAGTAGACCGGTGCCTTTGATGGGAGAAAAATCAGCCTCGCCGTTTGATTGAATCAATTCAGCGGGTACCGTGCTCACTATAATTTCCGGAATGGTTTTGGCGGCACTGTCTGTTGCTGCCTTATCCATATCTTTTTTATCATTTTCCTTAATGGCATTATCCAGTTTAACCAGGGTATTTGGAATCGACTTGGTATAAGTCCATGGACCATTAATATCTTTGGAAGTAAACCATTTACCTGACCCGTTCAAATAGTACAGGTCTTTTATTTTAGCGATGGTAAAGGGGGTATTCTCAACGAGGTCAACACCCATTTCTTTATTCTCTTTTACTTTTGGGTCACCTTCAATCAATACAAGGGTTGAAGGTTTGGATGCATAAATAATTTTTGGAGGTGTTGTAGAAAGATTATCAGAAGAAACGGGAGCACTGGTTCCGTTCTCTTCCATGGATGCTTCCAGCTGATCCAGTGAAATCACCATGTCCCATTTTGGAATTTCAGTTTCTAAAATTGATGTAAGCTGTGCGACATTGGATGCTACAGAATCTCCGGCAAATTTTGCATCGTTAACTTTTATTTTATCAATAATAGCGGTGCGGCTTGCACGATTCGTTTGGATAGTAGCGTTTATCCACAACGCTCCAAATACGGGATCTGTTTTGCCCTTGAGTAAAATAGAAAATGCGCCCCTGGCAACGATGGTATTTCCGATATAACTTTCTATGAGGGGCTGATATATTTTTATTATAGTATCATTACGGTTTATTGCCTTAGGCCAATTGGTGGGAGTTTGCGCAAAAACTGTGGATACGAATAATATGAAACTAAATATAAGCAGAAAATATTTTTGCATTTGTACCGGTTATTATTCTCATCAAAATTAAGTCCTATTAATCTGTAAATCAAGAATTTGATTTTGCATTTAACGGATAAACGAATTGAATTGATTTATTGGATGTAATTTCATTCATCACATCTTATATTTAAATAATACTGTAACCATCCGTTTTAAATGCATTAAACCTTAATTAGATCAAAATGAAAAAACTATTATTTATTTTCGGCTTTCTGATAGTCGTTTCACAGGCTGCTTCCGCCCAGGCTAATAATAAAACCAATCTGAGTTTGCAGGTTTCAGCCGCGGCAGCAGCAAACCGGGCGCAACTCGCCAGCTATGTTTGGACAAGAACCGTGCAGATCTTTGCCGATGGAGAATTGAAAGTTACCAATGTGAGTTCTCTTTCTGTCGGGTCAGATGGAAAGATTGTTACGACAGCTGTTTCATCTACACCTGCAAAGCCCTTGCCCGGAGGGATCAGAGGAGACATAGCGCGCAAGAAAATTGCAGAAATAAAAACATACGTGGATGACGCACTTCAGGTCAGTTCTGGATACCTCTATATGTCGAAAGGAAAAATGGTAGATTATTTTGATAATGGTGGCATATCTCAGTCCGGTACTACTATAACTGTAAAGGGAAGTAATGTAAATAAACCCAATGATCAGCTGACTATGATGATTGCCACTGGAACACTGGCTTTCATAAGTCAGAGTTTTAATTCGACGGTAACGAATGGCGACGCTATTTCCGGGACGATAAATTATAAAACATTCAGCAACGGACTAACTGCCATCAATAACGGAGAACTGGATCTTCCTGCCAAGAATATGAAACTCATGATTTCCAATTCAGGATATGCTAAAAAGTTGCAATAAAAAATTATCAGATATGTAAAAATGCCCTGAAATTTTCAGGGCATTTTTCTTTCAGCATTTAATTGTTCTGAATATTTTTTTGATTTAAAATATAAATCGAATTGCAGTCCTATTGCATTCAGGGGTTCTACGTATTGCTTATTCTGAAACTGGTGCAAATAATATGTTTCAAAATCAAGAAATTTTAAGACTTTAATTTCAGCGCCGAAAGTTAATCGTAATCTGTTCTGCGTATTATCATTTAAGTAAAAAAAGTATTCGGTCCATATATAAGCATTAAGGGTCATGTAATCAGTTTTTAAATTTCTGACGAATTTTACCCTGGGTCTGTAAATGGGCTGGAATTCTCCATTAACCCAGCGCCAGTCCAAACGGTTTCTGGTTTGAAGAATGATGTCTTCGGGCAAATGAAAACTATTATTCGTTTCCGTTTCATAAATATTAACTACTTTCTTTTTATCACTTGGCGGTGCATCGGAATAGGAATAACCCATTCTGAACCACCAGTAATATCCTTTCGCAGTATCGCTTAATTCCGTATCATTCCTTCCCCTGAGCCAGGGCAGGCTAAAATAGTCGATGTAAATTCCTGCAGTGCCATCTGTATATTCGGAATTTGATCTCGTGCCAGAAATCAAGGAATACAATCTGAATCTTTCGTTGATTCTGTAATATGCTTCCAATTCAGGCCAGATTTGTTTTTGTACAGATGATGAATCCTGGGCAGAGAGTAAATGGGTACTTAAAATAGACAGAACCAGGAGAAAGGCTTTCAAAAATGGCGTCCTCATTCAGCTTTTTTCGTTTAACGGTTAAATTAAATGGTTTCCCCGATCCGAATGAACTATTGAGAAGAATATATGCCGTTTTACTGTTAAACATTTAAAAAACGTGCTGGTATTGGCCGGGTTAACTAACTTTAGTTGCATTCTTCTCCAAAACATTATTATTATGAAAAAATCGATTTACCTGTCAGCAGCCATCTTATCTTCTTTGATATTGTTTACATCCTGTGGTCCTACATTGACTGTAACCAACGATTATGATCACACTGCAAATTTCAGTCAGTTCCACACTTTCAAGATTGTAAAACTTGAACAACAATACCAGGCACTTAGCCAGTTTAATCAGACAAGGATTATCAACGCTGTCCAGGCGCAGATGATCGCGAAAGGATTTACACCTTCCGAAACGCCTGACCTGCTTGTAAATATTACAAGTATTTTAAAGAATCAGAAAGAACTCGTTGCTAATTCATATGGATACGGAGGCGGATACAGGCCTTATGCCTGGGGCGGTGGAAATATGTCAACTACAGTGAACGTCCAGAACTATACGGCCGGATCTTTAATCATTGAAGTAGCTAACGCATCCACACAAAAACTTCTCTGGGAAGGAATAGGTAACCAGGATATAGATGCTCCTTCAAATAATCCCGAGAAAGCAATCAATTCAGCCGTTCAGAAAATTATGGCCAGCTTTCCTCCTGGAATGGCACCCAAATAAAATTTTTAGCAGGTAGTTTTAAGCATTACTCAGGTAATGGAAAAGGGAGTTTACTCCCTTTTTTTATTTCATGATCATTCGTCCTGAAAATAATTATAGTCTGTAACCAACTATAAAAACTGCGGCTATAGTACTATTGGCATAACTGGAAGAATAGAAACCCTTGAGTTCCGCAGCATAGGAAATTCTGGATTTCTGCATGAACCGGTAACCTACTGTTGCAGTAAAATCTGCCAGGGACCATGTAGTCGCATTGTGATTGGTGGTAATGCCGGAAGCCGAAACCTGATTAAAGGTTATTGACTGTCCCATGGCCCAGTTTGCGTAAAGCTGTTTTGTAAATTTCATTGATACCACAAACTGGATGGGAATGCTGGAGTTTGTAACATGCACATTGGACTGTTGTCCGCTTGCTGAATCCGAAATAGTACCGCTTCCGGAATATAAACGAAAATAGCCTGTTTCTATTCCAAGGCTCAGCAATGAATGTTCAGGTTCCCACATCACCCTGGCAGAAATTGCATAGCCCAAAGAGTTGACCTGGTTCTTCCCTAAAATCACGTTATTGAAAAAATAACTGGGGCCTGCGCCTGCATAAACAGAGAACTTGCGATATTTATCTGATCCTTCCTGTTCATTCTGTGCCAATCCCCGGAAAGTAATAAAACAAGTGGAAACTGCTATTATAAATATTTTTATTCGCATGAGATATTATTATGAGCAAAAGTTTTATTCTTCAATTATTTCATTGTATAAAAATCATAAACTACATAACAGGGATAATCAGATATAAAACCATCAAATTGTCCGTTCTGAATATAATTATCGATAAGAGATTTCTGGTTCAGGGTCCAGCTAATCACTTTTATGCCTGCAGCATGGGCTGTAGCGACATCACTCAGTAATAGTCCCCTTGAATATCTTGGTCCCCACCGTGTGCATCCATTGTCAACCACATCCTGATATGTCAGCTCGCACATAGTCGGCAAACCAGATGCACGATATTCAGGATAGGCCTGAAACTGTCCTATAACTGTCGTGGAAGGCATATCAGCATATATGACTATTTCACGTCCGACACTTGCAGCATGCGCATAAGCTTTCTGCACGACTGGTAAAAGGGCTTCGAAAATTCCTACATCACCTTTTATGTCCATCCAGAAATATTTCATCGTGGTCGAGTCGATGAAGGCTGTAAGGCATTGGTCTAGTGAAGGAATTTTTTGTCCGTCCACTAGGCGGATATAATCTTCCAGAAAACTAAATTTATATTGGTTATAATCACCGGATATCGGGCTTTTTTGTGTGAGGCGTATATCTATATTCCCATCATGCATCATAATAGGTACCTGGTCCAGCGTGAGCTGAACGTCAAACTCCAATCCATTTACACCATAGTCTTCATCATTCAGTACGCCCAGCAGGGAGTTTTGTGCAAAGGGCGGATTGGAAGTTGTCTGAACACCGTGGTGAGAATAAATTTCAAAAGGAGCAGCTTTTGCATAAGCGGAGAAATTCTTTGAAAACTTCAAAGTGATAGGTGAGGCATTATTATCCGGATCGTAAACAGTTCCTGGCAAAGAAAGATTACTGATATCTCCTGTTTTCAGGAAGGCGAGTGCGTCGGCTTTATCAAGAGTGAAATTTATCAATCCCTGTGTCGGAACCTGTGAGAATCTCCAGAAGCCGGAGAATTTCAGGGAGCTGTCTGAAGGATCCAGTCCGTACGATAAGATCATAAATACGCCGCCTGCATTGCTGAAAAATGAGACCTTATATTTTGATGCTTTACAAACGAATTGTGTTCCCAAAGCGCTGCTGCCCGATCCAAGGGTATAAATACCTTCCATTTTCTTCATGGAAGTGTCAGAAATGAAGTTCACATTTCCGAGACTTATATCAGGCTGCTGCAGAATCTGATTCTTGGAGCAGGAGAAGAGAATTAAAAGAAAGATTAAGTATTTATAGTTGTTTCGAACTAACATTTTTTTTGATTTTAATTATAAGTTAAGTCCAACCTGAAATTCAGGTACCCAATACCTTTTTCCATTCACAGGGAATGCGGGCCAGGCGATAATATGGTATAGAACATAGTCCAATTTAAACCCGAGAGACAGAGCCCTGTTTTTATATAACTTCTGTTCAAAACTTGTCGTTAAACTATAACCGTTTATAAAACTGTTGGTAAAAGGAAGGGAATGACCACCTTCATACAAATAAAAAGAATTTGTCCAATATAGATCTCCTCTTACTGTAAGTGCAGTTTTTTTAAATGCATGTCCGAAGGCGATGGAAGGCTGTTGTTCCCATCCCGTTAATGAAGTTGCAAATCCAAATTGATTCAGGACTCCATAATTCCATGCTACCTGCCAGCCCAATCCGATATAGTTATTGTTTAATTTGTAATTCCACCATGGTCCCAGGTAAATACGGTTTGAAATAAACAGGCTTGTCAGACCTGCCTGCAGGTTAAAGCCTTTGGGTAAAGTATATTTTGCCTGGTAAGAAAACATAGGGGCAGTTATGACATCATCCGTCCAGTCCCTTGGTGTTACTACATATATGACTGATATGGAAGAAGAATAATGTCCACCTGGCATCGGCTGGGGTAAAATAAAACTGGCTTTTAAGATGTCAAAATTATCCACCTCTTTTTTTTGACTGAAACAAAAAATAGTAGAGGTCAGCATGCTGAAAATCAGAACGATCCTGCATTTGTTATAATGGGTGATGGTTTTCACTAAATATATTTTAGAATAGTTTGAGATCCGGTCGGATAGTTGTGGATCGTTTTGGTTATTTGCTAAGTTAATTTAATCTTATGTGAATAGAGTGGGGAGTCTCCATTTAACCGATAAACCAAATTGAAATAGTTTTTTTTGCTTCAGGCGACAGTCAGCACCGGAACTTTGATTGCTTTCAATCCTTTGTAAAGATTTTCAACGAGCTCCTGGTCCAATAAAAATCTGCTTATTTGTTCCCTGGTGATCCAGGTTTTATTTATCTGGAATCCTTTAAAAACTTTCATCATATCATAAGCTTCTGTTTTTCTTCCCATATTAACAAGGATGGAGACTCGTAAAACGGCATTCAATACAAGTTCAGATATGCCCGATTTTTCTACCTGCTGGTAAGCAAGAGAATATTCTTTTAGCCTGAAATGATAAAGACTTACAAAAAGATTAAAGAAAGGCGGATATGATTTGTTGCGGTCAATGGATTCTCTGATTAATTCAATACCACGGTTGTATTCTCCGGCACAGATCATTAAACATCCTATTATGCCTATTAAACCGGAAGCATTCGGATTTAATGCCAATGCATATTCAAGCGAATCCATGGCTGCTTGTTTGTTATTAAAGAATATATTGGCCATACCAAGCGTGATGTGCGCATGCTGACTGAGTGGATTAATTTTCAAAGCGTTGTGGGCGCATTTCAATCCCTGAATCATAGGGTTTCCTCTTGTTGACTGATTAAATAAAAAAGCCAAAAGGGAAAGTTCTCCTAAAAAAGCCCAGGCATTTTCATTCGCCGGATCCTGCTCAACTGCATCTTCCATGGCAGCGTATGCTTTTTTAAAACTTCCTTTATTAAAAGCTGCATAAAAATCATGATACCATGAAAGCATGACAGAAAAGGGTTTGCCGGATTTATTCTTTATTAATCCTTTTGTAAGCTGTTGGATTATTAATCCGTTAAAATCACCCAAAGCGGCAATTACATGTGCAATTATATTATCTGCTACTTCAAATAAATTGGAGGGGGTAAAATTACGATGGAATAATTGGGTCCATATCTGTGCTCCATTATGGGCATCGGTAAGTTGTACGGCTACCCTTAATCTGTGTGGTTCAAAATGAACATTCCCGGTTACAATAAACTGTGCTCCGAAATCAGAAGCCAGTTCATGAATTTCTTTATTCTTTGAAGAAAGCTGCTGGGTTGTATAATACGCTATTACTGAGAAATCCGGGAACCTTCCAAATTCTGCGCTTAATTGCTGGCCGAGACTGTCTGCAAATGCCAATCTGGATTTATCCTTTTCGAAGGTTTTGAAAGGCATAATCGCGATGGTAACGGTGTCATTTATATTTTTATGAAGTTCAGGTATCGGTTCAGTATCCGGTTTTTGTTCAACATGTGCCATGTTTGTAAATACCGGTACATAGGTTCCTTTGGGAACCGTAATTTCAATCTGGTCTGCAATTCCCTGTTCCTTATAGTAATAGCTTAATGCGCGCCGGAGTCTCCCGGCATGTATACGCACGATCGCATCGTGCTGAGGTTTGAAACTGACCGGCTTATTGAGGACATTGACCGCAATGGTGTATTCCTTTATTGTGTTGGATCTGCCATACAGGGTTTCATCCACAATATAAGACAGAAAGCGGCGAAGGATGTCTGAAACAGAAAAAGCGGGACAGTTGAAAATTCTTTGAATTTGTTCATGTACCTGGTCGTCGGAAAAAAGACCAATGGTATTGGATGTTACAATGGTACTCATCAGATAAGGTTTTACAGTTAAATGCTTTGGCAGCCGATCTTTGCTTCCACAATAGAGTACCTTGAGTGAACGAAGGACGGATTTCTTATTTAAAAATAAGGATAATAGGAATAAAAGCAATGAATTAAATTTTTAGCTCATAATTCCCAACTTTTATGAACAAGCTCCATACTGAACTTGGTCTTGTTAAAACCCGGTTTCCCTTCTCATCAATTTATCATTGATGAGCTTTACAGAAAGGACCCCGATTTTAAATCCCTATGCGCCGATTTATTTTTGTGTTCGAAAATGATACAGGAATTTGAAGTTGAAATAGCGGAAAAGCAACATGCACTCGCTGAATACAGGGATATTGTCATGGATCTTGAAAAAGAGTTATCCATGGTCATTAAAAACACGGAAGTCGATAATTAAGTGCCAGGTCATCAGTGCATTATTTTCCTTATCTATGGACTCTGATTTAATTAAATTGGAGCGTGCACTTCTTTGAGCCATTATCGTAGTAAAGTATTGTATTCGTTGTTTCTCCCAAAAAGTCAATTTCAAAAAAGCCCCCCGAATTCCATAGTAAGTATTCATTGGGTTCGAGGGACATATTATATTTCTCAATTTCTTTTTCCTTAAGCATTTTTTCCTTGCTTCCCGCACCGCTTATTATATAATGAACGCTATCTTCTGTATAAAAATATTGAAGAGTGTGTGCATGTCCGCTGGCATAATAAATACCCGGATATTTATAGAGTATTGCATTGATTTTACCGATCATCGCCTTATATGAGGGGAAATCGGGTGAAGAAGCTTTGATACGACCAAAAAGATATGGATGTTTCAAGTGTTTATTATATGGTCCGGCCACATGTACAGGGTGATGTGCAACAACCACTATTTTTTCTTTCATATGATAACCATCACTGATCGCACTATCCAGCCTGCCATAAAATGTTTTTTCTTCTTCAGGGATTTTATTTTTTTTAATCCCGGTTTGAATAATCCGGTAAGTATCTATAAAAATTATCCTGATGGTTCCATGGTTGAGGTCAACAAATTCTGGTCCGTAACTACCATTTTTAGGTAGGAATGTGTTGTCAGGATTGGCGATATTTTTATTCTTTTTTAAATTTTCTTCGATAAAAGATTCTTCCATCTGCAATTTTCGTTTACCTTTTTCATAGGTAGTCCGATTCCACCAGTCATGATTACCAGGAATGAAATATGCATAGCCTTTATAGTTGTCCAGCATGCTGAGCTGTGACCTTACTTTTTCAATGGTTACACGGCTGCTGTCGAATCCTTTAAATCCTAACGGAATGATTTTCCCCAAAATGTTTTTATAGCTATTGTCCCCTAGGAAAATGACTGCACTATTTGGGCTCTTTATTAATTCCTTTTGAATATTGGTAAGCGCTTCACCTGCTTCTTCATGATCGCCTGCATCTCCGATGAGGAAAATTTTAAAAGGCTCCTGTGCATGCAAAGAATTAATGGAAAGAAAAAATACAGAAAGTATATTCAAAACCAATGCCGGCTGTTTCAAAAAATTCATGCCTGTTTTAATTGCAAGTTGCGCTTTATTTTAATTAACAGCTGTCAGAGGTAAATTGATTCAGACAAAATCCTCAACTACATATACCTTAACCATAATCTACGATTTTACTGTTAAATGTGGGTAAATTAGATTCCCCGTACTGAGAAGGGTAATTTTGAACCATCGGTCGTTCATATTTCCTGGCATACATTTTACTGATCGCGTGATATTCAATACAAGTGTATAATTTATATCAGCATAAAGATTAAATGATGGATATTATTAAAGGAGTAAAAGTCAGTATTGTCCTGGTGATTCTGTTTTTTTCTCCTTTTATTATACTTGCTCAGGAAAATGACAAGACTAAACCAGTTCCTTCGGCAGAGGAGGCTGCAGAGCTGGCGAAGAAACTGGCCAACCCCATTGCAAGCCTGATCAGTGTTCCTTTTCAAAACAATACTTTTTATGGGATCGGATCTTTGAAAGGAACACAGAATGTCATGAATTTTCAGCCAGTCATACCTTTTAAAATAAACGAGAATTTAAATTTAATTACCCGTTACATTATTCCAATTGTGACCCAGTACAATATCACGGGTGAAAATGCTTCACAATCCGGATTGGGAGATGCTACGATAAGTGCTTTTCTTTCACCATCGCACACAAAAAACGGAGTGACATGGGGAGTAGGTCCTGCGTTCCTGGTACCCATTGCTACCGATACGGATCTTGGAACAGGAAAATTCGGGATTGGTCCCACAGCTGTGGTTCTAAAGCAGGTGAATGGTTTTACTTATGGTGCACTCGCCAATCAGATATGGTCGGTAGCAGGGCGGGGAGATCGTTCAGCGGTGAGCCAGTTGTTTGTACAACCTTTTTTTACATATAACTGGAAAAGTGGAGCAGGTATAGGACTTGTAGGATCGATAACGCAAAATTGGCAAAACAACACAAATGCCACTACCATTACTATACCTTTAACGGGGATTACAAAATTCGGAAAGCAAATTATTCAGTTGGCAGCAGGACCGCAAATCCCTATTACCGGTACTCCCAAACCTGATTTTGGCTGGCGGGCCCAGGTGGTTCTTATCTTCCCTAAATAACTAATGGATTAATGTAAACTTACCTAATATTTAATCAGCCTACTATGCGAAAATTAATGATCGGACTCGCGGTACTTACCTCCCTGGTTATGATTTCCTGCGGTCCAAGTAAAGAATTGTTAAGTACACGTGCGAAAGTTGATAGTCTCGGTAATTTAGTGAACCAATTAAATGGTCAGATTGGTCAGCTCAACACGCAGGTAAATCAATTGAATGGTTCTGTTTCAACAGGGAGCACACAGATCACCCAGTTGAAAAATCAGAACGCTATTGCCATGCAGGAAGCATCTGATTGCAAACAAGCCAAAGAAGCTGTTGTCCGCAGAATGGAAGAATTAAATCAGGCCATGCAGGCCAATGGGATCAGCATGAAAGAAATCCGCAGAAAAGCTGCTGAAGCGCTTGTTCAATTTGCTGATGCCGGTGTAGATGTGTCATACAAAAATGGCCTGGTATATATCTCCATGCAGGATGCATTATTATTCAATCCGGGCAGTGCAAAATTGGGAAAGAATGGACAGCAGGCGCTGGCTGTTGTAGCTGAAGTACTGAATGAAAACCCAAATCTTCTGATATATGTAGTGGGGAATACCGACTCGATAAAAGTTACCAAAGCAAAAGGATTTAGCGATAACTGGTCTTTAAGTACGGAGCGTGCAAACAGTGTGGTTCGTGTTTTGCGCGACCAGTACCAGGTTTCCATGGATCGGGTAACATCAGCCGGCAGAGGGAAATTTAACCCTGTAGCTGATAATTCAACAGCCGATGGCAGGTCATTGAACAGAAGGACCGATATTATTTTGAATCCTGATCTGAGCAGGCTATGGGATTTGATTGACAAACAACAATAGAATTTATGGAAGTTTTAAATTTATTAATATGAAATGCAGAATGAATACCAGGGGAAGAATCTTGAAAAGTACAATTATAGTTTTTACTTTTCTGCTTTTGAATAACCATGTCAGTGCACAGATTTATAATGATTCTTCCCATAAATATAAAGTTTATCTGGAACCCTATCTGATGTTTACCAGCATGAGCGGAACAACTGCTATTGGTACGCTTCCTCCAACTTTTATTTGTATTCCTGCGAGCAAGGTATTCAGTTATCTGAAAATCGGAGGGATGTTATATGCAGAAGTTCATAATGATAAACTTGCTTTCACTTCCGATTTGTTTTATGCCAGTCTCACACAGGATGCTTCTACGAAAAATAATATTCTTAGCGGAACAGCGAATTTGAAACAATTCCTATGGGAACTGGAAGGCCTTTATCGGCTTACACCCTGGCTGGAAGCGGGTGTGGGCGCCAGGATAAACAGTATTACATCGGGTGTCAATATCACTTATAACCCGCCTCTGGGCGGCGCCAGTAAACCGGGGAGTGCACAGATAACCAATACCTGGGTGGATCCTCTTATAGTTACACGATTGAAAACAGTTATTCATGATAAATGGCTTTTACAGTTGAGAGCGGATATCGGGGGTTTTGGTATCGGATCTCAGTTTGCCTGGCAGTTGCAGCCTGATATCTTTTATCGTGCTTCCAAATTATTACAAGTGGGGATCGGATACCGGGCGATTTCCATGAATTATAATAATAATAAAAGTGGCAGCGATTATTTTTTATACGACATGCAGGAATATGGTCCGCAGATCAGGATTGGATTTAATTTCTAAAAAGGATTTTTTACACAGCAGGCAAAGAATCATTATTTATATATTCGTTTAGACCAAATTATAATTTGCATAAGTTCTTCCATGAAAATAAAATAATAACCCTGTTCATAGTGGGATTATTCATTGTATTATTGGTCCATTCACCTGGATTTGGTCAGGATAAAAAAAATATTCCGGATTCCCTTCATTTTGTTAAGCAGGTAGATATTTTTGACCTTATCCGCAAATGGACAGGTAAACCAGCCAAATTATCTGGTGATTCTGTTCAGATCGGTATTAAAAATCTTTCCTTACTACCCATCGTAGGTTATAGTCCTGCAAACGGATTCGTAGTAGGTGCAGCCGTAAGTGTCACAAAATTATTGGGAAATCCCAAGACAACCCAATTGTCTTCTGCCTTGTTAAACGCATCTTTTACTACAAAAAAACAAATCCTATTAAATCTGAGATTTGATGTTTTTCTGCCCGATAATAAATGGACAATTTCGGGCGACAACCGTTTGTTATTTTTTGCACAGCCTACCTACGGTTTGGGTATTTATGGCTTGCAGGGACAGGCATATACCTTTGGTTTGAATGGTTCAGATGTGGTTCGCACTGATTCGGAACAGCCCATGCGTTTTAACTATATACGATTGTACGAAACAGTGTCGAGGCGTATAGTTGGGAAATGGTATGCGGGTATGGGCCTGATGATAGATTATAATTTTAATATTAAAGATCAGTCCTTAAAACTGGATACCCCCAACCAGCATCTCACATCACATTATATTTATTCAAAAGCATATGGATTTGACACGGCTCATTATTCCGTGAACGGATTGTCATTTCAGATAATCCACGACAGCCGCGATAATCCTGTCAGTGCATATTCAGGAAACTATTTAAATCTTGCTTTCCGTGTAAATGAAGTCGCTTTCGGCAGCACGCAGAACAGCACTATGCTTTATTATGAATGGCGGAATTATATCGGCGTGAGTAAGCGAATCCCGCAAAATATACTTGCCTTCTGGTTCTGGGGTGTTTTGGTTACCTCAGGGCAAGTTCCTTATCTCGCTCTCCCTGCCATTACCTGGGATACTTATAACCGTTCCGGCAGGGGATATATCCAGGGAAGGTTTCGTGGAAACAATATGATTTATGAAGAGGCTGAATTTCGATACAGAATTACTACAGATGGTTTATTGGGTGGTGTCATATTCACCAATTTTACCACAGCAAGTAATTCGCTCACCGGACAAAAAGTCTTTAACAGCGTAGCACCAGGTTATGGTTTCGGACTTCGTATCAAGATGAATAAAAAAGACAGAACTAATATCGCTATAGATTATGGAATCGGCGATGGTTTTACGGGTATTTATTTTAATATCCGGGAAGCATTTTAAAGCCTAAAGCTTAATGCCTAAAGCCTAAAACTTCTTTTTGGAACCTTGAATTAAGTTTAAAGTATTGACTTGAAAATTATTTCATTTGCAAATATGAAAATTAGTTTTAGGCTTTAAGCTTTCGGCTTTAATGTTTTTTTAAAAAGTCGTAGGTAACACCAACCTGGAAGTAAAAAGTATTGGGAAGTTTTTCTTTATAAGTATAAGTCTTCGTACTATTATTTACCTGCAAAGTAGCCTGAATATCTGCAGGATTGACAGGCAATGCATATGTTGGAGTAAAATTAAAAGTCCAGTTGCCAGAGGTAAAATTAGCCGGTGCACTGAATTCGTAGTCCAGGATCTGAAACTTATCAGCGTTTAAAACTTCTCCGGAAAGAGTAACGTCGACAGGTAAGGGTTTACTGCTTCTGGGAATGTTGAAACGCCTGTTCTGATAATAAGAATTATATGAATTCTGAGTCGCGGCATTCATGGTAATAGTCGGGCTGATATTGAAATTACCAATCGTAAATTGCTGTTGGAGGGCAGGAGAGGCCTGGTAATCCGGTATGTGATTTCCAAAAGTCCAGGTCAGGTTCAGACTGGGTTGAATAAAACTGAATGAATAGCTACTACTGTAAGCAAGGCTTCCTTTTTGTTCGGCAGTTGTACTTCCACTGTTTTTATTGTAAACAAATCCTGACAACGTTACAGATCCGCTGTAATTGCCGGGGTTAAAACTATAAGACCCATCGAAGGTATACTGGTTTACCTGTGGCGAAGGATCGTGTACATTATAACCTACGCTCAAATCTACCTGAAATCCGGATTTAAAAATATAGCTGATTTTGGGAGTTATGAGAGGAATTACACTAGAATCTTTCCGGCCGTTATTTACATCATTGGATTGATACACCAGGTTTAATTCGAGATGGGATGGTGTAGGCGCAGTGCTGTCGTCATCATTTGCTATTTTTAGTGTATCTTTTTTTAAAACAGATGAATCTTTAAGCAATAGTGTATCTTTTAATATTGAACCTGTTTTTGAAGAATTTTGCAATACCACTGGTTTATCCTGGGCAGGTAAGGGATTAAAAAAATAGATGCAGCAAAACAATATAACCAGCCGGCTAAAATTCAATTTCATACTATTGAATGTATAAATAAATCAGGGCTCCGGAACCTGAATAGCATTTGGGAAATATACAGCTAATTTAAGTATGAATGACCCGGTTTACTGTAAAACAAAAATGATTAGATTTTATAAATTCTGCAAAAACAATCATTAGAAAGAAAAATTCAATAAAAATTCATAATTTAAACTGGTAATTGCGCGTAGTGAGATAGTTCCGCTAAATAAAATAATACAACATGAAATGGGCAGTATTGTTGCTGATAATTTCTTTAACTGCATGTAAGAACAGGAACCCGATCTGCTTAATTGATGCTACAGATATTCTGAAAGGATCTTCAGGTAAATTAATTTCTGTAAAGGATTCTAACTTCAGAATTGTTGCTCTTTATGATATAGGCTGGGATAGTTTAAATGGAGGTGCATATCTTTTTTATCCAAATCAATTTTTGAAATCTTATACGTTTTATCAGAATAAAGTAGCGGTCTATACAGAAAACTATGACGAACACGGTTACCTGACCCATACGATGGGTAGTCCGATGGTAAATCGTGTTATCAATGAACTGGGCGAGGATTCGGCTTACGTAGAGGTTTATTTTTATAAGCCGCTTAAATCTTATAAGCAGCTGAATATTAAAATCAATAATAATGCAGCAGTAAATTATACTTTGCAAACCGACACGAATTATTCAAATATGCAGTCGGTAACTTTCGGAATCAATACCGGCGGACTTACACACATTAATATGTACTCACAGATAAGATATCTCGATGAATGCTCAAAAGCGGAACATATTCTCAGTGACTCATTGTTCCTTATTAAAGATTCGCACAACGAACTGACTCCCGCAAATACAAAATAAGAATTATTATTTCTTATCAAATTCCTTTGCAAGCTTATTTAAATATTCGGGTGTGGAAGTTATTTTTCCATCCTGAATAAGTATCCTGTATTTAAAACGTACCGTACCGCCTTTTTTAAGTTTTAAATTAAAAGAAGATTTTCCATTGGTAAATATTTTTTCTCCAAGGGGATTTGCTGCAAATAAACCATATCCCCTCGCATGCCAGAATGTTGGATAATCCGGATTAGACGGATGATCAAAAATGGTAATGCTAACAGAGTCATTTCCGATTTTACCATAAACCTTGCACCAGTCTGCCCTGGTACCCCAGGCTGAATCGCCCTGTTTCCCTTCACTTGTGAGGTAATTTCCGTTGGCAACAGAGTCTCTTTTTACAATGGTAATATTTCCTTTATTATCAGTAAACTGTTGATCTTTAAGAGTGGGGATTTGCAATTCGTGTGTCAGTCTCAAACCAATCAGCCCGTCTTTAGCATCGGCAAAAAGAATATCGGTATCGGCCTTCAGGATCATTATACGATCAATCATTCGTTCCTGCATGGTCCCGCTGAATATATAACTGGTCGTTTCCTCCATCAATACCTGGTTTTGCTGATTTACCCAGTTTGCATGATAACGCAGTATACCTGTGCGACCGCTGGAAATTTCCAGGATGCTGTCTGTTTTTATCCATCCGTATAATGATCTTTTTTCAGCGGGAATTGCGAATGAGTTATTCCAGAAATCGAGACCATTCACATTTTCGTAAGTAAACCATAATCCCACATGATGCGGGTGGTCGGTGGGTTCACCTGGCCTTGGATTCAGTGGGAATCCACGTGTTACTATTATATTTTCCGCGTCATAAATTGGAAATAAAACAGGTTTCTCAAGACTGTCGGGATACAAAAACCTTGTAAATAATCCGGGTCCGACAAATACATCGATCCTGTTTTCGTTTATTGCTTTTATTAATTTTACTTCTTCCATTTGCTGGGCAACTCCCAAAAAAGGATAGAATAAAATGAATGCCAGCAATTTCCTGCGTATCATATATTTCAAAATGCATTTATTAATACTGAAATGGTTTCCCCCCAGCCATAACATTCTGGGTTTTTTCATCAAAAGTTACTTTAACACCCGTATGTATGGCAGCAGTCGTCATAATATTGGCGATAGAATGACTATATCCGGCTTCTACCGGCGCGTGAGGTTGTTTCCGGCTACGTACGCATTCCATCCAATTTCGGATATGTGCCGACGTTAGAGGGTCTCCTCCGGTATTAGCAGAGCTAACAACTTTTTCGGTGTTTGATAATTCCATCTCAGGAAGTAAGTTGGCCTGCATACGCATAGCATCTGCAAAATGCTGCGTGAGGCCGCCGGTAGGTGTAACTTTGTTCGTATTAAGATTAATTTCTCCGCCATTCGAATAATAAATTTCAGTTGGATTATCATCACCATTATCCATTCGTGATTGAAAGCTAACCTGAAATCCTGCAGATGGATCATCCACGGGTCCATAGTCAAAGGCAGCTGTAAGTGTGTCCCAGTTTTTTCGCCCATCCTTCCACATATATATTCCACCATTGGCAACTACAGAACGCGGATGCTGCAATCCGGTGAACCAATGCACTGTATCGATCTGATGGCTCATCCATTGTCCCGGCAGGCCTGATGAATATGGCCAGAACAAACGGAATTCAAGATAATAGCGTGGGTCGAAAGGAACGACCGGCCGGTTGATAAGGAATCGTTTCCAATCCGTATCTTCTTCTTTTAAAAGGGGAACGAGATCGGGTCTTCGCCATCTTCCGGGCTGATTTACATTCCAGGTGAGTTCAACCATTACGATATTTCCAAATTTACCGGAACGGATAAATTCATTTGCCGCCTGGTAATTGGCGCCGCTTCTCCTCTGGGAACCGATTTGAACAATTTTGTCCGATGCTTTTATTACTTTCAGGGCAGCCCGGTTATCTTCCATTGTTTCAGCAAAGGGTTTTTCGACATAAGCATCACATCCAGCTTCAACCGCCTGTATTGCGTGACGTGCATGCTGAAAATCAGCTGTGCTGATAAATACCGCATCTGCAAGTTTTCTGTCGTACAACTCTTCATTATTTCTGCATGCTATGATATCATGTTGCATTTTCGCCTTCCACTGTGCTGCTCCTTCTTCACGCCGCCTGTTCCATATATCAGAAACAGCCACTATATCGAAATTCATTTCTTTATAATGATTCATAAAGCTGGGCATATGGGAGGATCTGTGCCGGTCAGAAAATCCAATAACTCCGACACGTATACGGTCGTTGGAACCCATAATCCGCTTATAGCTGGAAGCAGTCCACCCACTCTTTGCGACCAATATTCCGGTACCTGCCAGCGCTGATTTTTTTATAAATGCACGTCTTGAATTTTTCATTGCCTTTTATTTACATTCTCTGATAAAGATAGGGCTTTGTAAAAAAAATGGATCAGCAGGCATATAATACTGACTTTGCCGAAGAATGAATCTTACGCGAAAAACAGGGCCTGCGGGAGGGCCGGTGAAGTACATGAGTTACAGGAGAGAATTAAACCATTTTCGGCACTTCTTCCAGTACCTTCCGAAGAAATTGGGCGGATTCGTTTTTTTTGGAATTGGCCATATCATATAGGGTAATCTTGTCGAGAAGCTGATCTACTGTAAATTGAATCATCTGCCATAAGGAACGTGCGGAGCAATCAACAGAATTTGTACAAAGATTTACTGAACCTGTATGCTGACCGCAAAAATCCTTATCATATAATACACCACCAAGGGCCTGCAGGACGTATTTTATTTTAATTTCTTTTGAAGGTTTTGCCAGTACATATCCGCCTTTATAACCAGGTGTACTATTGATAAACCCTGCCATGCGAAGGGTTCTTGTAAGCTTGGCTACATAGTGACTACTCAGGCCTTCGGCCTTGCTGAGCTGAGGAATACTCATTCCGTCTTCCGTAGCACAACCTGCAATACGAATGAGGACGCGTAAACCAAATTCTTCCTGTGCAGTAATTTTCATAAAATGTTTTTCATAATGCTAAGAATCGTTCATTTTCAAATTTGTATTTTCCACATTGCTTTAAGCCTTTAGGCTTTTTAAAGCCATCCTAATTCCAACTGTGCTACTTCAGACATCCTTGATTTATCCCAGGGCGGATTCCATGTAACTGCAACATGAACATCATGAACGCCTTCTATTTCTCTTAATTTCTGATCCACTTCCACAGGAAGAGTTTGAGCAGCAGGACAACCAGGTGCCGTTAGTGTCATCACAATTTGTATATTATTGATTGGAAGTATATTTATTTCATAAATCAATCCTAATTCATAAATACTTACCGGAATTTCCGGGTCAAAAATTGTTTGTAATTTTTCAATTACTTTTTCTCTTAAATCTTCCATTTCCTAATTTTTTGAAGGAACAGGATCCTTAATCTTATATGCCAGTGCGTAATGTTTCATTTGTTTTACCATACTGAGCAACCCGTTTGACCTTGTCTGTGCCAGATGTGTTGTCATACCGATTTCCCTGATAAAATCCAACCTGGCTTCAATAATTTCATCTGCTGTTCTTCCTGACAGAACCCTTATCAGCATACTGATCAGTCCTTTAACAATCATCGCGTCACTATCAGCCTGGTAAAATAATTTCCCATCTTTATAATCTGCAACAAGCCAGACTGAAGACTGGCAGCCTCTTACACGATTTTCATCTGTTTTATATTTAACATCCAGTACCGGCAATGTTTTTCCAAGATCAATGATATATTCATATTTATCGTCCCAGGAGTCAAACAATGCAAACTCCTCAATTATTTCTCTTTCAGTTTCCGCTATACTCAGGTCCGGATTCATTATGCTAAAATTTTAACCGCCCGTTTCAATCCATTCACTAATTCATCCAGTTCATCTTTGGTATTATATACTGCAAATGAAGCACGTGTAGTACCTGGAATTGAGAACCTGTCCATCAGGGGTTGGGCGCAATGATGGCCTGTTCTGACCGCGATACCACGATTATCGAGCAGTATACCAATATCCTGTGGATGTGCATTTTCAATAATGAATGAAACCAAGCTTATTTTATCTTTAGCCTTTCCGATTATATGAAGACCGGGAATTTTCTCAAGTTCCTGGTGAGCATATTCCAGAAGTTCCTGTTCATGCTCACGGATTTTTACTTTTCCAATGGATTTAATAAACTGAATAGCGGATTTGAAAGCTATCACATCTGCAATATTTGGTGTACCCGCTTCAAATTTATAAGGCAGCTCGTTATATGTTGTCTTATTAAACGTAACCTCTTTTATCATTTCACCGCCTCCCTGAAAAGGAGGCATTAATTCGAGTAATTCTTTCTTTCCATACAATACACCTACGCCGGTAGGTCCGTAAAGCTTATGGGCTGAGAAAGCAAAAAAATCACAATTCATATCCGACACATCTATATCAAGATGTACAGCAGATTGTGCCCCATCCACCATGACTAAAGCACCTGCCTGGTGAGCCTTTGCAATCATTTGTTTTACAGGGTTCACTGTCCCGAGTGCATTTGAAACATGAACGATGGATACCAGTTTTGTTTTTGACCCAAGCATTTTTTCATATTCATCGAATATCAACTCCCCGGAATCATTGTACAGGAATTACTTTCAGGATTGCATCCTTTTCTTCGCATAAAATTTGCCACGGAACTATATTGGAATGGTGTTCCATATTGCTGATGATAATTTCATCACCTGCCCTGATATTTTTTCTCCCCCATGTATAAGCTACCAGGTTTATACTTTCGGTAGTACCCTTAGTGAAAATGATCTCTTCTCTGGAACCAGCGCCAATAAATGTTTTCACCATATCGCGCGTCTGTTCAAAATCCGCTGTAGCCTCTTCTGCCAGTGTATGAATTCCCCGATGAATATTGGCATTATAATTTGTATAATAATGAACGATCGCATCAATAACCTGCTGAGGTTTTTGGGTTGTGGCAGCATTATCGAGGTAGATCAGCGGCCGGCCTTTTATTTCCCTGTTCAATATTGGGAACTCTCTCCGGATAGCTGTTATATCCAATGTTTTCGGTATAGTGAGAGAAATGCTCATGACAAATCAGTTTCCAAACGATGATTAATCAATTTTTCTACCCATCCGCGAAGAGGTTCAGGTTTTATCTGTTCCAGAATATCAGAAGCATAGGCTCCAAGTAAAAGGTTTCGGGCTGTTTTTTCCGAGATTCCACGGGATTGCAAATAAAACAATCCTTCTTCATTAAGACTTCCAACAGTACAACCGTGGGTGCATTTCACATCGTCAGCAAAAATTTCCAACTGTGGTTTGGTATTTACACTGCTGGTATCGGAAAGAAGAATATTTTTATTGCTCTGATAAGCATTGGTTTTTTGAGCAGGCTGCCGAACAAATATTTTTCCATTGAATACTCCAGTTGCATGGTCATTCAGAATGCCTTTGTAGAGTTCATTGCTCAGGCAATTCGGTTTGATATTATCAACAATGGTATGATTATCGATGTGACTATGGCCCGATTGAAAATACAGACCGTATAAATGTGCTTCACAATTTTTTGCATCAAGTATCACATTCAGGTTATTGCGAATAAGTCCGCCGTTTAACGATATTGTAACTGCATGAGTAAAACTTTTACCAATCTGCCTGATATGGGTTGTACTGACCTGGTTGGTATTGGAACCGTCATTTTGTATTTTATAATATTCCAGCCTGGCTTCATTATCGACGATGATCTCCATGACCTGGTTTGTAAAACTTTCGTTGGATCCAAGTGTTGCATAATTTTCAACTACCTGCACCTGTGCAAGTTCATCCACGATCATCAGGCTTCGTGGCTGAGAAAAAATATTTACCGACCGTGCATCAGTAATATGATAAATATAAATGGGGTGCTCGATATGTTTTCCTTTTGCCACATGAATAAAAACGGCTCCATGTATAAAAGCCATATTTAATGCATTGATACCATCTTTTAAATACTGGCTGCTATCTCCAAGCCATTGTGATACCAGTGCCTGAAATTCATTTTTAGAAGCCTCTTCCATGGAAACCACCTGAATTCCCTTCGAACGGATCTGTGAAAGTGAAAAAGAATAAAATCCATTGACGAATACCATTTCATTCGCCATTTCATGACCGGGAAGACGGATCGCTTTCAGATCATCGGGTGTTATGGAAATAGTTAGCGGATCTGCAGGAAGCTGAAATTCTTTATTAAATAACCCAGCCACCCTGGTATACTTCCATTCTTCATGTTTTGATCCCGGAATCCCCAGATTTGAAAATTCCCTGAAAGCGTGTTCACGAACTTTGTCAAGGCTGCCATGGTCAGCATCGGGCTGGAATTGATCAAATCTTTCTTTAAAATATGCGATTGTGTTCATTTTGACAAATTGATCTCCTAAACTATGCAGCTTCTACGGTGTTTTCACCTTTAATAAAATCATATCCTCTTTCTTCAAGTTCAAGTGCGAGTTCCTTGGGGCCGGATTTCACGATTCTGCCATTGTATAATACGTGAACGAAATCCGGAACGATGTAGTCGAGTAAACGCTGATAATGTGTCACAACCAATATCGCGTTTTCTTTATTTCGTAATTTGTTTACACCGTTCGATACAATCCTGATTGCATCAATATCGAGTCCTGAATCCGTTTCATCAAGTATTGCAAGCCTTGGTTCAAGCATTGCCATTTGAAATATTTCGTTTCCTTTTTTTCTCCCTCCGGAAAATCCTTCATTAAGCGACCTGCTTAATAATGACTGTTCAATATTTACAAGTGCCATTTTTTCTTTCATCCTTTTGAGAAAAGAAACTGCATCCAGTGGGGCTTCACCTCTGTATTTGCGTACTTCATTAACTGCTGTTTTAATGAAGTTTACAGTATTCAATCCCGGTATTTCAACGGGATATTGAAATGCAAGAAACAATCCTTCCGCTGCCCTCTGTTCGGGTGATAATTCAAGCAGATCCCTTCCGAGAAATTCTACCGAACCCTCCAGTACTTCATAATCACTCCGCCCTGCAAGAACAGATGCCAGCGTACTTTTTCCGGATCCATTGGGTCCCATGATGGCATGCACCTCACCTGGTTTGATATCCAGATTTATCCCGTTCAGGATTTTTTTTCCTTCAATTCCTGCATGTAAATTCTGAATCGTCAACATATTCTTTCTTTATATTTTTATTATTTTACCCCATCCGTTGACGGTTGACGGTTGACGGTTAACCGTTGACCGTTTTTTAAATGTATTTCACTCTCACACTCTCACACTCTCACACTCTCAATTTCCTTATCCAACACTTCCTTCCAGACTTATCGCCAGCAATTTTTGTGCTTCAATGGCGAACTCCATAGGAAGCTGGTTCATTACTTCTTTTGCAAATCCGTTGATGATAAGGGCCACAGCAGTTTCTGTATCTATTCCCCGCTGATTACAATAAAATATCTGATCTTCCCCAATTTTGGAAGTGGTGGCTTCATGTTCAACAACTGCCGTATTATTTCTTACTTCGATATAAGGGAAAGTATGTGCTCCGCATTTATCTCCTAGTAAAAGAGAATCGCACTGCGAAAAATTCCTGGAGTTCAATGCATTTTTACTTACGTGCACCAACCCCCTGTAACTATTATTACTGAAACCTGCTGAAATTCCTTTTGAAACGATTCGGCTGCGTGTGTTTTTTCCCAAATGCATCATCTTGGTTCCTGTATCAGCCTGCTGGTAATTATTTGTAACAGCAACAGAATAGAATTCGCCGGTTGAATAATCACCTTTTAATATCACGCTGGGATATTTCCAGGTTATTGCTGATCCGGTTTCCACCTGCGTCCAGGATATTTTAGAATGATTGCCTTTACAAATGCCTCTTTTAGTCACAAAATTATATACACCACCACGGCCCTGTTTATCACCCGGATACCAGTTTTGAACAGTTGAATATTTTATTTCAGCATTGTCAAGTGCAACCAGTTCTACAACGGCTGCATGTAACTGATTTTCATCCCTCATGGGTGCAGTACATCCTTCCAGATAACTCACATAACTCCCCGCTTCTGCAATGATCAGGGTTCTTTCAAACTGGCCGGTATTTTCGGCGTTAATCCTGAAATAGGTTGATAATTCCATAGGACAACGAACACCTTTTGGAATAAAACAGAATGATCCGTCACTAAAAACCGCAGCATTCAGTGCAGAAAAATAATTATCAGTAATGGGAACTACGGTACCCAGATATTCCCTGATAAGATCGGGATGCTCCTTTATGGCTTCGCTCATGGAACAGAAAATAATCCCGAGTTCGGCCAACTGACTTTTAAATGAAGTGCCGATGGACACACTATCGATAACAGCATCCACAGCCACGCCTGTCAGTCTTTTCTGTTCTTCCAGGGAAATACCCAATTTTTCAAAAGTCCGTATTAGTTCAGGATCTATTTCATCCAGGTTTTTAGGGTTAATCTTCTGTTTAGGAGCGGAATAATAAATAATATCCTGGTAATCAATAGGAGGGTATTTGATATTTGCCCAATCAGGAGATTTCATTGTCAGCCAATGCCTGTAAGCTTTTAATCTCCAGTCCAACATCCATAAGGGCTCTTTCTTACGGGCAGAGATAAAACGAATAACATCTTCATTCAGGCCTTTTGGTGCTTCGTCCGCTTCGATTTGCGTTACAAATCCATATTTATAGTCGCTGAATACCGTTTTTTCAATCGTCCTCAATTCATCTTCAGCTTCCCGGGACTTGGGTTGGATAAGATCTGTCTTCATTTTACAAATTTACGAAACCGTTTATACTAAAAAGTATAAACAGAAGATTTTCTTTAAAGGAATTGAGAAAAAATGAAGCAGCGTTTGTGGTTCAAAGCCTGTCCGGGCCTTATTGCCTTTGATTTTTGATTCATGAGACCTTCTCAGTCAGGTAGCATTTTTCCGCACCAAACTGATTATTATAAATTACTATGGAGTTTATCCAAATGATAGCCATAAGACATTAAATATCAATGTATTAAACCTTGTAAGTTTATGCCTTTCGCTGTTTGAGGAATTTACGCTGGGGAAAAAGGATATCTTCAGCGGTTTCATACCCTTCTTCAGCAACTACTGTTAATCGTTTTTCTAATTTTTTTCTTCTGACCACCAGTCTGAAGGATAAGAAGGGCTGTTAATGTAATGCCTGTTACGATCAGGATTTTCTTTGTCTTCATGAAATAGATGCGCTGAAATATTTGGTCAAAAATTCGTTATATAGCGTAGTCAAACTAAAAATCATGCCCGATTTGATCAAATAAAAACTAAAAAGTAAAAATTAAAAAGTTTTGTACTTTATGGTATTGATCGGCAGGGTTCCTGAATTCTTACTTATTTCTTTTAACTTTTTGCTTTCAAAATGCCTCTTTCATTGAACAAGTTTCCTTTTTATCAAAAACTAGCTTCCGTTTTAGTAAGCCTGATCGCAATTGGCTATCTAGTAATTCTGGGAAAGGAAATACTCAGTCCCCTGATTTTTTCCTGTTTGTTTTCGATTTTACTACTACCGCTGGCTTCATTCATGGAAAGAAAGTTTGGTTTTCGCCGGGGTCTTGCATCAATACTGGCAATATTGATTTTGGTTACATTTATTTCATCGATTATCTATTTCGTCGGAATGCAAATAAGCGATCTGGCGGACGACTGGCCGCAATTTAAAATTCAACTGAATAGTTCGCTGGCAAGTATACAACACTGGATTGCAATTAAATTTCATATCAATTCCTACAAGCAGCTTACATTTCTAAAATCCGCTGCAAGCAAAGCTTTGGATTCCGGAACAACTGTTTTGGGAACGACTATAATTTCCCTTTCATCTTTTGTTCTCTTTCTGATATTTACTTTTATTTATACTCTTTTCTTACTTACTTTCCGAAGGCTGATAATGAATTTTCTTATTTCTGTTTTCCTTGAAGAAAATTCCATCGTGGTTCATGATATCGTGGAAAAGGTTCAGCAGATTCTGAGAAATACATCATTGGTCTATTTATAGAAATGTGTGTTGTATCTGTAGTTGTATTCATTGCATTCTGGGCATTCGGAATTAAATATGCGGCATTACTCGCAATTATAACGGGTCTCCTTAATATCATTCCTTATATCGGAATCTTTTCGGCCATGCTGATCAGTTTCATTATCACATTCGCAACTGCCGCTGCCACAGGAAAATTGTTTCTGGTGGTAATAACCCTTGTCATTACACATCTCGTGGATAGTAATATTTTATTACCCGGGATAGTCGGTTCCAAGGTTAAAATTAATCCTTTGATAACCGTACTTGGAGTTGTTATTGGGGAAATGATCTGGGGCATTTCGGGTATGTTCTTATCCATTCCGGTTATCGCAGTACTTAAAATTATATTCGACCGCGTGGAAAGTTTGAAACCATGGGGAGTGCTCCTGGGTGAAGAAGGAAAAACAACCCGTTTGAAGACAATTCAACCGAAGGTTAAACTGGATTCCACAGAGTTATTAAATCAGATACCTAAATTAAAAGGAAAAATAGAAAATCTACAACTTAGCAGCGTCGGTGTATTCTTTAAAAGCTTTTATCGTTTGCTGCAATGACTCTTCCATTTGCTTTTTATTCAGCAATTCGACCTGGTACATGCCATTAGTCATAAGGCAAACGAGGATTTCATGATCTGGTCCGCTTGCGATATATGGATTTTGATCAATGAAGCTGGGATACATTTGATGCTCTGTAATTAGTTTCTCAACCTGCTCACGACTTAAGTCATGCAATTTTAAGGACATTCGTAGGGTTTTTTCAAATTTCTTAAAATTATGCAGGAAT
>CAVWUD010000018.1:0-376205 GCA_963757975.1 uncultured Bacteroidota bacterium
TTCCGATCCCCTGATGCTGGATTTGATCGGCACGGTTGCCACGGCACTCACTCCTTTTCCGCAATACGCTGATATTGAGGACCAATAGCGCTCTCCCTTGGGCTTCAACAACTACAATGCTTTTCAGTTCAGCGGTACAGAAGCAGTATTCCAAGGACCTAAGTTTCCTGGCTGGTTTATACTGGGTTAATGAGGCAAACAGCTCTGGCAACTTCAACGGGCACGCCTGGTAATTTCGTCGCGGAACCTCAAAATTCTTACAACTCTGGGCGGCAGAAAAGTCCAATATATCCTCATTCGAATATTCCCCCAGCAGGGGGTCTGTTTTATTAGCACCTATGCCTTACCCCATCGGCCGCGGCAAGAGCCTGAGTGTCGATAACAGGGCGCTTGATGCGGTTGCGGGCGGGTGGTCGGTCGCCGGTATGGTTTCTTCGCAGGAGTTTCGATTCTCACTCACATAGATGTAAAAGAAAATCGAAATTGAAACTAGCCGCGTTCGTTTGGAAACCAACCTTCCGATAACCTTACTTGCTGAACAGGTATTAATTTGCACCAATGCTTTTGCCAAGTCTTTGTTGCCCGATCTGGATATTGCACCGGCACGCGGACAAATACTTCTGACAGAACCCATTGACGGATTGAAAATAAGGGGAGCTTTTCATTATGATGAAGGCTTTTATTATTTCCGCAATCTGGATAACAGAATATTGCTGGGTGGTGCACGAAATAAATATATTCATGAAGAAGAGACTTTCTCAGCAGATACTTCCGAATCTGTTCAACAGGAACTTGAAAAATTTCTAAAAGAAATTATTTTGCCCGGAATCCCATACCGGGTCAGTTTACGGTGGAGTGGTACAATGGCTGTTGGAAAAGAAAAAAAACCTATTGTATTAAAAATTAATGACCGCATATTCTGTGCTGTTCGTATGAGCGGTATGGGTGTCGCACTCGCACCTCAACTGGGAAAACAGGTTGCGGGTATGATGTAGTCTAAGCTAAAAGCCTAAAGCCTTTTTAAGCCTTTCACATTATTATCCCTGCAATAGTGGCTGAAAGATAGGATGCGAGCGTGCCACAGAGCAGGGCTCTCAAGCCAAGTCTTGCGAGGTCAGCTCTTCTTTCAGGTGCGATAGCGCCAATGCCACCGATCTGCATACCCACGCTGCTGAAATTAGCAAAACCGCATATCGCGATACTTACAACCAGCAATCCTTTTTGTGAAACAATTGGAACCGCGCCCGAAGTGAGACTTTTAAATGCGACAAATTCATTTACCGTAAGTTTCTGCCCCAATAAAGTTGCTGCATTTCGTACATCTTCTGACGGAACACCCATGGACCAGGCAAAGGGATAGAAAATTTTTGAAAAGATCCAGTTAAGGCTGAGATCAAAAGAAGGATTAAACAAATGTCCGGTTTTCATGAGCAGAAAATCAACGAGGGCTATCATGGCAATAAATCCGATCAGCATGGCAATCACATTCATCGCAATTTTAAATCCTTCACCTGCGCCATGCGTTATAGCGTCGAGAAAGTTTGCATAACGGCTGGTTACTTTTAATTTTATCGTACCCATGGTTTGACTGATTTCAGTTTCCGGCCATACGATTTTAGAGATGACGAGCGCTCCCGGAGCGGCCATCAGGCTGGCCGTTATAAGTTTCGGTGCGAGGTCTATTCCAGCCTGTGCTCCCATATTTGCATATACGATCAGTATACCTCCTGCAATACAGGCAAGACTGCCGGACATACTGGCAAGCAATTCACTTTTGGTCATTCCCGGCAAGTATGGCTGTATCATTACCTGTGCTTCAATCTGGCCTACAAAGGCACTTGCTACATTACTCAATGCCTCTGCTCCGCTTACACGCATGATCACGTTCATGGCTTTAGCAATAACTGCAACGACGCGCTGCATAATACCCAGATGGTAAAAGATTGCTACGAGTGCACATACAAAAATGATTGTAGCCGTTACATTGAATGCAAAAACAAATCCGCCCATTGCATAGTTCATTACACCTCCTCCTTTGACTGGAACAGCAATACCATCATATACAAATGCAGCGCCCTGAAATGCAAAATGTTCAATCTTTCCCATCACACGGCCCAGGAATTGAAAAAAACGAATGACAGGAGTTATTTTTAAAACCAATATTCCGATCAATAACTGTAGAATGAGTCCTGATACAACCAGGCGAAGATTAATAAGCCGCTTGTTATTGGAAAAAACAAAAGCAAGACCGAGGATGAGTGATATACCTATCAAACCCTGAATTCTTTGCATAAGCCGAACGTTTTATGGAAGATAAAGTAAATAGCCAATAAATGGAACCTGATAAGATCAATCCTTTTGCCCATTCCTTCGTAATTTTACAAATGGAAATGAAGGATACCATGAACAACAGGATTGATCAGATAAAATCCATTGTTGCAAATCAGCCCGATGCCCGCCTCAGAAAAACAGGTGAAAAAATAATTAACGGGGAACGTATATTTTTTGATGAGGGTCTTTTACTCTTTGAAAAAGCCGGGCTTCCCTTTCTGGGCTCACTGGCTAACTTTATACGGGAATCACTTCATGGAGATAAAACTTACTTCAACAGGAATTTTCATATCGAGCCAACAAATGTTTGCGTATTTTCATGTGCATTTTGTTCGTATTCCAGGTTATATGTGCAACGGGAAGAGGGATGGGAACTGAGCATTGACCAGATGATGGACATGGTAAAAAAATACGATGGCAAACCGGTGACTGAAGTACATATTGTGGGTGGCGTTCATCCGAAAATGAACCTTTACTTCTTCGCTGAGCTGCTTCAAAAAATAAAAACATACAGGCCGGACCTGCACATCAAGGGATTTACTGCTGTGGAATTGGATTATATGTTCCGGAAGGCCAAATTATCAGTTGGAGAAGGACTGAAAATTTTAAAGGCCGCAGGTCTTGATTCCCTGCCAGGCGGAGGGGCTGAAATATTCGATTCGGAAATCAGGAAACAGATTTGTGAAGACAAAGTGGATGCAGAAGGATGGCTTGGTATTCACCGTAGTGCACATCTCCTGGGAATGCGTTCAAATGCTACTATGCTTTATGGCCATATTGAAAAATACAGTCACCGGATTGATCATATGGAAAAACTCAGGGCTCTTCAGGATCAAACGGGCGGATTCAACACATTCATTCCACTTAAATTCAGGAATAAAGGAAATGATATGAGTCATGTGGCGGAATCCACCATAATTGAAGACCTGAAATTGTATGCTGTGAGCCGTATCTACATGGATAATTTCCCTCATATCAAAGCTTATTGGCCAATGCTTGGCCGGCAAAGCGCACAGTTAACGTTATCATTTGGTGTGAATGATCTGGATGGAACCATCGATGATTCAACGAAGATCTATTCAATGGCAGGATCAGAAGAGCAGCACCCGTCTCTTTCAACGACAGAACTTGTTGCACTTATAAAACAAGTAAAACGTGAACCGGTAGAAAGAGATACGCTATATAATGTAATAAGAAATTACAAGGATATGGATCTGTCACAAATGGCCATCCAGCCCCTTATATAATTAAAGTCCTACTTCGACCTGACACTTATTGAAATTCTCTCATCTTTTTCCCTTAAAGAATCGGCAGCGTCGGCGGGATATTTTGCAAAGTCGGAACCAAAGCCCTCTGCTCCGGCAATCTGATTTGAATTCGCTCCTGCGGCTTTGATTGCATCAGCAACCGCATTTGCCCGGCTTTCAGACAGTAATTTATTTGATATACTATCACCTCCTTTTTCATTAAATCCGCCGATTTTTATTTTAGCTTTTGGGAAGGCTTTCAGGATGGACGCAACGTTTTGAATCTGCACCATGCCTTCATTGGTAATATTTGCTGTGCCATTACTGAAGCTCAGCTGATCGAAATTAAATGGGAATCTCCTCGACGCTTTACTCTTAGTATCAGTAAAAAAAATGACGAGCAGGTCTTCAATGCCGCCTTTTTTAGCATCCAGGAGTACACCGTCAGGAAGTTTTATTGTGTATTTATTTTCAGCAACGATATCCTGTTTGATTGTATCCATTGAGTGTTTCACAGTATCCGTTATGGCCTGTGGCGGATTTCCCGATGGGTTTTGTTTATTCATGAAATACCAGACCACAATACCGGCACCCAGGATTAAAATGATAATCGGAATAATCCATTTCACTCCTGACTTTTCCTTTCTTACCGGCAATTCGGTGCCTGCGAATTTTTCAGCAATCCCAGACAGTTCATCCATTCCCATGATTCCATTCAGAAATATTCCGGTTGGTAAAACATTCAGGACCTTTTTCTTTTGGCTATTTAAAAATGATTTCAATCCACTTGCATTCATATTTGAATTCAGAATATGATTTCCCAAAACTCCCAAAGCTGCAGGAGCTGCAGTGCTTAATAAAGATGATGCAGACTGACTGCTTATGCCGGCATATCCGGCAATGGCATCGGATAAAACTGAAGTTTTTTCTCCAAAAATATTTTTCAGGAAATCCATGCCTTTAGAATTGACAGTTCCGCCGGCCAATGAATTCAGATTAAAGGGAATGTCGGTCCTTGCAGCAGCAGTTGCAAGATTTAAAGTATCCTGCACATCCCCGGAATCAGTTTTAAGTATTAGTCCGGTCAGAATTGCCGGAATGATTCCCTGAATTGCCTGCTGCACATTCGCGGGGCTTTCTCCTAAAATTCCAGCCATCCTGTTTGTCATGTCTCCGGAAAGAATTTCCTTAACCGATTCAATTAAATTGAAAGACATATTAATAAACGCGTTTATGTGTAATCAAAATTTCATGGGTATGAATCCGGAAGTATTTGCAGAAAGGTATGAGATGCCGTTATAAAATTAAAAATTTTTATTACCCGGTGATGCGCAAAGCCTTATTTTACTAAAGACTTACGAAGTCTTATTTTACGAAACACTAACTTTGCGGATTTATGGAAGAAACCCATTCTCACAGTCATCACGGTCATTCGCATGGTCATGTTATGGAACTCAGCTCCGTAAATACCGCATTTATTGTGGGTATAATCCTGAATCTTGCTTTTGTACTTATAGAGGCTATTGTAGGCATAACCATACATTCCATGTCCCTTTTATCTGATGCAGGGCATAATCTGGCTGATGTTGCCAGCCTTGGATTATCTCTTTTTGCCTTTAAAATGATGAAGGCAAAATCTAATACCATATACACTTATGGTTATAAAAAAGACGACAGTTCTTGTTGCTCTTTTGAACGGAGGTATTTTATTGGTTTCTATAGGTGCTATCCTTTATGAATCTGTTCACCGGTTGATACTTCCCGAACCGCTCCCTGGCAAAACCATTTCAATCGTGGCTGCCATCGGCATCCTGATCAACACCATTACCGCCTTACTTTTTTTCAGGAATAAAGAAAGTGATCTCAATATCAAAGGAGCCTTCCTTCACCTGATGTCTGATGCAGTTGTATCTGCCGCACTCGTAGTAGGGGGAATCATTATTATTTATACAAAATGGTATTGGATAGACCCACTCCTGGGCATTCTGGTGGCAGTAGTAATTGTTTTCAGCACCTGGAATCTTTTAAGAGACAGTTTACGTCTTTCAATGGATGCGGTTCCACTGGGGATCGATTTGCGTGCTGTTAAAGCTGCCATTGAAAAAATTTCGGGCGTAGAGGATTTTCATCATATTCATATCTGGGCATTGAGCACAACGGAAAATGCACTTACCGGACATGTCGTATTAAAAAAAGAAATTGGTATGGAGGAACAGGAAAAAATTAAAGCTGAAATCAAACACAAACTGTTTCATTTAAATATACAGCATGTTACACTGGAAACAGAAACCGAAACGCTTGCCTGTGAAAGTAAACACGAACCTAATCTTTCAATAAATCCCTGACACTCTTTCCAGATCCGGACCTTCAGCATTGATCGTCCTGATGATTCCCTGCCTGTCGATCAGGAAAGAAGACGGAATCATATCCACATTGTAGGCAGATGCCGAAGATGCTTCCCATCCTTTGTCGTCAATAACCTGGATCCAGATGAGTTTGTCATGCCGAACTGCCTTTTTCCAGCTATCCGCATCTTCATCCAGTGAAACCCCGTAGATCTCGAGGCCTTTGTTATGATATTTATTATACAATTTTACCAGCCGGGGATTATTGTGACGGCAAGGTCCGCACCAGCTTGCCCAAAAATCAATCAGTACAACTTTACCCTTCAATTCAGATAAAGTAACCATTTTCCCATTTAAATCCGGCAATGATAAGTCAGCTGCAGATTGTCCTGGTATCATTTGAGAAAATAGATTTAGTTTTAAAACCATGAAAAAAAGAATAAAACAAATTCTGTTCATTTACAACAATCTTTTTTAGTGAACAAAGACCGGAAAATGCTGATCAATCTCTTCCAAAAATTCAAAGCAGTCGCCATTTATTAATTATTACTTTTATTTAACGTCAGTTTACAAAACTCCAGTATATACCAAGACGAATTCTTAGACCAATATATGGGTATGAGGGTGCCACAAAATTAGTATTTGTAAATCCAAAGCCTGTTTCGGGAGAGACCTGGGCTGTATTAAGATTTTCTGCACGGAAATAAGCAACAAAGCTCCGTATTCGGAAATTCACATAAGCGTTGACGTCCGGTAATTTCTGAGCTATGGTCATTTGATTTTGCGTAAAGAATTGTCCCACAACAGGAGAATAAGCATCTGCACTATACGGGGTATAATACCTGAATTCCAGCCCAAACGCCAGCATCAGATTTTTGTATCCGAGAGTGCCTTCATACCCGATCTGGCCATGCGTAACAAATAATGGTATGTTTACGGGAGAAGCTCCGGCTACTTTTTGAACTGCCGCCATAGCCCTTAGTATGAGGTGTCTTGTAAGAGCAAATCTTTTGTCCGCAGTAATGATCAGTACATTAAAAGGGTTTGTTTCCTGTGCTGCTATAAAATAATCCTTGAAATAAGGATAATTATTCAGGAGATAATAATTTCCTGTGAGGGTCAGCTGAAGCTTCGGCTGGTCTATGGTTCCAAACAAATGCAGCACATTTTCCTTATAAAAAGAGCCCGCAGGTACACCAAATCCAAAACTGCTTTCCTGGCTCCAGGCCATTCCAAGGGACCGGTTCACGTTTTCAAATCCAACCTGCAGGTATCCGAGGTTTTTACTTATCTGACGCTTAAGGCTTATGTAGGCATTATAATCTCCTGCATTAAAACCATTGATATAGAAATTACCAAATGCTTCCACATCCCATTTTTTATTCCGGGTCTTATTCCTGTATTCACCATGAATAAATAAATTATAGAGTGAACGTTCTCCGGCATCATATGTACCGTTCATCGTTTGAAAACTTATTCCGGCTTTCAGAAACTGTTGTGAATTTTTCGAATCCGGGAATGAGTAAAGTGAAAAGTCATTGGTAAGATTGTGCCAGAGATCACTCAGTTGTATTGTATCCGGAGTAGAAATGAATTTCAGTTCATTTATATAGTAGGCTGTTTGCGGAGCATAGTCATTGAACATTTGATGATAAGTAGAATAACTGATGGTTTGTTCAGCACGGAACTTGGGATAAAACAAAGGGATAACTACAGAATCGTTCACCAGGGAATCTTTCAGTCCTATTATATCATATTGTTGTCTTAGCATAAAAGTACCAGTCGTATAAAAAGTACCGGTAGGTATCGGCACACCAAAAGCATTGTTAACGCTTGAAAAGTTTTGAGAAGGACCAATATTCGTAGGTATCGTAAAGCGGTTGGAAAAAGTATTTGAGTCCAAATCGGCATTATTTTGAATGCCTGCATTCTCCGCAGATTGAAGTTTACTTCCCAGGAGAACCAGGAATGCCTGATATCGTTTATTCTGGGATTGATACCAGGAAGTAAAGCGGTAATTGTTATGATTGGTGTTCTGATTACCATATGTGCCGGGCGAATTAATCAGACGGTATTGAAAAAAAGCATTCCAGTTTCTTGTGATATTTTGAGTATGAACGAGGTTGATCATTTGTTCAGCACTTGTTCCAAGTAAATAATCCAGTTCGGAATAAGGTTTGGTCGTGTTATAAAAGCGGGAGTTTTCTACTGTGAAGACATAGGGGTCATAAGCATGCCACCCCCCATCCCATCCGGGTTTCATAAATGGATTAAATATCAGGTCGTGGGAAGCTGTGCCGATATTTCCAAAATCAACATAAGTTGGCGGAAGAGGATAACGCAGGTAGAAATTATAAATTTCAGAATCGATCTTTTGCAGCCGGCTGGAGTCGAGAAAACGAAAAGTAATACTCATCGTATCGTCCTTCCGGTGCTGCAATGAATCCTTCCCTCCCTGACCTCCCATTCCCCGGAAACGACTTGAGGGATCGTTTTGACCTTTTGCTGCAAGGCAAACTATAATTGATGTAATAATAACCAGAAGTCCTTTCATGCCACTTCTCTTCATCCATAAATTTGACGGAAAATTAACCAATCCCTGCGTGCCGATACCTGATAAAACGTTAATATTCATATGGATGCCACAAGCCCTTTGAAAATGGCCGTCAGCCTTGGTTCTGCCAGTCTGGCCGCAGTCAAGACTTCTTCATGGGTAATGATATTTTCTTCTTCACGAATACCCATATCCGTTATAATGCTCAGGGCAAAAACGTCCATTCCAAGATGGACAGCTGCAATAGTTTCCTGAACCGTACTCATGCCAACGGCATCCGCACCCGCCATATGTAATAACTTATATTCGGCGCGGGATTCAAAGCTTGGTCCGGTGACTCCTGCATAAACACCTTCTTTTACCCGGATATTTTTTGCTTCTGCAATAGACTTTGCTGTTTGTATCAGCTTTTTTTTATAAGGCTCACTCATATCAGGAAAACGAGGCCCGAATATTTCCGCATTAGGTCCAATTAAAGGGTTGACAGTAAACAAACTGATATGGTCGGTTATGATCATCAGGTCGCCTACTTTAAATGAAGGATTCATTCCACCGGCCGCATTAGAAAGAAAAAGGGTTTTGACACCAAGAAATTTCATTAGACGGACAGGAAATACAACCTGGTCAACATTATAACCTTCATAATAATGAAAACGTCCGGCCATTGCAACAATTCTTTTCCCTTCCAGCTTACCAAAAATCAGATGTCCACTATGTCCTTCAACGGTCGAAACTGGAAATTCGGGAATAGATGCATAATCCAGTTGAAATTCAATATCGATTTCTTTTGATAAATTCCCGATTCCACTACCAAGAACTATTCCGACAGAAGGATTATAGGGATAGGATTTTTTAATAAAGTCAGCCGTTTGCTGAAGATTTCTGATCTGGCTTTCCGTCATAGTTTACGTTGTATGGTCCAGGATTGAACCTCGCAAAGATAAGCTGCCAGCCCGTATCTGAATGGTTTATCGGATTCTGGTATGGCGGAGTTCCAACAGGTTTCGTCCATTTGCTTCAAAGCCACTCACCGCAGGGTTTACAAAGTGAATCACTTCATCATACCAGAGCGGCACTACAGGTGCATCATTTATCACCAGCTGGTCCATCATGCGGTAATAATCATACCGTATACTATCGTTATTTTCAACCAGTGAGTTCCTGTAAAGCTGATCGTATTTCAGATTCTTATACCTCGTGTAATTTGGTGGTGCGGGATTAACAGAATAAAATACACTCAGGTAATTTTCCGCATCCGGATAATCACCTATCCAGCTGGCTCTGAAAAACAATGCCTGTGACTTAGCCGTTTCTTCCAGAAGAAGACTTTTCTGTGTAATGTCCACCTGAACTTTCATTCCGATATCTTCCAGCTGCCGAGCTATAAATCCGGCCAGGTCTGCATAAATATCGATCGTTTTAAGCGTGATAACCGGAAGTCCCAGGCCATCGGGATATCCGGCCTCCCGCATGAGTTGCCGGGCCAGAACAGGATCATAATGGTACCCGTGTACTTTTGCGGAATCAAAACCCGGAAGCCCTGGTGGAATAAAACCACTTTCGGCCGGCGTACCAATAGAATTCCTCAGGTACATAATCATTTTTCTTCTGTCAAATCCATAATTGATGGCCTGACGAATTTTTAACAGCCGCAATGGAGAAGCTTTTACGGCAGGTAGACTGCTATCTACCACGATTCCCAGATATTCTGTATTGAGATAAGGACTTTTTGATAATTGTATCTTCCCTACCCAGTCTTTTTTCAATTCTCCTTTTTTATTCAGCACTTCATCTTTAAATGAAGGGTCAATGTCATTCATGAAATCAAGTCTGCCCTGTTGCAACAATAAAAATTCTGTGGCACGGTTATCAAAAAAACTGATCTTGATTGCATCCAGGTATGGAAGCCGAACGCCCTCACTGTCTTTTTCAAAATAGTTATTATTTTTAATCAGAATCAGATCCTGCCCTTCTTCCCAGCTTTTGAATTGAAAAGGTCCTGTTCCGCAGGGATGACTACGGAAATCCTTGCCGTATTTTTCCACCATTCATGAGGAACTATAGAGCAATACTCCATGCTGAGCAAGCCAAGTATAGGATGGAAAGGAGTAAGAGACTGGAGTTGAAAAGTAGAATCATCAGGGGCCTGAAAAGCATCTTCACCCGAAATTCTTTCATTAAAAATCCAGGCACCGCTACTGGCAGTTTTTTTATCCAATAACCTGGAGAAGCTGTAAACAACATCGGAAGCGCTCAATCTCCTGCCTTTTCCACCGGGAAATACATCGTTGTCATGAAAAAAAACATCCCTGCGTAAATGAAAACGATATGTTTTTTTATCGCCGGAAATATCCCATGAGATTGCCAGCGAAGGCACAATATTCAAATGGGCATCCGTTTGTACAAGGGTATTGTACAACTGGTGAACAGGCCAGATAATGGACTGGTTTTTTGCGAAAGCCGGATCCAGACTGGCGATACCCGTGGGTTCATTATAGCGAAATGTTTTTTTATTACTGGTCGAAACCGAATGACAGGCGGTGGATGAAAAACCGGCCGTTAAAATAAAAATAAAGACCTTTCCTTTGTTGTATAATAATTTTCATACCGGATACGAAAATCGCATTTATGATTCATCAGGCGAAAAAGATTTCTTATATTCACTTCTTTTGTGCACCCTGTTTTTTTTATTTGCAATGGCCCAACAGGAAAAACCAAAATTTACACAAGCGGATACGCTGAGGGGATCCCTGAATGCCGAACGTGCATATAATGTTATTAAATATGATATTTCCATTTACACCCGATTTTGAAAATAAATCGATACGAGGTAAGAATACCATAACTTATATCTGATTCGGGTCTGCAAATCATAATGCAAATTGACCTGCAGGGCCACTGGAAATAGACAGCATCATTCAGTGATCAGGAAAATTAGCATTCAAAAGAGAAGGGAATGTATTTCATGTTGAAACTGTGAACGATCCAATAAAAAAAAAAAATATGAGAGCTGCCTGTCCTTGCAAAAGGCAACTTACCATTTATTATCACGGAAATCCGCAGATTGCCGTTCGTCCGCCATGGGGTGGAGGATTTATCTTCACTAAAGATTCTCTTGGACGTCCCTGGATGAGCGTAGCCTGCGAAGGTACAGGAGCGAGCGTGTGGTATCCCTGTAAAGATTATCTGGGTGATGAACCGGACAGCGGAGCCAGTTTGACGATGATCGTTCCAGACAGCCTGGTGGCTGTTGGCAATGGCCGGCTTATAAAAAAAACATTGCTTCGAAAGGGATGACTGCCTGGACCTGGGCGGTCGTTAACCCGATCAATAATTATGATATCATTCCTTATATCGGCAAATATGTAAACTGGCAGAAGACATTTTACGGACAAAAAGGAAATCTCGATTGCAGTTTCTGGGTGCTGGATTATGACCTGAAAAAAGCAAAAAAACATTTTACGGTAGTGGATTCCATGCTGCGTTGTTTTGAATATTGGTTCGGACCTTATCCTTTTTATGAAGATGGTTATAAACTCGTTCAGTCACCCCACCTGGGCATGGAACATCAAAGCGAAATTGCCTACGGAAATCATTTTCTTCAGGGATATCTGGGCAGGGATTTATCCGGAACCGGATGGGGATTGAAATGGGATTTTATCATAGTGCATGAAAGCGGGCACGAATGGTTCGGAAATAATATCACCTGTAAAGATATTGCTGACGAATGGATTCATGAATCTTTCACCAATTACAGCGAAACACTTTATACCGGATATTATTTCGGCAAAGAAGCAGGAAATGATTATTGTATCGGCACCAGAAAAACCATTCAAAACAAAAATCCCATTATTCAGTATTATGGGGTTAATCACGGACCAGAAGGAACAGATGAATATTATAAAGGAGGTAATATGATTCATACTATCCGGCAGGTGATTCACAATGATGAAATATTCAGACATGTTATGCGGGGTTTAAATCAGAATTTTTATCATCAGACTGTTACAGCCCTGGATATCCAGAATTATATAAATAAAATTTCCGGTATAGATTTTACACCGGTTTTCAATCAATACCTGAGATCTACTCCGATACCTGTTTTAGAATATAAATTTGAAGAGAAAAATTTAGTTTATCGATGGACAAACTGCAATCCGGATTTCAATATGCCTGTCAGGGTGGATGTAAATGGTGAGCACTGGCTTAAACCCACAGCGGAATGGAAAAAAGAACGGATTTCAGATGGAGGCAAATCCGAGTTTTGCAGATCGATAGGAATTTTTATGTGAATCAGCGGGACGTCAGCAAAAATCCATAGCCGGAACATGTGATCCAAATCCTCCATCTTTGCATCGCAACATTTCCTGCATGAGCACCATTCGGCGGCAAAGTATACTTTCTTCCGGAATCATTTATCTTGGCTTTGCGCTGGGTTTTTTAAATACTTATCTGTTTACCCGACAGGGAGGTTTTACCCCATCTGAATATGGCCTCTACGGTACTTTTATAGGAGTGGCCAATATCATTAACGCCTTTGCCAACTTCGGCATGCAGGCCTATATTTCTAAATTTTATCCCTACTATCACGATAACCTAAAAGTAAAGGACAATGACATGATGGCCTGGGCCTTTGTCACATCTATTTTGGGATTTATCATGGTCCTTGCGGCTGCTTATATTTTTAAGGGACCTGGTGATAAGAAAGTTCTCTGCCAATTCTCCGGATTTTGTAAAATATTATGCCTGGGTTTTCCCTCTGGGATTTGGACTGACAATGTATTCAATTCTGGAAGCATATGCCTGGCAGATAAGAAAATCCGTATTGACCAGTTTCCTTAAAGAAATGCTTTTCAAACTATTTACTTCTGTGCTTGCTGTTTTTTTCTTCCTGCATATCATTCATGATTTTGATTTATTCATTAAATTATTTTCTTTGACTTATTTACTATTGGCTGTCATTTTACTGATCGTGCTGATACGTTCCGGAGAAATGCATCTGACCCTTCGCGTGAGCAGGGTTTCTAAAAAGTATTTTAAAAAAATCCTGCTGCTTTGTTCATTTATCTGGAGCGGAGGCCTTATACAGAACATTGCCTATGTTTTTGACAATATCGTGATTGCTGCAGTTATTCCGAATGGTCTGGAAATGGCAGGGATATTCAGCCTTGCTGTAAATATTGCCAGTCTGATCCAGGCGCCCCAAAGGGGGATTATCGCCGCTTCGATCGGTCATCTGTCGCGAGCCTGGAAAGACAAAGACTTCGGAAAAATACAGCGGATCTACCAGCGCTCTTCCATCAATCAGTTGATTTTTTCCTGCGGTATTTTTGCTTTGATATGGATGAATTTTATGGATGGGGTAAAAAACTTTCATTTACAACCAGCTTATAAACAAGCCATGCCTATTTTTTTATACCTCGGAATTTGGCGAATTGTGGATATGGGTACAGGTGTAAATTCACAGATTATAGGGACATCAACGCGTTGGCGATTTGAATTTCTTACAGGCATGATCCTTCTTGCCATCACACTTCCCCTGAATTATATAATGGCAAAAAAACTTGGTGTTATAGGGCCAGCTATTGCTACACTGATTTCGTATACTATATACAATGCAATACGATATATTTTTCTTTTAAAGAAATTCAGGCTCCAACCTTTCAGCTATAAATCAGGTCTTACCATTTTACTCGCCATATCTGGTTATTTTGTCAGTTACCTATTATTCAGCCATATACATGGTTTTGCAGCTATGGCCTTGCGCAGTCTCTGTTTTCATTTTTGTTTATATTACCGGAATGTTACTGTTAAAATTATCTCCCGACGTAATTCCTGTTTGGAATACTTTGAAAAAGAAACTTGCGATTCCCTATCTTCGCAGCCGCAAATAAGCAAAGTTCTTACTCATGATCACGAGACGAAATATCAGGGTCAAAATAATGCAAACCCTGTACTCCCTGGAGGCACAGGATAATCAAAAGACGGGAGATGCTCAGAGGATTCTGCAAAAGCATTTTGACCAATCCGGGCAATTGCTCATTTACCTTATTTTTTTTCTTACTGAACTTGCACGTTATGCTGAAACCGATTCACTGCGCCGTTCTTCCAAACACCTGCCTTCGGAGCTGGATAAAAACGTAAATACAAAACTTGCCGGAAATCAATTACTCTGGAAAATACTCGAGCAGGAATCCTACCAGAAAATAGTTAAAAAATACAAACCCGAATTGAATGATCATGCGGATATGGTCCGTAAGTTATACCTCGAACTTCGGGATACAGATGTATACAGAACCTATATATCTGAAAACAGTCGTGATAAAAAACCTGAAAAAGAAATTCTGGAATATATATTCAACGATTTTTTACTGCCTAATGAAGCTTTTGAATCACACCTGGAAGAAATTTTTCCGAACTGGGGAGACGATGCTGAAATGTTGCAGAAATTGGTTTCGGGATATCTGAACAAAACCACGGCATTTAATTTTGAAGAAATTGTAAGTCCCGATAAAGCATTATTCGCCCGGGAACTTCTTTCAGCCGTACTGGAAAAAAAAGATGTAACGATGGAATTGATCCGACCAAAATTAAAAAACTGGGATGCGGACCGGATTGCTACACTTGACATGATCTTTATGCAGATGGGCGTTTGCGAATTTTTATATTTCGAGACAATTCCTCCGAAGGTAACCATCAACGAATATATTGATCTGGCTAAGGATTACAGCACACCCCTCAGCGGCCAGTTTGTAAATGGGATACTTGATAATATTCATAAGGACCTGGTTACAGAAAACAAGATGCATAAGGTGAATTTCAAGACCTCCTGATCCATGACAGGTTTTTTATATAGGTTTGCAAAAAATAACAGGTGATGCGTAATACTATTTTGGCTTTATTTGTTGGATCTTTCCTGTTTTCTTGCAGGGAAAACGATTCGAAGTTAAAAGTATTCAGCTCAATGCAGCTGCCCAAAGACAGCAGTCTTTTTACGAAGATCACATGGATTGATTCAACCAGTCGCGATTATGGAACTATTCCGGAAGGGCAGAAACTGGAAGTGGCATATCGTTTTTTGAATTCAGGGGATAAACCGCTAATCATAGCCCGGGTGCAGCCAAGTTGTGGATGTACAATAGCCGAACAGCCCGATGAACCTATCCTGCCAGGGAAAGAAGGTGTTATTAAAGCTTCTTTCAATAGCGAAGGCCGGATAGGGATCAATCATAAAAAATTGTACGTCTTTGCCAATACAAAAGGCTCACAGAGTAACGAAGTGCAATTTAATGTTGTAGTTCAGAAGAAAAAATGGTAAGATAGATCTTAAAATAAAAACAATACAATGAGTCATTCAGTTATTTTATTACAGTCAGCGCCGGGAGGCGGTAGTTTGCAGTTACTTCTTATCGGAGGTATGATCCTGGTCTTTTGGTTATTCATGATACGTCCACAGGCTAAAAAAGCAAAACAGGCTAAGACATTCCAGCAAAATATGCAAAAAGGTGATAAGATCGTTACCATTGCGGGTATTCATGGCACGATCAATAAAGTGAATGAGGATGGCACGATCATGTTGGAAACCAGTCCGGGCAGTTATATGAAAATTGAAAAAACTGCGATTTCGATTGAATGGACACAAAATATCAACAAACCAGCGGTGGCTATAGGAGATAAAAAATAATTTGATAATTTTTTGAACGCTTCCGGACCTGGAAGCGTTATTTATTATTCAAATGCTTCATGCTTAAAATAGGGTTAACTGGTGGTATCGGTTCAGGAAAAACTACAGTTGCACAGATATTTGAAGTGCTGGCTATACCTGTTTATTATGCCGATAAGGAAGCGAAGGAATTGATGAACCGGGACCCTGAATTAAAAAAGCAAATCATTTCGGCATTTGGTTCGGAAGTTTATAAAGATGGTGTACTCGATCGTAGTTTTCTTGGAGAAATAGTTTTCGCGGACGCAGAAAAACTTTCGCTGCTTAATTCATTTGTACACCCTGTAACATTTCGTCATGCATCTTCCTGGATGCAAAATCAAAAAACATCTTACGCGGTAAAGGAAGCGGCTTTGATCTTTGAAGCGGGGCTGGAAAGTTTTTTTGATTATATCATTGGTGTAACTGCGCCGGAATCACTACGTCTGGAGAGGGTAATGAAGAGGGATCATTCTTCAAAAGAAAGTGTATTGCAAAGAATGGCACAGCAAATGGACGAAAAAGAAAAAATTTCAAGATGTGATTTTGTAATTATTAATGACGAAAAGCAGGCGCTTTTGCCGCAAGCGCTGGAAATTCATAAAACTTTACTGGTAAAAACTAATTAAAAGAAAGTGTGGAAGTGTGGTAGTGTGGTAGTGCTTCTTTCAACTACCACACTACCACACTTCCACACTACCACACTTTGGGTTATTTCAGTTTAGCAAGTGCATCTTTTATTCTCTTCCAGGCACGCTCAATATTTGTCATACTATTCGCGAAAGAAAATCTTATGCAACGGGGTTCTCCGAATGCATCACCCATAACCGAAGAAACATGGGCGGTATTTAATAAATGCATACAGAGATCGTTTGAATTTTGAATAGTGGTTATACCATCAGACTTTCCAAAGAAAGAAGAAATATCAGGGAAAATATAAAATGCACCTTCCGGTTCGAAACACTTAATACCAGGTATTCCGGCAACGAGTACCATCGTTTTCTCTCTTCTCCGCCTGAATTCTTCCACCATTTCAAAACTTGGTTTAAGATCAGTAGTGAGTGCTATTACGGCAGCTTTCTGAGTAATTGAATTTGTAGCACTCGTAAATTGTCCCTGTAATTTCTCGCAGGCTTTTGCAACTTCTACCGGTGCGGCTATATATCCCAATCTCCATCCCGTCATGGCAAAACCTTTACTCAGGCCGTTTACTATTATGATCCTGTCTTTCAGATCATTGAACTGCGCGATGCTTTCGTGTTTTCCTACATAATCAATATACTCATAGATTTCATCAGAAATTATGGCAACTCCCGGATGTTTTCTGAATATCGCAGCCAGTGCTTCCAGTTCATTTTTATTGTAAACAGCTCCTGATGGATTACATGGTGAAGAAAATAAAAAAACTTTCGTTTTCGGCGTAATGGCTGCTTCTAATTGCGCGGGTGTAATTTTAAAACCGGAATCCAGGCTGGTATGCACTTCAACAACTTTTCCACGTGCAATTTTTACGAGTTCAGAATATGTAACCCAATAAGGTGTAGGGATAATCACTTCATCGCCTTCATCAACGAGCGCGAGCATAGTATTTGCAAGGCTTTGTTTGGCACCTGTTGAAGCAACAATTTGTTCGGGTTTATATTCCAGGTTATTATCTCTTTTCAGTTTTTCACAAATAGCCTGACGCAGGTCAAGGTATCCCGGTACTGGTGTATAATGACTCCAGTTCTCATCAATTGCTTTTTTTGCCGCGTCTTTAATATGTTGTGGTGTATCAAAATCAGGTTCACCAACGCTGAGGTCAATGACATCTACACCCTGTGCACGCAGTTCACGGCTGAGTTTGGCCATTTTCAATGTTTCCGGTTCGCTGAAACGAGATAAAATCGATGATAGTTGCATGGTATTACTTTACGATTTATTGCGGCCGCAAATGTATCGCTTTTTTTAAAACAGTAAACCTTTTTACGTTTGAAACATTAAGCCTAATTCACCCGCACAGACTTAATTTGTAATTTATTTTGCTGAGAATTAGGAGAATCTAAAAGTCCCTGCAGGTAAACATTATAACTTTTGGTACTGTCGAACTGCAGGGAATCTAACTTTAAATAATTACTGCTGTCACTTCTGGGATTTGCACTATCCAAAAATGCAAATATCTGGTTTATTCCATTATGCGCAGTCCGGTTAAACGTGTAAAGACCCGGATTCGGATTATATCCAACGAATGGACTGGGGCCGACCGTGATTGTATCCCTTACAGAAACAAGGACAGTATCATTTATATAATAATCGTTTTTGTAAATAAGTTTAATCCCAATGTTGGATCCCGGAGAAAAATTTATAAAACGGAAACTGGTGACCGTATCATAATAAACGGGAGGATTGTCTTGTAAAATAATAAGTGTGACGGAATTATGATCCAGGGTATCATAAAAGAAGACGCTATAATGATATCCCTGTTGAAATGCCGCATTACCACTGATGTTCGCACTTGTATCCTGTGCAAGGAAAATATTCATATCACTAATCCTTGAGACTGTAGTATCGTATGGATTTCCAGGAAAACCGGTAGTAAGACCGAAAGCGAGTGGGTTGGCAAATAATAGTGTTCCATCGATGGTCATTGAAACCGGACCAACGCCGTAAGCAACATGTGTAAGGCCGACAAATGCCTTATTTGCATTGATATTAATGGATTTATTGCAGGAAAAAAGGCTCAAGGCTAAAAGCTGAAGGCATAAGGCTTTTATTTTACCGCAGAATGATATGGGTCTGAACTTGTTAAAAATCATGAATTCCTGCGGATTAATTTGATTTTACCTTTTAGAGCGTGAAAATAGCAAAACAAGACATCTTATCCATCGTCTTAACATTTTAGTTATCAATTGGAAAACCTATCTTTGCCGCTCTTAAAAAAAACCGAAAACCAATGAGAGCGCTGGTTAGCATATTTGCAGGCTTACTGATTGTCATTTCTCTTTACCAACTGTCTTTTACCTGGTTTGTGAATAAACACGAATCTGCGATGACGCAGAAAGCAGAACGTTTTGTTAAAAACAATTATCCATCACCAGAAACAAAATATCCTGGAAATAAAGATGCCGAGGTCTTATATAAAGACAGTCTTAGTTTGCTGGTACGTGAGCGTACCCAGAAACTCCTGGATTCAACCAAGGATACTAAAATAACCTGGTGGGGAACCACTTATCAGAAATCCAAAGAAAGCGAACTTTTGCTGGGTCTGGATTTACAGGGCGGAATCAATGTGACCCTTGATATTGAACTTGAAGGCCTTATTAAAGGTCTTGCCAACAATCCCCGGGATGCAAGTCTTGTGAAGGCGATACAATTGGCTGATCAGAAAAAATTAACCAATGGAGGCGCCAACTATATTGATCTTTTCTCCCAAGCTTTTAAAGAAGTCAATCCCGGAACCAAACTCGCACCACTATTTGCGAATTCAAACAGGAACAAACTGAAGTTTGAATCATCAGATGGAGATGTAATCAGTTATTTGCACGACCAGGCATCCGCAGGGATGAAACAAACCTACCAGGTACTCACAAAACGTATTGATAAATTCGGTGTTTCTCAGCCAAATATCCAGTTGGATGAAAATAAAGGAATCATAAGTGTTGAACTTGCAGGTGCAACTGATCCGGACAGGGTAAGAAAATATCTTCAGTCATCTGCTAATCTCCAGTTCTGGGAAGTGTATAATATTTCTGAATTGGCAACTCCTTTTCAAAATGCCGAAAAAATACTTCAGAAATATTTAAACGGGGTAAAAGATTCCGCATTATTGGCTTCACAGGATTCAACAGCGGACAGCGTCTCCCTGAACAGGAATCCCTTACGGATCATGCATTTCATTCAGCCAACTCAGGATGCGAAGGGACAGGTTCGTTATGCTTCGGCTATTGCTACCCCTCTCATAAAAGATACTTCTACGATTAACAATTATCTTAATATCCCGGTTGTTCGAAATCAGTTTCCGGCAAACTTAAAATTCTTGTGGGGTAAACAGGAGTACGATGACAATGGCAAAGCATATCCTTATCTCGAACTCTATGCCATCAAAACAGTTCCAGGCAGCGACAAGGCAAAACTGGAAGGTGAAGTTATTACCGACGCCCGTCAGGATTATGATCCGGTAACCGGCGGTGTCGTTGTTGAAATGAGCATGAATAAACATGGTGCCGATGTCTGGGCCAAGATGACAACGGATAATGTAGGTCTGCCTATCGCCATTACTCTTGATGATGTGGTTTATTCAGCGCCTTATGTAAATGGTCCTATTACAGGAGGGAATTCCCAAATTTCAATGGGTAACAGGAATACCGGACAAACCGTAAATGAAGCAACAGATCTTGCCAACATATTAAAAAGCGGTAAACTGAACGCTCCTGCCCGTATTGTACAGGAGCAGGTTGTTGGTCCTACACTCGGAAAGGCTGCGGTGAAAGGCGGGGCATTGGCTTTCGGTATTTCATTCCTGGTAATATTTACCCTTATGCTGGTTTATTATAATACAGCCGGATGGGTTGCAAACATTGCATTAATATTAAACCTTCTATTTACTATAGGGATCCTGAGTGCCATGCACGCAACACTTACTGCACCAGGTATAGCAGGACTTGTACTGACGATCGGTATGGCCGTGGACACGAACGTAATCATATTCGAAAGGATCAAGGAGGAGCTGACGAGGGGGAAAAGTTATCAGCTGGCAGTGAATGACGGATACCGTCGTTCCCTGGCACCTGTACTCGATGCTCACGTTACCACTTTCCTGACAGCAGCAATACTTGCTTATTTCGGACTCGGCCCCGTACTCGGATTTGCTACCACACAAATGCTGGGCATTTCATTATCCTTATTCTGCGGAATCCTCGTTTCCAGAATGGTAACTGATTTCTACACAAATAAGAACAGGCACTTTCAATATTTTACAAATATTTCAAAAAAGGTATTCCAACATACAAGCTTTAAATTCATTGAATTCCGCAAAGTAACATATGCCATTTCAGCCGTTGTGTTGTTGCTGGGAATTTCTGCATATTTCCATGGGTTTCAGAAAGGAGTTGAATTTCAGGGTGGAAGAAGTTATGTCATAAACTTTCACAAGCCATTGAATGAACAGGAAGTAAAAGATGCACTAAATCTGCAATGGGGGAAATATCCTGAAGTAAAAACCTATGGATCAAATCAGCAATTTGAAATTACTACTGACTATTTGGTAAACCGTGAAGGTTCTGCAGCAGATTCAACGGTCGCAAATAAAATGTTTGCAGGTCTGCAAAAATTTTTACCGGCAGGAACGACGGCACAGGAATTTACTTCAACTAATAAATTCATTCAGCAGTCCAAAAAAGTAGGTGCTTCCATTTCAGACGACCTTAAAGCTGGTGCCGTAAAAGCTACCATTTTTGCACTGATCGCGATTTTCGTTTATATATTCATACGTTTCCGCGACTGGAGATATTCGCTGGGTACTATTATCGCTTTATTGCATGATGTACTTGTGGTTTTGGCTGTGTTTTCCTTTCTTCCTTCTGTAGTTCCTTTCCCTTTGGAAATAGACCAGCATTTTATTGCAGCTATCCTGACGGTAATCGGGTTCTCCATGAACGATACCGTAATCGTATTCGATAGAATCAGGGAAGACAGTCGCATCCTGCGGGGCAAAACGAAAGCAGAGATTATTAATAAAGCGGTAAATGAAACCCTTCCCAGAACAGTCATGACCTCTCTGACGGTCTTTCTTACTATTCTGATTCTTTTCCTGGTTGGCGGAGAAGTAACCAAGGGGTTTGCATTTGCCATGCTGATAGGTGTAATCACAGGTACGTATTCTTCCATATTTGTTGCTGCGCCAATCCTGATTGATATGGCAAGGAAAAGACCATTGGGTGCAGCCGATACAAACACAACACCTGTAATCAGAAAGAAAGTGGTTCCGGCAAAATAAATTTTTCAAATATTAAAATGAATACCCCTCTGATTAGTCAGAGGGGTATTTTATTTAAAGAAGAAATTGCAATTAAAAATATTATGGATGCGGCGGTAAAGGAGGGTGCGGTGGTAATGGAGGATGAGGGGGTATCGGCGGATGCGGGGGAGCTCTGTGATAATATCCTGTATGGTGATAAACCCGATGATAATTATGGTGATAATAATGATGATGACCCCGATAATAATGACCGTGATAATAATGACCATGTGGGTGATGAATCGGAGGTGGAGACAGACTTGGCTGACTAAATGCAAAAAGCGAACAGAAAATCAGGCAGGTTAAAATAGAAATTAACTTTAAATTAAGTACGGGTTTCTGAGACAATGCTGGTTTCATAATGATAGTAAGGCAATTCCTATGCCATGCGTACGTAAAGAGGCATTTGCACCTATAACGGTATAAGGTCTAAATTATTAGAGAATATACTTTATGACCAGATATTGATCTTTTATACCTTAAACAGCATTGTGTGATCTTGCGTGCGGTACGTGGTGACCACGCCTCCCCTGATAATGGTTATGATGGTGGCGGTTATGATAGTGACGTTGATAGGATCTGTGATGGTATTGCCTGTAACTGCTGCGATGCTTGTAGTAATGGCGGTAAGGATGATGGTCATGATACATCGGAGTATGAGGGGCTGCAAAGGTCATCACCGATATAATCAGCAAGCCGGCTAAAAGGGATATAGCTTTCATATGTTTACAGATTTATTTTTATTATTTGTTTTCCTTATAGCGTTTATCAGGTGTTCCGTCCTTTTTGGTATGCACAGTAGCAGGAGCGGCCTTTGCTGCATTTTTGTTTGACTTGTAACGCATATCTGCAGTACCGTCTTTTTTTGTCGGACCTGCCGTTGTTGATTTATTCGTTGAAGCAGGTTTTCCGGTTGTAGTACTTGTAGCCGGTTTGCTTGTTGCAGAAGTGCCGGAAGGTTTCTTAGCTTTGGATTTAGCCGGAGTGGTCTGTTGAGGAGTGGCCTGCGCACGTGAATAAACATTAAAACCGATTAGTAAAACAATGGCTAGCAACAATTTTTTCATTCATAAGCAATTTTAGTTGGGCTAATTTAAAAAAATAGTGAGAATTACCCAAAATTTGTTATCCTAAATTCCGCCCTTTAGATTGAAATTCAACTCTTTAACTGCTGTTTAACCATTTTTGTAATTTTATAGGACAGAAACTATCTCAATTTTGCGTTTCAATTTTTTTGGTTCATGAAATCCTCCATTTTGAAATGGCTGGTACTATCGGCCACCGTGTTAATTGGACTAATCGTAGTCGTACAGCTGTATTGGCTAACGAAGGTTTATTCATTTGAACAAAAACAATTCAATACTAATGTTGTGAAAAGCCTCAGAGGCGTTTTCGAAGACCTCGAAATGAACGATAATCCGGCACAAAGTCTTCAACAATTAATTCACAATCCGGCTGATGACTACTATTTGTTTAAGGCAGATACCATTCCTGAACAGGATTCTCTTACTTTCTACCTCCGCAAGGAATTCGGGGATTTTGACGTGCTGACTGACGTTAAACTGGGGGCCTACAGCAGTACCCAGAAAAAATATGTTTATGAGGATTATATTCCAACGGCCGCTTCGGGTTTCAATATTACCACAGCTCAGGGATTGCCGGTCTTTATAGATGAGTATGATCATATACTCCTTTATTTTCCTCACCGTTCCCAATATATATTGGGAGAAATGAACTTCTGGATCATAAGCAGTGTAGCTCTTTTTCTTGCACTGATCGGACTTGCCATTAGTCTTTTTTACTTTTATCGCCAGAAATTCCTGGCAGAAGTGCAAAAAGACTTCGTAAATAATTTTACACATGAATTTAAAACGCCACTAGCCGTTATTAAAATAGCTTCCGATGTACTTGCACAAAACGATATCAGCCAAAAACCGGAACGTTTAAAAAGATATGCTTCCATAATTCAAAATCAAACAAACCATCTGCAGAACCAGGTTGAAAAACTTTTGAAATCAGCCTCTGCAGAAAACAAAAAATTTCCGCTTGATAAGGAAAATGTTCAGCCTGCAAAACTAATCGAACAGGCCCTGAATAAACTTCAGCCTCTGATAGAACAGAAACAGGCGCTTGTTGAACTGAAAGTTGACAACTACGAAACCAATATTCAGGCCGATGAAGGACATCTTGAACTGGCTATTATCAATATATTGGAAAATGCATTGAAGTATTCCATTTCACCACACATCATCGTGGAAACCGGAAAAGACGAATCAGATTATTTTATTTCTGTAAAGGATAATGGCATCGGCATTGAAAAAAAATATCTTAAAAATATTTTCAAGAAATTTTATCGTGTTCCGACAGGAAATGTACATGATGTAAAAGGATTTGGCCTGGGATTGAATTTCGTGAAGCGGATCATCGACGGCCACGACGGGAAAATCCGTGTGAACAGTTTACCCGGAATAGGAACTGAATTTCGTTTACTAATACCGTTTTAAAGATTTATTAAATCAAGGAATATTCAAATGAATACAAAATCAAAAGTCTTACTTGCCGAAGACGATCTTTCTTTAGGCTATGTAATCAAGGATAATCTTGCAGATGCGGGTTATGATGTAGTACTCTGCGCCGATGGACAGGCAGCTATAGATAAATTCAGCAAGGAAAATTTCGACATCTGCCTGCTTGATGTAATGATGCCCAATAAAGATGGGTTTGCAGTAGCTAAAAAAATTCGCCAGCAGACGGATCAGATTCCCATTCTGCTGATTACTGCTAAATCACTGGAGGAAGATCGAATACACGGTTTCGAGTGTGGTGCAGATGATTATATCGTTAAACCCTTCAGCATGCAGGAACTTCTCTTAAGAATCGATGTATTTTTACGAAGAACAAAAAAAATGTATTCCGAGAAAATGTTAAACTTTCAGATCGGAAAAATGAAATTCTCTTTTAAAGATCTCAAATTGTCGGTTGGCGGAACAGCATTTAACATGACACAGAAAGAAGCTGAATTGCTTTTATTCTTATGCGAACATCCAAACAGGATTCTGAAAAGAGAAGAAGTTTTATTAAATGTTTGGGGGAAAGACGATTATTTTTTGGGCAGAAGCATGGACGTTTTTATTACAAAACTGAGGAAATATTTTAAAGAGGATGCTTCGGTACAAATTGAAACAATACACGGTATGGGATTCCGTTTAAATGCTTCTGTACATTAACAGGCATAGCAACTGTCTATATTACATAAAATTGACATGTCACTAAAAACTCTGGCACTCGTTTTTTCTACCCTTTGGATAAATTTAGTTTCAGGCCAGGTTCATTCTGATACTTTGAGAATTAACCTGGATAGCGCCGAGCGTTTGTTTATAACCGGAAATTATACACTGTTAGCACAGAAATATAATATTCAGGCTCAGAAAGCCCTCGAGATTCAGGCGAGGCTTTATCCAAATCCTAATCTTTCTGTTTTCTATAGTTTATACAATTCCGAAACAAAAAAATTCTTCCCCGTTGGTCCGGATTCATCCGGTGGGGAATTGACGGCCCAGCTTTCGCAATTAATTTATCTGGCAGGGAAAAGAAAAAAACAGGTTAGGATAGCAGAAGCGAATACCCGCCTTGCCGAATATCAATTTTATGACCTGGCCCGAACACTGAAATATACCCTGAGAACAGATTTTTACAATATTTATTTTCTTATCCAGTCTGCAAGTGTTTATGATGAAGAAATAAAATCTCTTCAACAGGTGGTTCATGCATTTGAAGAACAGGCTGGCAAAGGTTATATCGCAGAAAAAGAAGTTATTCGTATAAAAGCCCAGTTATATACACTGTTGGGAGAATATAACAGTCTTGTAAGTCAGATCAACGATCAGGAAAGTGAATTAAGGCTTGTACTTCAAATTAAGGGATCATTCATCTTTCCACTTGCGGATACCACAAAATTAGAAAGTCTGGACCCTGCCAGTTATTCGCTGACAACGCTTTTAGATTCAGCGTTCAAAAACCGGACTGATCTCCAGATTGCCAGAACAAACGTTGAAGCAAGTAAACTTAACTATACTTATCAGAAAGCTCTTGCGGTTCCAGATCTCACATTATCCCTCGCCTACGATCAGCAGGGATCTTATATTAATAATCTCACGAGTCTGGGTGCTGCTATTGATTTACCATTTTTTAACAGGAACAAAGGAAATATTCTGGCTGCGAAAATAAATACCGAGGTCAACGCAACATTGCAGCTAAATACTGAAGCTACCGTACAGGAAAATGTTTCACATGCATTGGAAAAAGCATTTGCCAATGATAAAATGTACAGGACCATTGACCCAAAATTCTTAAAAGATTTTGATCGTTTATTACATGAAGTGCTGTCAAATTACCAAAAGAGAAACCTGACCCTGCTTGATTTCCTGGATTTTTACGAAGCTTATAAAAACAATATCCTTTCGTCAAATAATATACAGTTCAACAGGATCAGCGCATTTGAAGACATCAATTACTATACGGGTACCGAATTCTTTTAATCTTAACTTCTTACCGAAATATATGCAAGTTCAGTATAGATCTACCCTCGTTGCGGTTTTATTAATTGTCCTGGGATTTTTTTCCTGCAAGGATAATTCAGTGCCGTCAGAAGATAAAAAGGGATATACCATGCCCGACTCTCTTTTAAAGACAATTGAAATTGATACCGTAAGTAATTCGCGCGTTTTGAATACGCTTACTCTGACGGGAAAAGTAGATTTCAATGAAGACAATGTTATTAAAATATATCCTTTGATAAGTGGCCAGATCACGGATATTAAAGTAATGACAGGTGATTATATCAAAAAAGACCAGGTGCTTGCGATCATTAAAAGTTCTGATATGGCCGGTTTCAGCAACGACTATGTTACAGCTAAATCCAATTTGGATCTTGCAAAAAAGACCATGGATGCTACTGATGATATGTATAAGAGCGGTCTGGCTTCACAACGTGATCTGGTGGCTGCTCAGGAGGGATATAACCAGGCAGTTTCTGCTTTCGAAAAAGCAAAACGGGTATTAAATCTGAATGGCGGAAGTATGACAGGCGAGTACACAGTCAAATCACCTATCAATGGCTTCGTTGTGGACAGGCAGGTGAACAATAACATGATGATCCGTTCAGATAATGCAACCGGTCTTTTTACCATTTCTGACTTGAAAAATGTCTGGGTTATGGCGAATGTTTATGAATCCAATATTTCATTCGTGAAAATGGGTGACAGTGTAAATATTACGACATTATCCTATCCGGGAAAAGTCTTTCGGGGAAAGATTGATAAGGTTATGAATGTATTGGATCCTTCGAACAAAGTAATGAAATTAAGGATTGTACTTGCTAATCCTGCCTACCTTCTTAAACCGGAAATGTTTGCCAGTGTGGTAGTGAATACCTCCGACAATAAAAAGATGCTGAGTATTCCTGCACGGACACTGATCTTCGATCACAGTCAATATTATGTACTGGTATATAAATCCCCATCCGACATTACGATTCGGCCAGTTCAGGTATTAAATACAGTTGGTGACCGCGCTTATATTTCCGAAGGTTTATCAGAAGGAGAACATCTTATCGGCACGCAGGCTTTATTAATTTACCAAGAACTGAACAGCTAGAATAAATCGGTATTTGATGAATAAGACACTTAAGAATATCCTGGCTTTTTCGCTTAAAAATAAATACTTCATATATTTTGCTACCATTATCCTGGTTATTTATGGCGTGATTACTTTTATGAATATGCCGATCGAGGCATTTCCAGATGTAACTAATACAGAGATTACAGTTATCACGCAATGGCCCGGAAGAAGTGCAGAAGAGGTAGAAAAGTTTGTAACCATCCCTATTGAAATTGCCCTCAATCCTGTAAACAGGAAAACGAGTCTTCGATCCACCAGTATATTCGGGCTTTCAGTAGTAAAACTGATTTTTGAAGATGATGTCCAGGACACATATGCACGCACCCAGGTAAATACGCTGATACAGAATGTAACCTTACCAGATAACATTAATCCACAGGTACAACCTCCTACCGGACCAACCGGAGAAATATTCCGCTATTCACTTGTAAGTTCTTTCAGGGAACCAAGGGAATTAAAGACTTTGCAGGATTGGACGGTAGATCGTGAACTGCGCTCTGTTCCTGGTATTGCGGATATAGTTAGTTTCGGCGGAACTGTTAAAGCTTATGAAATACAGGTGAATCCGCAAAAGCTTACAGGGCTCGGAATTACGCCTTTAGATGTATATACTGCGGTAAACAGGAGCAACATCAATATAGGCGGAGATGTAATTAACAAAAACGATCAGGCATATATTGTCAGGGGTATTGGTTTACTCAATGATATAAATGAAATCAAAAATATTTTTATTACGAATATCAACGGGCTTCCCGTATTGGTAAAAGACGTTGCAGATGTTCAGGTTTCAGGATTGCCAAGGCTGGGTGAAGTAGGAAGATCCGATGCTATTGACAGTAGTAAATCGCGCACTGTTTCAAATGACAATGATGTAGTGGAAGCGATCGTGCTTATGCGGAAAGGAGAAAATCCTGATAAAGTTATCAAGGCACTGAAATTAAAAATCCAAAAACTAAACGACCGTGTATTACCACCCGATGTAAAGATTGTCCCTTTTTATAATAGGGAAGAATTGATACACTATGCAACACATACGGTGATGCATAATCTTATAGAAGGAATACTGTTGGTTACACTAATTGTTTCATTGTTTATGTTCAATTGGCGAACAACGCTGATCGTTTCTATTATCATTCCGCTTTCTTTATTGTTTGCATTTATATGCCTGCATTTAATGGGCATGTCGGCAAACCTTCTCTCTCTTGGCGCAATAGATTTTGGTATTATCATTGACGGTGCAGTTGTAATGGTAGAGGGTTTGTTTGTTATGCTTGATCAGCAGGCTAAGATTTACGGCATGGAAAAGTTCAACAAGCTTGCCAAGATGGGAATGATCAAGAAAAAAGGTTCGGAACTTGCCAAATCCATCTTCTTTTCCAAGATTATAATTATTACGGCGCTCCTGCCCATATTCTCTTTTCAGAAGGTAGAAGGGAAAATGTTCTCTCCCCTCGCTTATACTCTTGGTTTTGCGCTCCTCGGGGCATTGATATTTACACTTACTCTTGTGCCGGTCCTGGTGAATGCTTTACTGAATAAAAATGTAAGGGAAAAACATAATCCATTTACGCACATGCTTACAGGATGGGTTCTGTATGGATTTAAGTTTGTTTTTGGAAATAAAAAACTGGCGCTGGGAGTCTCCATAATATTTATTGTGATTGGTTTTTATTCATTCAAATTTCTGGGATCAGAATTTCTGCCTGAACTAAATGAAGGCTCACTCTGGGTGCGGGCAACAATGCCTTATAGTATTGCTTTGGATAAATCGGTACAGGTTGCCAACCAGATGAGAAGTATCATGATGCAGTTTCCTCAGGTCCAAAAAGTAGTTTCACAAACCGGCCGGCCGGATGATGGAACCGATGTTGCGGGATTTTACAACAATGAATTCGATGTCGCATTATATCCCCAGGAAGAATGGAATCCAAAAATTTCCAAAGATGAACTAATTGAGCAGTTGCGCAAATCACTTTCTGTAATCCCCGGCGCCGAATTAAACTTCTCTCAACCAATTATGGATAATGTGGAAGAAGCTGTTTCAGGTGTTAAAGGATCCATTTGTGTTAAGATATTCGGCGATTCCCTTAATTATATGGAAGAAAAATCAGACGAGGTTGATAATGTGCTCAAGACTGTGAAAGGAATCACCGATCTGGGTGTTATTCGGAACATTGGGCAACCCGAACTCGATATTGACCTTGACCAGGACCGCATGGCTTTATACGGTGTTTCGACTGCGGATGCAAACGCTGTTATCGAAATGGCTATCGGTGGAAAGGCGGTGACTCAGCTATACGAAAGCGGTGTAAGACATTTTGATATTCGCATCCGGTTTCCGGTAGAATTCAGGTCTTCAGATGATGATATTGGGAATTTGCAGGTACCCACTGCTTCGGGATCTAAGGTTCCAGTAAAACAAATCGCGACGATTACACAGAAAACCGGACCATGTTTGATTTTCCGGGATGATAATGAAAGATATTCTGCAATTAAATTTTCTGTTGAAGGAAGGGATATGGGATCCACCATAAAAGAAGCGCAGGAAAAAGTGGATGAAAAGGTTAAACTGAAAAAAGGTTACAATATGGTATGGCAGGGTGATTTCGAGAATCAGCAGAGAGCTTCCAAACGACTGACAGAAGTAGTACCTATCAGTCTGCTACTGATTTTCCTTTTGTTGTTTATAATGTTTGGAAATCTGAAAGACGCAGGTCTCGTATTTTTAAATGTACCATTTGCAGTTGTTGGGGGCATCTTTGCTCTGATGATAACCGGAACAAATTTCAGTATTTCCGCAGGCATAGGTTTCATTGCACTCTTTGGAATATGCATATTGGAAGGAGTATTACTTACAACGGCTTTTAAACAGAATCTGGAAAGGCTGCGTGGTGAAAATCCGTTATATACCGCTGTAAAAAGAGGAGTTAATTCGTTGATACGTCCCGTGCTGATGACTGCCTTCATGGCAACTATCGGATTGTTACCCGCGGCAATGTCTGCCGGAATCGGATCAGAAAGTTCCAGACCTCTCGCACGTGTGGTGATCGGCGGACTTATTTGCGCAACAATTTTTTCACTATTGATATTTCCGGTTGTATTCTTCTTATCCTACCGGAATGTGGATACTCGCCATCAGGGTGAAACGGATGACAATGTAAAAACAAAAGCTTAAGATAATTAAACCGCGAAAGAGGTTCCGCATCCACATGTTTTGGATGCATTTGGATTATTAAAACTGAAACCCCGGGCATTCAAACCGTCTTCCCAGTGTATTTGCATACCGCTAAGATAAATACCATGGGATGGGTTCATGATAAAATTGAGAGAATTGGATTCAAACAATTGATCCGTTTCCTGGCGTTTGTCGAAGCCAAGAATATAAGACAGTCCCGAACAGCCGCCACCTTTAACGCCGATACGCAGAAAATTGTTACTGTCAAAACCTGTTTCATCCATGAGTCGCCTGATCTCTTTTACAGCCTGAGGGCTGAATTGTAAAGGAGATTCCACAATAGTTTCCATTCTGCAAATTTACCAATTTATGCCTATAGTTCAAATTAAGGCTTTGTGTACAAGTCAAAAAGATTAAAGTGTTAAAGTGAAATCCAGGTCTCCTTGTCCATTAAAGAATCTTTTTGGCTTCAAAACTCAGTGCGTCCGAAACAATATGGTGCAGAGAAGCTTTGGGAGTTTGCATAACCATTTCAAGAAGATTTTTGTTAAGATCCTGGCCGGTGGCTGATTCAGGTAAAAAAGACGCAACCTGGTTGATGATCAGCATATTTTGTTCTTTGAGATTACGGATAGCATCCCACGCTTCCGGACTCACGTAAATCTGTTGAGTGATGTTATGGTCGAATTCCTGGCGGATGGTTTGAATAAGGAGATTCTGCATTTCGCGTACACTCAATCCTGGCTGATTACTCCGGCTAATAAGATTTGGAAGAGCAATCCGGTCCGCCAGCAGGATAAGTCTTTCATATGCCTGCAATTTCATCGGCGTGGTAGATACATTGGTATCCGGTTTGGAGGTCATTCTGCCCTGTTTTACCTGTTTCCGTTGAACCCAGAAAATATATGCGAGAATAGATGCCAGAATGACGGCAAATGCAATGGAAATAATGTATTCATTCGTACTAAGCATCAGCAATAATTTAAAATTAAACGAAAATACGTAAAGCAATATTTCTAATACTTTAAATATTAAAATACTCAAACAATAATTCCACCAGTAAAAAAACAGGTTGAGTTTACCATGTTTTCTGCGAATAAATAATTGTACACTTCAGAAACAAAAAATCGGGTACTTTGCCATAGTTTGAATGAGATCCATGGAGAAAAAGATATTCACAGATTCTGGAATTGAAATAAATTCCCTATATGAACCCGAAGATGGAAATATTAATCGGGAATTTCCTGGTAAATATCCTTTTACCAGGGGTATCAGGACTGATATGTACAGGTCAAAACTGTGGACCATGCGTCAATACGCCGGTTTCAGTACCGCTGATGAAAGCAATAAAAGATACCATTACCTTCTGAGCCAGGGCGTATCCGGACTAAGTGTCGCTTTCGACCTTCCCACACAAATCGGATATGACAGTGACCATATTCTATCCGATGGTGAAGTTGGCAAAGTGGGAGTTGCCATAGATTCGATCCGGGATATGGAAGAATTATTTGCGGGCATTTCGTTGGAAAATATTACCACCTCGATGACTATCAACGCTACTGGTTTTATTCTCCTCGCATTTTATGTAGCTCTTGCAAAAAAACAGGGCGCTGATTTGAAAAAAATTTCAGGCACTGTACAGAATGATATTTTAAAAGAATATGCGGCCAGAGGAACTTATATATACCCGCCACGACCCTCTATGCGCATCATTACGGATATTTTTGAATGGTGCGGAAATGAAATGCCGAAATGGAATACCATTTCAATTTCAGGATATCATATACGCGAAGCCGGAAGTACGGCAGTTCAGGAAATTGCATTTACCCTGGCTAACGGAAAGGCCTATGTGAAAGCAGCTATAGAAAAAGGACTGGATATTAATATATTCGGAAAAAGACTTTCTTTTTTCTTCAATGCACACAATAATCTATTCGAAGAAGTAGCAAAATTTCGTGCGGCCCGACGAATGTGGGCGCATATTATGAAAGAACTTGGAGCCACAGATCCCCAGGCTATGATGTTACGTTTTCATGCTCAAACCGGAGGAAGTACGCTTACAGCACAACAGCCGGCAAATAATATAGCCCGCGTAACAATACAGGCGCTCTCTGCAATATTCGGTGGTACACAATCTTTACACACAAACGGATATGATGAAGCACTTGGTCTTCCTACAGAAGAAGCAGCTGGTTTAGCTTTGCGTACCCAGCAGATCATAGCTTTTGAAAGTGGAGTTACAGATACAGTAGATCCGCTTGGGGGCAGTTATTTTGTGGAATCCCTTACGAATTCAGTTGAAGAAGCCGCCTGGGATCTGATACGGAAAATAGAAGAGATGGGAGGAAGTGTGGCTGCAATTGAACAAGGATTTATTCAGAACGAAATTGCAAAAAGCGCTTATAGTTATCAGCTCAAAGTTGAAAACAAGGAAAAAATAATTATTGGTGTAAATGCTTTTGAATCCAATGAAAAAGATCTTACCGAAGTATTTCGTATTGATGATTCTATCCGGAAAATACAATCTGAAAAGCTGGCTGTACTACGTCGGGAAAGAGATCCTGCCAAATGTGACCAAATACTTCAGCTACTGAACGATCATGCTTCATCGGGTGAAAATCTGATGCCTGCGGTTATCAAAGCAGTGGAAGCAAACTGCACGCTCGGAGAAATCGCCGACACTCTTCGGGAAGTATTTGGAGAATATAAAGGTTAGTCTAATTAGAATTAATTAGGCAATGCCTGAGCATCCAATAATATGACTTTGATCATAGTTGGTCCGGTTATCGGTCCCGGAGCGTTCGAACCATCAGCAGCACGCAGGTCTATAGTAACAGATCCGGTTGTATGAATCGCACCATAGGCTACCCCGTCGAAGACTTCAGGCATTTGCTCATAAGTTGGACTGGAAGAAGATGGATCATCAAAAGATAAATATACCAGCACCCCGCCATTCAGGTCTATGGCCTGGGTCAGCTCTGGGACTGCAAGGGAAGTATAATAAAAAGTGGTTCCGTCAGGGTCAGTTCCTAATGCCCATTGATTGGCTTGAACTGTATATACGGCTGAGAAAACCTGGTTTACCTGTTGAATTGTTGTTTTGGAGCAGCCTGAAAAGGTTACAATAGCGAATGCAGACAAGAGGGCGATTTTCATATTGTTGGTTTTACAATCAATTCGGATGATTGACTTTATTTTGCAAAAATAGTTTAATCACAGAAAAGAAATACTTCTAATTTCATAAAATCATATCTAGTTAAATATGCAGGCATTTCTAAAAGAATTATTCAAGGGCCAGAATTATGATGATAAGAATTTCTTTCTCATTGCAGGACCCTGTGTGGTAGAGTCCGCCGAATTACTTGATATTGTCGCATCAAAAGTATCATCCCTTTGCATAAAAATGGGGATACCTTATATATTCAAGGCTTCTTACCGCAAAGCAAACCGAACCAGTGGAGGATCATTTACTGGCATTGGTGATGAGCAAGCCCTGTCTCTTGTTCAAAAAACCGGCCAGAAATATAAAGTACCCACTACATCCGACATACATGCTCATGATGAAGCGGCACCAGCCTCAGTTTTTATTGACGTGTTACAAATTCCTGCCTTTCTGTGCAGACAAACTGATCTGTTGATAGCTGCTGCTGAAACAGGGAAAATAATCAATGTAAAAAAAGGCCAGTTTATTAGCGGACCAGCCATGAAATTTGCTGCTGAGAAAATCAGAAATGCAGGTAATGAAAAAATAATATTTACTGAAAGAGGAAATACATTTGGATATCAGGATCTGGTTGTGGATTTCCGCAATATTCCATTGATGCAGGAACAGGGAGTTCCAGTTGTAGTGGATTGTACACATTCGCTGCAACAACCTAATCAAACAAGCGGAGTAACTGGTGGAAATCCAAAATTGATAAGTACTTTATCCATGTCGGCTATAGCCGCTGGTGCGGATGGATTATTTATAGAAACTCACCCTGATCCATCAAATGCAAAAAGTGACGGCGCCACCATGCTCAGGCTGGATCTGCTGGAAGGTTTGCTTTTGAAACTTATTAAATTGAGAAAAGCAGTTGATTAATTTATTCCGGATAGATTCTCAGTCAATGAAGTTTTAAACCAACAAGAATCATTCAGGCAGTAAATGGATTACGTTTTGCTGCCATGATATAACGCTTAATATTCATCCAGAAGGCAAGGACAAAATAAACAATCAGGGGTGAACCCATCGTAAGGAAAGAAACATATATAAACCAAGTTCGGATGCGGGATGTAGCAATTCCCAAACGCTCACCAATGGCAGCACATACTCCGAACAACTGCCACTCAATGAATTCCTTCATCCTGTTCATACTGCAAATTTAAAAAAAATAGACTAAAGTGCAAGAGCATGCTTAGGCATTAACGCTTTTTTTAGGTAAATTTGTATCCTGAAAATGCCTCCATCCCTCCCCATTAACTAAAATTAGACGATCATGGTTTTCGACCTGGATTTAATTAAGAAAGTTTATGAAGAAATGCCTTCCAAAATCGCTCGAGGCGAAAAAAATAACCGGAAGTGCCCTCACCTTATCTGAAAAAATCCTTTATACACATCTTTACTCTAAAACATTACAAAATTATGTGCGTGGCAAGGATTATGTGGATTTCGCTCCGGACCGTGTAGCCATGCAGGATGCAACGGCTCAAATGGCTCTTCTCCAATTCAGTACTTGTGGCCGTGAACGGGTAGCTGTACCTTCAACAGTGCATTGCGATCACCTGATTCAGGCCAAAACCGGCGCCAAATCTGATCTTTCAACTGCACTTGACGTAAATAAGGAAGTTTATGATTTTTTATCCTCCATCTCCAATAAATATGGAATCGGTTTCTGGAAGCCGGGAGCAGGTATAATCCACCAGGTGGTTCTGGAGAATTACGCTTTCCCGGGTGGAATGATGATCGGAACCGACTCTCATACACCAAATGCCGGGGGGCTGGGAATGATTGCCATTGGAGTTGGTGGTGCTGACGCGGTGGATGTAATGGCAGGTCTGGCATGGGAATTAAAAATGCCTAAATTAATCGGCATTAAACTTACTGGAAAATTAAGCGGCTGGGCTTCTCCGAAGGATGTAATATTAAAAGTTGCGGGAATACTTACTGTTAAAGGTGGTACAGGTGCAATCGTAGAATATTTTGGCGATGGAGCAGACAGTCTGAGTGCAACAGGTAAGGCCACAATTTGTAATATGGGTGCTGAAATCGGAGCAACTTGTTCCCTTTTTGCTTATGACGATAAAATGTCAGCATATCTTAAAGCAACTGAACGTGAAGAAGTAGCTCTCCTTGCAGACAAAATCAAAAATTATCTGCGCCCGGATCCGGAAGTATATGCAAATCCTTCGGCTTATTATGACCAGCTGGTTGAAATAAACCTGGATGAACTGGAGCCTCACGTTAATGGACCCTTTACACCGGATCTCGCGTGGCCTATTTCTAAATTTGCCGAAGCTGTTAAAAACAATCAATGGCCGGAAAAATTGGAAGTTGCACTGATTGGTTCCTGTACAAATTCTTCCTATGAAGATATTAGTCGTTCTGCTTCTGTTGCGAAACAGGCTATTGAAAAAAATCTTGAGACACTGGCAGAATTCACTATTACACCGGGTAGTGAACTTGTGCGATATACAATTGAGAAAGATGGCTTCCTGAAAATTTTCGAAAAAATCGGAGGCGTTGTTCTGGCAAATGCATGCGGGCCCTGTATTGGTCAGTGGGCAAGACATATTGATGATCCCAATCGTAAAAATTCAATCATCACTTCTTTTAACCGAAATTTCGCAAGGCGTAATGACGGCCTGTCTTCTACTCATGCTTTTGTAGCATCTCCTGAAATAGTTACTGCATTCGCCATTGCTGGTCACCTTTCTTTCAATCCCTTAAAAGATACATTGAAAAATAAAAAAGGAGAAAACGTGAAACTCGATGAACCATCCGGTTTCGAACTTCCTCCCCATGGTTTTTCTGTGGATGATCCGGGTTACCTGCCACCTGCAGAAGACGGAAGTAAATTGAAAGTCATTATTAAGCCCGATTCTCAAAGGCTTCAACTGCTTGAACCGTTTAAGCCCTGGGAAGGTGTTAATCTTCAAGGATTGCGCTTACTCATCAAGGCAAAGGGAAAATGTACAACAGATCATATTTCCATGGCAGGTCCCTGGCTAAAATTCCGTGGGCACCTTGATAACATTTCAAATAATATGCTGATTGGTGCCATAAATTATTTTAACGAAAAAACGGATTCAGTTAAAAATCAAATTACAGGCGAGTATTGTCCGGTACCAGCGACCGCACGAGCTTATAAATCACTCGGGATAGGAAGTATTGTGGTCGGTGATGAGAATTATGGAGAGGGCTCTTCCCGTGAACATGCGGCTATGGAACCACGACACCTGGGCGTACGTGCCATACTGGTCCGATCCTTTGCACGTATTCACGAAACCAATTTAAAAAAACAGGGAATGCTCGCTCTGACTTTCGCGGATAAGGCAGACTATGATAAAATTTTAGAGGATGATGTGATTGATATTGACGGATTGACTCATTTCACGCCAGGTCAGCCATTAACCCTTGTACTTCATCATCTTCAGGGTGAGCCGGAAGAAATTCTTGCGAATCATACTTATAATGAATCCCAGATTGAATGGTTTAAGGCTGGTGGTGCACTTAATGTAATCAGGGCAGAATTTGCCAAATGATCAAGACTAATGCATTCGATTTAAACAAAAAGTCTCATTTCGGATCCGGACTGAAAACAATCATCATTTTATGTATACTTCTCTTCGGAATCCGATTCGTTTTTATTGGTATCATGGGCATCATGCCACAGGATGCATATTATGATTTCTATGCCCAGCACCTGGATCTTTCTTATTATGATCATCCCCCGTTAATAGGTTATCTTCTTCGGTTTTTCACCAGTCTTTTTGGAAAAAAAGTTTATGTATTAAAAGTTGCAGACACTTTAATTACACTTCTCACGATTATTGCATTTTACAATCTGGCAAAAAAATTCCTAAGTGAAAACAAAAGCCTGATAGCAATAGCCCTCCTTCTTTCTACATTAATGATAAGCATACTCTCCCTGGTATCTACTCCAGATGTTCCCCTGATGTTATGCTGGACAATAAGTCTGAATTTTCTATATGAGGCCATTTTTAAGAGAAAAAATATTTACTGGATTTGGGCAGGGATTTTTACCGGACTCAGTTTTGATTCAAAGTATACTGCTTTTTTTCTCATCATCGGACTAATCGGATTTTTGTTGATTTCAAAACCATTTAGGAAACTAATTATTTCAATGTGGTTTTTTTTATATCTGATATGTTTCGCAATAACTATTCTTCCCGTAGTTATTTGGAATGCACTCCATGAATTTGCCTCATTCAAATTTCAATCCGAAGGACGAGCTCAGGAAGGGCTTCATATCGATATTACCGGATTTGCCGGTGTAATTGGTCACCAGTCCGCCATTCTGCTCCCTCTCCTGTTTTTTTCACTTGTATATTTTATATTTCGTTTATGCAAAAAATATGGAATCCGGTTCGCCCGAATACCTGCAGATCAGTTATTTCTTTTATCATTTTTTATTCCACTGTTTCTAGGGTTTTTTTTCATTTCATTTTTTTATTGGGTAAAATTAAACTGGATGATGCCGGCTTATATCACAGGAATTATCTGGGTATCCAGATACTGGAATAAAAAATGGGTTCGGTATCAGTTGATTTTTTCTATTGTTCTCCACCTCCTGCTGGCTGTTGAAATAATATTCTATGTCATTCCAATCCGATCCGATGATACGTGGTTTGGCTGGTCAGAATTCTCCAATAAAGTTGAAATCTTACGGAAAAAATACCCAGATGCATTCATTTTTTCATCTGACGATTATAAAACTTCGGCCATTCTTAATTTCTATTTGAATGAAACAGTTTATTCAAGGAATATTGTTGGTGAAAGAGCTTTGCAATTTGATTATGTAGGAACGGATCTGAATACATTAAAAGGAAAGAACGCCATATACATTGATTCTAATCCACGTTTCACTGATCTGAAAAATGAGAACAAAGCTGTTCCGGAATCCTATTATTCTTATTTCGACAGAATCACTCCGCTCGATCCTATTTTAATCGAAAAAAATGGCCGCACGGAAAGAAAATTTTCTGTTTTCCTCTGCTTCAATTATCATCCTAACAGGCTCAATTCGAAATAAAATAATTCAACGTTCAACCATTAAGAGTTGGAATAAATTCCAGAAACTGGAAAGAATCCTATTACTATATTGGTCTGATGCGCTGATAATCAACTGATTATCTGTTGGCATCTGTTTGGATAAACTGGCGGTACCGACAATCTATGAAAACTATCTTTACAACTATCGCTTTTTTAATTATCACAGCTCATTTACATGCAGGAACTGTTTATTCCATAACATCGGATAAATCATGGAATGGTAATTTTCCAAGCTATTGCGGCAGTTGCACATTTAATATTTCAGCAGGTGTTACATTAACCCTCAATACAAGTGCAACATGCAATAGTTGCACTATAAATGGAGGAACAATTACTTTAACGCATGATTTTACTTTCCAGCAGTCCGCATTTATTAATACCACGGTTAATGTAGGTACTTATACATTTAGCCTCCAGAATAATGGAACAAGTTTTTCAAATGCTGTTGTAAATGTGAGCGGGACGGGAAATTTCAACCCAAGCGGAACACTCAGTATTTCTGGTTCTACTTTTAATTTCAGTGGAACTTCCTCATTCAATAATAACGGTGGTCAGCTGGATATCTCTTCCAGCAACATTTACTTTTATGGAAATTCGTTTTTCAATGCAACAGCAGGACCTGTAAATTTGAATTCCAGCAGTCAAATGATTGCCGGAGACGGTACCGTAGCCAGCAAGGCATACCTTCTTTTTAATGGTCCTACTTTAAATCTTGTTGATGCGGGGTCTGCATTATACGTAGCTAACTTAAATAACTATTATTATAACTGGGGCGCATATAATTCTCTAAGTAACTCTAAAACGTATTCGACCACCAGCAATAATAAGAATTGCGGCGGGTCTGGCCAGAATTCTTGTAAAGCACAATATTATTACGGATGCGGCAGTTTTGCTAACCAGGGTGCAGTTACCTGCACAACACTTGCGGAATCCATTAGCGATTTTAGTGCATCACGGATCGGAAATGATGTTAAACTGATTTGGTCACTTTCCGAGGCTGAACAAAACACTTATTTCAAAATAGAACGTAGCAACGATGGCAATCATTTTGTACCATTGGCAACATTGGAAGCAGCGGACAATGATAGCCACTATACTTATTCCGATAATTCGCCGGATGCCGGTGAAAATGACTACCGTATTAGTTTCATTAACGCTGACGGAAAAATCAGTTACTCTAAAATAATTTCTGTTATGATCAATGCTTCGGCAGAAATCTTGGCTTTTCCAAATCCTGTAACCGGCGGTCAATTTTATATTCAGATTCCTACTTCTGAATCTGCAACAATCAGCATTTACAGTTTGCAGGGACAACTACTTTATATGAATACACTCGCTGGTCAGACAAAATACTCGGTCCGTCTTCCACAGACTAATAACAAACAATACCTGGTAGTACACATAGTCACAAAGGAAAATTCAAGTACATTCAACCTGTTAAGCTTGCCATAATCCGGTAACTTCTGAATTAAAGCCCAAAAAACTTCCAGCTTCCCATATGGAATATTATATTCGTTTCCGGTATGAAAACGAATCCAATGAAACACCTGTTTTACCTGCCTTTAATAATGATTTTTCTATCTTGCTCTACTTCTAAAAAACTCATTACTTCAAAGGTAGAACAACAAACACTACCTGATCTTCCACTTTCAGAATTGGATATCCCGATTAAAATAGCAGCCGCTCCGATTTTTGCGAAAGCCGAACAACTGGTTCCGTCAGAATTTACTTCAGATGGATGGCCGGATTTTATGCATCCCTCCTGTGACTTTCGTTATAAATACCGTTTTGTAAGAACAAGCCTTCAGATTTCCTGTGCCAATAATGTAATAAGTATTCGATTCGGGGGCAATTACCAGGTGAGCGGCAGCAAATGCCTATGCACAGCTGGCATACCAGTTACACCCTGGATTTCCGGTAATTGTGGATTTCTGCCTCAACCTCTTCGAAAAGTAAATATGGCTCTTAATACCAACTTGCAATTTCTTCCGAACTATCAGCTCCATACAACTACAACTATTACCCAGATTCAATCCGTTGATAAATGCTCCGTTTCAATTTTTTCTAATGATATCACACAAATGGTAATGGATAGCATCCGCTCTTCACTTCAGACTTTTTCATCAACAATGGATCAAAATATTGCAGGATTAAATTTTGATAAATTGAAAATGCAGATTAAAGACAGTATCTATAGAAAGATTGTTATTGGTAAGTATGGCTATTTTCTGCTTAATCCATCTTCAGTCCGCATCGGACAGATAAATTATGTAAAAGACAGCTTTTCAATTTCACTAGGTATATCCTGCAGACCTCAGTTCAGTTCTGATCCGGTTAACCATATTCTCGAACCAGCCACCCTGCCAGCCTTATTGCAAACAGATAACAGAAACGGAATTCGTCTGTACATGAATATGAATTATGATTTTGATTTTCTAAATAATATTTTGCGGGATAGTCTCCATAATAAAGTTTTTGAAGTAAAAGGAAGAACCATAGTTATAAAAGATGCAACTGTACGTAGTATCGGAAATCACCAGATAGAATTGCAAATTGATTTTGCAGGAAGTAATCATGGAAGTATCTACCTACGGGGAACACCTGTTCTTGATACTGCAAAACAAACTTTAAGTATACCAAATATTCAATATTCTATTGAAGGAGAAGATCTGGCATTAAAAATAGCCAGAAGTCTGTTTAGAAATAAGATCCGCAAATCGATTCAGGGAAAATCTTACCTGGACATCGAAGCACTTTTAAATGCAAATAAATCGATGATTGATCAGCTTTTGAACAGGGAATGGATGCAGGGAATTCATTCAGTCGGCTCATTGAAAGAAGCTAAAATCATTGGCATGTTGGTGACTTCACAAAACATTCAGTTTCAGATTTTTATAGAAGGTGAACTAAAATTATTGGGTGGCAACCTTTAACATAAGATTTACGTAAATTAATAAAGATGAAGTGGTTGCGCTATTAACTTCACCTTAGGAAAAGGCCTTAAAACCATTGATAAACGGTAACCATCAAATTAGCGCATTAATAGCTGGCTGCAGGCAAAATGACCGGGCCAGTCAAAAGGAATTGTATGAATTCCTGAAGGGATATGCCATGAAAATATGTTATCGTTATCAACATAATCAATATCAGGTAGAAGAAATTGTTAATGAAGGTTTCACAAAATTTTTCAAAAATATTCATCAGTTTGATGAAAATCGTCACCTCGAAACTTCCATGGCTTTGAAAGGCTGGTTTAAGAGGATCCTTGTAAATACTTGCATTGACTATTACCGTAAAAATTCAGCTTATCTCCGTGGACAAATGCTTTCTGAAGAATCAGAAAAAATAGCTGATCATGGGGAAACCGGGATCGATAAACTGTCGTATAAAGAAATCATTGAAGCAATCCGTTTATTATCACCCGCCTATAGGACAGTGTTTAATCTATTTGTAATTGAGGGCATGTCGCATGAGGAGATTGGAAAACATTTAGGAATTTCTGTAGGTGCATCCAAATCGAATTTATCAAAGGCAAGAGAAAATCTTAGAAAAATTTTGACAAAAAAAGCTGATGTGAAAACATATGTCGAACCTATCTGATAAAGATATTGACAGGTTGAGTAGAGAAGCGTCGGATTTTTATGAACCCGATCATTCTTCTTTATCCTGGAATAAGCTTGAGCAGAAGCTTATAGAGCAAATTCCTGAGCGGCCGCCTGATGGTTTTCGCTTCGGCCGAATCAATCCATATATGTGGGGATCGGCTATCCTATTGATTACAGGAATTTCTTTTTTCGCGATTAAAAAAATTTATTATAGCCAACATTCTACACGAACAAATCAGCCAATAGTCCAGGACGCTTCAACTTCATCATCTGATAATAAACGTACGAATGCAAACACAATTCATTTGGATAGCGTTTCTTTAAATAATATTGCTGATGCAGGAGTTACTCAGGGCTCCGCAGTTGAAAAAAATTCAGGGACTGGAATGGATATTCATACTACCGAATCTGCAAATATTAAAAATCACTATTCAAATATTACCAGATCAAAATTATATTCGGATGATAAAAATTCAGGGACAAAACACGGCAATTCTGAAGCTTTAGCTTCATCCGGAGCAATTGTTACTGATAGATCAGATCTGATAAATGTTTCAAGCGACAAACAAGCGAAAAATAAGAATAATCCGGAAAGTTCAAACACATCAGGTATTTCTTCTATTTCCGGCGGGTTAGATGATAAAAGCATCGTCCAGAGGGGCAGAAACCAACTCAGTTTACCCTCTGTCGTTACTTCGACTGTTGTGCTGGGCAAAGTAATGGGAAACGATTCACTTTTGAACCTGCTTTCTCACACCAAAACAGCTTTATCGTACAGAGCGCTTCGAATAAACCGTTCCTTAAATTTTGGTTTAACTTTCGGACCCGACTATACGGATGCAGGAGGAATTTCAAATGACCAACTTGGAAATAATATCGGACTCACAGTTGGTTATTATCTTACTAATAAACTGTCTGTTAACTCCGGCATGATATATACTAATAAATTTTATTGGGCACCACGGTCACAGCACGGGCATATCAACAAATAATACAACAATGTTTGCGGCTCCGCCTCCAATAGAATATATAAACGGATCATCCAATATGTGGGAGCTCCCCCTGACTCTTCGCTATGATTTTGCAAAAAATGAAAAAACTAAATTCTTTGTGAATGCAGGCTTCTCCTCCTATTTCATAATGAAACAAACCTATATTTATTTCTTTCATAATGGGGTGAGACCATTAGCTTACAAAGTAGAAGATGATGAACAGGTAAATTACTGGTTTAAAGTAGCTAACATTTCATTAGGTATGGAATCTGATATTGGAAAAGGATTTTCATTTCAGGCAGAACCTTTCCTCAAACTTCCACTCAAAAACATGGGTATTGATAATCTGAAGCTTAACAGTTATGGATTCCTTTTATCTTTCCGGTATTCACCGATTTTAAACAGGTCAAAAAAATAGTAATTATTTAAGATCCTTAACCGGATCAAACCATAATGGCTTGCTGTCGTTCCAGGACCCATTGTAATTAATAAAAATTTCCTCAGCTTTCTTAATATTACGAATAGTTTTTATCCGGATTACTGATAGTTCAAAATCCATTTCATATTCGGCATTTGAATAAAAATCGTGGTTGTAAATAGACAAATAACCTAATCCTATACAGCATTCAGTCTCCGTCTTACCCCATATAAATATATAATCGTGAAGGAGGGTCTGGTCCAGGAGTTTTCTTTCTTCATTATTCATTACAATGACAGGCGAAATTTCAATGAGTTTTCCGGAAGTAAGGTCTTCGTTCGTAAAAACGCCCCGCCCACGCCCAGGTGAATCAGCAATAAATAAACATGATAAAATCATAATGTAATTTAAACTGCCGGAATCCAATAAAGTGAGCTGTTTCAAACGCAATTTATCAAGGCTTCGCTGTAAATTTGAAGAATGACGGTCGAAATCGAAAATACCCCGCTTAAATATCAATTTTTAGAGGCTCTCCAATCAAACGATCTGGAATCATTACACAAGTTTCTGGATAATCAGAATATTAGTGATGTGGCGGAACTTATCTATGAATTTCCGGAGCATGAAGGTGAAATTCTTGGCAATCTGAGTATTCATCGGGCAATAAGCACATTTAAGATTTTGGATTTCGCGATACAGAAACGCATTATCCAGGAACTCTCTCCATCCAAAACTGCTGAATTACTCAACGGGCTTCCTGCAGATGACCGCACTTCCTTTTTAGAGGACCTGCCAAACGAAGTGGTGAAAGAGCTTATAAAAATGCTTGACCCCGAGGAACGTAAGATCACCTTGTCTCTTTTGGGTTATCCCGAAAGCAGTGTGGGAAGATTAATGACACCTGATTATATAGCAGTTCAAAAAGATTGGACTATACGACAGGTTATCCGGCATATCCGCGACGTTGGCAAAGACAGTGAAACCATCGATGTCATTTATGTAGTGGATGAAAAGGGTATATTCATCGATGATATTAAAATCCGTGAAATCATTCTTGCTGATCCGGATAAGAAAGTCGAGGATGTAATCGACAACAGGTTTATTTATCTCAATGTAAATGATGATCAGGAGACTGCCAACCAGGCTTTTAAAATGAATAATCGAATGGCGTTGCCGGTGCTTGATAATAACAAACTTTTGCTGGGCATTGTAACCATTGATGATGTATTGTGGGTAGCAACGGAAGAATTTACGGAGGATATTCAGAAAATTGGAGGAACAGAAGCCCTCGATCATCCATATCTTGAAACTCCCTTTTTTCAGTTAATCAGAAAAAGAGTGGGTTGGCTGATTATACTTTTTTTAAGTGAAATGCTGACGGCAACAGCAATGGCTTATTATAACGACGAACTGGCGAAATGGATTATCCTGACCAATTTTATTCCTTTAATCATGTCGAGTGGCGGTAATAGTGGTTCCCAGGCATCTACACTTATAATTCAGGCTATGGCCCTCGGAGAAGTAACCCTTAAAGACTGGTGGCGGGTTATGCGGAGGGAAATTCTTTCCGGGTTTTATGCTGGGCGCAATACTTGGTCTCATAGGATTTATAAGGATTTTTGTATGGCACCTATAATGGTCCGTGGCGTTTTTAAGGATAATTACGGATTTCACTGGGATGCAATCGGTCTCTCAGTTAGCTTTTCACTGGTCGGTGTAGTTCTTTGGGGCACCCTGGCCGGAAGTATGTTACCGATCGTATTAAAAAAACTGGCGCCGATCCCGCCTCTTCATCGGCCCCCTTCGTGGCTACCTTGGTGGACGTTACAGGTCTCATAATTTACTTTACTGTGGCTTCAATATTTATGATGAATATTTTACTTTAAATCAGCAACCGATAAAGGCGGTTTTATAAAATAACTATAAATTATGTGTGGAATTGTAGCTTATATCGGTCCAAGAGAAGCGTACCCTGTTATCATGAAGGGCCTGAAAAGACTTGAATACCGGGGTTATGACAGTGCCGGAGTTGCACTACTGGAAATAAGAGATCTGAGGGTATATAAAAAACAGGGGCGCGTAGCCGCATTAGAAGAAAGTATCATAGGTAAAGATTTACATTCACACGCAGGCATCGGACATACGCGTTGGGCCACCCATGGCGAACCCAGTGATCGAAATGCCCATCCCCATCTTTCAGCTAGCGGGAGACTGGCAATGATTCACAACGGTATCATTGAAAATTATAACCAGCTTAAAACAGAACTCACAAAAAAGGGATATAGTTTTAAAAGCGATACGGATACAGAAGTACTGCTAAATTTTATTGAAGACATTCAGGAAAATAATAACTGCAGCCTTGAAGAATCTTTACGCATTGCGCTTAAGAGAGTGACCGGTGCATATGTAATTGTTCTCCTGGACCGTGATCATCCGGACACAATGATCGCAGCAAGGAAGGGCAGTCCGCTGGTAATTGGCATTGGCAAAGGAGAACATTTTTTAGCTTCCGATGCATCTCCTATCATAGAATACACCAAAGAAGTGGTTTATGTAAATGACTATGAACTGGCAATAATAAAATGTGACGAGCTGATATTAAAAAATCTGGGTAATGAAAAGATCACACCATTTGTACAGAAACTCGATCTCGAATTAACAGCCATTGAAAAAGGCGGATATGAACATTTCATGCTTAAAGAAATATTTGAACAGCCCGAAACGATTTTCGATTGCCTTCGGGGACGATTGGATGCAGCAAAAGGAATCATCACAATGGCTGGTGTTCAAAATAATATTGAGAAACTGACTTATGCAAGAAGAATTATAATGGTAGCCTGTGGTACCAGTTGGCATGCAGGACTTATCGCTGAATATATTATTGAGGAAATTTGCAGAATACCGGTGGAAGTGGAATATGCTTCGGAATTCAGGTATCGTAATCCGGTGATCAATCAGGGTGATGTTATTTTTGCAATTTCACAAAGTGGTGAAACAGCAGATACCATAGTGGCCATAGAGAAGGCTAAAGAACAGGGTGCGTTTATTTTTGGTATTGTAAATGTGGTCGGCTCTTCTATTGCCCGCATTTCACATGCAGGTGCTTATACTCATGCAGGGCCTGAAATTGGAGTTGCAAGCACAAAAGCATTTACGGCACAGATAGTGGTTTTGATAATGATTGCATTGAAAATAGCACATGAAAAACAAACCATAACAGAAGACAGATATATTCAATTGCTTGGTGAATTACAGTCTATTCCAGAGAAAGTAAAAGAATTATTAAGAACATCAGAACATATCCGCAATCTGGCATTGAAATATAAAAATGTTAAAGATGCATTATACCTTGGCCGTGGTAATAATTTCCCGGTTGCGCTGGAAGGAGCTCTCAAATTAAAAGAAATTTCATATATACATGCCGAAGGTTATCCCGCTGCTGAAATGAAACATGGACCGATTGCACTGGTAGATGAGAATTTACCTGTGATTTTTGCAGCTCCTAAGAGTTTTTATCATGAAAAACTGGTCAGTAATATCCAGGAAATTAAAGCCAGGAAAGGAAAAGTCATTGCTGTCATAAGCGAAGGGGATGAAGTGATTGAAAAAATGGCAGATGATACAATGACTGTACCTTTAGCCGACGAGTTGATTTCTCCCCTTCTTTCAGTAATTCCATTACAACTGTTTGCCTGTTACCTGGGAATGGCAAAAGGATATGACGTCGATAAACCTCGTAACCTGGCTAAAAGTGTAACCGTAGAATAAATTTCATGAATCAGATTACAAAAACGCCGCTTCGCAATCTAGGATATGATTTTATACCTGCCGAATATCTTCCCGAGGGAAAGGATGAATACTATTTGCGGAACGAACAAAATAAACCTTCTGCATTATACAGGCATTTAAAGCTGGATGAAGTGGAGGAATTAAAAAAAAATGGAAACAATGCCGACGACTGGAGTCTTGTTATGGTTTCTGGTAATTTCCTTCCTGAACTTATTCATAACTGTAATTTCTACGGATTGGTCCGAATCGGTATCCTTGAACCCTATTACCTCGAATTCCATAATCTACGCAGGCCTGTCGGATTTTATAACAGCACAATAATTAGTTGCGATATTGGAAATAACGTTGTTATCGATAACGTGAGCTATTTGTCTCACTATATTATCGGCAACGATGTAATCCTGATCAATGTAAATGAAATAGAAACGACTGACCATGCCAAATTCGGAAACGGAATTTTGAAAGAAGGTGAGCCTGAATCAATCCGTATAGAATTGGAAGTATGTAATGAAAATGGCGGCCGCAGTATTATTCCTTTCGATGGAATGCTACCGGGAGATGCCTGGTTATTCAGCAGATACCGTGACGACGGGGTTCTACAGGAAAAACTTCGTCACTTCAGTAATAAACAATTTGACAACCGCCGGGGATTTTATGGTACGATTGGTGATCGTACAGTAATCAAAAATTGCAAAATCGTTAAAGACGTCAAGATAGGAACAGATGCTTATCTGAAAGGAGCAAACAAACTGAAAAACCTTACTATTAACTCTTCGGCTGAATCTAAAACACAAATTGGGGAAGGCTGTGAACTTGTGAACGGAATTATAGGTCACGGCTGCAGGATTTTTTATGGAGTGAAAGCTGTTCGATTTATACTTGCTTCAAATTCCCAGTTGAAATATGGAGCACGACTCATTAATTCATATCTCGGAAACAATTCCACCATTTCCTGCTGTGAAGTATTGAACTCCCTTATTTTTCCGGCACATGAACAGCACCACAATAATTCATTTTTATGCGCTTCCCTGTTAAGGGGCCAAACTAATATGGCCGCAGGTGCAACTATTGGATCCAATCATAATTCAAGAGGTGCCGACGGGGAACTGATTGCAGGCCGCGGATTCTGGCCAGGACTCTGTGTCAGTGTAAAACATAATTCACGTTTTGCGTCATTTATAATTATGGCTAAAGGAGATTATCCTGCAGAATTGGATATTCCACTACCTTTTTCCTTAGTAAGTAATGATAATTCAAAAGATGAATTATTGGTAATGCCGGCTTACTGGTTTCTGCATAATATGTATGCTCTTGCCCGAAATGCCTGGAAATATGCTGACCGTGATAAAAGACTGGAAAAAATTCAGTTGCTTGAATACGATTATCTGGCACCCGATAGTTTACAGGAACTTGCAACAGCCATAGAAAAACTCCAACTGATCGTGGGCAGGTCCTGGTTGAGATATAAAAATCAGGTTTCAGATAAAGAAGGAGAGGGAAATGGTTCTGTGAATCTATTTTCAGATGATGCAGCACTAAAAATGCACGGAAAACAATTATTGGAAAACAAAGATGTATCATTAAATTCTGTAACATTCTTAGCTGAAGGATTTGAAAATAGTTCGCGTAAAGTGCGCATACTTAAACTCGTTAAGGGATATTCGATTTACAAGGAATTAATTATTCATTATGCACTTGAACAAATACTGGTTAATATAAAATCCGGGGAATTTAAGAATCTGGCTGATTTTCAGGAATCCCTACCAGAAAATAAAATTCCTGTGATCTGGATAAACGTTGGCGGACAACTCATTAAAAAGTCGGCCCTGGATAAAATGCTTGTTAATATTCGCCAGAACCGGATTGACGGCTGGAAAGATATTCATCAGTTTTATTTAAATGAAAGTAAAAATTATAAAACTGATAAATTGCATCACGCACTTGATATTCTATGGAAGGTAAACGACATATCGATTAAAAAAATTAAACCGATTGAATTCAAAGAACTTCTGTCTCAAACTATGCAGACTGCAGAATGGATTACCAACGGTATTTACAGCTCAAGAGAAAAAGACTATCTAAATCCATTCCGTAGAATGGTCTATGAAAACCAGGCTGAAATGGACCAGGTAATCGGAAAACTTGACGAAAACAGTTTTATCAAAAATCAGGATATTGCTTTTCGGGAATATCAGTCTACGATACTAATCCTTATTGAAAAATGGAAACTTAACTGACCTGTCATTATTTTTGGAACAATAATGAATAATGATCCCCTGTTATATTTATTCCGTTAAAAATATATACGCCTTTTGATATTATCTCTTCTCCCAGTGGTAGATAATTCCTGCCTTCCACAAGCCTTATGACCCCCCTTTTAATGATCTGACCCTGAACAGAACTGATCTCATATTTCCATTCATCCCGCCGGTCAGATTGAATTAGTAGCTGGCTGAAACCAGAAGAATTACTCATTCCAAGCCAATTCAGCCGAATATTCCTGTCATCTATTTTAAAAGAAACGATATTTCCTTCATATTCATTTTTGTGAATATCTACCATTCTGATCCTAAAATAATGATTCCCCGTGGCCAGAAGATTGTTATAAGTCCAGTTATAGTTCTTTTGCTGATTTATCGCCATGATATTTGCAATAAGTATGGGATCACCGCTGGTTTCTTCATATAAATCAAAATGGTCAGGTATTTCCGGGCTTTCTATTGTCCAGTTAAATTCTGGTTTTCCCGATATTTCTTTCACATCCATTTTAATGATAGTCATGGGCAACGGGTTTTCCATATTCAGTGTACTGGCCAATGTATAATCAATAGCTGAAAAATCAATATCTCCGCTAACGACAGAGCCCTGAATAAAATTTCCTGTACTTGTTTCATGTCCTGCATCCTCCCATTTCCCGGATTGGAATTTTGTCACGTTTAAATGCCCGGGATCTGTAACACCTCCGCTTTGTACTGAGGAAAAGGATAATTCAATTTTTGCTTTGTCGTTTAATTCCCCGTCTGCAATTATCTTCCAATATTCAAGTTTTGAAATATGATCCAGTCCGGTTTCTAATACAGTTCCAATTGAAGCAGGATCCTCATGAAAATATTCAACTGTGTAATTTCCAGCCGGATTCTTTAATTCAAGCCAGCGAAGGTTTTTATCCTTTCCCACTGGAAACAAAAAATGGTCCTGTTGATTCAAACCCAATTTTCGGAGCGGCCCTGCAATATATGATTCGGTAAGACGGGAACTGTCGATAATAATACTGCACAAAGTATCCAGTATTAGCATAGCATCTGTCGTACTTATAATCTCTCCCCTGTTTAATTCTAGTTTCCAGGGAAGTGTAAGTGGAAAACGAAGTTCAGACCCTGCTGAATTATTAATGCGGAATCCAACCTGGTTAAGAATGAGTCCCGGCATTGCTATTTCCTGCATTCGTATGCCATTCAATTCCAGCCAGGGATTCCCATTGGAAGTTTCCGTGATGATTGCAGAGGGAGACTGATACAAATCTCCTTGTATGCGAAGAACAGAATTATCACCGTTTCCTGATGCGAGGTTCAGGCGACCTCCTTCCTGAATAAAATCTCCTGCTACCTGAATATTTCCATTTATTCCACTCAGATCCATGCTCATGCTAACGTTAGCTCCTATGCGCAGATTTCCGCGGATCAGAAGAGGATTTGCCCCGGTACAGGTATAATTTACCGAATTACCAAAAGCCGTAGAATGCAATTCGAGACAACCATAAATTCTGTTGCTGACTGAAATAGTATAAGATGCTCTAGGCACGTCAAAATCAAAAATTCCCAGTTCTGTTCCAGGAGCTGTGGATAAAAATTTTAAGATATTGTTGGCATGAGACCCCCGGGTCTGGTGAATATAGCGGCCTCCATCGTAAATAATAATTGAATCTGATATTTGGAGGGACTCACCGGACGAAATTCCTGATGCGTTTCGAAAAATAGCGCCGCTATGTAATTCAATACCATAACCCGGACCAGTAACTGTAAATGCATTCGCATTAATATTCGAAGCAGGCAAAATAACCTCAATTGTTCGACCGGTTGAAGGATTTATTACAAGAGTTCTTACAATGACTGCAACATCAGGTAGCATTATTGTGAATGATAGAGGCACATTTCTGTTATCCAGTAATACGTCATCGGCGGAAAGAGGTAAACTCATGTCTGCCCAGTTCAGTGGATTTGACCAATTCGAATCCCCACCAAGACCCGTCCAGGTCTTGATTTCAGCAATAAGAAAGGCTGGAAAAAATAACATTAAAATTAAAGACCAGACGATTATTCCTTTATGTAGATGGTTTGATGAACGCATCATGCAAAATAACCACGACGACCATGGAAGTCAATACCACTTTGAGGTGGGTAGAACAAAAAAAATCCCTCCCAATTTAACAGGAGGGACCAAGTTCAGATAAATTCATTATTTCTTAGCTGCTTTTTTTGCACTATCTGCTACTGCACCAATTTTCGCTTTTGCAGTATCTGCAACAGCTTTTATTGTAGAATCAACTTTTACTGCTGCTGAATCAACCACTTTTTTTGTAGTGTCAACCGCAGTTGTTATTGCAGAATCAGTTTTAGCAGCGGCATCACCGCTTCCACTGCAGGATGTCATTGCAGCAGCGATAATAATAACGAAAAGGAGTTTTTTCATTGAGGTTGTTTTTATTGGCGGCAAAGCTACTATTTTCCACTAATAATCCAAAGCATTCAGTATTTTAAATAGCAGCCTTTTATTTCTTTCGAAAGTATATTCTTATAGGAACACCCTCTAAAGGAAAGCTTTTACGCATTTGGTTTTCGAGATAATTCCGGTAAGGTTGTTTTATATCATCGGGATAATTACTGAAAAAGGCAAATGAAGGTACAGGTGTCGGTAACTGGGAAACATATTTTATTTTTATTGCATTGCCGCGAACTACTGGGGCGTGATAGTTTTCGACTGCTTTCAGCATCACATCATTAAGTTTAGAAGTTGGTATTTTCCTGCTCCGGTTTTCAAATACTTCCAAAGCTGTTTCAATAACTTTGAAAATTCGGGTCTTCTCTTTTGGCAGAAATAAAAATGATCGGGAGGTCAGTAAATGGAGCAAACCGTCCCTTGAGGTTGGCCTCATAATCCCTCGAAGTATTAGTTTCCTTATCGACGAGATCCCATTTGTTTACAACAATTACAACCCCCTTCCCTTTTTTTACTGCCAGGCTGAAAATATTAAGGTCCTGTGCGGTCAGGCCTTTTTCTGCATCCAGAAGTAACAGGCATACATCGGCTTCATCCATAGCTTTAATTGCACGGATTACAGAATAGAACTCAAGATCCTCATGCACTTTTGTTTTCCTTCTTATCCCGGCAGTATCTATCAATACAAATTCTTTATGAAAAAGATTATAATGGGTATGAATACTATCACGGGTGGTACCGGCAATTTCACTTACTATAGTTCTTTCACTTCCCACAAGAGCATTAAGCAGGGAAGATTTTCCCACATTCGGCTGCCCTATAATCGCAAATTTTGGAAGGGCTGTTCCTGAATTTTCTTCATCTTCTGCTTTGGGAATGAGTCCTGCAATTGCATCCAGCAATTCACCGGTACCACTCCCGCTCATAGCAGAGATAAAATAAATATTGTCGAATCCCAGACTATAAAATTCGGCGGCTTCAAGCAGTCGGTCACTATTATCAACTTTATTCACAACGAGGAATACGGGTTTTACAGAACGGCGCAGCAGGTCAGCCATGGATTCATCGAGAGTTGTGATGCCAGTAACTGTGTCGGTCATAAAAATGACTGCATTGGCTTCTTCCACCGCGATCAAAACCTGCTTTTTTATTTCCTGTTCGAATACGTCGTCACTTTCCGGAACAAACCCACCGGTATCAATGATATTAAAATTTTTGCCGTTCCAGTCGGCCACTCCATATTGTCTGTCTCTTGTCACACCACTCTGGTCATCCACAATGGCTTTGCGCTGTTCAAGCAAACGATTAAAAAGTGTGCTCTTGCCAACATTGGGTCTTCCTGTTATAGCTACCGTAAATCCGGACATGAATGTAAAATATTAAAATGCAAAAATTAATAGCCATATTCGCGCAGCTGCCATTCATTGTCTCGCCACTTAGGTCGGACTTTCACGAAAAGTTCCAGAAAAACCTTTCTTCCGATAAACGCTTCAATCTCTTTACGCGCATCTGTTCCTAACTGACGTATCATCTTCCCGCCTTCACCCAGTAAAATGCCTTTTTGCGTTTCACGCTGCACAATGATATCTGCCTGTATCTTGGTGAGCGTATCTTTTTCCTTGAATTCCTGAACTATAACCGCTGTATGATATGGAATTTCATCACTATACATACTAAAGATTCTCTCCCTGATCATTTCACCCACAAAAAACTTTACAGGACGATCTGTTAATTCATCACCGTCAAAAAAAGGTTCACCTTCCGGCAGAAATTGTATGATGCGTTCCAGTAAAAGATCTGTGTTGATTTTTTTAAGTGCAGATATCGCCAATACGCCTTTAGTGTATTTTTTATCTTTAAAAAATTCAGTCGCTGAGGCGATCTCCGTCTCAGCCATACGTTCTGATTTATTTATCAGAACCAACGCTGGTACTTTCAGGTTCAAACCTGAAAAAATCATATCATTCTCTTCCAGGTTGTCCTTTCCATCCAGGAGTAACAAGGCCAGGTCTGTGTCAAGAACTGCCTGCTTCACTGAATCCATCATTTTTTCATGAAGCTTGTATCTGGGATCTATAATACCGGGTGTATCTGAGAGAATCAGCTGGTATCCTGGAGCTGTCAGGATACCCTTGATACGGTGACGTGTTGTTTGAACCTTATGGGAGACGATGGCCAGTTTTTCACCCATCAGGGTATTTAACAATGTACTCTTTCCCGCGTTGGGCTTTCCAAACAAATTGACAAATCCTGATTTCATAAAACGGCTGCAAAGTTAACCTTTCACAAACCAAATGACTACTATAATAACCACTTTATGGCCTTCTTAAGGAAATCAAGAATTATATGAATTGTAATTAAAAATAGTTTAGTTTTGATGTTTGAACATTAAATACATAACCATGGCAACTTCGAAGTGGATTATCGATCCAACGCATTCAGAAATTCAGTTTAAGATACGTCACCTTATGATTACCAATGTAACAGGTTCTTTTGGAAAGTTCAACGCTGAAATCGAAGGTGTGGATCAGGACTTTTCTTCTTCCAAAATCAGTTTCACAGCTGATATTGATTCTATTTCCACAAATAACGAACAACGTGATAGCCACCTGAAGAGTGCAGATTTTTTTGATGTAGCAAAAAACCCTGCCCTGACTTTTGTCAGTACAAAGCTGGAAAAGATTTCAAACGAGGAATATACCCTTTTTGGCAACCTGACAATGCATGGCGTGACAAAACCTGTAAAATTGAATGTTGAACACGGCGGTGTTATTACTGATCCCTGGGGTAAAACAAGAACCGGTTTTACAATTGAAGGGAAGATCAACCGTAAGGAATTCGGTCTCGAATGGAATTCTCCTACTGAAACCGGCGGATTTGTATTGGGAGACGAAGTTAAACTTCATGCAAATGTCCAATTTGTAAAACAAGTATAATTGATTTATTACGCGGGACCTAATATATTTGACCCCATGAAAATAATTTTAGGTCTGTTTTTAACAGGATCTGCTTTTTTTTGTTTCGGACAAAAAAAAACTGATCCGTCGGTTTTTGGAAATAGTATTAAAGCAGAAAATCTACAAAAGCATTTATATGAGATTGCCGGACCTGCATACGAAGGAAGGGAAACTGCCACTGCGGGTCAACGCAAAACTGCCGATTATATTGAAAATTATTTTAAGAGTCTGGGACTGAAACCTGGCAATAAAGACAGTTTTCAGCTGGCCTACCCGGTATACCAGGACAGCCTCTTGTCTTCGGGAATTGTTATAAACGGAATATCCTACTCGATAAATAAGAATTTTGATACGCGTATTTCCAGCGCATATTCAACTTCATTTGGAACATCAGAAATTGTTTTTGCAGGATTTGGAATATCTGATTCTCTTCGCGATGATTACAAAGATTTACAGGTCGCAGGTAAAATAGTATTGATTTTAAATTCTTATCCTCCCGGCTTGATACAGGCTCAGACAAATAGAAGGACCTTTAATCCTTACGCGAAACAGGATGCAGCCCAGGCGCATGGCGCAGTAGCTGTTTTCATTATTCAGGAAGACTTTCCACATCAGGGTGTTCCGGATAAAGGAATGATGTACCGAAATTATTACCGTTCGAAGGTACGTCCCAATAGTTTCTATATTTCCGTTGCGATGGCGAGAAGTATTATGGGCCAGGATTATGATTTGGCAAAAGCCGGATCATTGGGACACAAAACCTATTCTGTAAATATTTGGTTATCGATCCTGAAAGAAACGAAAATGCTGCAAAGCACGGATGTATTAGGGTATTTAGAAGGAACTGACCTTAAAGAACAGCTGCTCGTAATATCTGCACATTACGATCACCTGGGTAAAAAAGATTCCATTATTTATTTTGGAGCGGATGATGACGGTTCAGGTACGGTTAGTCTTCTTGAACTGGCAGCGGCTTTTTCTAAAGCAAAAGCTTCCGGCAAAGGACCACGAAGGAGTATACTTTTCCTCGCAAACTCGGGCGAAGAAAAAGGATTGTGGGGATCTGAATATTATACTGAGAATCCCGTTTATCCGCTGGATAAAACCACTGTGGATCTCAACATTGATATGATTGGAAGGAAAGATCCGGGGAAAAAACAGGGGGATTCCAATAATTATGTTTATATCGTGGGTGACGATAAACTCAGTACCGACCTACACAAGATCAGTGTCGATATGAATAAAAAATATACCGGACTCGAACTTGATTATAAATTTAATAACCCGAAAGATCCGGAGAGAATTTATTATAGGAGTGACCATTACAATTTTGCACGTAAAGGAGTACCGATCATATTCTATTTTGATGGAATTCATCCGGATTACCATAAACCTTCTGATACCCCCGATAAAATCAATTATGATCTGATGACTAAAAGAGCCAAGCTGGTTTTTTATACTGCTTGGGAAATGGCCAATCGTGACGACATGCTTAAACGTGACCTTCCTTCGGTCGGTGGAGAACGTTAGCAAAGTTTAAAAAGAATAATCCCCGGTAAATGATTTATTCACCGGGGACTCCTGAGTAAGCCTAACTTTATTTGAATGTAACTTTATTTTTAATTTTTAGTTTCAGGTGCTGAAACAGGTTTTTGAGGTTCATTGAGACCACTTTCAAACTCTTGTTTTACATTATTTTTTGCATCATTGAATTCACGCATTCCTTTTCCAAGTCCTTTCATGAATTCAGGGATTTTTTTACCCCCAAATAAAACAAGTACTGCAATAACGATCAGAATCCATTCGCTGCCCCCGGGCATTGATAATAAAAACAATTGATTTGTCATGTTAAATCCGGTTTTAATCGATAAAAGTACTCCTTAATCACCACCCGCGCAAATCCATCAATCATGAATTCGTTCATCTGGAAATTAGAGCCATTGTTTTAATCTTCAAGGCTTTTTTATTGCCCCCCACTTCAAATTAGGCGGCTGAAAAACACCATAACCATTGATTCTCACATCATTGATACCATAATTGTGCCTTCATACTCCAAGGAAATACCCTTGGTGGGAGCAAGTTCCGATTTCAAAGACTGATTATCAGATAAATATTTGTAATTTACCTGAAACGATTGCTCACATTAAAATTGCCGGAATGAAAAAAGTATCAGATATTTTTCTTCATAAAGAAAGGAAAATAACCGCTGTTCCCCCTACAACTTCAGTTTTGGAAGCACTTAGAATTATGTCAATACAGAATATAGGCTCGGTAATGGTTGTGGAAAATCAGGATTATCTGGGAATTATGACTGAAAGGGATTATTCGAGAAAAGTAATTTTGAAAGGAAAATCGTCTACTGATACACCTGTTTCGGAAATTATGTCGAACGACTTGCCGGCCGTTAATCTCCATGACAGTATTGAACACTGTATGCAATTGATGGCAGATAAAAATATACGATATCTCCCGGTTTTCGAGCAGGACAAAATTTACGGAGTTGTATCTATTCACGATCTGATTCGCGAAACAATCCAGCACCAGCAGGAAACTATTTCCCAATTAAAAGATTACCTCCATGCAAGTATGTAGAAAAAAATTAAGACTTCGTAAACAAACGAAGTCTTAATTCCAGATATCCGCTCAGGCGGATCAGGAAACAGATTCCAAACTACTACAATTCAGGCAAAATATAATTTGCATATAAATTACCTAGGCGGGTCTCAACTGTTTCGAGTTTTCTTCCGATATAGTTTAATACAGTAAGTATCATACCAATTCTTATAATAAATAGAATTTAAATACTCGCATTAATCTAAGGAAATAATGAGGATTTTTTGAAACAGATCGAAGATTTTATACCTCAGATCATTATTTTACCTACTTATGATCCGTGTTTCGCCGTTATTAAATCCGAGGACAAGTTTGCTGGCAATTCGAATAAATAAACCATTATCCACAACGCCGGTAATGGCATTCACTGCTTCGTGAAGAGCAGGAGGATCTTTAATTTCATTGAAAGAGCAATCAGCAATATAGTTTCCATTATCGGTCATATAGGGTTCGTTTTCCTTCATCCTTCTTTTTGTTTCACACCCCAGCATTTGCAATTTCTCAAAAGTTCGTTGCCATCCGAAATGAACTACTTCTACAGGTAATGGAAATTTCCCAAGGGTTTTAACCCATTTAGATTCATCAGCCACTACGATCATCTGGTTACTATTGGAAGCTACTATTTTTTCCCTTAGAAGTGCGCCTCCTCCCCCTTTAATTAATTGTAATTGCGCGTCCACTTCATCTGCTCCATCAATGGTTATATCAATGGAACTGATTGTTGAAAAATCGAAGATAGGTATGCCCAAGCTTCTCGCGTGTTCCTCAGAACGTATGGAAGTTGCGATTGCCCTGATTTTCCAATTTTCCTTTTTTACTTTTTCGCCTATTTTTTCAATTGCCCAATAAGCTGTCGAACCAGTACCCAGTCCGATCGTCATACCATTTTCCAGGAATGAAACAGCTTTTTCAGCTGCCAGTTGTTTTGGATTCATAAGCAATTTTTGGTGATTCAGATGTAGTTTTTTCCTGAATTAGCACGAGATCGGAAATATTAATGGTGATGGGAATCTGTCCCATTTTTACAATAGCCTTCCTGCCACGTAGTTCTATTATCGTTCCTGTCTGGTGACTATTTTTCATTTTTACCTGAGAACCAGGCTGAATATTTCCTTCAACCTCAATATATTTAGCATCGAATTTCTTTTTTACCTTTTCAGATGCTGGCTTATCTTTTTGATTAAACAATAGAGCCTGCATTTGTTTGATTACTTCTTCCTTATTTTCCGCTTTGCGCCAATCGAATATGATTTGCTTCAATTTTCTTTCCATTTCCTTCATATAACTGTAGCGTTCGGCAGAGATTTTATTTTGTTCCTGAAGGATTTGTAATTGCTGCTGATGTTTTTCCTTTTCAAGGGTCTTTTGTAGTTCCAATTTCAGCTTGACATTTTCTTTGAGCATCTGTTGTAATTCCTTATCCTTTTTTTCAATATTTCGCAGGTCCTGTTCCGTTCGATTAAGTAATTTGTCCAGCTTAAAATGTTCATCATCTACAAGTTTTCGTGCATTACTGATGAGGTCAGGATGAAGGCCTATCCGTTCAGCAATGGAAAAAGTGTATGAACTGCCGGGTTTCCCTAAAATCAACTGGTATAATGGCTGAAGGCTTTGTTCATCAAAGGCCATGGCTCCATTAGTAATTCCTGGTGTTTTATTGGCCATCACCTTCAGATTCAGATAATGAGTCGTTACAATTCCGAAAGCATGTTTTTTTAACAGTTCCAGTAGAATAACTTCTGCAAAAGCCCCCCCCAGATTTGGATCGCTCCCGCTCCCCAGCTCATCAATAAAAAACAAAGTGCGTCCATTGGACTGCTCCATAAAATATTTCATATTGATCAGATGTGAACTATAAGTGCTCAGTTCAAATTCAAGGCTTTGAGTATCCCCAATATGGATCATGATCTGCTTAAAAATACCAAGTGTTGAATTTGGATTTACCGGAATCAACAAACCAGCCTGCACCATAAGTTGTAGTAAACCTACAGTTTTCATTGTAACAGTCTTGCCTCCTGCATTAGGACCAGAAATAACAAGTATCCGGTTATTGTCATCCAATTTAATATTTACCGGGACTGTTGTCTTATGAGATTTTTTATGATAGAGGAATAAAAGAGGATGAAAAGCCTGGATCAGGTGAATATGAGATCCATCCTTAAGATTTGGATGAATTCCATTCATATCAATGGCTAATTTGGCTTTACCGGAAATATAATCATATTCACCTATGATCTCATAATAGGTTTTTAATAAGGGAGCATAAATGGAAAGAATGCCAGTAAGTTCTTTAAGAATTCGGTTTATTTCCCGGCTTTCTTCATGTTCAAGAGAAAAGATTTCATTGTTATGTCCAATGGTTTCCTCGGGCTCAATAAATGTGGTTTTCCGACTGTCACTTTCTCCATGAAGGATGCCTTTTACCTGCCTTTTATGTTCGGCAAAAAGTGCCACCACGCGGCGTCCATTAAGAAAGGCTTCTTCCGTTTCAGCAACATAACCGGCTTTGTTTAGTCTGGCAACGATCCGGTCGAATAGTCTTCGGAGTTCATTCCGTTTTCTGAATAATGAAAGCCTGATCCTTGCCAACTCGGATGATGCTTTATCTTTTACCTGGCCGTTTTCCTCAAGAACTTCATCTATAGACTGGATAATTGACTTTTCGTAATAACTGTCTTTAATAACCGTAGTAAGGGCAGGATAAGCCAACCTTCTTTCTCTGTCAAACCAATGAAAGATCAGTCGTAATGTATCGGCCATCTTACGAATCCGAAGAAATTGATCACCACTTAGAACAGCACCAGAAAGCCCCAGTAATTTAATTTCCCGTGTGAGATTAAGGTTTTCCTCATTGGGAAAATACAGGCCCTGATCCAGCAAATCCTTAAATTCACCGGTTCTTTTCAGTTCAATTTCTATGAATTCAAGACGTGTATGGATCCGCAGGGAGACCGCTTTATCCTTGGCATAAGCAGATTTACATTTTTCAGCAAGTAAGTCCCTGATTTTATCGAATTCAAGCTGTCCCAGGGCGGATTCCGGGAAATATCGTATCATTCAAAGCAAAGTTAGGTTAACGAACATTTAAAAGCCTTCAATTGTCTTATAACTTACAATCCTGCTAAGCGACTCAGCCGTATATTGGTTAATAAATAAGAATGAAATTCATTATGTTAGCATCCATTTTAATTAGCGCAATTTCGCTGGTTTCCTGCAATTCATCATCTACCCAAAATATAAATAAGAGAGAAGTAATCATTCCTGCAGGAATAAAGACTGATACAGCCACCTTTGGAACCGGATGTTTTTGGTGTACCGAAGCCGTCTTCCAGGAATTAAAAGGTGTCTATAAAGTGACTTCGGGTTATTCCGGTGGAACTGTAAAAAACCCCTCCTACGAGGACGTTTGTACCGGAACCACTGGCCACGCTGAGTGCCTCCAGATAATTTATGATCCCAAAGTGATCAGTTTTGACGAATTACTGGAAGTATTCTGGGAATCGCATGATCCTACCACACTCAACCGGCAGGGAAATGATGTGGGAACACAGTACCGCAGTGTGATATTTTATCATGATGAGGAACAAAAGAAAAAAGCAGAAGAATATAAAATCAAACTCGATAAGAGTGGAGCATATAACAATCCCATTGTGACCGAGATTACAGGATTTAGTCACTTTTATGCAGCAGAGGACTATCATCAGGACTATTACCGCCTGCACGGCTCACAACCCTATTGCACATTTGTTATCCGACCCAAAGTGGAAAAATTCGAAAAAGTGTTTAAAAACAAATTGAAAACATCTTCACAACCATAAATAATATTTCCAAATATTGAATTACCCCGGCAGCGGGGGTATTTTTTTTGGAGGAATTCATTTTTAAACCCCTCCAAAACTTAGGTTCCAGATCTTTTGCAAAACGAGCATAAAACAAAAAAAAATGAATATTAAGTATAGGATTTTCCAAAATCCCTACATTTGAATATGCTAACCACTTTATTAACCTATTAATTATCATTTTTTATGGCAAAATCCGCTAAGAAATCAGCAAAAAAAGCAGCTAAAAAAGCGCCCAAAAAAGTTGTAAAAAAGGCCGCAAAAAAAGCAGCACCTAAAAAAGCCGCAAAGAAAGCACCGGCAAAAAAAGCAGCACCTAAAAAAGCTGTTAAGAAAAAAGCTGTTAAGAAAAAATCTGCACGCAAACCAAATGCAGCATTTATGGTGCCCCTGACGCTAAGTGATGCTTTATCCAAAGTTGTTGGGAGCAAATCACTTCCCAGGACAGAAATTATTAAGAAAATTTGGGTATATATCAAGAAAAATGATCTTCAGGATAAAACAAACAAACGCATGATCAATGCTGATGCAGCACTGAAACCCATTTTTGTAAAAGATCAGATTTCCATGTTTGAAATGGCTGGCGCTTTGAATAAACATGTAAAATAAATATTATTTACCGTCTAAATCCCTGAATTCACCGCCAGTATAAGGGTGGTTACCTAAGAGGTTTGCGCTAACTTTTAACATATCTCTATTTTTGGTTTTTAAAAATAAAATAGAGATATGTTACTGGATATTACTCCTCCTCAATCCATGATGAACTGGTTTTTTCAACTGTTCGTAAATTTGAAAACATGGATTTTGCAGAGAAAAATTGGAAAAGAAGAGACTTTTTTTCTAATTGACTGAATTCCACAATCGATCCTTACCAGGCTTGATGTTGAAATTTATTTTACTCTTCTTTCTTAAAAGAGGAGTCCGCCTGGCAATAGACCCATATTACTTATTGCTTTGTTAGTATATCGTTTGTATATCGTTCGGTTGGCAGCGAATAAGTTACGGTCGGAATACGAATGTTGTATTTATGTATATATAACTTGACTGGCCTGATATCGCTTTAAGGCCGGCCATATAGCTATCGGAAGAAAAGAACTTAGATTTTTATCACTTAAATTCGTTTAAAATTTTCCTCAATGAATCTGCATGAATACCAGGCTAAGGAACTTTTAAAAAAATATAATGTACCCGTTCAGGAAGGGATACCGGTGGATACTGCAAATGCTGCTGAAGAGGCTTATAAACAGATTAAAGTGAATACCGGAAATTCATTTGCTGTTGTAAAGGCCCAGATTCATGCAGGTGGCCGTGGAAAAGGGAAAATAAAGGGAACTGAACAGCGCGGAGTGGCTGTAGCTAAAAACGCCGAGGACGTACGCAATTTCGCTTCTAATATGCTGGGCGGTACACTGGTAACTATTCAGACAGGAGATGCAGGCAGGGTAGTCCACAAAATCCTGGTTGCACAGGATGTTTACTATCCGGGTGCAAATCCGGTAAAAGAATTTTACCTGTCAATTCTGTTGGATCGGGCGAAAGGTCAGAATGTATTTATGTATAGTACAGAAGGGGGTATGGATATTGAAGAGGTTGCACATAAAACTCCAGATAAAATATTTAAGGAATGGGTATTCCCCGGCTCAGCATTACAAGCATTTCAGGCAAGGAAAATAGCTTTCAATCTTGGACTTTCCGGAGAAGCTTTCAAAAATTGTGTAAGGTTTGTTACAAATCTTTATAACGCTTATGTAGGTCTTGATTGCAGTATGCTTGAAATCAATCCACTCTTCAAAACAAGTGATGAGAAAATTATTGCAGTAGATTGTAAGATGAATTTAGACGATAATTCACTGATGCGACACCCGGATCTTGAAGGGATGCGTGATATTGGTGAAGAGGATCCGACGGAAGTAGAAGCAGGAAAATATAATCTAAATTTCGTTAAACTTGACGGAAATGTAGGCTGTATGGTGAACGGGGCAGGTCTTGCCATGGCTACGATGGACATGATAAAACTAAGTGGTGGTGAACCCGCAAATTTTCTGGATGTTGGAGGAAGCGCCAATGCTCAAACGGTGGAAGCCGGATTTCGCATTATCTTAAAGGATCCTAAAGTCAAAGCCATTCTTATTAATATTTTTGGTGGAATTGTACGCTGCGACCGTGTTGCACAGGGCGTGATAGATGCATATCATTCTATTGGTTCGATCCACGTGCCAATCATTGTTCGTCTGCAGGGTACCAACGCAGAAGAAGCAAAAAAATTGATTGAAGAAAGTGGCTTGAAAGTACAATCCGCTATTTTACTCAGCGAAGCAGCTTCACTTGTGAATAAAGCAGTGGCATAGCCAAATAACCCAATGGAGTGTTGATTATCCGCGTTGAATTCCTTCCGGCAGCTTTTTACCCAGCACTTCAACCCTGACATGAGCAAGTCCATAACCAGTATATTTTAATTTCTTGGCAGCTGATTTGCTCAGGTCGATCAACCTTTTATTATTTTTATGCATGCGATCGGTAATACGCAAAACTACCGTTAGGTGGTTCCGCATATTCGTTACACGCACCCATTGGTTCAGTGGGAGTATATTGCTCGCACCTGTTAATTTCTTCTGACTGAATACCTCTCCATTCGCAGTTCTTCTGCCTTCAAATTTATTTGCATAAAAGCTTGCCGTTCCATAATGAATTTTTTGTTTGCTTACTTCCCTTTTCGATTTTTTCGCTTTCTGATGTTTGGATACAGATAAGGAATTCCCCTCAGCATTCTGCGCTTTTAATCCAGACGCTGATATTATAAAAAAAAGAAGAAGAGCGATTTTTTCACGTCGGACACTTTAAACTTTGGTCAGTGCTCACTAAATCCTGTTCTAAGATTAAAAAACGCTTTTATTTGCAAAATATTTTTGGATCAGAGTCCTGTCTTCATCATAAATATCTTCATAAAAGACGATTTTACCATTTTTCCCTTCGCAGGTATAATATCGAATATAAAGCGGAAGTTTATGGAATCCGCTAAACATATGCTTTTCCCCTCTGGCTATATATGCTTTAATGGTATCCGGTGGGATGCGGAGAGAATCATTCCGGACCAGGTAATTTGCGAGTTTATCCCATTCTTTTACGCGTACGCAACCATGACTGATGGCACGGTATGAATTACCAAATCTCCAGCGCACATTCGTATCGTGTAGGTAAACACTATATTTATTCCTGAAATTAAATTTAATAACACCGAGTGAATTATCATCTCCTTCACGTTGTTTTATCTGATACGGAAAATTCTTTTTGTTTAATCTTTTCCAATGGATGGTATGTGGATCCAATACACTGTCGTTGTTGTCAACAACCATCAGATTTTCTTTTTTAAGAAAATTAGAGTCCTTAATAATATTGGGCAACATCTCTTTAAATATAATACTGAAAGGGACTGTCCATTGGGGCATAGTAATAAAATTCGATATTTCTCCGGTTAACACTGGGGATCGCGTTAAAGGACCTCCTACAATTATTTTGGAAGCAAAAACTACTGTATCATGGTCGATGACACGCAGATTATATCCGGGCAGATTCACCCAGACATAAGTTAGAGGAAGGGAATCCGGCAATTGCTTATACCGATCAAGTGTAACCGCTATACGTTTAAATTTTTCAAGATCTGTATTATTAAGTCTGTCAACCAGTGAATTGGAAGTATACCCGGTGACTTTATATTCATATTTCTTTTGAAATCTTATAATGGCGGACCTGAATTTACCGTAACTCATGGGCGGAACAGTATCAGAAAGATTCCCCGTTTCCACCAGACGCTTCTGAAGTAAATGAAAAAAACTGACTGAATCAGTATATGGATAAGGCAGATAGGTATATGGAGCAAAAGAAGCCGAGTCGAGGAAAGCGCCAATATAGGCTTTGAGTGAATCATAACCTTTCCACCTGGGCTCCAGGTTGTGAAGTACCTGTGAAACATTTCCTGACTGAAGAGCCTGATTTAAAACACCTGCATAAAAACTATCTGTCAAAACTGTATCTGTTCGCAGTGTAACACTATCATAAGGGATTCGTCCCTGCTTCAGGTGTTTTGCCATAAGAAAAAAAGCGTCAGTAAGCAGGAGATCCTTCCTGGCCCATAAAGCAGCATTTCTGGCAGCATTTGTATCCAGTGAAAATGCACGGTCAATAAATGCCAGCATATAGTAATGGTAATCATTTGGAAATAATCCCCATAACCGGCTGTTTTGAATAAGATTTATGAATGAATTACCCTCCGGAATCGTACTGTTTCCCCTGAGCCATATCGGTTGGTATTGACTTGCACTATAAAGACTGTCTATAAGCTTAGTGAATCCAATATCAACCGTATCATTAAGTTTGCTTTGATGAGCTTTCAGATAGTCCAATGTATGATGAATATCTTCAGCAGTGCTTTCAACTAATTTAACAGGATAAACCACGATATGTTTTTCTGATATCTGGTCGCTGTTATTCTTACATTGAATGAATATAAAACCAGTAGTCAGTAAAATCAAAAAATACGATCTACAATGTTTCATTTGATTGAACCGGGTTTGTATAAAATTTTTGGTCATGCCCTGGCTCCGAAAATGATATAAGTTTGACTGACAAATCAGGAATTGGCCGCCGAAAGCCTTTAAAGAAACAACTTATTAGATGAAAAACAAAATAATGAAAGGATGCTTTGAACAGGTTCTGTTTATCAGCTTTTTTTGTACTTCAATATCCCTGGTTGAGGCTCAAAGACTCCCTGTAAGTTCGTATGGACTGCCCTATATTAATAGTATTTCCTTATATAAGGAAAGTCTGATAAATCATCCTGAGAAACAGATGATTTCACTGGCTAATATTTCCGGAATTATCCTGAATTTGGTTTATGCATCAAATAATAATTTCATGCATAAGAAATTGTATGAAGAGAATGTAAAAACGACCTTTCTGAGAAAACCGGCCTACGATGCCCTAGATAGTGTAAGCAGATTTCTGGCCAAACAGGGACTCGTTTTGGTCATTTATGACGCTTATCGGCCTTATTCAGTCACAGAAAAATTATGGGAGAAAGTTAAAGATGACAGATATGCTGCGAATCCAACAAATGGAAGCGGACATAACCGGGGTATCGCTGTAGATCTTACGCTTGCAGATTTAAAAACGCATAAGTTGTTACCCATGCCAACCGGATTCGATAATTTTTCGGATTCGGCTCATCAGGATTTTAAAGGATTAGATGTTCGTGTCACCGCAAATCGTAATTTGTTAAAGCGGGTGATGGAAAAATATGGATTCATCCAATTGCCCACAGAATGGTGGCATTTCAGCTGGCCTGACAACAAAGGATTTGAAGTTCTTGATCTGGATTTCGACGAATTGAATATATTTTGAATAATAAACTTATTTCAAAATGTGGATCTCATATCAATTGAGATATCACTTCAGGTTCATTGTTCTTTCAATACGCGAGGGATTTTTTGTTCCATTAATAACAGATCAGCTAAAACCAGCGCTGTTACAGCTTCCAAAACAACAGGCACGCGAAGTGCAATGCATAGATCATGCCTGCCTTTTACTGAAAATAATTCCCTGGTTCCGGTTTCACGATTATAAGTTTCCTGTTCCTTTGGTGTGGATGAAGTAGGTTTTACTGCAATCCTGAATACCAGTTCATTTCCATTGCTAATTCCGCCAACTACACCGCCAGCATGATTCGTAACTGTTTTTCCCGTTTTATCTGCGATTGCATCATTGTGTTGTGACCCAAACATCCTTGCTGCCGCAAATCCGGTCCCGAATTCTATGGCACGGATAGCCGGAATTGAAAAAACGGCATGCGAAATCAGTGATTCCACACTGTCGAAAAATGGTTCTCCCAGTGAAGCCGGCAAGTTTTGAACACGGCATTCCAGGATTCCACCCACGGAATCTTTTGCCTCAATGGCTTTCTGAAGCCCTGCTTCGAGATCTTCTAAACCCGCGATTTCTTTTATCTCTGCGCGGATCTCTGTTTGTACAATTTGTAATAATTTTTTAGCAACCACACCGGCAGCTACAAGGGCAACCGTAAGCCTGCCGCTGAAATGACCACCACCGCGGTAGTCTTCAAATCCTCCGAATTTTTCATGTGCCACAAAATCCGCATGACCAGGTCTTGGTATAGCTCTTAGTTTTTCATAATCACCAGAACGTGTATTATTATTTTCAAACAGGATGGTGATGGGCGCACCCGTTGTAATATTGTTGAAAATTCCTGTTTTGAAAATGGGCAGATCGGACTCCTGTCTTGGTGTTGTGCCCTTTTGGATTCCACCCTTTCTTCTCTCAATATCCGTAATAAAATCTTCCGGAGTTAGTGTCAGACCGGCAGGACAACCATCAAGCACGAGTCCAACTGCCACCCCATGTGATTCACCAAATATGGTCATCCTGAATAATCGTCCAAATGAATTCATACTAAAATATCTTATCTAATACATGAACAGAAACACCGAGGCTTGTAAGATCTTTAAAAAAATCGGGATAGGATTTATTTATAGCATCAGCCTTTTCAATTTGTACCGGACCAGCAGCCCTTAAAGCAGCAACTGCTGTTGCCATAGCAATCCGGTGATCGTGTCTCGAATGAACCGTAGCAGATTTTAATTTTTCAGTTCCCTTGATCCCCATTACATCTTCATTGATAAGGATTTCAACTCCCATTTTACCAAATTCCTCCTGAAGAGTATGGGCCCGGTCGCTTTCCTTATGTGCAAGTCTGCTAATGCCTTTAATAAAACTGGAACCATGACATGCCGAAGCCAGGGCAACCAACGGAGGAAAAAGGTCGGGACAGTCAGTTGCATCAAAATGGAATGGCATCAATTTTTTTTGATGGCCATCACCTATTTGAATTTCATCGTTTCTGATTGACATGGGAATACCTGTTTCCTCTAATGCCATTAAAATTGCTTTATCAGCCTGAGTTGAGCCAGAGTCCAAACCACGAAACACCGCTTTTCCTGCAATGGCAGCTGCCACTAACAGGAAAGCTGCTCCACTCCAATCACCTTCTACACTATATTCTACAGTGCCAGACGGATTTATCCAGGCTTCGGAAGAAAAATAAAATACATTATAATTCTGATTAACCGGAACTTTTAATCCAAAAGCGCGCATAACCGATAACGTGAGATCGATATAAGGCCGGCTTTTCAAATTGTGCACTTCAATCTTAATATTTTTTGCATCAGAAGCTGAATAGGCCATCAGAAGACCTGTCAGAAATTGTGAGCTAAGGGAACCGTCGATTTGAATATTTGAAGGGACCAGAGGACCCTTGATTTGAATTGGCAACTTACCCATATTTGACCGGACTTCCACACCAAGCTTCGGGAGGGCCTCATCAAAAAAATTCATTGGTCTGTTTAGAAGACTTCCCTCTCCTTCAACAGTTATCCTCTCAGAACTCAGTGCAACCAATGGTGCGAACATCCGAATTCCAAGTCCGCTTTCACCACAGTTCACAAATTCATTTACAGGTTTTATGCCTTTACTTTCAATGAGCAGGGAACCATCGGAAAGATTTTCAATATTAGCTCCCAATGCCCGAATAACACGAAGTGCTGCCAGGTCGTCATTGGAATGGCCCGGGTTGTAAATATGAGTTTTTGTCTTCGATATCAGTGCAGCAGCACAAGCTCTTTGCATGGAACTTTTGGAAGAAGGTACCAGTAGGCTTCCTTTAATTTCGGATGGAATAATAGTAACGTTCATCGTATTTTATCTGGCGCGGGCAATAGAATAGAGCAATTTTTCCAGGTGAGACATAGGAATCGGTTTAATCACTGCTTTACCCAATTTTTCCAGTAATACATAATGCATAACATCCCTTGTCTTTTTTTTATCCATACGCATAATCTCAATCACTTTCCCGAAATCAACCGGAATATCAATCGGTAACCCATATTGCTGCAACAGTCCGGTTACCCGGGCTGTTTCTTTAAAATTCAGCATTTCTTCAGAAATCAGACAGGCGGCTTTAATTCCAATGGATATTGCATGTCCATGTGGTAAATGATAAACATTTTCAACTGCATGTCCAAGGGTATGACCAAAATTCAAAAGCCTGCGTTCGTTCCCTTCAAATTCATCTTTCTTTACAACAGCCGACTTAATCATTACGTTTTTTCGAATAAGTTCACTGAGCGCCTTTTTATTTTTTCGGTAACCGTGAATGGAATTTTTTTCGAGTTCACGAAATAGGGAAACGTCTTTGATTGCAGCATGTTTGATAACTTCTGCAAATCCATTCACCCATTCTTCTACAGGGAGGGATTGTAAAAGGGATATATCATAAAATAGGAATCCCGGCTGGCGGATCACACCGATCATATTTTTGTAATTGCCAATATCTATTCCATTTTTACCACCGATGGACGCATCTACCATTCCCAGAATGGAAGTAGGCACAAATCCAAATGGAACACCGCGCATGTAAATAGAAGCGACATAACCCGTAATATCGGTTACTACACCTCCTCCTACTCCTACGATGGTTGTCTGCCGGTCCGCGCCAAAGCTTATAAGCTGGTCAATAATCTGATCAACAATATATTGAACCTTGAATGATTCCCCTGCAGGAATCTGGATGAATTTTAAACCTTTAAAATATTTCTTGTGATGATCATAAATATGCTGGTCTGTAATAAAAATAGACCTTTCATTCTCAACCAGTTTACCAATCTGTGCAAAAGATGCATCAAAATAGCAGGTAGTTCTGGAAGCAGAAAATGAAAAAGTCTTTTTCAGCATACAATGATTTATTTCTTAAGAATTCATCACTTTATTCTGGTGATTAATACTTTCCATGTGCACAGCGTCAAAATATTTTGTTATGAATTCCTGGCTTAAACCCAGTTTGTCTCCTTTCCTGAAGGCCCTTTCAAGGATCGAATTCCAGCGGTTTGTTTGCAGGATTGTAATATTATTATCCTTTTTATATTGTCCGATTTTTTCAGAAATCTTCATTCTTTCGCTGATGATCTGCATAAGTTCATCATCTAGCTGGTTAATCTGCTGTCTTAATTTTTCAAGAGCTGCATGATATTCTTCTGAAGCCACATCCTCATTACGCCAGCGAATGCTGCCGATCAGTTCGCCAAGTTTGGCGGGTGTGATTTGTTGTTTGGCATCACTCCACGCTTTATCGGGATCGATGTGACTTTCGATTATCAGTCCGTCGAAATCCAGGTCAATCGCTTTTTGGGCAACTTCCTGAAGAATATCCCTGCGCCCGCATATATGGGATGGGTCATTAATGAATAACATTCCAGGGTGACGTCTTTTCATTTCAATAGCCAGATGCCACATGGGCGCATTCCGATATTCTGTGTTTCCATAAGAGCTAAAGCCTCTGTGAATGAGACCTATTTGTTTTATACCTGCTTTGGAAACACGTTCAACAGCTCCAATCCAAAGTTCGATATCGGGGTTGATTGGATTTTTGATAAGCACCGGAACATCTACTCCTCTCAGGGCATCAGCAACATCCTGTACACTAAAAGGATTTACAGTGGTTCTGGCACCAATCCAAAGTACATCCACATCAAAATGCAGGGCGTCTTCAACTTGTTTGGCCGTAGCAACTTCTACAGCTACAGGAATTCCCGTGATGTCCCGGGCCTTTTGAAGCCAGGCAAGTCCTTTGGTTCCAATTCCTTCGAAACTTCCCGGGCGGGTTCTGGGTTTCCATATACCTGCACGCATAATGTCTACCTTGCCGGTTTCCTGTAATTGTACTGCTGTCTGAATTACCTGCACTTCCGTTTCTGCACTGCAGGGACCCGAAATAATCAGCGGACGCTTTGCCCATGCTGCCTGGGTTATTTCCTTCATTGATTTTGTTGCTACCATGAGTATTGGTTTGTATATCTTTTCTTATTATGGCAAATGAGACACTATCTTGTATTCGCATCATTCATGCGAATCCTTCTCCCCTTGTAATTCTTCCCATCTATTGCTCTGATCATCTGGGGAGCCGATTTTCTGTCAATCTCGATCCAACTGTTCATTTCTTTCATATCAATTTTCCCCAACACGTCTTTTCTCAGATCGCTCATATCCAATACAAACTGAAGAAAACTGGCTTTATAGAAACCATCCTTAGTTCCAAGATTCACAAATAATTTCACGAAATCTCCGTTTCCCGGAGAAAATGAGGGACGCGGCGATCTGCCTGCTCCAATGGGTATACGCTCTCTTGGTCCGCGTGAAGGCGCCTCTCTTTCTCTTTGTACACGCACATTCAGGTCTTCTGCATTTTCATAATATTTTAGAAACCGTGAAAATTCCTGAGCCGCTACTCTTTTCAAAACGTCTTCCTTGCTCACATCTGCAAATTTCTCTTCCATCATGGGAACATATGATTCATAGTCACCGTGACTGATATCTGCATTCAGTAATTTATCCATAAAATGAAAAAACTGTTTGCGACAAACATCTTTTCCGGTCGGTACTTCCACTTTATGAAAAGGTACTTGCACAATACGTTCTATCTGACGGAGTTTTCCGATTTCTCTTGAATGGATAATCGACAAACAAACTCCAGTATTTCCGGCCCTTCCTGTCCTTCCACTTCTGTGGGTGTAGATTTCCACATCATCCGGCAACTCATAATTAATAACATGAGTAATTCCCTGCACGTCAATTCCACGGGCAGCTACATCTGTAGCAATGAGCAATTGCAATGATTTCTCCCTGAATTCGCCCATTACTTTATCCCGTTGCTGTTGGGTCAGATCACCATGCAATGCATCAATGTCATAGCCTTCACGCGTAAGTTTTTCAGAAATATTTTGAGCATCAGCCTTAGTACGAGTAAAAATAATTCCGTATATGCCTGGATTAAAATCAATCAAACGCTTTAATGCTTCATAACGATGATGCGCATTCGTAACAAAAAACTGGTGGTCAATATTTTTATTGGCTGTATTCTTGGTACCCACCGTTATTTCCATCGGATCCTTCATATACTTTCGGCTTACTCTTTTTATTTCAGCAGGCATTGTTGCACTGAATAACCAGGTAGCATCCCGTTTGGGTGTATTTTGAAGAATAAATTCGATATCATCCTGAAATCCCATATTCAGCATTTCATCTGCTTCATCAAGCACCACATATTTAATCTCTTCCAGATTAATGGCCTTCCTTTCGATGAGGTCAATGAGCCTGCCTGGTGTTGCAACGACAATTTGAACACCCCTTCTTAAATCCCGGATCTGCATACCAATAGAAGCACCACCATATACAGCCAAAACCTGAACACCAGCCATAAATTTTTTGAAAAGATCCAGTTCACTTACAATCTGCATGCAGAGTTCTCTTGTCGGACAAACAATAAGAGCCTGAGGGAATCTTTGTTCAGCTTTCAATAGTTGCAGCAATGGCAGACCAAAAGCCGCAGTTTTTCCGGTTCCTGTTTGAGCAAGGCCAACCAGGTCTTTGGTGCCGCTTAATAAAACAGGAATTGCTTTTTCCTGTATGGGGGTAGGTTGGGTATATCCTAAAGTGGTTATAGCCTTCAGGAGATTCTCCTGCAACCCAAGCCCTTCAAATGTACTCATGCTGTTCTAAAATTTTGCGCAAAGGTAATCTTTTAAGCTTAAAGCCTAAGGCCTAAGGCTCAATGCTTAACGAAACCTGGAATTGCGTTTTTTATGTCAAGCCTACTAATTATTTTGCATTTATTTTAAAATTCTCCGGATTTTATTTGCGTTTTCCATCAGTTGCAGCAAGTAATCATAGTTTTCTTTTTCGAGGCAACTTTTGAACTTTCGTAACTGTGTTATATGTTCATTCAAAACATCCAGCACGTTTTCGCGGTTTTGCATAAAAATAGGTCCCCACATTGCCGGACTGCTTTTCGCGAGCCTGACTGTACTTTCAAAGCCACCACCTGCAAGTTCAAAAATAGCATCCTCTTCTTTTTCCTTTTCCAATACAGTATTGGCCAGTGCAAATGAAGTAATATGGGAAATATGACTCACATATGCTGCGTGAATATCATGACTTTCCGATTCCATATTCACGAGCGACATTCCAAATATGGTGTAAATATTTTCAATCAGCTTAAGAGCCTCCGGGTCAGATTTTTCTCTTTCGCATATCACACAGGTACGGCCTCTGAATGCATCATGAACAGCTGCTTCAGGACCACTATATTCGGTTCCCCACATCGGGTGGGTAGCAACAAACCGATTTCTGTTGGGATGATCGGATAAAAATTTACAGAGAGCAAATTTCGTTGATCCTGCATCAGCTACAATTTGCTTCGAAGTAACCTGGTCAAGAATTGTCTTCATTACAGGCAGCGTTACATCTACCGGAATAGCTACATATATTAAATCGCTCTGTATAATTGCTTCTTCCAGGGGTAATACTTCATCAATGATTCCAAGATCCAGCGCTTTGCGGGCTGTAGTGCCACTTCGACTCACTCCAATAATTTTTTTAACCATGCCATGATCTTTCAACGCCAAGCTAAAAGATCCGCCGATCAGACCCACCCCAACTATTGTGACTGTATTAAACATGTTGAATTGGTTTTATTAATGCAGCCTTTTTTATTCTTTCAAAACTTTCAAGAATTTTTTCTTCGGGTGCACATAAACTTACCCTGATATACTTGTTACCGGCAGTCCCAAAAATACCGCCCGGTGTCACAAATACATTGGCACTGTATAGTAAAAGATCACTCAATGCATACCCGTCTGCAATTTCATCTGGAACCTTTGCCCAAACAAAAAGTCCCCCCTGTTTTTTTGAAAAACGGCACCCCAATCCTTCAAGTAATGCTTCGACAGCTGATTTTCGAATGCGGTATAATTTGTTTACTTCTTCATACCAGGATGCCGGGAGCGACAGCGCTTTTGCTGCCGCAAGCTGCAGGGGAAGAAACATTCCACTGTCCATATTACTTTTAAACCGAAGTACATTTTCGACATGCTTTGATTTGGCAATCATCATACCAACACGCCATCCGGCCATATTGTGCGATTTACTAAGCGAGTTAAGTTCTATAACATGATCGGTGACTCCTTCGGATTGCATTATACTCATGGGTTCATCATTCAGAATAAAACTATATGGATTATCATGAACAAGCAGGACTTGATTCTCTTTTGCAAATGAAAGCAATTCTTCAAAAAGTTCTTTAGTTGGCAATTGTCCCGTTGGCATTTGCGGATAATTCACAAACATCAATACTGATTCTTGTTCTACCTTTTTTTTCATCACCAATTGCTTTAATTCTTCGAAGTCAGGCATCCAATTATTCTCTTCTCTTAATTCATAAGAAGCCAGATTCGCGCCGGCCAGTTTTGCGGCACTCTGGTAAGTCGGGTAACCGGGGTTGGGAATTAATACAAGATCCCCCTTATCAACGTAAGTCATACATATATGCATAATCCCCTCTTTGGATCCTGCAAGGGGGAGAATTTCCTGATCAGGATTAAGGTTCACGCCATAACTTTCTTTATACCAACCGGCAATTGCTTTACGCAAAACAGGAGACCCATTATAACTTTGATATGCATGGGTATTTGGCTTATTGCTCTCTTCATTCAATATTCTGATCACATCAGGATGGGGTGCCTGGTCGGGACTGCCGATGCCAAGGCTTATAATATTTTTACCTTCTCTGTTGAGATCGTCTATCTCCCGCAACTTTTTAGAAAAGTAATATTCATCAATTCCTTCGAGTCTTTGTGCAGTCTTCATTTTTGCTTTAATAAATTGGACTGATGTAAAATCTTATTATAATCACAAATCATATTAAAATTTGCTAAATCTTCACGGGTTTTAATTTGGATCTTAAGTCTGTATTCCTTTTTTGTAAATGCCATAAATTTTTAAATCAGATATTGCAGGTTTAATTATCTCGATCACATTTTCAAATTCGCCCGTATTTTCAAATTCCATATCTGCGTGAAAACTATATCTCCAGTTACTACCGGGTATCGGATAGGATTGCAACTTGCTCAGGTTAATACCTGCATTTGCAATCAGAGTAAGCACTTTTGCGAGGCTTCCGCGTGAATGATCAGTATGAAATGTGACAGAAGCTTTATTTGCATCTTTCACAGGTTCTGAATTTTCTTTCCGCTGTAATACTAAAAATCGTGTGTAGTTATTTTTCATGGTATGAATATCGGGAGCGATCATCTCCAATTGAAATAAACTGGCCGCCAGGTTACTGGCGATTCCGGCAATATGCTTGCTTTTGCGCTGATGAATATGTTTTGCACTCAGGGCAGTATCTTCCGTTTCAATCAGTTTCCAATCGAACCGGTTTAGATAATCAAGGCATTGCAGTATAGCCATCGGATGAGAATGTACTTCCTTAATGTCTTTAAGTGTTATGCCTGGATTCACAACCAGATTCTGTCGGATCTGCAAATAAATTTCACCCGAAATCACCAGGTCACTATTCCGAAGAAGTGAATAGTTGGGAAGAATGCTACCAGCAATGGAATTTTCAATTGCCATTACTGCAGCGTCACAAAGGCTCGGATCTGTTACTGATTTCACGACATCCTGGAAACGTGCACATGCCAGAATATTAGTCTTTTCGCCAAAAAAAATCCTTACAGCTTCCTGATGAAAACTTCCTTCATATCCCTGAATGGCTACACGTTGAATAGGTTGCTGCATACGATAAAAAAAAATCCCGGCTTTTGACCGGGATTCTATTGTTAAGTTTTGAAAATTATCTGTTGATTAACAAAAGCATTCCCGGTTTGCTTCTAAAGTAGAAGAAAAAATAAAAACCAAAATAACGGTATGCTTTAGCTTTGACCATATATCTTTTCAAAAATAAATCATTCCGGCGATACAAAAAATTTATTTTCTGGGCCAGGATCGAATTATAAGTTGTTTAATCTTTTCTCCTGCAAGGAACTTACGAGTTTAAAAAGATGAAAGGGCTTAAAAATTCTCCAGTCTGGCTGCTCAATAAGGCTGATATAACGATCCAGTTTGGCCCTCCGAAAGTCATACTGAGTCGGTTCGGGCATATTGATACATGCTATCCAGCCTTGCCTGTCTTCCACATCTTCCCTCCATTCTTCATAATAATCTTTATCACCGCTATGGAAATTGAGTACGTTTTCAGCGATCAGCATAAATTTGTAAATTCCTTCTGCCATGAATTTATCGGCTACTTCCCTTTTGAGACTCATAATGTCATTTTCAATTGCGTCATTCCATTCACCAATCAGTTCAATAATTACATATTTTTCTTCGTAATCGGCCAATAACACTTTTAAGTAAAGTGTTCGTGAACCAAATTCATCCCATTGAGGGTGAATTAAATAATTATAAATCGCCTGCGTAAATTCAAATTCTGAATAAATACGTCCGAAGAAGGGTGAACGTTCATCTTCTTCACTAATATAAATGTGGCGCCAGTTATAATATGGTTCAATATCATGCATATTCAAATTCCGGATACATTTACAATTTCTTAATTATTTCTTATTGCTCTTCACTCCTATACTTTCAGTTCAGTCTACTTCCTTCTGCTTTCAGCTGCTTTTTTAACACTCCCGAATTGAAGTAAAAGTTTTTTGGCTGTTTGATAATCGGTAATCCCGGTTTGATTCATTAGCATACTTGTGCCTCTTTCAATGAGTTTGCTATTGGTGAGCTGCATATTGACCATCCGGGTATCTTCCACCCTTCCTATTCGGATCATAACTGTAGTAGAAATCATATTCAGGACAAGTTTCTGTGCTGTGCCACTTTTCATCCGGGTGCTGCCGGTAACAAACTCCGGACCTACTATCACTTCAACCGGATAATCAGATGCTGCCGCCAGTGGTGTTCCCGGATTACAGGTTACACACCCGGTAATTATACCTCTTTGCCGGGATTTTTCCAGTGCACCAATTACATAAGGGGTTGTTCCGCTGGCTGCTATTCCAATGACTATGTCTTTTTCATCTACTTCAAATTCGCAGAGATCAAGCCATCCCTGCTCGCGGTCGTCTTCGGCATTTTCTACCGGTGTCCGGATTGCTTTTTCTCCTCCCGCAATCAGCCCGATGATCAAGCCATAAGGCATTCCATAAGTAGGCGGTATTTCACTGGCATCGAGAATACCCAATCGGCCACTGGTACCTGCTCCAAGATAAAATAAGCGGCCTCCGCTCAGCATTTTATCAGTAACGATTTCTGTCAGTTTTTCAATCTGAGGTATGGATTGGGAAACCACCAGGGGTACCTGCTGGTCTTCCTTATTGATAAAAGTGAGCAGTTCACGTGTGCTCATTTTTTCAAGATGCCGGTAAGGACCCTGCTCTTCGGTTATCTTTTCAAAGTCCATCATTTATTTTTATGATAAGCTATTAATCCATCCATCGGCTTCTTTAAAAATTTACCTGTTTCCCAGCCAAATGATTTACAAAGTTCTTTCAGAATATCCTGAAACCCAAAAGCGACACTTCCGGTAAAATAAATCGGTATTTTACCAGATTCCGGATAACGCGCCAAATGAATAGAAAAAAAATCAAAAAGTCCGTCCTCGATGATATTTTCTATCATATAATGTCCACGGTTTTCAGCCAGAAATATTGCAAAGGAAGCAATGTATCGATTGGGCAGTGCTTTTTTATAAACTGAATCGAGTATTTCTGCAACTGTTACGCCATATTTTTTATGAAATTTAGTATGTAATTCAGTATCGAAAATTTTGTATAAAAAATATTGAAGAACTTTTTTCCCAAGGTAAGCTCCGCTGCCTTCGTCTCCCAGTATGTAACCTAGTCCTGGACTATTGCGAATAATTTTCTTCCCATTATAATAGCCAGAATTACTGCCTGTTCCCAATATTGCAACGAGTCCCTTGCTTTTCCCGCAGAGCGCTCTTGCAGCACCTGTGAGATCGTGTTCAATCTCAATCCAGGCTTTCGGGAACACTTTTCTAACGGCTCTCCGTACAATGGCCCTGTTTGAAGCAGCGGCACAACCGGTACCATAAAAATATATTTGGTCGGGTCTGTTTTTTTTTAACATGGGTAATAGTTCATTTTGCATCAAAGCAACAAGTTGCATTTCATTTAAAAAATAAGGACTCGCGCCCTGTGTATTTATGAATTGTTTATGGCCATTTGATATAAAACACCATTCACATTTTGTAGAACCACTATCTGCAATTAGTATGGACATATTCCCTTTTTAAAGTTTCCGGGGCGAAGTTATATTGTTTATGGTGTAAGGTAAATATACCTTCAGTTATAGATCATTTCTTTGCTTAATTTGCAGCACATTAGGAGAAATCAAGTACATGAAAAAACTAAACTTCTGGCTGCCCCTTTTATTTGCGGCGGTCATGATTCTGGGAATGTTGATCGGATTCAGACTTTATCCAAGTACAAGTACAGGAGGATTTTTTAAAACAGGAAAACTGAGTCCCGTCCAGGAAGTGCTGGACATCATTCATGATAAGTATGTGGATTCTGTGCAGGCAGATTCATTAAGCGAAGAAGCGATCCAGGGTTTGCTTTCCCACCTGGACCCGCACTCCTATTATATTCCGGCTGTCGATCAGGTAGAAATGAATGAAGACCTTCAAGGTAATTTCCAGGGAATCTGGCGTGGAGTTTCAGATATTAAATGATACGGTAAATGTGACCAACGTGATCGGTGGGGGGCCCAGCGATAAAGCCGGACTCCAGGTGGGTGACCAGATTATAAGGGTGAATGATTCTGTTGTTGCTGGAAATGGAATTACAGCGGAAAAGATAAAAAAATTACTGCGTGGCCCTGGAGCAAGCATGGTAAATCTGACTATGTTCCGTGATCATGTTCCCAAACAATTCGTTATTCTGCGGGGAATGATTCCTTTGCCCGCTTTGGATGCATCATATATGATCGATAAAGAATCGGGATATATAAGGATCAATAAATTTTCGAGAACCACATACGAAGAATTTATGGAGGCTTTAGAGCCCCTGGAAAAACAAGGTATGAAAAAACTTGTGTTGGATATCCGGGGAAATGGTGGTGGTATCGTGGATGAAGCAGTAAATATGGCTGACGAATTTCTTGGAAATGATGAATTGATAGTTTATACCGAGGGAAGGAAAAGTCCCAGAAAAGAATATCATGCCCAAAGACCTGGAAGTTTTGAATCCGGGAAGCTTATACTCCTGGTGGATGAGGGAACCGCATCAGCTAGCGAAATCCTGGCAGGTGCCTTGCAGGATTGGGATAGAGCAAGTATAGTTGGCCGCCGGACTTTTGGAAAGGGCCTGGTACAGGAACCATTCGAATTAAATGATGGAAGCGAACTTCGCCTGACAATCGCGCGATATTATACTCCCCTGGGACGAAGTATTCAAAAACCATATAATAAGGGTCGTGAAGCTTACAACGAAGAGGTGATTGATCGTTTTCACAATGGCGAGGTTATTCATGGAGATACTTCCAATATACATGCCGGACCCGTTTTCAAAACGCCCGGAGGCAGACTGGTATATGGAGGTGGGGGTATCACTCCCGATTTTTTTGTGGCCCTTGATACAGCACAGATACCAAGAACTTTAACCGCATTGTATGTCAGCGGAGATCTGAATAACTTTATTTACGGATATTTTATTCGTCACCAGTCCGAGTTAAAACAATTTCAATCTCCAGCTGCATTTTATACCGGTTTCAAAAAAGATGCTGAATTGTGGAATGCACTAATTGCATATGCAAAAAAAGATTCCATTAATCTGGAAGGCACAGATCCAGTAAAACCGAAACCAGGTAGAAATAAGAGTGAAAGCCCTTCTGGCGAGATTTATCTGGCGTACTCAGGGCTATTTTTATGTAATGAACCAAACAGACCCTGTTTTAATAAAAGCAAAGGAGTTATTGGAAACCAACAACTCCATTCCTTCAGCGGTGAAGACTAATTAAAGCACTTGATTATCCGGCAATTGTTTTCTTTCGATTTTATAAGACATGATTAGACCGATTCCACCACCAATGGCAATCAGGGCAAAGTAAATAGGCACATTGGCGTCATCGTTACCCATTCCATGTTCACTATGTATACGAACATTATACAAAAAGAAATTGTCCATGAGATAAGCAACAAATAACCCGATACCGGAGCCCACCAGCAGCAGACCCCACTTGAGATTACGGAAAGGAGCCGGACGCCTTTCCTGTTTTAATTTCGGATCAAGGCCCTTTTCAATCATGGCCATATTCTCCTTGTTATTAATATACCTGATACCGAAAATCAGTGCACAAATAGAAAGACTGCTAAGAATAAGCCAAAAAAATACCAGTTGATCGGGTCCCATATACTTCTTATTTAATTTTTATCAATTGTTTTCTACACCTATCAGACTACACCATTTGAATTTAGGTTACAATAACCGGTAGTTTTTTATAATCCCAGACTCCCTTACTTGGTTTAAATGTACCTTAGCCTGTAACCATACTCTAATATACAACGTCTTATCCCTGTGGTAATAAGCGGACAACCAGATGACCAGATTATTTACAGGATCCTTAAAGGGGAACAATCGGCGTTTGCTTTATTGGTAGAAAAGTACAAAAATTATGTTTTCACACTTGTTCTCCGGTTTACTGAGAACAGGGAAGATGCTGAAGAAATTGCCCAGGACGTATTTATAAAAGCATACCGCTCCCTGGCTGATTTTCGCGGGGATTCAAAATTCAGTACCTGGTTATTTACCATTACCCGCACAACTTGTCTTAGTTTTTTAAGAAAGAAAAAACTGGATACCATTTCTCTTGACAATCAAAGAAACGCCATCCAGGTAGAAAACAGGGAATCAGGTTTCGGTGCAAACGGAATTGAACAAAAATCAAAACATGCCATGCTAAATCAGGCCATTTCAATGCTAAGCCCTGACGACGCCCAGGTACTCAATCTTTTTTATAAAGGGGATCAGACTCTCGAGGAAATAGGGAAAATAATGCGCTTGGATCCGAATACAGTAAAAGTGAAACTTCACAGGGCAAGACAACGTCTAAAGGACAAGATGGAAAAACATTTTTCTCATGAAGTACGGGAAATACATGCGGATTAAGGGAGAATCAAAAAATTCGTACGGACATTCTATTATTAAAAGAAATGATATGGACCAGGAAATGGAAAAACATATTTGGGAATATATAGACGGATTAAGCGATGCAACTACGAAAGCAGACATTTTAAAGCGTATTTCGGAGGATCCGGTATGGCATAGTAGATACAGCGAGCTGATGAACATTCATGAAATGCTTAAGAAAGAAGATCTTGAAATGCCCTCTCTGCGTTTTACTAAAAATATAATGGAAGAAATTGCTCATTTACATGTGGCCCCTGCAACAAAAAATTATATCAATAAAAACGTGATCCGCGGGTTTTACGGCTTTTTTCCTGATCATGATCGGGGGGCTATTTATTTATTTTATTGGACAGATTCATTGGAGCAGTAATTCAAGCGGTAGTCTGATCCCTGCATACAGCCTGAATGCCAACAAAGTAAACTGGAGCATTCTATTAAATAGTACTTACGTAAATATTTTTATTGGCATCAACGTTATCCTGGGTCTTATCCTTATTGATAAATATATGCAGAGAAAGAAAAATTCAAGCCATGCCGGTCGCCTGACTAAAAGTGACAGTGCTTAATCATTTGTACATTTGCTTCATGGATATAAAAAACAATATTCTTGAAACGATCGGAAATACGCCACTTATCCGCTTAAATAAAATTACCCGGGATCTTCCCTGCACCGTGGTGGCCAAAGTTGATTATTTCAATCCCGGTAATTCCATTAAAGACCGGATGGCTGTAAAGATGATAGAAGTAGCCGAACAGGAAGGCAAACTTAAACCTGGTGGAACTATCATTGAATGTACAAGTGGTAATACCGGAATGGGATTAGCGTTGGCAGCCATCATAAAAGGATATAAATGTATTTTTACCACTACCGATAAACAATCGAAAGAAAAATCAGATATCCTCAAAGCAGTGGGTGCTGAAGTAATCGTTTGCCCTACAAACGTCGAACCAGATGATCCACGAAGCTATTATTCCATTGCCCGACGACTGGCCAAAGAAATTCCAAATTCGTTTCATTGCAATCAATACGACAATCTTGCAAACCGCCTTGCTCATTATGAAACCACAGGCCCCGAAATCTGGAAACAAACAGATGGAAAAATCACGCACCTTGTTTGTACAGCAGGAACAGGTGGTACAATTACTGGTGTTGCGATGTACTTAAAAGAAAAAAATCCTGCGATACAAATATGGGCGATCGATGTATTCGGATCACTGCTTACAAAATATTATAATACAGGTGAGATTGATATGAATGAAGTTCATCCATACGTTTCAGAAGGATTCGGAGAAGATTTTGTTCCGGAGAACTACGATATGTCTGTAATCGACCATTTCGAGCAGGTTACTGATAAAGCCGGCGCAATAATGGCCCGACGACTTGCAAAAGACGAGGGATTATTTTGTGGATATAGTGCGGGAAGTTGTTTACAGGGATTAGTGCAATTAAAAAATAAATTAAAAAAAGACGATCTGGTCGTTTGTATTTTTCATGATCATGGCAGCCGTTATGTCGCAAAAATCTATAATGATCAGTGGATGATGGAACGGGGATTTCTTGATGTTAAAACCTTTCGTGATATAGTCAATTCGCGTGGTATTAGTATATTGGTAACACTGAATCCCGAACAAACCGTTGGCGAAGCTTTTGACAGAATGAAAGAATTGCATATCGAAAATATTCCAGTTGTAAAGGAGGGCATACCAGTAGGCGCCGTAAGTGAAAGTGGTTTATTCAATATCATCCTAAGTAATGGATCAGATATCAGGCATAAAAAAATTCATGAGGTAATCGAAGCTCCTTATCCGGTTGTTTCTTATGATACACCGGTTGAAAGAATCAGCTCACTCATAAGTAAAGAGAATGGCGCCGTACTCGCAAAAGATGATAGCGGTAATTTTCATATAGTGACAAAGTATGATGTGCTTCAGTCACTCACTCACAAGGCATAAGTTATAATACTGTACGTAAATCTACGATCCGCAAAATTCGTTAAACTACCAGCTTCAGGGTAAATCATGAACTGTTAAAATCAGGCAAAAAGGCTATTGTTGTTAATATGTGCATAAGTTAATTTTGATACTGAAGTTGATTGATAAATACTCAATCCCGACAACATCCAAAAACCGACCAAAGTTCTTTATCCAATATCCAATAGAATTTCCGAGTAAAATCCGATATCAGTCAACTTCTTTTTTCTTACCCTGAAAAACCGGATCCGATCCTATTTGAAAAAGCCTGATCCTATTTTGAAAAAACCTGTCCTGTAAGAAAAACCTGAACCTGTCCTACGAAATCAGACCTATCCTGTAGAAACCAATTCCAATTCCGAAGAGAGATTCAAATCCTGTAAAAAACCTGATCCCTGCACTGAAACCGACCTTATTCCTTAAATCTGATCCTTGAAACAACCACCCTGAAGTCCAATTCCATGGGGAAACCGGTAACAGTTCCAGTACCCGATTTTAAAACGACTGTTTATCCCGCGTCCTCCTGCTAAGTTTTAAAATAATTTAGCAGGGGGCACCCATAGGAGGCTGAAGCCGGTAGCTTTTAGCCTAAATAAATGATCTTTGTCCAAAGATTAATAATGAATTTTTCATTCGACGTTAATACGCCGGATAATAATCAAACTAATAAGCCTTCCCGGAAGAAACCCATTTTCCCAGTAAATGATTTACTTCGGAATTATCTCCAGCTCCACGGTCGTGAAGTGAAATTACCTGTTTCATATAATGACCTGCTGCATGTCGCCTATGCGATTCCATTAAAAGACAAAAATGGTAAAGACAGTTTATGGGAAACCGTTTCATATGACATGCAGCACTGGCAATATATCCGTTCTGGATTGGTAAAAATGTATGCTATATTAAAAACTGAAGGCGACCTGACTTTCAGTAAACATCTCGACGTAGCCCGAGTGGATTTCTGCAGTTTTGCCAACTCAAGCCCTTTCAGGATTCGAATCGTTAATAAATTCAATGACAACTATGATCATTTTTACATCAAACAGGCAGATGCATCCCGCGTATATGGTCTTGAACTTGAACATTTGTTGTCACCCTAACCGGATCAGCTTTTTCACTCATCAGCAAACACTGATAGAAGACCATATACCTGGAATACCCGGCGATATTTTTATTATGCATTATTTAAATGAGCCAATAACAAACAAGATCCGTTTTGCAAAAGAATTTGTAAAATTCAACGAACGTTGTTTTGTGCGTTTGCTGGGTGATATGCGATCCTACAATTTCGTTGTGGATATTACTCCGGATATTGAAGATTTCCAATATCGTATCCGGGCCATAGATTTTGACCAGCAGTCTTATGAAGGAAGAAAAAATATATATCTGCCACAATTTTTTAAAGAGAATAAATCTCTGGTTGACATCTGTATTAAATATTTAAACGAGGATTCCATCACTCAATATCAAACAGAAGAAAGGACCATGATGGCATTTCGCGTTGCTTCTTCAAGATTCAGATTGATGCATCTCCTGAATATCATGTCGATCGATAATATATCAACACCTGAAAAACTTATCCAACTTCGTGAAGAGCTCGCTTCGGAATTCCAGGCCCCTGTATTTTTGAAGTGCCGATCAATGGGCCAGCTGGTAAAAAAGCAGTTAAAACAAACCCTGCAAAAAAATCTGGCATTGATCCAAAAAAACCTGGGGAAATTCCAGGACTGAAAGATTTCTAAGATTCAGATTACTGATGGATTAAATTTTAGATGAATTTCAACGAATCCGCCCTGCTGGTGCGGGCTGGAACCCGTATCTTTGCATCCTTAAAACTTGAAATACAATCCCATGGCAAAATTCAAAGCCGGTGTTTTATTTGGCGAAGAGCTGGAAGCCCTTTATCAGGATGCAAAAGAAAATGAATTTGCCATACCTGCTGTAAATGTTACCGGAACCGACACAATCAATGCTGCACTGGAAGGGGCAGCTAAAGTGAACTCCCCCATCATCATTCAATTCTCCAACGGAGGCGCCCAGTTTGTTGCAGGAAAGGGAATGCCTAACGACAAATTACAAGCAAATATTTATGGAGGAGTTTCAGGTGCTCTGCATATACATACCGTAGCAAAATATTACGGCGTTCCTGTTATCGTTCATACCGATCATGCTTCTAAAAAGTGGCTACCCTGGATAAGCGGATTACTGGACGCCGGAGAAGCTTATTACAAAGAAAATAAACAACCTCTTTTCAGTTCACACATGCTGGATCTTTCGGAAGAACCCCTGGAAGAAAATATTCATACTTCAGTAGAATTCTTTAAGCGTATGAAGCCCCTTGGCATGGCAATAGAAATAGAACTCGGCGTGACGGGAGGAGAAGAAGATGGAGTAGACAACAGCGGTGTAGAGAATGACAAGTTATATACGCAACCGGAACATGTTGCATATGCATATTCAGAATTAAGTAAAGTTGGAAACTTATTTGGGGTTGCTGCAGCATTCGGGAATGTGCACGGCGTATATAGCCCGGGAAATGTGGAACTTCGTCCGGTAATTCTCAAAAACAGCCAGGATTATATTGAAAAGAAATTAAAAACAAAACCAAAACCTGTTTATTTCGTTTTTCATGGAGGCAGCGGGTCACCTCAAAATCAAATTCGCGAAGCTATCAGTTATGGTGCTATAAAAATGAATCTGGATACAGATTTGCAATGGGCTTTCTGGGAAGGAGTTCAAAAATATTACAAGAAAAATGAAGCCTACCTTCAGGGTCAGCTGGGTAATCCGGAAGGCGATCAAAAGCCTAACAAAAAATATTATGATCCGCGTGTATGGCTTCGTAAAGGGGAGGAAAGTTTCATAAATCGCCTGCAAACTGCTTTTGAAGATCTGAATTGCATTAATCGTAATACTTAAATTCCAAATTTTATTTTTAGAATGGTGAAGTGGATATTTCTATCCAATTCACTATTTTTATTTTACCAGCATACATCATTTGTTAACCATCAACCATTCACCCTGCGGCACAACCTTACATCAAAGCTTTACCCTTTATGCATTAAGCTTTAGTCTTATTTCCATATTTTCAGCGAATGAAATCAATCATAGCCTTCTTAATAAGTCTGACATTTGCCGGTATTTGTTTTTCTCAGCAAACCCCTGCAAACCCCGCTGCTAAAAAACCTGTTACGGTCACTGGAACCATTGTTTCACCCCTGCCTAAAACCAATCCCAAACCTTATAAAGAGGTAATCACAGAAAAAGCGGTTACTCAATATGGACTGTTTACGGTTCACAAGGTGGATGATAAATGGTACTTTGAAATTCAGGATTCACTATTCAACCGTGAGATCCTTGCCATTACCAGGTTTGACAAATCTCCTGCCGGCAGCCGGTCTTATGGTGGAGAGAAAGTAAATGAACAAACCATTCGTTGGGAAAAAGGTCCATCTGATAATGTTTTTTTACGCGTTATGACAATTGTAAGTGTGGCTCCGGATTCCACCCAGCCTATAGCAATGGCAGTGAGGAATTCAAATGTTGACCCGATAGCAGCTGCTTTTGATATCAAAGCTTATGGTAAAGATTCGAATAGTGTAGTGATAGACGTTACAGATTTTTTTAAGTTGGATAATCAGCCGGTTAGTCTGAGTCCGGATATAAAGAGAAGATATAACCTGGGTGGAATTTCTTCTGACCGCTCTTATATTTCTTATATACACAGTTACCCACTTAACACAGAAGTGCGATCCGTTAAAACGTTTAGTTCTTCGTCTGCCACAGGAGGTCTTAACATAGGAAATCCTTCCAGCAGTTTGCCGGCAGCAGAAGTTGCGGGCGCCGTGACTATGGAACTTAATAACTCATTCATCATGTTGCCTCCCACTCCTATGCGAAAAAGGATTTTCGACCCCAGGGTCGGCTATTTTGCAAGTGAATATTCAGTTTATAGTGACACTTCACAGAAAACAGAAACAAGAACTTTTATACACCGTTGGCGGCTCGAGCCCAAGGAAGAAGATATGGGACGCTGGAAAAAAGGTGAACTCGTTGAACCGAAGAAACCCATCGTTTTTTATATCGATCCCGCGACACCAAAACAATGGAGACCTTACCTGATAGCCGGAATTAATGACTGGCAAACTGCCTTTGAAAAAGCAGGATTCAAAAATGCAATCATAGGTAAGGAATGGCCTGAGCATGACAGTACGATGAGCTTGGAAGATGCACGGTTTTCTGTTATCCGTTATTTCGCGTCTGACATTGAAAATGCTTACGGGCCCAATGAAGCGGATCCGAGAACTGGTGAGATCCTCACAAGTAATATCGGCTGGTATCACAACGTAATGAAACTTTTGCATGACTGGTACATGATCCAAACGGGTGCAGTAGATCCGCGGGCACGCAGAATGATTTTTGACGATAGCCTGATGGGAACACTAATACGTTTTGTTTCTTCTCATGAAATCGGGCATACACTTGGACTGCGTCATAATATGGGAAGCAGTAGTCAGACCCCCGTTGAAAAGCTGAGAGATAAAGCCTGGGTGGAAGCCAACGGACATACGGCTTCTATCATGGATTACGCTCGTTTTAACTATGTAGCACAACCTGAAGATCATATAGGACCAAAAGGATTATATCCACGAATCGGCCCTTATGATAAATGGGCTATTCAATGGGGATATAAATTAATACCAGATACTAAAACTGATGAAGAAGATAAAAAAGTACTAAACCGCTGGATCATAGACAGCCTGAAAACCAATCCCAGATTGTGGTTTGGCGGTGAAGCACAGAATTTTGATCCCCGATCTCAAACAGAAGACCTGAGTGATAATAGTGTAAAAGCCAGTGAATATGGAATTCTAAATCTGAAAAAAATTATCACAAAATTGCCAGAATGGACAAAAGAAGAGGCAGATACATATGATAATCTGGAAGATATGTATACCCAACTCATCGGACAATTTAGCAGGTATATGAATCATGTGGCAAAAAATGTTGGTGGAATTTATGAAACATTCAAAAGTGTTGAACAACCTGGAGATGTTTATGAACCAACACCAAAATCAATACAACAACAGGCTGTTATTTTTCTTCAGAATCAATTATTCGATACGCCATACTGGCTCTTGATAAAAGTATTTTGAATAAAATCAGTAGCCCTTCTTCTTCTGAAATGATTTCAAATACCCAAAACAGTGTATTGAATTCGCTTCTTTCTTCTTCCCGATTGTTCAGAATGGAAGCAGTTTCTGACCGCTTTGGAAAAGCTACTGTATATGATCCGGAAGACCTTGTAACCGATCTGGAAAAAGGTCTTTGGAAAGAACTTAATAGCACGAAAGCTATAGACCCATTCAGGAGGAATTTGCAAAAACAATATGTGGAAACATTGATATCCTTAATGAATCCTTCGGCACCTGTTATACCTGCAGGAATACCTCGTGGTTTAATTATTTTTTTGGCGCAGATATCAAAAACACCGATATTCCATCCATTGCCCGGGGGCATCTAACAGCATTACACAAACGAATATTGGCAGCAGCAGCTGTATCTACTGATAAACTGACTAAATATCATTTACAGGATATCGCAGAAAGAATCAGACAGGCTCTTTATCCTAAGTAATCCTGATTGAACATTTACTTTACGTGTAGGTCTTGGTCCAATGGGCCTGTGATTGGCAACGGTTTCATACATACAACCACCGATTAGCCCGATCAGAACAAGTGCGAAGAGAATCAGCCATATCTTTTCACTACGTGAAAATTTTTGCATATAGAAACTATTATAAATCTTAATGATTAATTATTTAATCTTAAAAATTTATCTGGTGAGCAAATCGATGATCGGTGTACCAACATTACCATTGGGTGCCTGAATATGTAAAAGGGTCGCAATGGTTGGCGCTATATCTGTCATATTTACGCGGGTGGCCGAGGCACCCGGATGAATATCCCATCCCATAAAAACCAGTGGGATATGTGTGTCATATGGGTTCCATGTCCCATGAGTTGACCCCGTCCTGGAATAAGATTCAAGCCATCCAGGTTGAAAAATAACCTGAACCTGTCCGCTTCTTTTAAAATTATATCCGTTGATGATCATGGTTTTGATAGGTTCTGGAATAGGAGCATCCTGGATCTTTTCAATATCCACTGCATAAGCCACACCGGGCTGTTTTTTCAAATAATCCACGACAAGTTTTTTGATAGCGTGGAAGTCTGCATTATAAGCAGCAATTTTTTCCATATCGAAATTGATCTGGTAATTACCACCGGAACGGATTACTTTAAAATAACCAAGTTTCTGTTGTATAAGCTGGTCAAGCTCATTCAGGATATTCGCGTTTACAAAAAAATCAGCGGGCATCCGGTTCGTCTGCGAATATCCTACTGCGTGAGATACTCCATGATCAGCCGTCAGAAAAACTAAATACTCACCTTTACCTATTTTCTGATCCAGGTAAGAAAAAAATGATGCGAGATCAAGATCCAGCCGCAGATAGGTATCCTCAATTTCAACAGAGTTGGGTCCGAATAGATGTCCAACATAATCTGTCGATGCACAGTTAATGGTCAGGAAATCTGTCGCAGTGCCCTGACCGAGTTGATAAGAATCCAAAACCGTTTTTGCAAAATCAAGTGTCAAAGAATTTCCAAAAGGAGTGGAACGGAAAGATCCATGATTTTTTGCATAAGCTGACTTAATATTATGCGGAAAAACAGGCAATGATTCACCAGGTAGTTTTCCTTCGTATGATTTATTGTCTGAATCACTTTCAATATATGTATTGATAGGATAAAGCGTGTTCCATCCACTGTTTGTGAAATGCTCAATATTTTTCTGTTTGTTGAAATTTTCTACGCCTTCAGGAAGTTTTTTCATATAATACGAGCTGCTGATAAAATTACCACTGGAATCGTCCATCCAGAATGCAGCGTTGGCAGTATGTCCTGCAGGCAGGATGGCGGCCCTGTCTTTTAGTGAAACACCCACCACACGCGATTGGTAATTTGTTGCCATTCGCAATTCATCTGTGATGGTTGAAACAAGCAAATTTTTTGGAGACATTTTACCATCGGGCGCATATTCAATACCGATCGATTGCACCGTACTGTCTTCTGTGCAATAAACGTGCGCACCTGTTAATTGATCCACCCAGTCATTTCCAGTTATTCCTGAAATAGATGGCACAGATCCTGTAAAAATACAGGTATGGCCAACAGCTGTAAAGGATGGCAGATAATTTATGTAGGTATTCTCGCAGGAAAAGCCTTCTTTCAACATCCTTTTAAAGCCATTCTCACTGTACTTGTTATAATAACGGTAAAGAAAATCCCAGCGCATTTGATCTACAACAATACCTACAACCAGCTTAGGTCTCGCAATCGACGAATTTGCCGGTTGTGCCCAACCATGAAATGCCTGAAATAGAATAACGTAATAAAAAAAAAGAACTTCCTCATAATCAATAAAGCTTTAAACAAAGGTATCTGCATTTGCATATTGCCCGGTTATGTAAATGCATTATTTTTGCATCAATTTTAACCAATCGTAGTTTAACATATGGCAGATATTTTTGAAAAGCTTACAAGACACAAAGGGCCAATCGGACAGCATCGGGACAGGGCGCATGGTTATTTTGCATTTCCAAAACTGGAAGGTGAAATTGGAAGCAGAATGAATTTTCGTGGCAAAGAAATGATCGTGTGGAGTCTGAATAATTATCTGGGGCTTGCTAACCATCCAGAAGTAAGAAAAGCTGATGCTGAAGGCGCCATTACTTATGGCCTTGCTTCACCAATGGGTGCCCGTATGATGAGCGGAAATAGTAACCAGCATGAGCAGCTTGAAAAAGAACTTTCAGAATTTGTTGGAAAGGAAGATACTGCACTGTTGAATTACGGTTACCAGGGTATGGTAAGTATCATCGATGTGTTGTGCGGAAGACATGATGTGATCGTATATGATGCAGAATGTCATGCTTGTATCATTGATGGTCTTCGTTTACATGCCGGTCATCGCTATGTTTTCAAACATAATGACCTCAATGATTTTGAAAAGCAGGTACAACGGGCAAATGCACTTGTTGAAAAACAAGGTGGAGGCGGAGTTCTTGTAATTACTGAAGGAGTGTTCGGAATGGCGGGAGATCAGGGAAAACTAAAGGAAATTGCAGCATTGAAATCCAAATACAAATTCAGATTGCTGGTAGACGATGCACATGGTTTTGGAACACTGGGTAAAAAAGGCGCTGGTGCGGGGGAAGAACAGGGCGTTCAGGATGATATAGATTTATATTTTTCGACTTTTGCTAAATCTATGGCCTCGATAGGTGCCTTTGTATCTGGTGAAAGACCCATTGTAGATTATATCCGGTATAATATCAGGAGTCAGATTTTTGCTAAAAGTTTGCCTATGGCAATTGTGCTGGGAAATCTCAAAAGACTGGAATTACTAAGGAATAATCCGTCTTTGAAAGAAAAGCTTTGGAGTAATGCCCTGAAATTCAGGCTGGACTCCGTAAAAAGGGATTTGATATCGGAAAAACGGATTCCGTTGTTACCCCTATTTATATGAAAGGGGATGTTCCGGAAGCAACTGCCATGGTAATGGATCTTCGGGAGAATTATGGCATTTTTTGCTCTATAGTGGTCTATCCCGTTATTCCAAAGGGTCATATCATTTATCGCCTGATACCTACCGCCGTTCATACGGATCTGGATATAGAAGCTACCCTTGCAGCATTCGAAGCCACAAAAAAGAAGCTGGATACAGGAGATTATAAAGTAGAAGCTATTCCAGATATGGCTGAAGCTTAATGAGTTAGAAATAAATTAAGCAGGTTTAACATAAAAACCTGCTTTTTTCGTTTTAATGCTTATTAACTGCGGTTTTTAAAGGTCATTTTGTATTTTGGTAAATATTGACAGAGCATTGTTTAACATCCGCTCCTATTAGATTCTAAACCAAATGCTCCCGCGAAAAACTATATTCAGTTTGCTAATAATGGCATGCTGCCATTGTTATGGTATTGATCAAAAGCCAGCCAAAGATTCCAGTACAGTAACCATTACCCTGCAAAATGCTTCGGATAAACTTTCAAAAATTGATTCTGTTTTTGTGATATTTGATCGTTATGACCTGCGGGGAGCAGGTGTAATAAAAAAAATTTTTTATCCCGACATAGACAACAAGATCCAGGTGAGTTTACCAAAAGGAAAATATTATATTAATATATTTTGTCTCGGAATTTATAACAAGGAAAGTTTTGACCGTGTAGTGTATGCAAAATCAAACAAAAATCGATAATATTTTCCTGAGATTACAGGCTTCTGCATTATTCCATCAGGGAGGGGCTCATATTCCGGCAGATCATTTTGATCCCTCACATCTGGCAATTCTTAATTTTGCCAAGTAGTTTATTATGCCTTGAATAGTCAAATAATAAAGCCTCCTTGTTGAAGGGAGGCCGCACTAATCAAATACCATTAACCATTAAACCTTATCCTATGAAAAGTCAAATATAAAATATTAGCCGTAAAAACTGTGTTTCACCAATGAAAAAAATTTATTTACGAGGCTTATATTGACGCATATCAACTTAATTCATCTACTTTGTAAATTCAACCAAAACAAAGGATGCGAAAAGTAGTTGTAGCTATAACCGGTGCCAGTGGCTCGTTGTATGCAAGTATTCTCATAGAAAAATTATTAACTATCCGTTCCCAGTGGGAGAATGTTTCCATTGTAATGACTAAAAATGCGCGCGAAGTTTGGGAAACTGAACTTGGCAATCAATCATATAAGGGTTTACCCTTAGAAGTCTTCGAAACAGATGATTTCAAAGCCCCGTTCGCTTCCGGATCAGCCAGGTTTGATACAATGATTATCATTCCCTGTTCTATGGGTAGTTTGGGAAGAATTGCTGCTGGTATATCAACCGATCTGATTTCCAGAGCAGCGGATGTAATCTTAAAAGAAAGAAGAAAATTGATTTGTGTAATCAGGGATAATCCCTATAACCTCATCCATATTCGAAATATGGAAACCATAACTCTTGCGGGGGGTATCATATGTCCAGCTTCACCTTCATTTTACAGTAAGCCGTCCTACTATCGAAGAAGTCGCTTCCACAGTAGTCGATCGCGTCATTGACCTGGCAGGATTCGAACTTAAAAGCTTTAGGTGGGGAGACAGATGAAGTATGGGAGTATGAGAGTATGAGAGTATGGAAATTTAAATTCTTACTAACAGGCAGATATATTCGAAAAAACTAGAATGAATTATTGTGAACACTCCCATACTCTCAAACTTGTTCTCTATTGAGTCAGATTTACTTCTTCCACCCCCGGATGTTTGGACTTATCGAATACAAAACTGGCATCAGACATATTCAAGTTACCATTCAGACTGTCTAATAGTATAAATATAACGGCTGTTGCTTTTGTCCAGAAATTTACCCGAGCTGACCAGATGGGATTTCTTATCCACATATAAGTAAATCTTATGAAAATTCTGTGTTTTATCGATAGGTGTCATTTCGATTTCCACTACCGTTCTGCGTTCCAATTTTCTGTTCTCCATTCAGCTTATAAATGAAATCTTTGTCATAAAAATTGGTCAGTAATTTTTGAGGTGAAATCGTGCTGGAACCTGGATCAACTTTAGTTATCGTTACTTCATTAGCCGATTTATCGTAAGTCCAAATTGTTTTCCCGTCTGAATAAATCTCCTGACCGGTAATTTGAACAAGATACTTGTTCCCTTTCATCAATACCGTCCCTTTTTTAGTACCCTGTGGGGTACCTTGTGCATCCTGCAATTGAAGTGTAAATACTGCCTTTATAGTTTTATACGATTTTATTTTAGCCGATGCCTGATCCAAAATCATTTTCGCGTCCGGGTCATTACTCTGGGAATAGCAGGTTGATAAAGCAAAAAATCCGCTTAACAAAACAAGCAACATTTTCATATATGAAAATTGATAATAAAGGGGTGCAAGATATGTCATTCAAATTGCAATCGTTATGCCATTCGTGTTAAAAGTGCCTGGACGGTTATCCGTTCATATGTGCGAGAAATACTGATAGTTCAGCATCGGTTTTTATTATTACTTCCCTTGCCTTGCTTCCCTGATTTGGCCCTACAACACCTGCAGCCTCCAGCTGATCCATCAATCGCCCGGCCCTGTTATAACCAAGTTTCATCCTGCGCTGTATCAATGAAGTCGAACCAACCTGATTCTGAACTATGAGGCGTGCAGCATCCTCAAATAACGGATCACGGTTATTGGCATCAAAATCTCTGGCATCCAATTCCTTCTCGTCGACATATTCTGGTAGTAAAAAAGCCTGGGGATAGCCCTGTTGTTTACCGATAAAATCTGCAATTTCCTCCACTTCAGGGGTATCAACGAAAGCACATTGCAGACGTGTAATTTCGCCGTTATAAGATACAAGCATGTCCCCTTTCCCAATGAGCTGTTCTGCACCACCCGTATCAAGGATGGTCCTTGAATCTATTTTTGAAGAAACCTTAAATGCAATTCGTGCCGGAAAATTAGCTTTAATAGTTCCGGTAATAATATTGACCGATGGCCTCTGTGTCGCAATGATCAGGTGGATACCTACAGCCCTCGCTAATTGCGCTAGCCGCGCAATAGGCATTTCAATTTCTTTTCCTGCTGTCATAATCAGGTCGGCAAATTCATCAATAACAAGGACAATGAAAGGAAGATACTGGTGTCCCTTCTGCGGACTCAGTTTTCGCTTTATAAATTTATCATTGTATTCCCTGATGTTTCGGGTACCTGCTTCTTTCAACAGATCATAACGATTATCCATTTCAATGCAGAGAGCATTTAAAGTATAAACCACTTTTTTTGTATCCGTAATAATAGGTTCCTCCTCTCCTGGTAATTTAGCTAAGAAGTGTTTTTCAATTACCCTGTATAAACTGAGTTCGACTTTTTTCGGATCTACCAGAACAAGTTTTAGTTGTGAAGGATGTTTTTTATATAAAAGTGAAACCAGGATTGCATTTACTCCGACAGATTTACCCTGACCGGTCGCCCCGGCCATCAAAAGATGCGGCATAGTTGACAAATCAACTATAAAATTCTCATTATTGATCGTTTTTCCAATAGCAATAGGAAGGTTGAAAGCGCTATACTGGAATTTATCTGAAGCCAGCAAAGTGCGCATACTCACAAGAGTTTTCTTTACATTAGGTACTTCTATTCCTATGGTCCCCTTACCTGGAATCGGAGCAATAATTCGAATACCCAGGGCAGAAAGATTCAAAGCGATATCGTCTTCCAGGTTTTTAATCCGTGAAATTCTAACACCAGGTGCCGGTACGATTTCATATAAAGTTACTGTCGGACCAACGGTTGCACTGATCTTATGAATATCTATATCATAATTTTTCAGTGTGCTGATGATCTGGTTTTTATTATTTTCCAATTCTGCTGGATCCTGTATTATGCGATCGTTGCCATGAGCCTGTAACAGATCGAGAGGCGGAAATTTATAGGATCTTAAATCCAGAGTCGGTTCATAATCCGGCATGGTATCGGATTTCACCATATTTCCATCTTCGTTTATTTTATCCAGAACCGTTTCAGGAACTTTTTTAATTTCAAGTTCGAGGGGGTCCTTTTCGGGAATATTTTTTTTCAGAGGCTTTACACCTGAAGGCATGAGGGGAAATTCTTTCTTTGTTGATTCTTCCCTCATAAAAACTGAGTTTGCATCGGTAAAAGATTCTTCTTTAGCGATAATTAAAGGAAAATCATCTTCATTTTTTAATCTATTTTTTTTATCTTTTGAAAAAGGTTCTTCAATAAAAAGTGCAGCACCCGATTCTTTTTCAGGTTCCTGTTCTGGAATAAAATCTGCATTCTTATTCTTTTGAGTTGATTCAGGCAATTTGAACTCAGGATTAAAACGCCAGATGAAATATGCCAGGGAACCGGCAAATAATACGCAGGCTGTCCCAATTTTGCCCAGGAAACGTATCATCCATTCGCTGGTCATATCACCGAAGGCGCCACCCCATGGAAAAGAAGCTCCATGAGAAATAAAAGCCAGTGTTGTGGATAAATAAATTAGCCCGATCAATACATAGCGAAGATTTCGTTTGATAGAAAAATATTTCTTCGCAAACAACAAGTTAATCCCGGCAATAAAAAAAAACGAACAGATAAAATAACTTGCCAGACCGAAGCCTTTATAAAAAAACAAATGTGAAATATAAGCGCCAAGATTCCCGAGCAGATTAGCCACTTTAATGTCATGTGATGGAGCGAGTATCGAAATGCCTCGGAATACCTTATCCTGGTCTTCCCGCCAGGTAAACAAATATGAAGTAAAAGAAATGAATAAAAATATGGATATTAATAAAAATACTGCTCCGGTAATCTTATGCGTCCGCTCATCACGGATTACCTGGGAAACAGTTAGTTTGGCTTCCTTTTCTGTTTTCAGGGAAGACGGACCGGAAGATTGGTTTTTCTTTGATTTTGAACGCTGAGCCATGACGACAAAGATATGTTAAGTAGATCTTCTCCTTCCTACTGCCAAACCTAAAAAAATCCATCCCAAGATAAATGCAACACCGCCCACCGGCGTCAGTATTCCCAGAAAAAATGGAACAGAACTTCCGTTTGTTATCAGTGCAGATATAATATATAAAGAGCCACTGAATAATAATATACCTGCTATAAAACAGATGCCTGCCCGGTTTATCCGATATCCCGGAAACTTTTCACTAAGTATTCCTGCAGCCAATAATGCAAATACATGGTAAAACTGATAACGAACTGCAGTGTCATAAATTTCAAGAGCCGAATCCGGCATCAGATGTTTAAGTTGGTGGGCGAGCATAGCACCTGCGATAACTGCCATGGCGCCAAAAATGGAAGCCAGTACAAGAAATAGTTTATTCACGAAAGGATATTTAAAAAAATTCTATTGTAATAAACTAATAAAAGATTCAATCTCTGTGTTTTCTTCATGCACCATCAGGTCTGCCTGTTCATAATACATTTTACGTTCACCCAGTTTCCGGATAATATATGCGCGAAGTCCGGCTTCAGTTATTCCCTTTAATAGAGGTCGGGACATCTTTTCGTTTAGAAGCCGCTGGTTTAATGCTTCCAGTGAAGTATTAAGCCACAGCACTTTCCCATTCTTTTTCATAAAATCTATATTATTAAAAAAACAGGGGGTGCCTCCGCCGGCTGACAAAACAAAATTTTCTTCGCGGTTTATCAAATCCTCCAGAGTTTGTTTTTCCATATAACGAAAATACTCTTCACCCTTAACAGCAAAAATTTCAGAAATACTCATGCCTTCATTATTTACTATCACGGCATCAAGGTCATAAAACGGAATTTGTAATTTCGCGGCAATCCTGGTTCCCCAATGTGTTTTACCCGAACCCATAAACCCGATCAAAAATATTCGCATAATTGATTAATAAAATTCAAAGTTTTTAAAAAAGCGCATTGCATTTCGAACTTCAGGAATCGATGAGCAATACACAATCCGTGAATTACATAAATGCATTAAATCCGGTAACATCCATTCCGGTAATCAGTAAATGAACATCGTGTGTTCCTTCATAAGTCAAAACACTTTCCATATTCATTAAATGCCGCATGATAGGATATTCACCTGTGATACCCATTCCTCCCAGCATCTGCCTTGCTTCCCTTGCAATATTTGTAGCAATTTCGCATCCGTTTCTTTTAGCCATGGAAACCTGCGCCGGAGTAGCTCTTTTTCGTTCATCAGCATCCCCAATCTCCAATTTAACAATTGAGCCTTAGTAATTTCGGTAATCATTTCAGCCAGTTTTTTCTGTTGTAACTGGAAACCACCAATTGGCCTTCCGAATTGAATTCTTTCTTTACTATACCTGAGTGCCGTATCATAACAGTCCATAGCAGCACCTACTGATCCCCATGCAATCCCATATCGTGCTTTTGTTAAACAGCTTAATGGTCCTTTTAATCCCCGGATATCCGGAAACAGATTCGATTTGGGAACTTTGACATGGTCGAAAACCAGTTCTCCTGTGGCAGAAGCCCGCAGGCTCCATTTCCCATGGGTTGTAGGTGTGGAAAAACCCTCCATTCCTCTTTCCACAACCAAACCCCGGATATCACCCTGCTCATCCTTAGCCCATACTACAGCAACCTGGGCAAATGGAGCATTGCTGATCCACATCTTACTTCCATTCAATATTACATGATCACCTGCGTCTTTAAAATTACTCAGCATGCCTCCCGGATTAGAGCCGTGATCTGGTTCTGTAAGGCCAAAACAGCCCAGCCATTCGCCAGTTGCCAATTTTGGTAACATTCTCATTTTCATTTGTTCGGATCCATAAGCATGAATTGGAAACATTACCAGAGATCCCTGCACGGAGGCCGTAGACCGGACGCCGCTGTCTCCTCTTTCAAGTTCCTGCATCATCAGACCATAACTGATATAATCAAGACCCCCACCTCCATAAGATTCGGGAATGGTAGGCCCAAAACAGCCCAAATCCCCCAGTTGTTTCACAATTTGGGCGGGAAATTCTGCCTTTTGTGCATATTCTTCAATAATCGGACTAATCTCTTTCTTTACATAAGAACGCACAGATTCCCTGATTAACTTATGTTCTTCCGTGAGTAAATCATCCAGCTGATAGTAATCCGGGCTTTGAAAAACATCGGTTTTGACAGCCATAATAATAAAGTTGGATACGAAAATACTCAAAAAGGCCAAAGCCGGGGCTTAAGGTCCAAAGTCATCCAAGTCTTCAAGCCGGGCTGCAAAAATTAAAATTCCAGTTTTGAGAACCAAAATAATGCACAACACATTCATCATAACCCATTTATCCTTAATTAATTTCTATCAGGATAGAGATTGTTAATACCGGATGCAACATCCTGCTTTTCTTTGTGTACTTATAATAGAAACAAAATCGGATGTTGGAACTAACCAAAACCATACAACATGATGAGCTGGTTGAACGGTGCAAACAAGGCGACAAGCGCAGCTATGGTGAACTGTATCAGAAATATTCCAAAGCCATGTATAATACCAGTCTCGAATTGTAAACCATACAGCCGACGCAGAGGATGTGCTGCAGGAATCTTTTGTGGATGCTTTTGCAGCGATTGAAAGTTTTGCCTATAAATCAACATTCGGAGCATGGCTGAAGAGAATCGTAATCAATAAATCCATTAACTCTCTTAGAAAAAGGAAAATGGAAATCATTGATATCGAAAAAACCAGCGCCGTGCATATACCGGAAGAAGATGGTTTCGATGAAGAAGGATTGAAATATAAAGTGGAGGAAATAAAAAAGCAGTGAAAGAATTGCCAAATGGTTACAGAACAGTTCTCACGCTTCATTTATTCGAAGGATATGATCAGGAAGAAATTGCAGAAATACTGCAGATTTCACATGCCACTGTAAGAACACAATATATGCGCGCGAAACAAAAATTGTTATCACATTATAAAACAAGGAGGCTTATCATGAGCAGTCCACTGGAAAAATTTGTTCTGGAAAATCGGGAAAAATTTGATGCGGAAACCCCGGATCCCGGGGTATGGGAGAAGATCAATGAAAGGATGAATCCGGAATACTGAAAAGGCCACACCTGTTCGTTCCCTGCCTTTCAAACGCTGGCTGGCCGCTGCGGCCGCTAGTCGTACTGGTGGCTATCCGGTACATCCTTTATTATTCAGTCCATAAGAATAAAATCCACCTGTAGTTGCAGGAAAGCAGGTCGTCACGGACACACCCGAATCGTCAGGCAAGTATATAATCTGCCTGTCATGAATACACCGGTTGATACTGCCAAAACAAATTCTCAAAATGAGAGGTTTTCCGCAAAAACAAGATCGGGATTATCAGGACTGTTAAACTGAAATATATCCCTGCAAACCGGAGAAAATAAAGAAATGTATTACTATGCAAAGCTGATAGAACTCAAACACGAAGAACTCAAAACACTCGAAAAGGATGAACCGCTCCTGTACAGGCAGTTCTCCGGAGATGTACAGAAGCTGGACAGCGTATACCATTCCCTAAAAACCCAGTTACCGAATAATTCCAACCGGGAACAGGTGATCGAAGCGATGATTTCAAATCTTCAGCTTCAGATCGGATTATTAAACAAACAGTTGGACATTATTAAAAAAATCAAACATTCAAAAAAATCAGCGTATGAAAAAGCATATAAATCCGTTTAAAGGCCTTCGTCCTGCTTGCCTTTGCGCTGGCCCCTTTACTGAGCATGGCCAACAATGGCGACAATGTTGAAAAGAAAAGAACAATCTCCAAATCCTATACTGTAGGGCCTGATGACCGGTTATCCATCGAAAATTCATTTGGTAATGTAGTCGTTACAACCTGGGATAAAAACGAAATCCAGGTTGATATTGAAATCGGTGTGCATGCATCATTCCGATGAAAAAGCACAGCAGATGATGGACCTGATCAATGTGACCGATAATCAGGGCGGTCATGAAATCAGTTTCAAAACTGATATCGGACATATGTCGGGAAAAGATAACTGGAATAAAAATGGTGACGATACAAGGAAATTTTATATAGACTATAAAGTAATCATGCCTTCCAAAAATCCTCTCCGAATTGAAAACAGCTTTGGAAAAACTAATATCCCTGATTTTGACGGAAGTGCCAGCATCACCAGTAAGTTTGGAGAACTGACAACCGGCAAACTCCCTAATGCAACACTTGTCCATGTGGAATTTGGGAAAGCAGATATTGGCAGGTTAAATAACGCAGATGTCGTTTTGAAGTTTAACGGCAACTCAAATGTTGCAGGCATCGGAGGAAATTCAAAAGTGGATGTGCAATTCTGCAGTAAAGTGAATATCACGGTAGATAATGCTCTCAGCTCATTTACCCTTTTTCAATCCTATTCTACCATCAATCTGAGAGTATCCAATAATTTATCCGCCCAGTTTGACGTGTATACAAATTTCGGAAGTTTCAAAAACAGAACGGAATACAATATCAATGAAGACAGGGATGATGAATCTTCCGGTCCCAAATTCGACAAGACGTTATTCGGGTAAAGCCGGAAACGGGGCTGCGAAAATTAAAATCAAAAGTAGTTTCGGTAGTGTCCGATTAGTAAATATGGGCGATAAATCCGTCGATAAAGAAAACAATGACGAAGATGATGATAAGGATGCGGATAAGATCAAAAGTGAATTTATAATAAGTTGGAAGAAGAAGAGATCAATTGTTAGTTGTTAACGTAAAAAATGAGTTTAGACGTGAATCTGTTTGAATCCAGCGTTAACAATTGACAATTAATAATTAAAGGTAAGTTGCCATTTCACTGGCATATCCGGCCGCAACCTGTGTGGCTTTTTCTGCAAAATCCTCTCCGGATCCTGCAAATAAAATTGCCCGGCTCGCATTCACCAATAACCCTGCATCTTTATTCAGTCCATTTAAAGAAATTTCTTTCAGGCTTCCGCCCTGTGCACCCACTCCGGGAACAAGATAAAAATGATCGGGGGCAATGGCACGTACAAGAGAAAACCATTCTGCCTGTGTTGCTCCGATTACAAACATCAGATTTTCGGTTGTACCCCACTGTGATGATTTGCGAATAACAGATTCAAAAAGCATCCTGCCTTCGCAGGATTGCAATTCAAAATCTGAAGCCCCGGAATTGGAAGTCAGCCCAAGCAGGATCGTCCACTTATCCTTATATTCCAGAAAAGGTCGGATACTGTCTTCTCCCATATAAGGGGCAACCGTAACTGCATCAAAGGAAAGTGTTTCAAAAAAGGCACGGGCATAGAGAGATGCGAGTATTACCAATATCCCCCCGTTTTGCATCTGCAATTTTGAAATGAGTGGAAGGAATATAGTCGGCTGTTTTTTGCATACTCTCCCACCCGGCTGCACCGGATACTTCATAAAATGCCGTATTGATTTTATATGCTACACAATGAGCGAGCGTGGCATCAATAATTCTTTTATTGAATTCAAATACCGGATCCTGGAAACCTTGTAAAAAACGGGGCACTTTAACAGGGTCAGTATCCAGACCCACACAGAGATAATTTTTTTTAGACCGGATGTGTTGAATAAGTCGTATTTCGGGTCATGAATTGATTTTATACTTTTCCCTCATTACCCTCGCAATTTCCCGGGCATCCTCTCCCTCCTCACTAAGTTGAGAAATGATATTTTCCTGCGATTGTTTATCCCTGTTCTGGCTAAGTTTAAATACATTCCTTATGGAAAGAACTTCCATTTCAAATGCTATAATGGCCTGCATCATCTTTTCTACGTAAGCCGGGTCCATATGCTGAACAAGAGAAGGTGAACCAGGTCTTTCATAAGTCTCTGTGAGTCTCGTCAGAAGTTGAAGAAGAAACGAAGCTTCCTGGAATCGGATGATTCCTGCAGCATGAACGGCCTGGTAATTCCATGTACTTGCTATCTGTTTATTTTCATACCAGCTCGCACTTACATAAGTATGCGCACCTGAAAATACAACCAATACGTTTGGATTCTTTAAAAAAGCATTTGTATGATCCTGCTTTTTCATAAAATGACCCTGCAGGAATAATTTATCTTCCCTTTGTTCAAATAAAAATGGAATCTGAGTTGCCACAGGTTTTCCGTTTTCATCAGCGCCACAAATCAAAGCAAAAGGATGTGCCTGCATAAAAGCGAAGACTTCATCCGGGTGACCTGCTTTAAAATAAGGTATATCGTACATAGATAGTTTATGCGTCTACAAGTTCGGCGCGCTTTTCTGCATTGATATTTGCATTGATCATCGCGATGCTTCTCGCTGCATTACCTGCAAAATCCTGAAATGCTTTTTTAGCCTCAAGATTCTCGCTGATCATTACCGGCTTACCTTCATCACCACCCTCCCGAATATGTTGTATCAGCGGTATCTGGCCAAGAAAAGGTATATCATATTCTTCAGCAAGTCTTTTACCCCCATCTTTTCCAAAAATATAATATTTGTGAAGCGGGGCTTCTTCACTTACAAAATAACTCATATTTTCTACCAGGCCGATTACAGGCGCTTTCAACTGTGCCTGTGCAAACATTGCGATGGCTTTTTTCGCATCCGCCAATGCAACATCCTGAGGAGTGCTTACAACGATTACGCCCGTTACTGGAACAGTTTGCATAAGGGTAAGATGTATGTCACCGGTCCCGGGAGGCATATCAATCACCAGATAATCCAATTCATCCCAAAAAACCTCGGATACAAATTGTTTGATCGCAGAACTCGCCATTGGTCCACGCCAGACTACAGCGCTTTTTTCATCAATGAGTAAACCTATACTCATCAACCTGATCCCATATTTTTCCAAAGGCAATATCATGCCTTTGCCATCGACTGTTTTCATCATTGGCCTTTCACCTCTGACTCCAAACATTATAGGCAGGCTTGGTCCATAAATATCTGCATCCATAAGCCCAACTTTTGCACCATCTGCGGCGAGAGCCAGTGCAAAATTGGAAGCTACCGTACTTTTACCCACCCCGCCTTTTCCGCTTACAACAGCAATAATATTTTTCACCTTGGGCAGTACGATCTCAGGATCGGTTCTTCTCGAATTCATCTCGGAAATAAAATTTAGTTTAACATTAATTTCATTTCCAATCAGATGATGTATAGCCTGAATGCAGGAATTTTTAATCAGATCTTTCAACGGACAGGCCGGAGTAGTGAGGACAATTGTAAAAGAAAGATCATTCCCGTTTATGACAATATCCCTGACCATATTTAAAGTAACCAGATCTTTGCCAAGATCCGGTTCCTGAACCGTACTAAGTGCCTGTAACACATTCTCAATCTTCATGCGCAATGTTTTGTTAAAAGAATAAACTGGCTGCAAAATTAAACTATGGGGAGATTAATTTGTTTACGATTTACGGTTTATAAACTTTATTTTTGCCGCAGTTTTGAAAAAATTTCTATTATACTTCTTATTGCTTAGCCTGCCCTTCGCCGTGGAAGCCCAATTCGATAAATTGAAGGATTCCGTTGTTCAGTTTTATGGCGTCGTTATGACGGCCGACAGCCTCCAGGGCGTTCCTTCAGTTAGTATTGTTGTAAAGGGTCAGCATCGTGGTACGTTCACGAATGAACAGGGCGTTTTTTCCATTGTGGTGATGAAAGGTGATCAGATCGAATTCAGTAGCATAGGATACAAACCCAAACTTTATGTTATACCCAAAAATCTGGAAGGTAACCAATGGAGTATTATTCAATTACTTGTTACAGATACAATGTACCTGCCCGCTACCATTATCCGTCCCCGCCCCACGAGAGAACAATTTGAACGGGACTTTGTGAATACCAAAGTACCTGATGACGAAATAGAAATTGCCCGCCAGAATAACAGCGCAGTCAAACGAAGGATTCTGGCCCAGGGCCTGCCCTCCGATGCGCGCGAAGCAGCCAGTTATTATTTAAGACAAAATGCTACGAAGTACTCTTATTATGGTCAAAATCCGCCCCAGAATATCTTTAATCCACTCGCCTGGGCCGATTTTATACAGGCATGGAAACGAGGCGATTTCAAGAATAATAACTGATCGCTCATTTGGGCGACCAATATATGGATTATCCCCAAACGATCGAATATCTTTTTACCCGCCTGCCTCTCTTCAGCAGAATCGGGGCTGCAGCATATAAAGCAGATCTGTCAAATATCCTGGCACTCAGTGAACAACTCGGCAATCCTGAAAGAAAATTCAAATCCATTCACATTGCAGGAACGAACGGCAAAGGTTCTACCAGTCATATGCTGGCAGCCATATTGCAAAAGGCGGGTTATAAAACCGGCCTCTATACTTCGCCCCATCTCCATGATTTCAGGGAACGCATACGTATCGATGGACACATGATTCCTGAAAATAATGTAATCAGGTTTACTGAAAATATCCAGGATTCAATTGAACAGATTGAACCGTCCTTTTTTGAAATAACCGTGGCCATGGCTTTTGACTGGTTTGCCAAAGAGGAAATTGATATTGCAGTAATTGAAACGGGTTTGGGTGGCAGACTGGACAGTACAAATATCATTATCCCCGAAGTTTCCGTGATAACCAACATCAGTTACGATCATATGGATCTTTTAGGAGAAACATTACAAAAAATAGCGTTTGAAAAAGCGGGGATTATTAAACCAGGTATTCCTGTTGTGATCGGTGAAGAACAGAATGATGTGAAAAATATTTTTCTGCAGATAGCTGAAGAAAATGAATCGCCCATCCATTTCGCCAGCCGTAAAAGGTTTCCCGGAGAATGGAAAACTGAGAAACAATTATTATTCGTTCAATTGACTGAAGTACACAATAACACGAAGAAAAACTTTCATCTTGATCTCCCAGGACTTTATCAATTGAAAAATATCGTTACAGTTGCTGAAGTTGTTTCAATTCTGAATCAGAAAGGATTTGATATTTCTGATATTGCAATGCAACAGGCATTAAAACAAGTGAAATCCCTGACAGGTTTACATGGACGATGGGATATTTTGCATGAAAACCCCCTTGTGGTAACCGATGTGGGACATAATGAAGAAGGGATGAAAGCCATCGCCAAACAGATTGAAAATACTTCCCATGAGGAATTGCATATCATAATAGGAATTGTAAAAGATAAGGCAGTAGAAAAAATCCTGGCTCATTTACCTGTAATGGCAAATTATTATTTTACACGTGCGCAGATTCCGCGGGCCCTTCCCGAAACCGAACTTGCCCGAATAGCAGAATCAATAGGCCTGAAAGGAAGAAGTTTCCCCAATGTGAAACAGGCTTTGGAAGCTGCTGTGTTAAATGCAAACACGAAGGACCTGATCCTGATTTGCGGCAGTGTTTTTCTTGCGGGAGAAGTAAATCTCAAAGAAATTTCATTTTAGTCAGTGCATAATACAAAGTAGTTACATGCATACTTTGAACAATCCTGTTTTCAGACAATAATTCTTTCACTTCATCAATGGTAAAAAATACAATTCAATCTCTTCATTGTGATCAAGTTGTTGTGCTTTTTCATATCGTCCGCCGGTAGCGAGATACATATGCATCCAGTTATTATTAGTTGAAGGATTCGAAGAAGTTTTACCCAAATATTCATAATGGTTGAAACCGGTAACCTGTTTCTTCCAATAACTCACGTTCAATAGCCATTTCAAGAGAGCTATCTGTATCATCAACACATCCTCCCGGAATTTCATAACAGGTCACATCCAGCGCGTAACGATACTGGCGTTCCATAATTATTTTGCCTTCTTCCGTGATCGCAACCGCAGAAACCCAGGTAGGAAATTCATATACAAGTAGGGACTGATAATTTTTCCTTCGGCAGTCTGGCAAACATCCTTCCTCACCGTTCCCCAGATATCTTTTGAAATATATTCAGAAGAAATTTTTTTCCAGCGCAGGTCTTTCATTATAATATATTATTGGCTTTCCTGTAAGAAAGGATGTGGGCTACATGGTGCTTGCCATGCCAGCTGTACATGCCCAGTAAAAACCAGATGCTTACAGGTGCAGATTTACCCGGATAATTAAATTTCCGGTTCCATTGTTCCACGCTCAGATCCTTGATGGCTGAATAGAGTCGCGTGTGTAAAGCATGCAAAAGTGTGATAGAAATATTTACCGGTACTTTTTGTATGTCGTTTAATTCAGCCCATAGTTTTTCTTCATAAGACTTGACAGTAACATTATCCTCCGTCAGGGCGAGTTTAAAACGGATGTAGGCATTCATATGACTGTCGGCAACATGATGAACTAATTGTTGGATAGTCCAACCACCCTCGCGGTAAGGGCTATTGAACTGATCCGCATCCAGATTTTGTATTGCATACTCAAGTTCTGTAGGCAACTGACGGATATTATTAAGCCATTCCTGTTTCAATGTGTCGGAATAGACCTGGGGTTCGTATTTTCCTATTGGATAACGGAGATCATCCATAATTGTCAATAGTTAATTATTAATTGTAAATGAATTTAATAAGCTCTCTAAATTCTCCACACTACCACACTACCACACTTCCACACTACCATACTAGTTATTCCTCCCTCCACTCTTTCCCGGTCATCTGGATGAAAACATCCTCCAGGTTGGCTTTCTTTACTTCTTTTGGTCTTTCAAAACCAGTAGCAACAAGTTTATCAATCAGCTTATCGGGCGAATCCAGTGCTATGATTTTGCCTGAATCCATAATCGCTACCCGATCACAAAGCACTTCCGCTTCATCCATATAATGTGTAGTAATAATAACTGTTGTTCCGGAAGAACGTATGTCACGAACCAAATCCCACAGATTCCTCCTGGCCTGTGGATCAAGACCCGTAGTGGGTTCGTCCAGGAAAATAATTTTAGGCTGATTAATAAGTGTTGTGGCAATTGAAAAACGTTGCTTCTGACCGCCACTGAGCTCTTTATATTTTGATTTGGCCTTATCCAGCAGATTTACTTTTCCAAGGAATTCTGACGGTTTTACATCTCGATTATACAAACCCCCGAACAACATCAATAATTCGGTTAAATTCAGATTGGGATAATAACCTGAAGTCTGGAGCTGGACTCCGATCCTCTTTTTTATTTCATTGGGACTTTTATCCAGATCAATTCCATCGACAAATATTTTTCCGGAAGTTTTTTCACGAAGGGTTTCAATAATTTCAAGTGTAGTCGATTTACCAGCCCCGTTGGGACCGAGCAATCCAAAAATTTCCCCCTGGTATACATCGAAACTAATTTGTTTTACAGCTTCAAAATTTCCATATTTTTTCGAAAGCTCCCTGACTGAAATAATGGCTTGTTTTTCCATGAATGGCAAGTTACGGCATGGCCTTTAAAAGAAACAACTCCCCATCATTACCTTGAAAAAATCTGTGTAAAATAAATATTACCCTTCTTATCTCTGGCATATCCAATTCCTGTCAGCATAAAATTACCTTCTATATTTTTTTTATGCCCCGGACTATTCAGCCAGCCATCCACCACCTCTCTGGCATTCATTGGGCCCGAAGCCACATTTTCTCCTACTTCTACAGCACCCACAGATTTTTGAATGGATTTGGCCCTGGAATTAAAGCCATCATGTCCAAATTTAACCTTACCCGATGCCATATCCTGACTATGTTTTAAAGCCAGTGAGGATTCCATAACATTTACCTGCAGCGGAGGCAGATCATGTTGTTTCCTGTCGTCGTTTACGAATTGCAAAATTTCTGTTTCCATTGTATCCATCCGCATATCAGCGCTCATGGGATATATGCCTGAAAACAGGGCCATCGAAATATAAAGTTTATAGATTATTAACATCATAGGCCAACAAATTCCCATTAATATACAATCGATTTTTGAACTGATTGAAACTGAATGTTTTTTTAACATAGTTATTGCGATCATCAACCATATTATCTTTGCGCCTCGGTAAATATTTAACCATGAAAGTTTTCAAATTCGGGGGTGCCAGTGTAGATTCAGTAACTCGAATCAGAGACCTGCCTTCAATCCTTAATAACTATAATTCAGAAAAAATCCTGATCGTGGTTTCCGCAATGGGGAAAACAACCAATGCACTTGAAAAAGTTGCTGAAGCATTTTATACCCGCGATACTTCCAAAAACATTAGAACTATTCAGGAAAATTAAACAACAACATATAGAGATTGCTGAATCTCTTGGAGCAGCAAATAACAGCCTGCTGCAACTAAGGATGATGGATTTTTTTACTGAAGTGGAATGGTTACTGCATGATAAGCCTGCTAAAACCTTCAATTATTATTATGATCAGATTGTATGCATTGGAGAACTTTTATCCACAGCCATTATCAGTCAATTTTCTGCAAACAGCAGGTATTTCAAATCAATGGGTGGACGTAAGGGATATTTTCGCAACGGATGATCAGTTTCGTGCAGCAAATATCAATTGGGAAATAACCGGTACCCATATAATGGAACAAATTATTCCTTTGTTTGAGACACAAAGATTGTACTTACCCAGGGTTTTATTGGTGCAACAGACGCTAATGAAAGCACCACCCTTGGCAGAGAAGGAAGTGACTATTCTGCGGCCATATTTGCCAATCTTTTGGATGCGGAAAGTCTGACGATATGGAAAGATGTGAAAGGAGTTATGAATGCGGATCCGAAAACATTTCCCGATGCCATTTATATCCGGGAACTCGGCTATGACGAAGTGATTGAAATGGCATTTTACGGCGCCCAGGTTATTCACCCCAAAACAATCAAACCACTGCAGAATAAAAATATCCCCTTACAAGTGAAATGTTTTCTGGATCCGGATCTTCCCGGCACCCTCATTCATGCCAAACATATCTCCAGTCTTCCTCCTATCATTGTGCTAAAACAAAACCAGGTTCTGATTCACCTGAGCTCAAAAGATTTTTCATTTGTTGGGGAAGAGGGGATTGCCAGATTGTATAATATACTTTCGCAATTGCATATCCAGGCAAATCTTCTGCAAACGGGTGCTGTTATTTTACAATTATGCATAGATAATATTCCCGAAAAAATTGAAAAACTTGCTCTTGCAGCATCCCAGCTTTTTAACGTACATATTGAAAACGGCTTAACCCTTCTTACTGTGCGGCACTATCAAAAGGAATTGTTGGAAAAACTTATTCAGGGAAGAAGTATTGTCTTACAGCAATGGTCTTCGGAGACTGTTCAGACACTGCTCACGGCGCTTCAACCATGATGTTCTGTTTGAGTTTGATTGGAACATTTTTACCCTGGCGTACTGCTGGTGCCCACAATGCCATATCGGTAAAGGCTCTCTCAATTTTAAGGTTCATTTTTTCGTTGCCCCCGCTGATTGCATTTGCAAAAATAGTCTTACCGTTTTCATCAATAATATATTCCATCAAAATAAACGCCTTGGTTTGTCCTGGTTCAAGTTCCTTAATCATATCTCCACTCAGTTTGTCTATAAACACTTTGAATGCCTGATTTCCCCCGGGAAATAATGGAAGTTTATCCACGCTTACAGCAAGTTCTTCCTCGGGGATTGGCTGCACGGGATGAGAAAGTTTTTTAGTTGTCCATGAATCAGTTTTGGTAGATAAAACTGCAGGCACTCCGACTTCTTCAATAACATATTCACCTTTTGAATTCACAATGACAGGGGGAACCTGGTGATTTTTTTCAAAATAATAAAAAGCATTCTGCATACTCTTCTCAAAAGGAACGTATTCGTTAAAGCTTATCAAAAAACGATTCAGATAAGCCACACTTTTCGGATTATCAAAATTGACGGGGAAAATATGAACAGGTATGAAATCCTGTCCCATATCCTTCGCATGTGCAGCCAATACGTAGAGTTCTTCAATTTGTCCGTCAGTAATGGGAATACAACCCGTAGTAACACAGCTTCCATGAATATAAATATCCCCGCCGGGTTGTGACAGATCGCATAGCATACGGTCAGAAGCATTCGGGTAATTTAATCCCAACGATAAATGATACAGACTTCCGCGGATTGAATTCGTTGATATAATAAAATCCTTCAGGCACCTGGTAATCTCCCGCCATTCTCTTTGGACCAAGTGAACCCGCCAGGGCACAAATCTTATAAGTTTTAAAATATTTATATTTTTCGCTTTGTTTGTTTTTTACCCATACTTCCATTTCACTGTCGTATTTAAAAGAGCGGATATAAACAAAACGGGCTGGCCAAACCAATTGTTTTGCCAGAAATTGCTTTTGCAGGGTATCTTCTTCCCGGCTCATCATTTCACTTATTTTTGGAAATGACTTCTGGTTATCCAGAAAACGAACATTATAGACAGAACTTTGAGAAAATGAGGTAGAATAAGTCAAATTTAAGCAAAGCAGGAGCAGCGCCTGGGGCAGAAACCGGATTTTCTTTATGCAATAAATAATAATATGCATCGGTACGGATAAAGTTACTTATTAAAACAAAAATCCGGCCATATTATTATGTCGTAGCATTGAATAGGGCTTGAAAACCAGATTGTTTTATCTTCATGCCATAATTGGAAAAATGCTCAAAATCGGAATTTTAGGCGGAGGCCAGCTTGGAAGAATGCTTTTACAGGCTGCCGCCAATTATCCGGTAAAGACACTGGTCCTTGAAAACGACCCGGAATGTCCTGCAGCTCACCTCTGCCATCATTTTGTAAAAGGTGATATCAGGAATTTTAATGATGTATATAATTTTGGAAAAACACTGGATGGCATTACCATTGAAATTGAATCTGTAAATGTAGAAGCACTGGAAAAGCTGGAAAATGAAGGAGTAAAAATTTATCCGAGGCCCTCCGCACTTCGTATTATCCGCGATAAAATTCTGCAAAAACAATTCTACAAGGAAAATGAAATACCGAGTCCTGTTTTCAGAATTACTGAGAAAAAGGATGACCTGAAAAAATTTTATGATTTTCTTCCAGCGGTACACAAACAGGCTTCGGGCGGTTATGACGGAAGAGGAGTACAGGTTTTATCAGGAGAAAAGGACCTGCATCTTGGTTTTGACCAGCCTTCGGTTCTGGAGAAAAAGGTGGATATACATAAAGAAATTTCGCAGATTATTGCAATAAATGCGGCCGGACAAACAGCACTATACCCGGCAGTCGAAATGATATTTAACCAGACATTGAACCAGCTGGATTACCAGCTGAGCCCTGCTGAAATTCCACAACACACTTCCTGGCGGGTCGAAGCGATTGCATTGAAAGTGGTGAAGGAATTAAAAACACCCGGCATATTCGCTGTTGAAATTTTTATTGATAAAAACGGAGATGTTCTTGTAAACGAAACAGCTCCAAGAGTGCATAATAGCGGACATCATACCATCGAAGCGAACTTCAGTTCGCAATTCGATATGCTGTGGCGGGTCATGCTGGATTATCCACTGGGTAATCCAAAGCATATCGTTCATGCTGCTATGGTAAATCTCACGGGAAGTGAAGGAAATTCCGGCGATGCTGTTTATGAAGGAATCGATGAGATTCTTAAAATGGAAAATATTTTTCTTCACCTTTATGGCAAAAAAGAAACCAGGCCAGGCAGGAAAATGGGACATGTTACCATATTGAGCCCGGAAAAAAGCGACCTGGTTTACAAAGCAAAAGTCATTAAACAAAAGTTCCGTATCATATCACATCAACCCCAAATAACAGTATGAACCATGTGGCCATCATCATGGGCAGCGACAGCGACCTGCCGGTTATGCAACCTGCTGCAGATTTACTAAAGTCCTTTGGAATTCCCTTTGAATTAACAATCGTTTCTGCTCACCGCACTCCTCAACGACTCGTCAGTTATGCAACAAAAGCCAAGGAAAGAGGATTTAAAGTCATCATTGCGGGAGCTGGTGGTGCTGCACACCTTCCTGGAATGGTAGCCTCACTTACTTCCCTGCCGGTAATTGGAGTTCCTATCAAATCTTCCAATTCGCTGGATGGTTGGGATTCTATACTCTCCATTCTTCAAATGCCTACCGGAATACCTGTTGCAACCGTTGCTCTGAATGCTTCCAAAAATGCCGGTATACTGGCAGCATCCATCCTCGGCGCATTTGATAAAAAAATCTCCGCAAGTGTTGAAGCTTTCAAAAAAACGCTGGAGTCTGATGTACAAGTTAAAATAGCGAAATTGAAAAAAGACGGATGGGAAAACAATTTTGACTGAAAAGACCTTAGAGAGACCTTACAGAAACATTATAGAGACCTTATAGGGATGTTTTATGCTTTGTATACCTCAGTGCTCCCGGAGAGCAAAGCCCCGGCTGGTAGGTAGTCCAGGATTTTTCCTATTATAAGTATTATACAACTTCTTCTAAAATAACAAATTCCTGTTCCAAAGTAAGACAATGCTGATAAATAAGCTCTAAAAAAGCTTTTCCATATTCAGCATACCAGGGAATAAAATTATCGATTCGTTCCTGCAGGTTTTCCATTGGAAATAAAGATTCCCTGATTTCATGAATCTTTCGGCGCGCATCCTCATGATTTTTCTTTTCAGCACGCAATATTTTCTTTTCCAGTTCTTCGAGTTTTTGTAAAGCCTGCGACTCCAGTTTATCTACGTGTTGTTCAAGGGTCTTATCGACCGCACCTGAAATATTTTTTAGCGTATTATAAAATGTTCCTAAATCTGCGATTTGGGGAGCCAGGTTCAACTGGCGGTTTGAATGACGACGGATGAAATCTTCCATGAGTTTCTCTTCCGGCTTAAAAATATCCGTTGCTGAAATTCCTGCTTTATCCATTTTTGTCTTCCAGTTCTTTTTGATGAGCAAAAAAGGAGTCCCGCAAGATCAAAACTGGATATGGTACGCGATAATGTTTAAAAAGGGGTTTTAATTCAAGCCAGTAGCCCATTTCACCTCCTCCTCCCACAAATGCAATATTTGGTAGAATACTGTCCTGGTAAAGTCCGCGCAGTATTACATTCGGACTAAACCGGTCAGGAAAATCTGCCAGCTCCTTTTCCATTTCTTCAGCTGAAAAATGTATATTAGTATTATTCACATAATATTTTCCATCTTTCATTTCTATTCTTTCCCTTATATTATCTTTGAGATAAAAAAGATTTATTTCTCTTGGATTCGCCTGTATCGGATACTGTGAACTTAACTGCTGAATATTTTTCTGTGTGATTTCAAATGGTAAATGTGTAGTTAGGTCATCTTTAAAAATAGCACCCATAACGGATTTCAGCAATCGATTATCAGGTATCAACACGATCAGACCGTAGGATCCAAAAAGATGGTTCAATAATTTTAGAGTTGCCTGCTGAATATTTTCAGATTTCAGATAACAATCCTTCAGCAGATTTATCAATTCCGGTCCAAAGGGATCACCTGCAAATTCGCCTTCAATCCGTGCAATGATTGTTTCAAGTCCTTCCATCTTCATTCTGCCAACTGCACCGATTTGTTTTGTGTCCCAGGTCAGCTTTTCATTATCGAGATAAATATTTCCCAGTTCATCAAGATCCGCATCTTCACTACCCATAAAAAATACGGGCACAAAAAGCCGTTTTGAATATCGGGCAGAAAGTGCTTCTGCAATTTTTATTGTGTGGAGGATCTTATAGATGAAATACAGGTTACCGGTAAATATAGCCGGTTGATGAGCGGTAGTGACCGTAAAAGTATTTTTATCTGAAAGGCTTCCCAGGTTTCTCTTTACGGCATCATGCATGGTCAAATCAGCATATTGTGTTTCCAGTGATTTGACGAGTAAACGGCGGTCAGTAGGAAATTTCTCCCGTTGAATTACGGCATCTTCAATTCCGGAAAAAGAAACCGGGTGTTCATAATAATTTTTCAGAAATTCATTACCATTCAGATAGTCTGTTATAATCCTGGAAAAATATCCTGTATGCTGGTAAGGAATTCTCTGGGCAGTGAAGTTCATAAATGGTTAACTGAAAATAATCTACCGGTTATCCGGTGTTCACCTAACAGCAAAGTTTTTATTTTGTTCAGTTGAAAGATCCGGAAGTCAATACTTCACCCTCCAGGTCAAAATCATAAGCCTTTGTCATTCTCACAGAAACAAAACTCCCAATCTTTAATGGGGAGGGTGACCGGATAATCACCTCATTATCCACTTCCACAGAATCAAATTCAGTTCTCCCAAGGTATCGTCCGGATTCTTTTTTATCCACGATGGTTTTGAACACTTTCCCTATTTTTTCCTGGTTTTTTTCGTAGGAAATTTCCTGCTGTACTTCCATCACCTCCCTGGCGCGCTCTTCTTTTATTTCAGCTGGCACATCATCTGAAAGATCATATGCGGAAGTGCCTTCTTCATGCGAATAGGTGAAGATTCCGACCCTGTCAAAACGATGTTCTGCCAGAAAATCCTTCAATTCTTATATGTCTGATTCCTTTTCACCTGGAAATCCGGCAATCAGAGTGGTTCGCAAACAAATACCCGGTACTTTTTCACGTACTGCATGGATCAACTCTGACATTTCTGATCGTGTGATTTGACGTTTCATAGCTTTTAACATAGAATCGCTGGCATGCTGCAAGGGCATATCCAGATAATTACAGATATTCACCCGTTCTCTCATTACATCCAGAATTTCAAGGGGAAATTTGCTGGGGTAGGCATAATGAAGCCTGATCCATTCAAGTCCTTCAATGTCGGCCAGTCGGTTCAGCAGTTCGGAAGAACTCTTTTCTTATAAATATCCAATCCATAATAAGTGAGTTCCTGTGCAATCAGCATGATTTCCTTTACGCCCATACGAACAAGATTCTGCGCTTCCTGAATGATGGCTTCAACGGGTTTACTTATATGAACTCCACGCATCAGGGGAATGGCACAGAATGCGCAGGTACGGTTGCACCCTTCGGATATTTTAAGATAAGCATAATGCTGCGGCGTCGAAAGCAATCTTTCACCCAGCAATTCAGCTTTATAGTCAGCATTTAATTTTTTAAGAAGCAATGGCATTTCCATTGTACCATACCATGCATCCACTTCCGGAATTTCCTTTTCAAGATCTTCCCGGTATCGTTGACTGAGACATCCTGTTACATAAACTTTATCCAGGCTTCCTTCTTTTTTCAAAGCAACCTGTTCAAGAATTGTATTTACAGATTCTTCCCTGGCTTTGTCGATGAATCCGCATGTATTCACAACCACGATATTGGAACCACGTTTTTTGTTTTCATGCAAAACATCGATTCCGTTGCGCGTAACTGTCCGCTGAGCACTTCACTATCCACCATATTCTTACTGCATCCAAGTGTGATGATATTTACTTTGTCCCTTTGGATCGATTTCGTTTTCATGCGGGGCAAAATTAAGGCATTAAGCCCAATGGTGAAAGCTTAAAGCCCAAAGCCTAAAGCCTAAAACTTTCTTGGGCGTTTTCGATCTTATAATATTTTGTAAAGTCGATTGAATTTGTATATCTCACCAGGCAAATGAATTGGTTTTCGTTTAGCTTTAGGCTTTAGGCTTTAGGCTTAATAAACTATCTTCGAAACCTATGAAAGAGGTCGTATCAAAAGGTTTGTTCCAGCAGTTTTTCAATAGTGAGAAAGCGGGCGGACTGATCTTAATTAGCTGTACTATCATTTCACTCCTGATCGCCAATACCTCCTTCGGAAATGATTATACCCATTTCTGGCACAAGGACGCGACCCTTCATATAGGTCAGTTAATCATACCTTTTAATTTAGAAGAATGGATCAATGACGGTTTAATGACCATTTTCTTTTTATTGGTCGGACTTGAAATTGAACGTGAGCTTTATATAGGTGAATTATCATCTTTTAAAAATGCAGCCCTTCCAATACTTGCAGCCATTGGTGGTATGCTGGTTCCTGCCCTCATTCATTTTTTATTCAACCATGGCAAACCCGAACAGGCAGGTATAGGTATTCCTATGGCAACAGATATTGCATTTTCATTGGGAGTTTTGTCACTTATTGGAAAACGGATACCCCTCTCGCTAAAAATATTCCTGACCGCCCTCGCAATCATAGACGATCTGGGAGCTGTTATCATTATTGCCATATTCTATACACAGTCTTTTTCATTTTTTTATCTTTCTATGGGGCTGGGTCTTTTTCTGATATTGCTTTTACTTAACCGAATGAAAGTCTTCTCGCTTTGGGCTTATCTGATACCTGGAATACTTCTTTGGTATTTCTTATATAGATCAGGTGTCCATCCTACCCTGAGTGGGGTATTGCTTGCATTTGCTATTCCTTTTCGTAAAAACATGGAGCATCAACCATCTTCATTTCTGCAACATGTTTTACACAAACCCGTGAATTTTATTATCATTCCCCTGTTTGCTTTGGCAAATACTGCCATCCATCTGCCATCAGCCTGGAAAACTGAAATATTCAGTTCAAACAGCCTTGGTATATCATTGGGGCTGTTCATTGGTAAACCTTTAGGTATTGCCGGTTTTAGTGCGCTGGGCATTGTCCTTGGCGTAGCTAAACTTCCGGAAGGAATGAATATTACCAAATTAATTGGAATGGGTCTTTTGGCAGGTATCGGATTTACCATGTCCATCTTTATCAGCAATCTTGCTTTTAATTCGAACGATACACTTGTTCTGAGTTCGAAAGTGGCAGTATTGATCGCATCTGTAATATCTGCAGTATTCGGATGGATTATTTTAAAAACCAGTATGAGGAAATCGGATTTGGTTTAAGAATACATTTTAAGAAATCTGCTCTTTAAACAGGCTGTCAACAAATTCATGACTATCGAATAAAAGAAGATCTTCAATTTTCTCACCAACTCCTATATATTTTACAGGTATCTTGAACTGGCTGGCAATTGCCAGAACCACGCCCCCCTTGGCGGTTCCGTCAAGTTTAGTAATAGCCATGGATGTTACATCTGTTGCCGCAGTAAAATGCCTGGCCTGTTCCAGGGCATTCTGTCCGGTACTTCCATCCAGTACCAGCAAAACTTCGTGCGGAGCATCCGGAATAAGTTTTTTCATAACCCTTTTAATTTTACTCAGCTCCTCCATTAAATGGGTCTTATTATGAAGACGTCCGGCAGTATCAATAATTATTACGTCAGTTCCTTTCGATAACCCGCTTTGAACTGTATCAAATGCCACGGAAGCGGGGTCTGCTCCCATTCCCTGCCTTATGATGGGTACGCCTGCTCTTTCACTCCAAATATTCAGCTGATCTGTAGCGGCCGCCCTGAAAGTGTCGGCGGCGCCAAGTAAAACACTATAACCCGCTTTTTTGAAATTATATGCCAGCTTCCCAATCGTAGTTGTTTTTCCTGCTCCATTAACTCCGACAACTAAAACGACATAAGGTCTTTTATCCGGGACTTCAAAATTCCGAATATTATCCGCTCCACTTTCCCTGAGTAATTGTTCAATTTCATCACGAAGGATTCCGTTCAGCTCAACTGTATTTAGGTATTTATCACGGACAACTCTTTTTTCTATACGTTCAATTATCTGAATAGTCGTCTCAACACCCACATCCGCACTAACGAGTGCTTCTTCCAGATTATCCAGCACTTCTTCATCTACCGTTGTTTTTCCGGCAATAGCTTTTCCGACCCGCGTAAAAAAACTTTCCTTTGTTTTTTGAAGTCCTTCATCCAGCGTCTGCTTTTCCTTTTTTCCGAAAAGTTTATCAAAGAATCCCATCTCCGGTTTTTTAATTTTTCCTAAAGAAAAAAGCCGCTCCGGTAGGGAACAGCTTGGATGAAAATATTCTCACACTTAATTATTTCTGGGAAAGAAATGATTTGATACTATCCTTATGGATAATAGCCTCTTTGAAAGTGTAGGCACCGGTCTTTGGACTGCGTACAGCCTTAATCACTTTTGTCCAGTTCTTTGCTTCAGCCGCTGCACGTGCATCTTTAGTTTTAATCGCGGTCTTTGCTGCTTTTGCCATGATTATTTAATTTCTTTATGAACAGTTACTTTCTTTAATATCGGATTGAATTTCTTCAGCTCCAGTCTTTCCGGAGTGTTCTTTTTATTTTTAACGGTAATATACCGGCTAGTTCCTGGTTTTCCACTGGTCTTATGTTCGGTACATTCCAGGATCACCTGAACCCTGCTTCCTTTCTTAGCCATTTTACTGAATTTATAAATTTATTAGCTGTAACTATTTAGATCTTTTCTCCTGCCTTACGTAATTCCTTTACAACAGCATAAAGACCTTTTTTGTTGATTGTCCGGATACCCTCGGTAGAAAGCTTCAGGCTAACCCATTTGTCTTCCTCAGCCAGGAAAAAACGCTTCTGTTGTAAATTTGGCAAAAAGCGGCGTTTCGTTTTAATATTAGAGTGGGAAACACTGTTTCCTGTAATTGGCCTCTTGCCTGTTAGCTGACATACTCTAGACATACCATCGGAATTTTGGACGGCAAAGGTCGGGATAATTCTCAGATTTTCAAAGAAAACAAAGGAGAATTTGGAAATCGGACCTTCCAGCCGGTAAATAGAAATTCGAAAATGTGGATAACCATAGTAAAAACTGATATGCCGGAAATAAACAAGGCTTGGCAGGTTGCTTCAAATGGACTACAATCCTTTAAGTGTTAATAAATTATGACAATTTAGAAATTTGCAAATTTTAAAATATGCAAATTTGATTTCCTCTTACTTTGCAATAAATGGAAATATGGGCATCATGAAAAGAAGAACCATTCCAAGGGATATCAGCTGGCTGGCTTTTAATGGACGGGTATTACAGGAGGCAGCCGATCCATCTGTGCCACTTCGGGAAAGGGTAAAATTTCTGGGTATATTCTCCAATAATCTGGATGAGTTTTTCCGCGTTCGGGTTGCTGCCCTGAACCGCATGAAAGAATTCAGTGGCAAAGGAAAACTGAATATGCATATGGAGACAGCGCCGGATAAAATTCTACTGCAGATACAATCTATCGTATTGCAACAACAGGAAAGATTTGACGAGATATGGCGGAATATTTATAATGAAATGAAAAATGAAAAGATTTTTCTTATTACAGATAAAGATCTTAATAAAGACCAGCAGAAATTTGTTCAGAATTATTTTGAAGAAGAAGCCCGTGCCAATATCATCCCCTTAATGATCCAAAGTATTCCTCAATTTCCTTATTTAAGAGAAAAATCTCTCTATCTCGGAGTTGTACTTTCCAGAAAATCTTCAGAAAAAGAAGAAAAAAAATATGCGCTTATAGAAATTCCCAGCCGTACGCTTGGCCGGTTTGTAATCCTGCCTTCCCCCTCGGCTGATGAACACCATATCATTTTACTGGAGGATGTAATTCGTTATAACCTGAAAAGCATATTTAGTTATTTTGGTTATGAGCGATATCGTTCCTGGGTTTTCAAGGTTACAAAAGATGCAGAAATTGATATTGACAACGACTTGTCCACATCCCTCATCGAAAAAATTGAAAAAGGGTTAAAGAATCGCCGTAAGGGTAAATTTGTTCGTTTTATATATGACAAGGAAATGGATGTGGACCTGCTCGATTTTCTGATCAGGGGGCTTTCGTTGGCAAAAAAGGGAACAATAATACCTGGTGGACGAATTCATAATTTCAGGCATTTCATGGAATTCCCGGATGTGTTTACGAAAAAGGGTCAGCGCAAAAAGCCTTTTTCGCATCCTCTTGTCAGCCGAGCAAACCGCATTACAGATATCGTGATGGAGCAGGATGTGATGCTTCATTTTCCCTACCATTCATTTAATACAGTGATTGATATGTTAAGGGAAGCTGCCATTGATCCGGAAGTGACAACTATTAAAGTAACATGTTACCGGCTGGCTTCAAACTCAAAAGTGATCAATGCACTCATCAATGCTGTCAGGAATGGTAAACAGGTTACTGCCATGATGGAATATAGAGCACGCTTTGACGAAGAAGCAAACCTGGAATGGAAAGTTATTCTGGAAGAAGAAGGTGTGAAAGTAATTGATGTGATACCGAACATGAAAGTCCATTCCAAACTTTGCCTTATAAAGAAAATGAAAGGGAACCGCTCCATTTACTATGGATTTGTAAGTACGGGAAACCTGAATGAGAAAACAGCAATGCTTTATAGTGACCATTGTCTGCTTACTTCAAATCGAAACATCATGGCAGATGTGAACCGTATATTCACCTATATGGAGAAATGGAAGGAAGGTCCGGCACCACTAAAGGCCTGCAAAACATTAATTCCATGTCCTATTTATCTGCGCAAGGAGTTAAATCATATGATTAATACGGAAATCAAGGCAGCTAAAAACAAAAAACGTGCATCCATCACATTAAAAGTAAATTCACTTTCTGATGAGGAACTCATTTATAAATTATATGAGGCTGCTCGTGCCGGTGTCGAGATTAAACTGGTTGTTCGGGGAATCTTCTGTATGATGCCTGAAAATAAAAAATTCAAAAAACCAGTCAAGGCAATCAGTATCCTGGATGAATACCTGGAACATGCGCGAATTTATATTTTTCACAATCAGGGTAAAGAAAAAGTTTATATATCTTCGGCCGATTGGATGGTACGCAACCTGGATCACCGTGTTGAAGCAACATGCCCTGTGCTGGATTCAAAAATCAGGCAGGAATTAAAGGAAATTCTTGAAATCCAGCTTTCTGATAATGTAAAAGCAAGATGGCTCGATAATAATTTACAGAATCAATATAAAAAAGATCAATCAAAAAAAGTGCGCTCGCAGATCGAAATTTATCAATACCTCAGTCAGAAAATAAATAAAGGGCCCGTTTTGACAGATTCCTTGCCTATAGCAAAATCAGAACTCACGGTTACAGCATAAAATCCAGACCATGATATTGGCAGCAATTGATATTGGTAGTAATGCAGCCAGGTTATTGATTACAGAGGTAATTGAGTCAGAGAAAAAACCTTTTTTCGAAAAACTTAACCTTGTTCGTGTTCCGCTCAGGCTGGGTATGGATGTATTTGAAAAGAAGGAAATTTCAGAAATAAAAACTTCCATGTTACTCAATACGATTCGTTCATATAAATTCCTCATGGATGCTTACCAGGTTAAAAATTTTAAAGCCGCCGCTACATCTGCCATGCGGGACGCGAAAAATGGCCCGGAGATTATTGAGGCTGTAGCAGGAGCAACCGGAATTCGGATAGAGATCATCAGCGGAGATGATGAAGCCGCCTATATTTATGAGAATCATATTGCGGAAAACCTGAATAGCGAGAATTCTTATTTATACATTGACGTTGGAGGCGGAAGTACAGAGCTGACCTGTTTTGCTGATAACCGGCTACTTTTTAAAAAATCATTTAATATTGGTACAATACGTCTCATTAAAAACCAGGTAACGGAAGCGCATTGGGATCAGATGAAAGATTTTCTAAAGAAAGAAATGAAGACCATGGTAAAACATATTACAGCCATCGGTTCCGGTGGAAATATCAACAAAGTATTTTCGCTTTCTAAAAGAAAAGATGGAAAGCCACTGCCACTTGAATTATTAAAAGACTATTATAAAGAACTGAATAGTTTTTCCGTTCCCGACCGGATGCGGTTGTACAATCTCAAAGAAGACCGCGCAGATGTGATAGTTCCGGCACTCCTGATTTATATAAATGTAATGCGATGGATTGATGCAGAAGAAATTTTCGTTCCTAAAATTGGCCTCGCTGACGGGATGATACAGGCACTTTACAGAGAATTACAAACTGTGCCAGATTAGTTTTCTGCTTTCTGCGTTCAGCGTTCAGCGTTACGCGTTACGCGTTAAGCCGAAACGGATTATCTTTAACATTCAACCTTAATAAATGGTTCCAAAAAAAATTACGACCCACATACTTCAGAATATGAAAGTGAATGGGGAACGGATTTCCATGATCACGGCATATGATTTTTCCTTTGCTCGTTTATTTGACCAGGCGGGCATAGATGTGATCCTGGTCGGGGACTCTGCATCGAATGTAATGGCCGGTCATGAGACTACACTTCCTATAACACTTGATCAGATGATTTATCATGCTTCTTCTGTGATCCGGGGTGTCGCACGATCACTTGTAATAGTAGATCTTCCGTTCGGATCATATCAATCCAATTCAAAAGAAGCCCTGATATCAGCTATCCGGATCATGAAGGAAACGGGAGCTCATGGAGTAAAACTGGAAGGCGGTGAAGAAGTACTGAGTCCGTGAAAAGAATTCTGGCTGCCGGAGTACCCGTTATGGGACATCTGGGACTCACACCACAATCCATTTATAAATTCGGGACTTACACAGTTCGTGCAAAAGAGGAAATGGAAGCCAGTAAATTAAAAACCGATGCACGATTATTAGAACAGGCAGGTTGTTTTGCTATTGTGCTGGAGAAAATTCCCGCCATGCTCGCCAAAGAAGTTGCAGAAACAGTCAGTATACCTGTTATCGGAATCGGTGCTGGAAAATATTGCGACGGGCAGGTACTGGTCATGCACGACCTCCTGGGGATTAATACTGAATTTAAACCCCGCTTCCTTCGCCAGTACTTAACCCTTCATGATCCGATTACAAAAGCCGTGCAACAATATATTAAAGATGTTAAGTCGAATGATTTCCCCAGTGAACAGGAACAGTATTAAACCTTCGGTTTAATGCTCGAAGCTAAAAGCCTAAAGCCTAAAAACTTTCACCCGTTTGTATCTCTCTAATTAATGCAAACGACAAACCGAAAGCCATTTCCCGAATTACACAATAATTGGAATTGATGAAAGAATATTATTTTCTATAATATTAATTATTCAAGGTCAATTTGAACTAATTTGACCAAATCTATCCCGAATTTATCATATAATTTAATTTTTAGGTCTACCTTCCCATAACCAAAATTGTGTAATATGAGAAAACTGCTAATCCTGTCAGGCATATTATTATTATGTTCTACATTGATATTTGCACAATCAACCATCACTGGTAAAATAACTGACATTAAAACCGGGGCACCTATATCAGGTGTTTCTATTAAAATCAAATCTTCCAATAAAGGAACAACCACAGATAATCAGGGTTTATTTAAGATCCAGGCCAATGCAAATGATGTAATTGAGGTAAGCGCCGTGGGATTTAAAACCCAATCGGTAAAGGTGGGCGCACAATCAGACATAACCTTAGCGCTGGAAGAAAATTTAACTGACCTGGGTGAAGTTGTGGTAACGGGCAACAGGGGTCTGCCCAGGGTCAGAACTGAAAGTCCGGTGCCAGTAGATATTGTAAAATTAAATTCATTGGAGCAGACGACGTCCGCCCCGAATCTCGAATCACAGTTAAATATGGCAGTTCCTTCATTTAATTATAATAAACAAAGCGGTGCAGATGGATCTGATGCTATTGATTTCGCCAGTCTCCGCGGACTCGGATATGATCAAACGCTGGTTTTGATTAATGGTAAACGCCGGCATCTTTCTGCATTTGTAAATGAATTTGGAACCAGAGGGCGTGGAAATTCCGGCACAGACCTGAATGCAATCCCTGAAGCCGCTATCGACCGGGTAGAAATTCTGCGTGACGGCGCATCTGCCCAATACGGTTCAGATGCCATTGCAGGTGTTATAAATATAATATTGAAGAAAGATGTGAACAAACTCTACGCCCAGATTGGGGTTAGCGGATATGACGACCCTACATATAATACGCTTAATAATGTGGATCCAAGTCAGTATTATACAGGAACAAATATAGACGGAAGGACCCTGAAGATTGATCTGAATTATGGCCTTCCGATAGGAAAGAATGGAGGGTTCATTAATATTGGTGCAAACTTTCTTACTATAGGAAAAACATTCAGGGCACTTCCCGATACGAACTGGTCATCCAATCCTGATTCCAAAAAAGTCGCACCATGGATAGCTGAATACAGAAGGGCTTTTGGGGACGGATCAATAACTTCCGGCGGCGCTATGTATAACCTTGAAATACCATTGGCCGGAACCAAAACAACATTTTATTCTTTTGGTGGTTACAACTATAAACATTCAAATGTATATGCATGGACAAGAAATTTTGGAGACCATCCTGAAAAATTTCCAACGGATGCTGGTGGAAATCTGCTCTTTGTTCCAAGTATAATGCGCGTTTTCGATCCTTCGCCGGGTGTATTGGATACAGCAAATGTTTATTATGATCCACAGGAAGATGTTTACATAAAAGATATTTCCCTTGCTGCGGGAGTAAGAGGTACAGTCGGCAATAACTGGGACTGGGACCTGAGCAATGTTATTGGTTATAACAATTTTCATTATTACGGTAATAAAACATTTAACGCAACACTGCCCGAGAATGTCGTAGCAACACAGAACCGGTTTGACGATGGCGGATTTGATTTTTTGCAAAACACCACCAATCTGGATGTCACCAGGAGATTTAATTCTATTGCACATGGATTGACTTTTTCATTCGGACTTGAATTCCGATATGAAAACTATCAAATATTTGATGGCGAAGAGGCTTCATATGCGAGTTATCCACCCACCCAAAAATATTATCCAATCACGGATGATACAAGGGATGTGGCTTCCGGATCACAGGGATTTCCCGGATTCAGACCTTCGGATGAAGTAAATGCAAGCCGCACAAATGTAGGAGGCTACCTGGAGGGATCACTGGACGTGACAGAAAAATGGCTGGTGGATGGAGCATTAAGGCTTGAAAACTATTCCGATTTTGGTTTTGTAAATACTTACAAATTTGCTACCCGTTATAAGCTGACAGATAATTTTAATTTAAGAGGTTCCGTAAGCACTGGTTTTCGTGCACCTTCTCTTCAGCAGATCAACTTCAGTAATATTAATACGAATATAGTAGCCGGGAGCCTTCAATATATCTGGCTGGCTCCAAACACCAGTGCAGTTGCAAAGGCTGCAGGTATACCGCCATTGAAGCAGGAAACCTCTGTCAATTACAGTCTTGGTTTTGCATGGAAACCGGTAAATAATTTTACAGTAACTGTTGATGGTTACCTTATCAAGTTGAAGAATCGTATCATATTCTCGGGACAATTCTCGGCATCTGATTCAGTATTGGCTCCCTATATACCTACAACACCGCCGCTTAATTCTGTACAGTTCTTTGCAAATGCAGTAAACACAACAAATGAAGGAGTTGACGTGGTGCTGGAATACAGCAAAAGATGGGGAAGAAACGGGCTTAAAGTATTATTTGCCGGAAATATCCAGACGATTACAATCGATAAAATTAATATTCCTGCGCCGTTGAATGACAATTATCTGGATCGCCAGACTTTTTTCAGCACACGTGAACAGGCATTCTTGATTGCTTCTGCCCCGCATTCAAAGTTTTCAATGAATATTGAATATGATTTAAAACAATTTGCATTGGGAACTCATCTTACATATTATGGTAAGCTGACAACGCAAGGTTATGGTTATGCCACAGCAGCAGGCGCACAACCCGGGCAGCCCGGCGGAGCTGGTATTTCCGACGCGGGTCTTGGTTACGATCCTTATGTTGAACTGGACAATGGAACCGGAACAGTTCCTGAAAATTTTGTATTCAATCCCAAAATGACGACCGACCTCTACCTTTCATATAAAATAACTAAAAACGTATCGTGGATCATTGGTGTTGATAATATATTCAACGTACATCCGGATATTTCAGCAACAGCAGGTGCTAAAAACGCATCCTGGGGCGACAGTGAATCCGGCGGTCCATTTGATGCTGTTCAGATGGGTTATAATGGAACGAGGCTATGGACCAATCTTATTCTACACTTCTAAGCATTTTATAATTTTTTATAAAAGACCATCCGGCAAACGCCAGATGGTCTTTTATTTTAATCGTCGTCAAAAGTTCACTCCCAGACTCCTCTGCCTGCCGGCAGGCAGGCATACTCCCATACTTTCTTAATAACTTGCAATTTCAATCGTATGATATGGATTTCTTTAAAGAACTGGGTATTCAAGCACGTAACGCCGGAAGCTCTACCGGATTGAAATGGTATGACAACCCGAAACAATTCATTGAATCTTTCTCTCCCGTTGATGGAAAAAAGATTGCAGCAGTTTCTGAGACTACATCAGAGAATTATAATCAAATTGTACTTCAGGCACAGGAGGCATTTTTAATCTGGAGATCCTGGCCCACACCCAAACGCGGTGAAATTGTTCGCCAGGTGGGCGAAGCGCTTCGCGAAAAAAAACATGCACTTGGAAGTCTTGTGAGTTATGAAATGGGTAAGAGCCTTCAGGAAGGTCTTGGAGAAGTGCAGGAAATGATTGATATATGTGATTTTGCCGTTGGTCTTTCCCGTCAGCTTCATGGATTTACCATGCATAGTGAAAGACCGCAGCATCGCATGTATGAACAGTGGCATCCGCTTGGAATTGTAGGAATAATTTCTGCGTTTAATTTTCCTGTCGCTGTCTGGAGCTGGAATAGTATGCTGGCCTGGGTTTGTGGAAATGTTGTTATTTGGAAAGGCTCGGAAAAAACACCTTTGTGTTCACTCGCATGTCAGCTTATTATTTCAGAAATTTTCAAAAAGAATGAAGTGCCTGAAGGTGTGAGTAATATTATTACAGGAGGAAGGGAAGCAGGAGAATGGATGAGTGCAGATCACAGGATACCGCTGGTTTCTGCAACCGGATCTACGCGTATGGGGAGAGCACTGGCTACAGTGGTTGCCTCCAGGCTGGGAAAATCTCTTCTCGAACTCGGCGGTAATAATGCAATTATAATTAGTGAACATGCAGACCTTGATATTGCAGTAACGGGAGCTTTGTTTGGTGCCGTAGGAACTGCGGGTCAACGGTGTACAAGTACAAGAAGGCTCATCATCCAGGAGAAGATTTATGAAAAAATAAAAAATAAACTGGTCAGCGCATATGCACAGCTAAAAATCGGAGATCCATTGAATGAAAAAAATCATGTAGGTCCGCTCATCGACAAACAGGCAGTTAATATGTACGAGAAGGCTATCGATGCCTGTAAAAAACAGGGTGGCCATTTTGTAGTTGAAGGCGGAGTTTTATTTGGTGACGGATATGAAAGCGGATGTTATGTGAAACCATGCGTTGCAGAAGCGAAACCCGAATTCGAAATCGTTACCCAGGAAACCTTTGCCCCTATTCTTTATTTGCTTAAATATAAAACGCTGGGCGAGGCAATTCAGATTCAGAATAATGTGCCTCAGGGACTTTCTTCAGCCATCATGACCCTAAATCTGCGCGAAGCTGAACAATTTCTTTCTCAAAACGGTAGTGATTGTGGAATCGCTAATGTGAATATCGGTACTTCAGGTGCTGAGATCGGAGGAGCTTTTGGCGGAGAAAAAGAGACAGGCGGCGGGAGAGAAAGCGGAAGTGATGCCTGGAAATCTTATATGAGGCGCCAGACAAACACTATTAATTACTCAACAAAGTTACCCCTTGCCCAGGGGATCCGGTTCGATCTTTAGTGCTAAACACCCGACATCCCCTCAATGCTACCTCTTTGGTCTCTCTTTGGACTCTCGAGAGATCCGAGAGACCAAAGAGAGAAATCAGGGTGAATCCCGGGAGAAAACAACATCCACCAAAGGTTCTGGGATTTGCTGCTACTTAATCCAGCCTTCATCATCACATTTTCGGCCGAAGCTGGCAGTAGATTTGTTACGCGTTTCGCATTAAGCGTTAAGCGTATCGTTCAGCCTTATGCGTTCAGCCTTAAGCATTAAGCCTCAAACCATATAATATAAAAATCGCACCTGCGTTTATATATCCAATGAACCCGACCAGAATTTATCGTTGCTTATTAATCCTTTTTCTTCCTCTTCTGATATCCAGCTTCCTACCGGCTCAGATAAGACTGGCAGCTTTGGGAGGGATCCAATCTTCTAACCTCATTGAAAAAAATTCCATACCGGGATATGATACTGCCAGAGGGAATTTTTTTTCACCAAACACGGGATTTCAATTGGGCGTTCTGGCTGAAATTCCTTTTGGTAAGCATAACCTGTATCTGCAGCCAGGAATTCTATATAGTTCTAAGGGAAATCAATTTCAGAGATTCTATGATTCCAGCGTATATCAAACAGATACTCTTTACAACCAGTACACATTAAACCTGAATTATGTTGAAATACCACTCTATTTAACCTGGAAACTTACTCTTTCCAAGGACCAGAAAAATCATTTTTTCGTTAGTGCCGGCCCTTATTTTGCATTTATTTACAGTGCTAACCAGTCCTATCAGAACCGGGTTTTACAATATAATTCTTCAAATTATATTTACCAGTCAGGAACTGAAGACCTGCCGGTTGGAATAGGCCCTCAAAAAATAAAACCTATGATATCGGGATCGACGCAAAAGCCGGTTTCGAATTTGGAAATGTTCTCATAAGCGCTTATTTCAGCCAGGGTTTTACAAATGCCTATACGGCTTTATATCCTTCGAGCTTTCATAATCACGTATTTGGCGGATCATTTGGTATCTGGTTAAATAATCCAAAACCAACCAACCAGCCCCTAAAAGATTCAGACAAAGATGGGACACCAGATCGGGATGATTCGTGTAAAACGATCCCAGGACCTCCGAGATGGAACGGCTGCCCCATTCCGGACTCTGACCATGATGGTGTAAATGATGAGGAAGACTCCTGTAAAACGGTCCCTGGTCTTTTCCGCTATCATGGATGTCCAATCCCGGACACAGATAAGGACGGAGTTAACGATGAAGAAGATTCATGTAAAACAGTTCCGGGACCGGCAAGATATCACGGATGCCCCATACCGGATCGTGATCAGGATGGAGTAAATGATGAACTGGATAAATGTCCTGATCAGCCTGGACCTGCAGAAAACCAGGGTTGTCCCGTAGTAAAAGCGGCTATCATTAAGAGGGCACAACTCGTGGCTGCGAATGTAATGTTTGATGTTAATAGCACGAGTCTTACCGCAGGATCATATCCGGCTATAAAGGAGCTGGCAGACAGCCTGAAAACGAATCCGAACCTTGATTTACTTATTGAAGGCCATACGGATGATATGGGCAATCCGGCCTATAACCAAAAACTTTCCATAAACAGGGCAGAAACTGTAAAAAAAGTGCTTATAAAATTGGGAATTGCTTCCAGCCGTATTCAGACTAAAGGTTATGGAGATTTCCGCCCGGTAGCATCAAATGACAGTGCAGAAGGAAGAGCGAAAAACAGGCGGGTGGTTTTCGTATTCCAATTAAAGAACCGTTAAAAACCTATATTCGATTAACATATATATTAAACATATGTCGATCTTTGCGGGTCCAAATAATTTAAAATAATCATATAAACGGGAAAAATTCCTTTAACGATTTCTTGTTCCATAAATACTCCATGATGAATATTCGTATCAGACAGATTTTATTCTCTTTATTCCTTGCCTTATTTTCTTCAGCATCTTTTGCTCAGGGAACATATAATAAATCAGAACTTGTTAAGGGATGGCACCTGCTCGACAAGGAAAAAGATGGTGTATATGGAATCAGTCTTGATAAAGCGTATGATTTCCTTCGTTTAAAAAATCTTAAAAGCAAACAGGTATTGGTTGCTGTAATTGATTCTGGTGTGGATACTTTACAGGAAGATCTGGTTCATATTTTATGGACAAACCCCGGTGAAATCCCAGGCAATGGTATTGATGATGACCATAACGGTTACGTAGATGATATTCATGGATGGAATTTTATCGGAGGAAAAGATGGTACAAACGTGAAAGATGATTCACAGGAGGAAGGGAGGGTGTATTATAAATACAAGGAACAGTTTGACAATAAAAATATTATCGAAGACAGCATGAGTGCAGATAACCGTGAACATTATGAAATGTGGGTGAAAGCAAAAAAGAAGATCATGGGTGATGGGAGCGATGACGGAGTAGACCTGCTGATGCTGAAACGAGTCGTGAGCGCCTGTATTAAAAGCGACAGTCTTCTTCAGGTTGCCATGGGCAGGAAAGAATATACAGGAAACGACCTGGACAGTTTTTTGGCAAAAGATATGGATACTCGTACAGCAAGATCTGTTCTGCTCTACCTTTTCAAGGAAAATCATATCATGGATATGACAAATACTACTTTCATCTCCGACTTTACAGAACAGGCGGACAGGGAAGAAAAGAAAATGGAAATAAAGGAAACAGCTCCTAAAAATTATCGTGGCGATATCGTGAAGGATAATGAAAACGATATTTTGGATAGTGTTTATGGCAATAATGATATCATGGCATCCGATCCTATGCATGGCACACATGTCAGTGGAATCATAGGTGCCGAAAGAAATAATGCTATAGGAATAAACGGCATTGCAGACAATGTCAGGATTATGATGATACGCGCGGTTCCGAATGGAGATGAGCATGACAAAGACATTGCTTTGGCTATCAGATATGCAGTAAACAATGGCGCAAAGGTGATCAATATGAGTTTTGGAAAGAATCTCTCTCCACAAAAGTCTTGGGTTGACGACGCTGTTAAATATGCAGAATCCAAAGGTGTATTACTCATTCACGCTGCAGGAAATGATGCAGAAAATGTCGATTCAGTGGATAATTTCCCCAATCCAAATTATAAAGATTCGCATTCTCATGCAAAAAACTGGATAACTGTTGGAGCAAGCAGTGATCCCAGGGCGGAAGAGAATTTTAAAAGCTATACAGCATCCTTTTCCAACTATGGTAAAAAGGAAGTGGATGTCTTTGCTCCCGGCACAAGAATCTATTCAACACTTCCGGGAGGTAATAAATATGGAAATCTCGATGGGACCAGTATGGCTGCTCCTGTTGTGACGGGCGTTGCAGCGTTGATTCTGGAATATTTCCCAAGCCTCAGTCCCGAAGAAGTAAAGTATTGCATTGAGAAATCTGCTGTGATGCCCGCTGCGAAAGCAAAGAAACCAGGAACAGAAAATGAAATGGTTCCTCTTTCTGATCTGAGCGTTTCCGGGGGAATACTGAATGCATATGGAGCGGTGAAGCTGGCCTCTGCGATTGCTGATCCTAAGAAAAAGGAAGTTCAGAAATCTTCTTTGCAGAAAGAAAGAAATTAATTTGTCTTTCTCAGAATAAATTCCTGATAGCAAATTGCTTAAAGTAATTTGCTATTTTTTATGCCCCTGATACAACGACGTCTCCATCGAATTGCCGTAAGTAGTTTTTTCTTTCTCGCAGGAATCTGCTTTGCTTCCTGGGCATCCCGTATTCCCGATATTCAGGCCAAATTACAACTCAATAGCGCTGCACTTGGCGGGATACTTCTTTGCCTTCCGGTTGGATTACTCTGTTCATTACCAATAGCAGGTTTTCTCGTAGCAAAATATGGGAGTCGGATCATTGTGATCCTTGCTTCTGTTTTATATGCCACTACCCTGCCAATGCTGGGATTTGCCAATTCTTCCACTCAATTAATGATCACATTATTCTTTTTTGGATTTGGAGGCAATATGCTGAACATTTCCATCAATACGCAGGCCGTGGGAACGGAATCTTTGTATCAAAAACCTATTATGGCTTCCTTCCATGGAATTTGGAGCACAGCAGGTTTTACCGGAGCTGCGGTTGGAACTTTAATGGTTCGTTTCCATATTTTACCACCTTATCATTATTTATGTATTACAGTGATTGCCGTCCTTATCCTTTTTATTTTTTCCGGTAAATTAATTCATAAGGATAGTAACCGTGATAAAAAACAACCCATTTTTGCCCGTCCTGATAAATCGATAATAAATTTCGGACTGATTGCATTTTGTTCAATGATCTGCGAAGGAGCCATGTTCGACTGGAGTGGAATATATTTTCTGAAAGTTGTTAAACCCGGCGCCGCCTGGGTCACCGTTGGATATACAGCTTTCATGTGCACCATGGCTACAGGAAGATTTGTTGGAGACTGGGTTGCATACAGGCTTGGGATGAAGAGAATGCTTCAACTGAGCGGATTAATGACAGCATCAGGTTTATTACTGGCAGTCTTTTTCCCGCAATTTATAACTGCCACCATCGGATTCTTAATAGTGGGAGCAGGTGTTTCCTCCGTTATACCGATGGTATACAGCACAGTTGGAAAATCGAAAGTGATGTCGCCTGGTGTGGCCATTGCAGCTGTTTCAACAATTGGTTATCTGGGATTTCTATTTGGTCCCCCTCTGATAGGCTTTATCGCTCAGGCTACCAGTCTGCGCGTCTCATTTGGCTTCATCGCTTTTATGGGAACTATGATTGCTGTGATTGCGACGAGAAACTAAGATAGAGTTTGGGTAGTTTGGTAGTGTGGTAGTGTGGTAGTGGAAATCGGTTTCTCAAACTACCACACTACCAAACTACCACACTCTCACACTAGTTATTTGTTATTTGTTATAAACAACCGCCTTCAATGAAATCATATCATCCATCACATTAACGGTTTCTTTCAGATAGATATCTGTTTTGCGGCTGTCAACCCATTGTTTATACCTGTCCGCCTTATCCTTGTCTTCGTTGTATTTAAGTGTATCCTGCGGAATTGAATAAATATTCATAGGCACAGTTAACTTGCTGACGGAATCAATTTGTTTTACAGTTGCGCGAATCATTTTTTGTTCATCCAGGTAAACTTTCAGATTCAGGGGATACAATTTATCATTCTGTTTATCAAGCCAGGCCGCATCGTTGGAAATGGTTGTGAAAGCCGCATTAGTACTGGTTCTTTCTGTACTGGAAGTTCTGATATTGTTTATATCATACGCGTATTTCCAGGTGGTATAATCAGCTTTTGGCATCTCGTCCCATGCCAGCGCATCCGGTTGATCTTTCTCACGAATCTTATAATGCTCATAAAGATCAGGCAGCACGATATCAGAAAATACTCCCCGCAATTGGGTGGAACCTCCATTTATGCGATAAAATTTCTGCAGGGTAAGTTTTACTGTACCCAGTGGCCCTCCCATATCATTATACCCTATATTTTTATCCAGTGGAATATTTCTCTGAACCGTTCCCTTTCCATAGGTACTGGTGCTGCCGATTATTATACCTCTATGGTAATCCTGAATGGCTGCGGCAAAAATTTCCGAAGCCGAAGCGCTGAATTCATTTACCATAACTGCGAGCGGACCATCATATAGAACACTTTTATCGCGATCATTCAATACCTGTGGTTTGCCATCGCGGTCGCGTACCTGAACTACAGGCCCCTGTTCAATAAAAAGCCCAACCATTTGCACGACATCAATCAGGGAACCACCTCCGTTGTTGCGCAGATCCAGAACAATTCCATCCACTTTTGCCTCCTTAAGTTTGATAATTTCCCTTGCCACATCCACAGAACAGCGATTCCCCTTGGGATTATCGAAATCAGCATAAAACTCCGGAAGGAAAATATACCCGATTTTTCCTTTATCACTCTGAATAATTACACTCTTTGCAAACTTTTCATCCTGTACAATCTCATCTCTGACCAGACTGACCACTTTTACAGATCCGTCAGCTTTTTTCAGAGTTAGTTTTACTTCCGTTCCTTTATTACCACGGATGATTTTTACAGCATCTTCTACCATGTAACTTGAAAGGTCAACAGGTTCCTGATTACCCTGAGCTACTTTCAGAATAACATCTCCTACATTAACCTGACCCGATTTCCAGGCCGGACTGCCAGTTACCAGTGTGACAATTTTAATCGTTCCGTCTTCATCACGAAGTGCAGCTCCGATTCCATAGAAACGACCACTCATATCTTCATCGAATGATCTTTTTTCAACCGGCGGGAAATAATCCGTATGAGGATCCATACATTGTACAATAGTTTCAACGAAAACATTGAAGAAATTATCTTCGTCTGCCTTTATTTTAAGGTGATCATAAAATCTGTCTGTTACTTTAAGTGTTCTGTCTCTGGCTTCCTTCTCAAGCTGATCATAGGTTTTTGCAACATAGCCTGGTTTACCTTTTGCGGCCGTCTGCTGATCCAGAAGTTCAGCGTATTTTTCAAGCGTAAGATATTTCAATTTTTTCCTGATCTCTTCCTTCTGCGCAGCGGTATTAACAGGATAATCCATTTTGTCATAATCCAGGTTAACCATCTCCTGCTTGTTAAAATCAAATGGTTGTGTAAGAATTTCGTGGGAGATATTCTGTGTTTCCTGCAATCTTTTTTTGTAAATGAGAAGTACAGCAGGTACAAACTGAACAGGTTCCTTGCCTAAAATTTCATCATCAAGCTGGTTCTGATATTTGGATAATTCCTGAATATCTGATTTCAGGAAGATTTTTTTCTCCACATCTTCTTCTCCTAAAAATTTTTTAAAAACTTCCCTCGAAAATTGATCGTCAATATTTTTTGGACTGTAATGAATCTCTTCGAGCAATTCACTTACATTTTTCAGTATTCTTTCATATTTAGTGGGCGGATCACCGGCAAACGCAAAAGCCTTCAGTGCTATAATAACTCCAATTACGGAAACGAACAAAACGATAGGTAAATTCCTTTTATTGAACATAAGTGAAAACAGTTTTGACATTGTCCAAAAATAACGATTAATGCTTCTGTATTGTTGTTGTTTAGCTGAATATTAACCACCTGGATACGTTAACGGCAAATAGGGTTGACAGATGACCAATTCCCGATTGCCGGATTACAAATTTTCCTTAGATTTGCAGCCCAAATGGTGGTTGTAGCTCAGCTGGTTAGAGCACTAGATTGTGGTTCTAGGGGTCGCGGGTTCGAACCCCGTCATCCACCCATTTTTCTTCTAAACTTATCTGGAGTCCGATCATTTTTACACCCGTTCGGTTAACATTCTCTTTACAAAGCGATTAGGCACACTCCTTGAACTCCAAGTTTATTTTCTCTTAGTATGAAAATTTCCCTGTCCGGTATTTTGACAGTTTATTTCTTGTTCATGTATTCAGCTAATACTTTTTCACAGGATTCAACAAGACCTGTCACTCCATCTTTGCCTCCTGATTCGACAACACCTGAATCTCGGGTTAAAATTATGCCGAAGGAATCCTTACCACATCCGGCAGATTCTTTTCCCTCCGGGAAAAAAACACAGTTATTAGTCCCTGTACAACAGGATTCTGCAATAAATTCCCAAACACCAATTTCAAGGGATTCAACCCAGCGCAGAAGTCAGAAAGTACAATCAAATTTTAACCGCTCCGGACTTGCGGGCGGAAGGAGAAGCGGAAGGCAGTCACCTGCCATCGGACATTTTTATGGACGAATTGTAGATGCAAAGACGAACAAAGGAATGGAAGGAGTATCTGTCCAACTTGTCATAGCGATTTTCGATACACTTACACGAAGTCGCCGTGATTCAGTAATACGTGGAGCGATTACCCCATCTAATGGGGATTTTAGTTTTGAGAGTCTTCCCATTTTTGGCAATTACAGGTTGAAATTAACTGCAATTGGTTATAAATCTTTAGATCAGAGAGTAGCATTTAATCCTGATGACGCTCAAAGCGCAGATCCTGATCAGAGATTGGGTGCAGTTGATAAAGACCTGGGAAATATTAAAATGCTGACTGATCCTCAAAGTCTGCAGGCTGTAACGGTTACTGCAGAAAAACCTCTTATTCAGCTGGGAATTGACAGGAAGATTTATAATGTGGAAAAAGATATCTCTGCTTCTGGTGGTTCAGCAGTGGATATCATGAAAAATATTCCTTCACTGGCTGTTGACATTGACGGGAATGTCACTTTACGAAATGCACCACCCACGATTTTTGTCGACGGGAGACCTACGACGTTAACCCTCGATCAGATACCTGCGGATGAAATAGAAAGTATTGAAATTATAACAAATCCGGGGGCAAAGTTTGATGCCTCCGGTGGCGTTTCCGGAATTCTGAATATTGTCATGAAGAAAAACCGTAAGCCTGGATATAACGGGGCCATTCGCGCAGGGATCGATAAAAGAGGAGGATATAATCTGGGCGGGAATTTGAATATTAAACAAGGAAAATTTAATTTTTTTCTGAGTGGAAATTTTAATCACAGGAAAACTATTTCTCCGGGTACTATTGATCGCCTCACGTTCATTGATCAACCGGAATATCAATTGCATGAAGTAGATAGCAACGTTACAAACAGCCACTTTGCATTTGCACGTTTTGGAATGGACTTTTTCATGGATAACCGAAACACTTTTACAATAACAGGAACTATTGTAAAGGGTGTATCAACCCCATCTACAAATAGCGGTATTACTACAGACACCTTATACACTGACGAATATTCAAACAGTTCATTTACGCAACGATATTCAAATACAACTTCAAACTTCAATAATAAATCAGGCATGATCAGCTTTAAACATAATTTTCCAAGATCAGGAGAAGAATGGACGGCTGACGCGAACTACACAAGAGGGACTTCCATGAGCGTGAACCCAATAACGTCCTACCTCTATGATATTCCCGACGGGCCACTTACAAGCATCTATGAACAACAAACAAATTCTTCAGGAAACAATGAATTCATTACAGCGCAAACTGATTTTACCAATCCATTTACAACAAAATCAAAACTCGAAGCAGGCGGCCGGATTGCAATCCGCAATATCAGTAACCTTAATAACTTCAACACGGTGGACAGTGAAGGGAATTTAATTTTTCAGCCCCTTCTTTCTTCAGATTATAATTACCATGATCAGGTACTTGCAGGTTATATGCAGTATTCGAATAATGTTGGCAACCTGGGTTTTCAATTGGGTTTGCGGGCTGAAAATTCCAGTTATCGGGGATCAAACAATTATGCGGAACAAGACCTGTCCAATCCGGGCGGACTTAAGGATACAATCGGATCATTCAGTAATAATTATCCCATAAGTCTTTTCCCAAGTATATTTTTAACGGAAAAGTTAAACAGTTCACAGGATCTTCAGTTGAATTATACCAGGAGAATAGACCGGCCAAGTTTTCTTGAGCTCTCACCATATACGGATTATTCAGACTCATTAAACCTGAGCCGTGGTAATCCGAATCTCAAACCTCAGTTTACAAATTCTTTTGAAATGGCTTACCAGTTGAATTATCAGAAGAACACATTCCTTGCTTCTGTATATTATAAATATACCACCGACCTCATAACCCGTTATCAGACCAAGGAAGTCAATCCGCTGACAGATTCGATCGTGCTGATCAATACTTATATCAATGCAAATTCGAGTTATGTTGGCGGACTGGAATTGATTGGACGGAACAGCCTGACAAGCTGGTGGGATCTCACAACTAACCTGAATATCTACACCTCAAAGATCAATGCAGGTGATTCTATACCAACAGCTCCGGCCAGTTATAGCTGGTTTGCCAAAATAAATACAACCTTTAAATTTCTCAAAAAGTTCACGTTGCAGGTTATAGGTGATTATACCTCCAAAACCGTGCTTCCCCCGGGCGGTACTGCCGCACAGGTAACGGGCGGGAGAGGGGGAGCCGGAACTGTAAGTGGTAATGCCCAGGGATATTCTCTGCCGACAGGTGGTGTTGATGGGTCTCTTAAATATGACTTTATGAAAAATAAGGCAGCAAGCCTGACCTTCACGATCAATGATATTTTCGCTACACGCAGATCTGACGTTTATGTTAGTTCTCAATATTCTACACAACATTCCCTCCGTTACAGGGACCCGCAGTTTTTCAGACTTCAGTTTAATTACCGATTTGGAAAAGTGGATGTATCACTTTTTAAACGTAAAAACAACAGAGATGAGCAGGATAATCTCCAAAACAACGCAGAAGGCCCTGTAAATTAATGAGTTATTTGCTCATTAGAACCCCCGACCGGGCCTTGTTCATTTTTTACTTTCAATGTTATACTGTAAAATTGCACGCCTTCAGGCATGTTTAACATCATTTGAAAATGTATGGCGAAGAATTTATTGATCGTGGAGTCTCCGGCAAAAGCGAAGACTATTGAAAGAATTCTGGGTGAAGATTTTGAGGTAAAAAGTTGCTATGGCCATATCCGTGACCTGGAAAGGGCTGATATGGGAATTGATCTGAATAACAAATATAAACCCCGTTATATCGTTCCCGATGATAAGCAAAAGGTTGTCAAGGAATTAAAAAGTCTGGCAAAAAAATCTGGGGAAGTATGGCTTGCAACGGACGAGGACCGTGAAGGGGAAGCCATCAGCTGGCATCTTTGTGAAGTGCTGGGTCTGGATCCTAAAATTACAAAACGCATTGTTTTTCATGAAATTACAAAACCTGCTATCGAATCGGCTGTAAAAAAGCCAAGAACAGTCGATATGAATCTGGTGAACGCCCAGCAGGCCAGACGCATCCTTGACCGCATCGTTGGATTTGAACTAAGCCCTGTATTATGGCGGAAAATGAGCATGAAGAATAATCTGAGTGCAGGAAGGGTTCAAAGTGTAGCCGTGCGGATCATTGCAGAAAGGGAAAGAGAGATAAATGCATTTCTGCCGCAAAGTACATTCCGGATCGAAGCATCTTTTTCTTCCAAGGATATTTCAGGAAAAAATGTTGTCTTTTCAGCTGAAGGCAAAAAATATGCGGAAGAATCAGGTGCTGAAAAATTTTTGCAATCCTGCCTCAACGCAAAATATACGGTTACCGACATTCAGGTAAAGCCCGGTAAAAAATCTCCTGCTGCACCATTCACTACTTCTACTCTTCAGCAGGAAGCAAGTCGTAAGCTTGGATATGGCGTAAGCCGGACAATGCTGCTTGCCCAGAAATTATATGAAAGCGGAAAGATCACTTATATGCGAACAGACAGTGTGAGCCTGAGTGAAACAGCGATGGAAAATCTACGGTCTGAAATCAATAATAAATTCGGAAATAAATATTATCAGAAGCGGGCTTTCAAAAACAAAAATGAAAATGCACAGGAAGCACATGAAGCTATCCGCCCTACTTATATGGAAAATATGAGTGTGGAAGATGCTGATTGCCGAAGGTTGTATGAATTGATATGGAAAAGGACAATGGCATCGCAGATGTCGGATGCAGAATTGGAAAAAACCACAGCACTGATTCAGATTTCTACAAATAAGGAAGAATTAAAAGCCTCAGGTGAAGTTTTAAAATTCGATGGATTCCTTAAAGTATACAGGGAAGATCGTGATGATGATGATATTTCAGAAGAAGAAAATCAGGAAGGTATGTTACCTCCTTTAACCGTTAATCAACAATTAAATCTCCTGGAAATGCGCGCCACAGAGAGATTCAGCAGGCCGCTGCCCCGGTATACCGAAGCTTCGCTGGTAAAAAAACTGGAAGAACTCGGCATCGGAAGACCTTCTACATACGCACCAACAATTTCCACTATTCTTAAAAGAGGTTATGTTGAAAAACGCGATAAAGAAGGCGTGATACGGAATTTCAGGATCCTGAAACTTAAGGAGAATAAAATCAGCAAAATATCTGAACAGGAAACTACGGGAGCTGAAAAATCAAAATTATTCCCAACAGATCTGGGACTGGTTGTTACTGATTTTTTGAAACAGTATTTTGATGATATCATGGATTATAATTTCACAGCACGCATTGAAGCGGAGTTCGATGAAGTAGCCAGTGGTAAAATCGAATGGAATAATATGATCGATGACTTTTATATCCCGTTTAAAAAAGATGTGGATAACACTATTGAAAAGGCAGAGCGCATCAGTGGTGAAAGAGAATTGGGCATAGATCCGGTTTCAGGTAAAAAACTTATCGTTCGTATGGGCCGGTATGGTCCAATGGCTCAGATCGGAGAACAAAACGATGAAGAAAAACCACGATTTGCAAAATTAAAAAATACACAAAGCATAGAGACTATCAACCTTGAGGATGCACTTGAATTATTTAAATTACCCCGCAATCTCGGTTCTTTTGAAGGTTCGGATCTGACAGTAAGCATCGGAAGATTTGGTCCCTATATAGCTCATGACAAGAAATTTTATTCCCTGGGAAAAGAATTTGATCCTTATACTATTGGCCTGGATGAAGCAGCTCCCATTGTAGTTGAAAAAAGAGCAGCCAAGGAACAAAGAACAATAAAGGTATTCGAAAAAGAAAAAATTCAACTGCTTCGCGGACCTTATGGACCTTATATTAAACAGGGTTTGCGCAATTATAAGATCCCAAAAGAAAAGCAGGAAAACGTTGAAACACTTGAACTGCCTGAAATCAAAGCCATCATTGAAGAAGTGAAAGCAAATCCTCCCAAAAGAGTCCCAAAGAAAAAGAAATCCTCATAAGATTTTTAAAGATCCTGCGTTATCCAATCATAGCAGACAGTTCCGGACCGGAAATAAACATCCGGAAAGGATTTGTGGATAAGATTGTCATTGCATTTTTTTTAACTTCTGCGATATTCATCCCGTTAACCCCGACTGTATATCGCCTGAAGAAAAAATTTCTACCCCATGCAGGAATCCAAGGAGATCAAAGCTTTGCTTCATCTGATAGATGATCCGGATGAAGAAGTATTTACAACCGTAAGTGACCGGATTATCAGTTACGGCCGGGGAATAATACCTAACCTTGAATATCTATGGGAAAATACACTGCAGGATTCTATACAGGAAAGAATAGAAATGCTCATACACAGGCTGCACTACCGGGATCTTACCGAAGATTTTCAAAGGTGGAAATCCAGCAGCTATCATGATCTGTTAACCGCCAGCCTTCTGGTATCTAAATTTCAGTACCCCGACCTGGCTACCAGTCCCGTTCTTGAAGAAATAGAGAAATTACGCCGCAATATATGGCTTGAATTAAATAATTATCTTACTCCGCTCGAACAGGTGAATGTTCTTACCAGTATTATCTATGGTTACTATAATCTCAAAGGAACCGAAGTGGGATACCAGCATCCGGAGGAATTCCTGATTCATAAAGTGATTGAAACTAAAAGAGGAAATACCATAATAAATGGAATTGTTTATTTACTGCTGAGTGAATTGCTGGATATTCCAGTGAAAGTAATTAATATTCCACGCCAGTTTGTGCTTGCCTATATTAAACCGGAACTGGCAGATGAAGGGAGTGAGAAAGCAGCCATTGACCGTATCGAGTTTTTTATAGATCCTATGAGCGGTCAGGTATTTACGCATAAGGATGTTATGAATTATTTCAACAGGATCGCCATCACACCTTCAGATATTCATTTTAAGGCATCAACCCATATACGGATCATGCAGTCACTGCTGGAAGAATTCAGCAAATGTTTCGATAATGAGTCGAATCTTTATAAAAAAACCGAGTTGCTTATGCTCTCCCGCATGCTAAGCGAATAATTTTGCTGCAGATCCTGCATTTTTCTCTTCTGTAAAACAACGGCAATTACCGTAATTTGGCAAAAATTAAGTTGTAATGCCTGTTAGAAACTGGCTTAGATTTCTCTCTGCTTTAGTCCTGTTATGCTGTTTTTGCAGTTACGCATATGCGCAGGCTAAAAAAAAACGCATAATACATCATCGACAGAAGATAGATACATCTGCGCTGGACCTCAATTCAAGAATCTCTGATTCCATTTTACGGGAAGCCGAAATCAAGGATACCACCGTTCCTTATATGGTGAATAAGATTGAAACTTATTCATTCAGTTTAAATCGTGCCGAAAATTTTCTGGACAGGAGTTTTGATACAGCCGGAATAATAAAATATATATCAGGACTCGAACGTGGTCTGAATTACTTTCATGCAAAGCTGGAGCGAAATGATAATCCGCTTAACCTGCGTAACCTGAATACGTCACTTGTTCTTTTAAACGAATCAAAAGAAACGCTGGAGGATTGGAACAAATTATTAGAGGTATATATTGAAGAATTAAATAAAATTCATCAACGGATCCGGGAAGTTAAACACGACAGCAGTTTAATAAATGATTCGCTGGATGCAGTTCTGCATGGACAGATGAAGGCAATGCATAACCGTTCCCTCTTACTTGATTCAATACTTCATACAACAACTATAAAAGTAAACGCGCTAAGAGACCGGGTTTCTATAAACTATTTAGTAGTCAAGGATCTTCAGTCGGAAATTAAGGACCGACAACAATCAATTTCCGAAGCGATGTGGAACCCGGAAGAAGCTCCTTTATTGGATCTGAGACCGGCTGATTATGAAATAACGCTACAGGATGTATTAAAAGACTGCCTTGGCCGTTCTGTGCGTGTGGTAAATAGATTTATGTCCACAACCTGGGATACGAGATCGATTAATATGGGAATTTGGGCCTTTTTATTGATCTGGTTTTTAATTATAATCCGGATGGTTCGAAAAAAAACGGACAAGGATGTTATCATGGGAAACCTGGTATTTCTAAAAAAATCAGCAATCCTTTCCTCTCTTTTATTGCTGGTTACTTTTGGACCTTTTCTTTATGCAAGCGCACCGGCAGTATATGTACATTTAAATCAATTATTACGCCTTATTGTACTTACCATTTTACTTTTCTCCTACCTGACGAAATCCGGAAAAGCAGCGTGGCTTTGTGTTTCAACTATCTGGATTGTTTTTGGTATTGATGACCTCCTCCTGGATTCTGCATTTGGAGAAAGATGGGGCCTCATGATCTTTGGCATCTTCCTGATGATCTTATGTATACAGTTATTAAGAAAGAAAACGATTGTTTTTAAATCCCTGGAAGATTCCAAAGCACGAAAATGGGTACTGGCTTTTACGCTCGTTCAAATCATCCTTTCAATATGCTGCAACCTGACCGGGCGTTTAACCCTTTCCAAACTTCTTGCATTCAGTTCTGTAGACAGCCTCGTGCTTGCAATTACACTAAAAGTATGCTGCACTATACTCATTGATGCTGTTTATACACAATCTGAAGTTTTCCATAACCGCTTTTTTGCATTTCTGAATTTTGTTCATCTTAAAAATAAAATGCGGAATGTCTTATGGATAGTTGCAATACTCGTATGGATTCTTTCCCTGTCAAAAGATCTGATGCTGTACGATGGGATAAGCAGACTCATAATTTATATTGTTAATAAACAGAGATCCATTGGCAGCATTACGTTTTCTTATGCCAGTGGTTTACTTTTTATTCTCATCATCTGGATATCATCCGTGCTTTCTCAATTTGTGAATTTCTTTTTCGATGAAACACATAATCCGGGGCCACATAAAAAAAGTCGCCTGGGTTCAGTTGCTTTAATAGTAAGAATTGGTATATGGGCCGGAGGTTTTCTGATCGCTGTTGCAGCAGTTGGAATACCCCTCGATAAAATATCGATCCTGATCGGAGCACTCGGCGTAGGTATTGGATTCGGATTACAGAACCTGGTGAACAACCTGGTATCAGGAATTATCATTGCATTTGAAAGACCAATACAGATCGGTGATACAATTGAAGTAGGTGGTAAAACCGGAGTAGTTCAGGAAATCGGGGTAAGATCCAGCCAGATCTATAATGGAGAAGGTGCAAATATCATTGTGCCCAACGGAGACCTGTTATCCCAGCAACTTATTAACTGGACACTTTATAACCGTAACAAGCAGGTCAGATTTATTATCAGCGTTCCTTACAAATCAGATTTCAGGAAAGCAAGAGATCTGATCATTGAAGAAATAAAGAAGATTGATAAAATCATGCAGGACCCACCACCAACAGTAACAGTTGATAGTTTTTCAGAAAATTCAATCAATTATGAAATCAAATTCTGGATTGCCGATATGTCTGAGATCAGTTTCTTCAGAAATCAACTGATGATGAATATTATCGAAACATTTACAAAGAATGAAATACCGATACTGTAATTGTTAGTTGTTAATTGTAAACGTTTCAGAAGAAACATAAGGTAATAAATAAGATTATTTAGAATTTGATTTCAACTAACAATTAACAATTAAATCACCAGCCTGCTCTGTATTCTCTTTTTACGAACTGATTGGCTTCATCAAAATTGGTGATCTTCATATTAACCGCGTCCCATAATAATTTTTTTCTTCCGGGATATCCTGTCCCCTTTTTTATGTTCGAGGCTCTTAAAGCCAGGTTGCCCATCAGAATGGTTTCTGTTAACGGACCTGCATATTCAAAGGGTGAACTGACTTCTTTACTGCCATATCCTGCCAGGCAGGCATTCACCCATTGTACATAGTGACCTTCGGGAACACGGGCAATTGTTTGTGGTATATTCACCTCTTTTGTTTTGGAAGTTGGAAGTAGTTGGGGATTGTTTCCATAAGTGCCACACGTCATTTTCCCCTTTGTTCCGATAATCAATACCCCACCGTCATTCCCTCCAAACTGCTCATCAGCACCCAATTCTTCCGGTCTTTCAGGAACAATTCCACCATCCATCCAATGCAATTTCACATTTGGCTTACCATCTTTACCGGGAAAATTCAGTATAACAGACGAGGCAACCGGACAGCTTTCAGGAAAATAATCTGGTGTCCACATTTTTTCAAATATCGAGACCTGGCTGCACTCTACTTCAGAAGGATAAAGCAGGCCGGTCGTTTTAAAAGCCGGATCGATCAGGTGACAACCCATATCTCCCAGTGCGCCAGTTCCAAAAGCCCAGAAGCCACGCCAGCTGAAAGGAACATATTCTTTGTGATAAGGTTCTTCTTTTGCCGGGCCAAGCCAGAGATCCCATTTAAGTTCTGGTGGAACAGGATCAGTACTTTTAGGAGTACCCGTACCCTGAGGCCAAACCGGACGATTGGTCCATACTTTTATTTCAGTTGCGTCTCCGATGAGTCCGGACCGATACCATTCCTGCATGGTTCTTACGCCGTCTCCGGATGATCCCTGATTTCCCATCTGCGTAACAACTTTGTATCTTTTGGCATATTCTGTAAGTAACCGGGCTTCATATATATCATGTGTCAGGGGCTTCTGAACGTACACATGTTTGCCCAGTTGCATTGCAGCTACTGCTGCTACTGCATGACAGTTATCCGGTATGGAAACAGATACAGCATCTATGGATTTATGTTCTTTTTCCAGCATCTCGCGGAAATCATAATACCTTATTGCTTTTGGAAAACGGCTAAGGGATTTTTTTATCTGACGGTCATCCACATCGCACAGATATGCAATATTGACATTGGGGCTTTTAGAAAACTCAAACAGGTCACTCTCTCCTTTCCCGCCCGCACCAATGCCTGCAATATTTAATTTATCACTCGGTGGAACGAACCCCCGACCCAGCACATGTCGTGGTACAATAAAAAAACCAGCCGCTGCAAGTGATGAAGTTTTGAGAAAATCTCTTCTTGAATTATTATTTTTTATTTTCATATAGTAAGTAATATTTGAATGTTTTATAAAAGTGAACGGCTGAAATAATGGATCCGGGGGAAATGATAAACATTAATTTTAAGTAAAAGAAGCGTTACGCCTTAAGCATTACGCCTTACGCTCTAATAAGTCCGGTATGTTCTTTTTACAAACTGATTGGCAGGAGCAAAATTAGTGATCTCCATTTTTTCACCGTCCCAGATTAATTTTTTACGTCCGGGAAATATTTTTTCTCCCTTGCTGTTATTCTCACTGTATTGATAACTACGTACAGCCAGGTTTCCCATCAATACTGTTTCAGTGAGTGGTCCGGCGACTGCGAAATCTGAACTGGTATATGTACCATATCCTGTCTTGCACGCTTTCACCCATTGCTGCTGATGACCCTCCGTTCCGCCTTCCACCAAAGGAAATTTTGATTTAGCCATTACCCGGTCTTTCATCAGGCTTGTAGGCAGTAATGTTGCATTCGCCCCAAACTTTCCGGCTAGCAGTTTACCTTTCGTACCCTCGAATATCATTCCGCCATCAACCTTACTCATTTCCTCATCAGGCAAAAGTTCCGCCGGTCTTTCAGGTAATATCCCACCATCATACCAAATCATTTTAACCGGAACCATAGCGCCCCGTTGTGGAAATTGAATATAAGTTTTTGCAGAAGGAGGAAATCCGTCGGTATTAATAACTTCTTTAAAATAACCTGTATAAACAGAGCCAATACTGGTTTCGGCAGAAATCGGATAACCCAGTTTTAATGCTAAATAAGGAGAATCTATAAAATGACAGCCCATGTCGCCGAGTGATCCTGATCCATAGTCTACCCATCCCCGCCAAATTGCGGGCAGAAATGCAGGATTATAATCACGTTGTGGTGCAGTGCCAAGCCAAAGATTCCAATCCAGTTCTTTGGGAACATCAAACTGACCGGTTGGTGTTGCAATACCCTGCGGCCATGTTGGTCGATTCGTCCATACATGAACTGTATGAACATCTCCAAGCAATCCATCCTGCAACCATGTTTCAATAAGACGTATATCATCTCCTGAAGCACCCTGATTACCCATCTGCGTTACAACCTTATATTTTTTTGCAGCTTCTGTGAGCATCCGAGCTTCATAAATATCATGTGTCAGAGGCTTTTCAACGTACACATGTTTCCCCAGCTCCATAGCTGCCATGGCAATGGGTGCATGCATATGATCAGGCGTGGTTATCATTACCGCGTCAATATTTTTTCCTTCTTTTTCCAACATCACACGATAATCCTTATAATAAGGCGACTTCGGCCATTTTGTTCTCGCGTTTATTGATCTGCGGTCATCCACATCACAGAGTGCTGCGATATTATCTGAACCGTTATTAAATGCTTTTGGAAGATTTGTTTCAGCCCGGCCTCCCACACCAACGCCGGCAATATTTAATTTATCACTTGGAGCAATAAAACCACGACCCAGCACATGCCTGGGAACAATAAAAAATCCTGCTGCAGCCAATGAAGAAGTTTTAAGAAAATCCCTTCTTGATTTATTGCTTTTATTTTTCATGTACAATATACTAATAACACGTTTTTCAATTTACACTGCCTTTAAGCTTTAGGCGTTTGGGCTGTTAGGCTTTAAGCTTAAACAAGAGATGCTTCAAGAGTAATATTTGTATTCAGCAATTTACTGATCGGACAGTTTTGCTTTGCATCCTCTGTAGCTTCTTTAAATTGCTCATGCCGTAATTCCGGGTATTTTTGCTTTTAATGTAAGAGCAGATTGAGTGATAGCCCCATTATCCAGCGTAACTTCTCCCTGTACATCCAGGCTATCAGGCGTTATACCCAATGCCTGTAATAGAAAACTCAGCTTCATAGCAAAACAACCTGCATGAGCTGCAGCTATCAGCTCTTCAGGATTGGTTCCAACACCGTCTTCAAAACGGGATTTATAAGAGTACTGTGTTTTATTTAAAGTATTACTTTGAGTAGTTAAAGTTCCCTTACCATCCTTACCGGATCCATTCCAAATTGCAGTGGCTGTGCGTTTCATAAATGTAAAAATTTTAGAAACGTAAGTTAAGAAAAACTACTGCATAGCAATCAGCTGAATATCAAAAAATACGGGTGTATTTGCGGGCACCGGTCCATAACCGGTACATCCCCAGGCATACGCTGAAGGTATAAATAATTGTATGTGACCGCCCACGCCGATTTTCGGTAATCCTATCTGCCATCCTTCAATCAGGTCTCCAAGTACTGCATTATTCAGGGTTGAATTCACTGCTGAATCGAAAGTGACATTCGCAGGAATTGTCCTGGCAACATAAGTCACTTCGAGCCTGTTAATAGATTGTGGTTTTGAAGTTGCAGAACCGGAATCAATAATATGATAGTATAAGCCACTCGAATCTTTTGTAAGTGGAATAGAATCTCCTGCAAATTTCACCAACGCAGAAGAATCTTCAGCCGGAGGCGTCGCGGTGCAGGATTGAGTCTGAGGCGTTGATTTGGAACAGGCAAAATAGGCTGAAATGGCGATTACTGACAAAACGAACAATGATAGTTTTTTCATAAAGTATTAAATAATAGTACTAAAATTTAATGCATATTTAATTCCTGACTACTAAACGCAAAAGGTAGCAGATCCGTTGCCCTGTTTATGATAAATATTTCCCCGGAAATTCCTCCAAGTATCAGACGAATGGGATGATTAAACCGTTGTTCATATTCTGCAAGAGTTTGCCTGCAGATTCCACAGGGGCTGATAGGATGGTTGCTGATGGCCGATTTATTGACGTAAGTCAATGCCATGCTGATGATTGCTTTTCCCGGGGAAGTTGCCGACGCTGCAGAAAGAACCACCCGTTCAGCACAAATTCCTGCCGGAAAACTTGCGTTTTCCTGGTTCGAACCTGAGAGGATTTGTCCGTCAATAAGCCTTACAGCCGCCCCAACCCTGAAATCTGAATAAGGCGCATATGCATGACCGGTAGCTTCACGGGCCGCTTCCAGGAGATGGCATCTGATGGATCCAGTTCGTAAAATCCTGAAAAATTTGTACCGGTATATGCAAACTGGTGTGTTTCAATCTAAGAATGAAGTTTATTTAATTTTCTTAAAAAGACGATTCCAGCGAACTCCGTTTTTCCAACTCATCCAGATCATCCAGGCTTCCCCGACTACATGATCTTCAGGAACAAAACCCCAGTAACGGCTGTCAAGGCTTTGATGCCGGTTATCACCCATCATCCAATAATAATCCATTTTGAAAGTATACGTTGAGGTCTCCTTATCATTGATATATATTTTTCCATTCCGCATTTCCAGTTTATTTTTTTCATAATCGCGGATTACTCTTTCATAAAATGGATAATTAAATGAATTGAGTGTGAGCGTGGCACCTTTTTTAGGAATCCAGAAAGGACCATAATTATCCTTAGTCCAGTTGTACTGGGGATCGTAAGGAAAAACACTTTTATTACTGTCGAGATATGGCGTAATATTTTTTGCCAACCCGTTCTTAATCATTTTATCCCGTGCAATCGCAGTTAGCAGCATGGCATACCTGTTTGGGACTCCTGTCTGCTGAAATTCATCGCCATTATTTATATCAATATCGTATTCATCTTTCATTACAGTTTCATCGAGTTGCTGACCACCGGTTACAACAATGTAATTCGTTTCTGAATAATCCGGAAGCTTGTTTTCCTGGCCATTTATATATATAACCTGATTTTTTATTTGCAATGTATCACCTGCAATACCAACACATCTTTTAATGAAGTTCTCCTGTTTATCAACGGGTCTTACGATGAGCGGATAAGAATCAGGATCACCTAGAATAATTTTTCTGCCTGCATCCATATCCCCGTTCCCGAGCTTACGCGCTACATCATAATAAGGTTGTTCTGACTGATATCCTTCCTTATTAATAACAGTATCGCCGGCAGGAAAATTAAAAACCACCACATCATTTCTTTTTACAGGCGCTGCAAACCAGCGTGTATATGGAATATGGATCCATTCCACATATGATTTAATATCAAAAATCGGCATCGTGTGATGAACAAATGGCATCGCAATGGGAGTGTTAGGAATGCGCGGCCCATAACTGAATTTACTTACAAACAGAAAATCATTTACAAGCAGGGTTTTTTCCATTGAAGGAGTAGGAATCACATAAGCTTCGAATACAAAAGTGCGGATCAGGGTAGCAGCAATAACTGCAAAAATACCTGCATCAACCCATTCGCGGGCTGCAGATTTTTTATATTTCTTTGCAGCATCGGCTCCGATATATTTATCCGTTTTATTTAATCCGACATAAAGAAAATATAATCCGGCAGTACAAACTGTAAGTGCATGCTGGTAAAACCTGAACTTGCCAAATGTTTTTACAAATTCAACACAAATTGCCAGAGTAAAGAACCAGCCAACTACGGGTATAAATTGCAATACAAATAAGTAAACCGGTCTTTTGCTCAACCTGAGCATTTCATAACTATTGAGAACAGGTACCAATCCTTTCCAGGCAGGGGCGCCGGCTTTTTTAAACATGAAATACAAACCAAATGCGGGCAGAATAAACAGGAAGAGGGCAATTAAAATTAAAATCAGGATCTGGTGGGTCGTCATTTAGGCGATTTTAGATTTGGTCAAATGTACCATTATAATAAGCGATCAAAATACAGTAGCCGTATTCATTGTCAGAACCGTTCGGCACATTTATGTAATTTTTAATAGGATTATTTTTTAGGTAAAACATAACTCGCCACATCTTCGCGGTTAATGGATTTGGAAGAAAGTATAATCAGTCGCTCCACAACATTCCGCAATTCCCTGATATTTCCCGTCCAGTTATATTCCTGTAATGCCCTGATGGCTTCATCATCAATTCCTTTTCTTGCAATTCCGTATTCGTTACAGATATCCTGGAGGAATTTATCGACCAGTAATGGTATATCATCCCTTCTTTCGTTTAAGGAAGGAACATGAATGATGATCACACTTAGCCTGTGATAAAGATCAAGTCTGAAATTTTTTTCATCTACTTCTTTCAGCAGGTCTTTATTAGTGGCAGCAATAACGCGCACATCTACATTGATATCCTTATCGCCTCCTACCCTCGTTATTTTTCCTTCCTGTAATGCCCGAAGTACTTTGGCCTGTGCACTTGGACTCATATCGCCAATCTCATCCAGAAAAAGGGTTCCCGTATTTGCCTGTTCGAATTTCCCAATTCTTTGTTTTACTGCAGATGTAAATGAACCTTTCTCATGTCCGAATAACTCGCTTTCAATCAATTCTCCTGGTATTGCAGCACAATTCACTTCAATCAGCGGACCAGAAGCACGGTTGCTTTTTTCATGCACCCAGCGTGCTACCAGTTCTTTTCCAACACCATTTTCACCTGTGATCAATATGCGGGCATCCGTAGGAGCTACTTTTTCAATCGTCTCCCTGATTTTATGAATCGGCATGGATTCTCCGATCATATCCTGTACTTTACTCACTTTTCTTTTCAGGACTTTTGTTTCCGCAACCAGGGAAGTTTTATCCATGGCATTGCGAATGGTAATGAGTAACCGGTTCAGATCCGGAGGTTTGGAGATATAATCATAAGCACCTTTTTTGACAGCTTCAACAGCCGTTTCGATAGTGCCGTGACCTGAGATCATAATGATCGGAATATCCGGATTTAGCTCTTTTGCTTTATCCAGAAATTCTATTCCATCCATCTTGGGCATTTTAATATCACAAAGAATAACGTCATATTCTTTGTCCCTGAATTTCCGGAAACCCTCCTCCCCATCGCCTGCCTCATCAATCCTATATCCTTCAAATGAAAGGATTTCACTCAGGGTTTTCCGGATTGCTTTTTCATCGTCAACGATCAGAATATTCGACATAATTTCTCGGTTTCAATAAAAATAAAGGCCGGATTTTCAGCCAATTAGACCGCAATTTAGTTGAATACCGGTTAATTTGAAATATAGGCTTCAAAAGGCCTTCTGGTGGGAATTATACTTACGTAAAAATACGTTGCAGGAACCAGTTCGCCTGCTTATTTTGTGTTCGTCAATATTTATAGAAAAAACCAGTATTAAAATTTAACCCTATGAAACAGGAATTAGACCATTCCATTAAAGCGCCTGCCAAGGTATTTTTTAAACTCACCATTTTTGGATTTGTATTAATTGGCTTCGCATATTTTTCCCTCATTGTAATGGGAACAGCACTCAAGGCTATTCATTAAATTAACTTTTTTACGCCCGTCGTGAAGAGTTTTATTTAATAACCTCCAGCTTGATGATCGCATCCACAGGATCCATTGGGATTCCTTTTAGATCGATCATTATATAATTATCTCCCAACGACCTGAACTTTCAGCGGGCTGCCATCCATTTCAGCGGTCTTAACTTTATAAGGGATCTTTACAAAAAACTTATCTCCATCCGATTTAAAAATATGCAGATATACGATATCTCCCTTTTCAGTAATGGCACCCCAGTCCTGAGGTTTCAAATAGCCTGCACGTGTGCCGTAAATTGAGTATCCGTTTTTCTTCAGCCAGCTCCCCACACTATCCAGTCTTTCAGTAAAGGCTGTTTGAATTTCTCCATTTGGAAGAGGTCCTATATTCAATAAAAGGTTGGCACCATAACCAGCATCTTTCACCAGAAGGTGTATAAGCTCTTTGGACGATTTATAATGCGTATCCGTTATATTAAATCCCCATGAATCATTGATGGTTTCACAGGTTTCCAATGGAAGACTGGATACAGATTGTCCTCCAAAGCCGGTGCTATTCCCTCCCGGCAGGTCTTTTTCAAACATTTGAAAATCTTCCCCCGGAATCGGACTCAGGTGATGATTATTACCGATAAGGCATTGCGGCTGCAACTGGTGAATCAGGGCATAAATTTCCGGCAAGTGCCAGTCAACCCTTGGTTGATTGATTTTATCCCTGTCATTTGGAAGCTGATCCCAATAACCATCAAACCATACACCCGCGATAGGGCCGTACTGTGTCAGTAGTTCAGTTAATTGCGCCTTCATAAAAGCGATATAATGATTCCAGTCGCTTTTGGCGGTTCTTCCTGTTCCATGTCCTGTTCGTCCCGTTTCATATTGGTAATCGCTCCGGTACCAGTCGAGGAGAGAATAATATACAAATAAGCGGATGCCCTGTCGCTGACATTCTTCGGCAATGAGTTTGACTGCGTCCTGTTTCCAGTCTGTATTCGTGATTTTCCATTCTGATTGTTTGGTATCCCAGTCGCTGAAACCATCATGATGACGGGTGATCAGTGTTATATACTGCATTCCGCCGCGCTTGGCAGCCGACACCCATTTTTTCGCATCAAAACGAACAGGGTTAAAGATCGTGTGAAGACTGCTGTATTCGGTAACCGTGATATTTCGATCATTCATCACCCATTCACCGCTGCCCGGAACACTAAAAGCTCCCCAGTGAATGAACATGCCGAAACGGGCGCTGTCAAACCATTTTCTAGCCGCCAGATTTTCTGGCGTGGGTTGATAAGATGACTGGGATTTACATAAAGATAAAAGGCAGGTAGTGAACAGGATCGAAAGAAACAGTTTCATATGATCGTTTTTATTTATCCTGTCTAAAAAAAACCTACTTATTCAGATACATGACTTCTTTTACCATCCTTACCACTTTTTCTACCGAAGGCATCGCAGCAGCAACCAGGTTCGCAGCATAATGAAGCGGCGCATCGGCATAGGTAAGACGGCGGATAGGTGCATCCAGAAAGTCGAATCCTTCTTTTTGTATAGTGTAAGCGATCTCGGAAGAAATGGAGGAAAAGGGCCATTGTTCTTCAACAATCACCAAACGATTTGTTTTTTTTACACTTTCCAAAATCGTCATCCAATCCAATGGACGAATCGTTCTAAGATCAATAACTTCGGCGCTTATATTTTCTTTCTCCAGTTCAGAAGCGGCTGCCAGCGCTATTTTCATCATTTTATTATATGAAACAATGGTTACATCTTTTCCGGGTCTGGCAATTGATGCTTTTCCCAATTCAATATAATATTCTTCTTCGGGCACTTCCGATTTATCTCCATACATCATTTCACTTTCCATAAAAATAACCGGGTCTTCTTCATAGCGAATGGCTTGTTTCAGCAATCCTTTGGCATCGTAACCATTGCTGGGAGAAACCACTTTTATGCCGGGAATATTTGCATAATAACTTTCAAAAGCTGTTGAATGCTGCGCCCCGAGTTGTCCGGCAGATCCATTCGGACCACGGAAAACAATAGGACAATTTATTTGTCCGCCACTCATAGCAAGCATTTTGGAAGCGGTATTTAAAATCTGGTCGAGCGCCAAAACTGCAAAATTAAAAGTCATAAACTCCAAACATCGGACGCAGTCCATTCTGCGCTGCGCCAACCCCAATGCCGGTAAATCCTAATTCAGAAATCGGCGTATCAATCACCCGTTTAGGTCCAAATTCATCGAGCATTCCCTGGCTAACTTTATATGCTCCATTGTATTCAGCTACTTCTTCACCCATCAGAAAAACACGGTCATCGCGGCGCATTTCTTCAACCATAGCTTCACGTAAAGCTTCCCTGAAAGCGATTTGTCTCATTTATATCAATTTAAGGAGGGGCAAAAGTATTGAGGAATGGGGAATCGGCAATGGAGATTTTTACTTAATCGTCCGTTTTTAGCTGAAAATCGAAGGATTGATCCCCTTTATCGAATAAGTTATGAAAAGGCTTCAATCAGGACCATCTTTGTATTGTCAACGCGTCGAAAAATCCTCTGAAAAACGAAAAGTCCCAAGTCCTGAAAAACAAAACGAATTGAACCCTTAAATCCTAACCGGCATAAAAACCAAATCCGAAAAACCAATTGAATTAAACCTAAACCCTATTCAGTAGAAAAAACCTATCCTTAAAAAAGAGAATTAGAATCCAAATCCGAAAGCTAAATCCAAATCCGGGAAAACCAGCCAGAAAGCAAAATCCAATCCTGAAACCATCCGATCATCCATTGAAAACCCGAAACCAATTAAATCCATCCTAGTGAAAACCATCGACCAGTATCGTTGAAAACCGGACCCTTAGAAACACTTTATCCTTCATGATCATGTTTACATGTTAATTTACCCGGTTTAACGAATTGAAAAAAGCCGTCACGCAATATAGCGTGTCGGCTTTTTCATTAAATCTTCTTTTTACTTTTTAACGATCCCCAAACTGTCGAGATCTCTCCCGGTAATAGTGGGTGGCTGATTATTACTTATTTTTTTTATTACCAGGTTGCCAACTAATAAGGCATCATCCGCAGATTTAAAACCCTGTTTTCCCGTAACAGCCGGTATGAATTCCTGCTTAATATAAATCCTTTTATCAGCCAGTACATTGTATCCCCATCCATATACCGTTTGTACTGCTTCAGCATGAAGAAAGACTTTTCCTTCCTGCATTTTTTGTCTGCTGAAAAAAATTACCGCGAAGCAAATCAGCAACGCGGTAATTCCAATAAGTGAATATTTATTACTAATTGTCATTAGGATTCTCGGTAACGTTGGGTTGGAACTGACGAAGATAATCTGATGCACCCGCCTGACCTGCAGAGCTTCTTCCCGTAGCTATATATCCAAGACCGGCAACATTAAATCCAACTGCACCTGAAGTTGCAGGTCCTTCAAAAGGTGTTTTGGGTGTCCATAGATCCGACGCAAAATCATATTCCCAGGTATAGGTATAATAAACACCATTTTCACCGGTGCTTATATATCCTTTATCTCCGATTACAAAAGCAGACGCATTCCAGCGTACGATATTTGTATAACCATCATCGTAAGAATCGCTGCTATAATTGGTAATATGACGAAGCTCTGTCCATTGTAATGAATCGGAAGCCGGATTGAATACCCAGAAATCAGATTGCATGGTTCCACTGTTTACCCCCGTCACCACATATGCCTGATTATTATAAGTGAAAGCAACTGCACCATATCTTTTATTTCCGCTGAAACCTATATCAGTCCATGAATCCGTAGAAGGATCGTATTGATAAAAATCTTTCAGTGCATTACTTCCGTCAAAACCGGTACCTACATAACCTAAACTACCCAATCCAAAAGCAACTGCTTCATAGCGCGGACTTCCGGCAAATTGTGCTTTTGGATTCCATGCATTCAGAACCGGATCGAATTCATAAAAATCATTCAGATAATTAAACCCATCATAACCTGTTCCCACATAACCTTTGGTTGTTGTTGCAAAACCAACTGCTGAACTCCTCAGTATTCGGAGGCATACTGGATACCTGTGACCAGATATTATTTGAAGGATCGTATTTCCAGAAATCATTGTACCGGGTATTCAAACCATCCCATCCTGTTCCAACATATGCATAATTGCCAATAACAAAGAAACTGCTTCACTGCGCGCCGGTCCGTTCAGTTGTGATTCTGTCACCCAGTTGCCACTTTGAGTATAAGGAACATTATTGTTTGAGCAGGAAAACAGAGTGAATAAAATGGAAAGGGAAAATAAATGGAAGTAGATCCGCTTCATATTGTTGTATTAATAATACGGTGTTTTGTAGCGATAAAAGTATTTTATTTGCAGCGCGAAATACGGACAATTCGGGGGATTTCACAAAAATTTATCAAATAACGATATGCGTTTCAATTGTTAATCGATTTCAAAAAACATACTTTTGCCCTTTTAGAAAGTGCGGAAAGACGAATAAATGAAATTATACAACCCGATACCTGACATCCAAGTTTGCCGCATAAGACCTGTCAGATTTTTTCAACTATCCAAAACAGGATCCTTAATCAGGAGAAATTAAGCATGGGAAGGAAATGTTATCTCAGACAACGATCGTCTCTTTATCTCTTACCTTTTTTGTTTATGCTTGCAATGTCAGCCTGCACTAAACCAATCATTAATTTTCAAAGTGTTTATAATGGCGACAACGCTACAAATGTTGTTACAGTAGATACGTTCGCAGTCCAGGTATCAACAGTATTTCTTGACTCCTTTGTGACTTCCGGAACCTCCGCTCAATTGCTGGGACGTTATATAGATCCTTTTTTTGGCACGATCACTTCTCAGAGTTACTCTGACATTGGCACTCCAAGTCCTCTGCCCACACTTACGAATTACTCGGTCTATGATTCGATGCAACTGATCATGCGGATCAATAAAACTTTTTATGGAGATACAACACAAGTGCAGCGATATGAAGTGAGTCAACTGACCCAGGTCATGGATTTTCCAGGCGTTCAAAATGCCTTTTTTAATAATAACTCTATCCCTTACAATCCTCTTGTTTTAGGTTCCACGGATGTAAAGATTAATCCCTTTGCAGGATTAACAAGCCAGCGGCTGGGAGACTCAATAAAAATTACAATGCCCAATAGCATGGGCCGGGATTTATTCGGGCTGTTATACAGACAACCTGATACAATTACGAATGCCACCATATTCCGTGGATATTTTAAAGGATTGACGGTATATCCTGATCCCACAATGCCTGGTGCAATGTATGGATTCAGAGATACATTAATTCTTCGTATTTACTATCATGAACCGGGAGTTGTCGTTGTACAAAAAACGGCAGACTTTCATCTCACAAATGCATCCACACAATTCAACCGGATAACAGTAGACAGGTCCGGCACACCGACACAGTCATTATCGGAAGCAAACCCTGAACTTCCTTCCACATCTTCAGGAAATCAGGCTTTCCTGCAACCTATCACAAGCCTCTATGTTAAGTTGCTTTTTCCTACCATAACTAATTTACTGGCGTACCCTGACTATATTGCTGTAATGAAAGCAGAACTGATCATTAAACCCGTTCAGGGAACTTATAGTCCTTTGTATAATCTGGTGCCGCAGGTTAACCTTTCATTAACCAATCCTGCCAATACGATTAGTGGTGCACTACCTTATGGAAATGGCAATCTCAGTATAGACTATCTGTACGGAACAAATACAAGTTATGCTTATGATATTACTACATATATACAAAATGCATTGACCCAGGGTGCAGATAACAATGCTAAAAATGGGCTCATGCTCATCGCACCCTCTACTTCATATAATACTATGTTCAATCGTACTATATTGGGTAATTCGTATAATGCACTTAAATCGAATCAAATTTCCCTCCAAATATATTACGCTTCATATTATTAAAATGACCCAACCGAACGGTTTTTCTTTTATGCGGATATGGCCTACTATATTTTTTTCTGTGCTTTTTATTTCAACAGGGTTTGCACAAACCAATAATTCACCTTATTCAATTCATGCCATCGGTGATATTACAGATAATATCATAAATCGTACGAGCGGAATGGCATCTACCGGTATTGCCTACCGGAATAACAGATATATCATTACAAATAATCCTGCCGCCCTCAGCGGACTCGACAACCAGTTTTTTGCGGGCGAAATAGGAGTCAACGGACAATATGTAGATTATACCGGTAATCCTGTTAGCGAGACCAATCACCAGGCTTCAGATATCACATTTAAAAGAGTTTCTTTCGGAACAAAAATTTTTAAACACTGGGGCAGCGCGGTCGGACTGGTTCCATACAGCGAAGAAAATTATGAGTACTCAGGTACAAGACCTATTGGATACAACGGGGGCTCCCTGCCAACTTATGATCAGGGATACGGAGGTTTAAACAAGGTTTTCTGGGCGAACGGATATGAATTTTTTCACCATCTTTCCATAGGTGTAACTACATCCTATTTATTCGGCTCTATCAATAATAAAGATATTATTCTTGGTCAGGGAACTTCTGTTTACATTTCCAAAAACACCAATACTTTTTATCGCAACCTGTTTCTGGATTATGGTATACAATATTATGCCTCCATTAATGCCCATTGGGATTTTACTCTTGGCGCCATTTTTTCGAATCAGACCGCGTTAAGTACAGAAACAACCATTAATGTTATTAATCTGGATTCAAATGTTTTGAAGAGTACCCAAACGGTTGGTACTTATAATATCCCTACAAGTTATGGTTTAGGAATTTCGGTTACCAAGGATAAGAAATATACATTTGTTGCAGACTACAAATTTCAAAACTGGTCAGACTTAACAACAACCACCGGAGATTTTTTTTATAAAAACAGTCAGCGTGCCTCCATAGGGTTTGAAATTTCCAAAAAGAAACTTGCTTATAATACTTTGTATGAAACTAATTTTTTTCAGGCAGGTTTTTATTATAACAAATCTTATCTCATAGTAAATGGGACTCCCATTAATGATATAGGTGGTTCCGTTGGTCTGGGTGTAAATTCAAAACGAACTCCCATGTCTTTTTTGGTTGTGTTACAATATGGAATCAAAGGAACTACAAACAACAATCTTCTCAGGGAAAATTACGTGAATCTCAGCTTTGTCTTCTCTCTGCGCGAATTGTGGTATACACAAGGCAGGAAATTTGACTAGTATTAAAATTGCCTGGTCTTAAACTTACCGAAAGACCCGGTAGTTTAACCCTTTAAATGTGCTTTTTTACAGCAGGCATAACAGATTTTTTTGAAGATATTTGCAGGATGAATCAAATTTTACGTATCGCAATACTGGATCTATATGAAGGGCGACCAAATGAAGGTATGCGTTGTATTCAACAAATACTGGGGGAATACAGCCAGACCAGGGCATTACCTGTTGTTTCTAAAATTTATGATGTCCGTTTAAAAGAAGAACTACCTGATCTCTCTTATGATATATATATATCCAGTGGCGGCCCGGGAAGTCCATTGGAATCGGAAGGCCTTTCCTGGGATAGCAAGTATATGGACTGGCTTCATAACCTGATAAAACATAATAAAATCGCCAACGAAGCAGATAAAAAATATGTGCTCTTTATTTGTCATTCATTCCAACTGGCCTGCCGGTTTTTTAAGACGGGCCGTGTCACAAAAAGAAAATCCACTGCTTTTGGTGTTTTTCCGATTCATATGAAATCCGAAGGGAAAAAGGAACCCGTTTTTCATGGATTGAAAGATCCGTTTTATGCAGTTGACAGCCGGGATTACCAGGTGATAGAAGAAGAAAAATCGGATATCAAAAAGAAGGGTGCAAGTATATTGGCAATAGAAAAAGAAAGACCCCACGTGCCACTGCAGAGAGCAATTATGGCCGTTCGCTTCAATGAATACATGCTTGGAACACAGTTTCATCCTGAAGCAGATGCCACCGGAATGAGTATGTATCTGCAAAGAGCAGACAAAAAGAAAACCGTAATCGAAGGATACGGAGAAGAAAAATGGAAAAGTATGATCCAACAGTTAAATGATCCTGGTAAAATCAGGAGGACTTATTCGCTGGTCTTACCAAATTTCTTGAATATTGCAAGTGGAAGAAACTGAGGCAAGTGTGGTAGTGTGGTAGTGTGGTAGTGCATTGCCCGCCGAATCCCGTCTTTAGGGGAGCAGGTGGGTGGTAGTGGAAATTCAGAACAGATTGTTTAAATCGCAAATTTGCAAATTGCCTTGAGCTTTAAGCTTTGGGCCTTATGCTTTAGGCTTTAAGTTTAAAAAATGATTCCTTATCTCCGAAAAATATTCAATGAATCCTTTACAGAAGAAAATTATCAGGCATTTCTGACCGACCTTAATTCCAAACACCCCGGCGCCATTGAATTCCGCATTGCAGAAACCCCCGTTTTTGTTCCCGACACATTTAAGGATCAGATGATAAGTGCCTGCGAAACAATTATAGATATCATTACGGCTCCGGGTTTTAAGAAAGAATCAGCCAAAGCTATACCTCCCGGTGATTTTGTTTCAGGTGAAGAGAATCATCCGCATTTTATTGCATTTGATTTTGGGGTTTGCATAAATGAAAATAATGAGCTCGAACCGCAGCTCATCGAAATGCAGGGATTTCCGACTCTCTACGGATTTCAGGTTTATTATCCGGAAGTTGTGCAGAAGCATTTCAAAATGACGAAGAATTTTACGCAATATCTCGGGGGTTATGACCGGCCTTCTTATCTGAAGGAATTAAAGAAAATTCTGTTGGGAGGTGGAGAAACAGAAAACACGATCCTGCTCGAAATCAAACCGCACGAACAAAAAACCAGAATTGATTTTTATTGTACGGAAGATTATTTCGGAATACAACCTGTATGCATAACCGAATTAATCGCAGAAGGAAATCAGCTTTTTTACTTTCATCCCGGAAAGAATGAAAAAATAAGAATAAAACGAATTTATAACCGGATCATATTTGATGACCTTCACGCACAAAAAGATTCCCTGGGTGAACATATCGATCTGCGAAGAGAATGGGATGTAGTATGGATACCGCATCCAAATTGGTTTTACAGAATCTCCAAATACACACTTCCCTTTATCCGTCATCCCTATGTTCCTGAAACCAGGTTTCTTAATGATGTGAGCATAATTCCGGAAGATCTGGAAAACTATGTATTAAAGCCTTTATTCTCTTTTGCAGGTCAGGGAGTGGTAATAGATATCAAACCGGAAGATATCAAATCTGTAAAAGATCCTGCAAGTTGGATACTGCAGAAGAAAGTAAAATATGCCCCTGTAATAAAAACTCCGGATGATGGAGCAAAGGTTGAAATCAGAATAATGTATCTTTGGCCTGAAGGCGGATCGAGGCCCAAACCTGCTATTAATCTTGCACGTCTGAGCAAGGGGAAAATGATCGGAGTGAGGTACAATAAAGATAAAAGCTGGGTCGGTGGTAGCGTTTCATTTTTTAAAGATGTCAGATAGTCAGTAAGATCTGGGAGTAAACTTGTTATTGCATCCTGCGGTATTTATTCCTGCCTCGTTCGTCTTTTGTTCGTATATCGTTCGTATATCGTTCGTATTTGGTTGATTCAACTGCGAACGAATAACCAACAAAGAACGAACCAGTTACGAATTACATAATAATTCGTACAGAACAAATATCGAACTGACAATATAGCAAACCGAATGAGGCCCCGGGTCCGCGTAAATCATTATTCGCTTAAACCAGCCAATAAAAACTCCGAGTTGAGTTTCGCGATATTGGTCATGGAAATCTCCTTGGGACAAACGGACTCACATGCCTGCGTATTCGTGCAGCTTCCAAATCCCTCCTTATCCATTTGTGCGATCATATTCAAAACGCGGGATTTTCTCTCCGGATTTCCCTGCGGCAGCAGTGCCAGATGAGAAACTTTTGCTGATACAAAAAGCATGGCAGAGCTATTTTTACATGCTGCCACACAGGCTCCGCAGCCGATACATGCCGCAGCGGCAAATGAAGCATCAGCCAGATTTTTATCAACAGGAAGTGAGTTGGCATCAACCGCATTCCCGGTATTCACGGAAATATAACCTCCTGCCTGAATGATCCGGTCAAAAGCTGACCGGTCAACTGTAAGATCTTTTATTACCGGGAATGCATTTGCGCGCCAGGGTTCTACCGTAATGGAGTCACCATCCTTATATGCACGCATGTGCAGCTGGCAAGTAGTATTCGCATGCCAGGGACCATGAGGTCTTCCGTTAATATACATCGAACAGGTTCCACAAATTCCTTCCCGACAGTCATGATCAAAAACTACCGGATCCTGCCCCTCACGGATTAATCTCTCGTTCAAAACATCCATCATTTCAAGAAATGACATTTCGGAAGAAATATCTTCTACTTTATAAGTTTCAAAACGACCCTTGCTTTCGGCATTTTTCTGCCGCCAGATTTTAAGAGTCAGATTCATTTTGTAATGATCCATTCGTATCAATTTACTCTTTTAATAATTTAGTTACCACACTTCCACACCACCACACTACCACACTACCACACTACCACACTACCACACTATCACACTATTTATAGCTCCGTTGAGAAGGTTTAGCGACGTCGAACGTCAACACTTCCTTATGCAATTCCCAATTATTTTCCGACTTATATTCCCAGGCAGATACAAAACTGAAATGTTCATCATCGCGTTTCGCTTCTCCTTCTGCCGTTTGCATTTCTTCGCGGAAATGACCGCCGCAACTTTCATTTCTGTTTAGTGCATCTATACACATAAGTTCACCCAGTTCTATAAAATCTGCTACCCGGTTTGCTTTGTCGAGTTCAGGATTCATTTCATTTATTTCACCCGGAATTTTAAGGTCAGCGTAAAATGCCTTTTTCAACTGTTGTATTTCACTAATGGCTTCCTGGAGTCCTTTCGCATTTCGTGCCATGCCACATTTTTCCCACATGATCTTTCCCAGTTCTTTATGAAAATGGTCTACCGTTTTCGTCCCGCCAATTCCTTTCAACAAATTCATCCGGTCTGAAACAGTTTTTTCTGCTTTTTCAAATTCAGGATGATCCGTAGGAATATTATGGGTTCTTATTTCGTCACTCAGAAAATTCCCGATCGTATATGGAATAACAAAATAGCCATCAGCAAGGCCCTGCATCAATGCTGAAGCACCGAGACGGTTGGCACCGTGATCGGAGAAATTCGCTTCTCCCAGACAATATAATCCGGAAATAGTGGTCATCAACTCATAGTCAACCCATAAACCTCCCATAGTATAATGCACGGCCGGATAGATTCGCATTGGAAGTTCATAGGGATTTTCACCGGTAATTTTTTCGTACATGTCGAAGAGATTACCATATTTTTCTTTCACAACTTCTTTTCCATGCCCGCGAATAATTTCCGCTGAAGGGTTTTCCAAACCATGTTTATTGCATTCTACTTTACCGTAGCGAAAAATTGCTTCAGCAAAATCAAGATAAACTGCCTGCCTGGAAGTTCCAACGCCAAACCCTGCATCGCACCTTTCCTTAGCAGCGCGACTGGCCACATCGCGGGGAACGAGGTTACCAAATGCCGGGTACCTTCTCTCCAGGTAATAATCTCTTTCTTCTTCGGGAATTTCATCCGGCTTGCGTTGGTCACCTTTATTTTTAGGTACCCAGATCCGGCCGTCATTTCGCAAAGATTCTGACATCAGTGTTAGCTTCGACTGATAATCTCCTGAAACCGGAATACAGGTAGGATGAATTTGAGTAAAACAGGGATTTCCGAAGAATGCACCTTTTTTATGAGCCTTCCAGATTGCAGTTACATTGCATCCCATTGCGTTCGTGGACAAATAAAAGACATTTCCATAACCTCCGCTGCACAATAAAACAGCATGTCCGAAATGTCTTTCAAGTTCACCCGATAACAGATTTCTTGTTATGATACCCCTCGCTTTTCCTTCAATCAAAACAAGTTCCTGCATTTCATGACGGGAATACATAGTCACATTTCCCAGTGCAATCTGCCTTTCCAGCGCCTGGTATGCACCTATGAGTAATTGCTGACCCGTCTGGCCTGCAGCATAGAATGTTCTTTGCACCTGCGTGCCTCCGAAAGAACGATTACTTAATAAACCTCCATATTCGCGTGCAAAAGGAACACCCTGAGCTACGCACTGGTCAATAATGATAGCACTTACTTCTGCAAGCCGATAAACATTGGATTCACGTGAACGGTAATCGCCACCTTTTACTGTATCATAAAATAAACGAAATACGCTGTCACCGTCGTTCTGATAGTTTTTTGCCGCATTTATTCCACCCTGCGCAGCAATACTATGGGCGCGGCGTGGTGAATCCTGAAAACAAAAAGCTTTTACCTGGTATCCCATTTCTGCCAATGAAGCGGCAGCAGAAGCACCTGCCAGGCCGGTACCTACAACGATGATTTCGATCTTGCGTTTGTTCGCCGGATTAACAAGTTTGACATGCCCTTTATATTCATTCCATTTTTGCTCCAGAGGACCGGGGGGAATTTTTGATTCGAGCATGGCTATTTGAGAATTTGTATTATTTATAAATTGTAAATTAACTTACCCATCCTAAATAAACAGACACGGGCATCATAGCAAAAGCAAGCGATACAATTACTGCAAATCCAAACCCCGCAACTTTTATAATTGAAATATATTTTCCATTAGGGACACCCAGTGTTCTGAATGCACTTTGAAATCCATGAAGTAAATGATACATCAGAGATATACATCCCAATACATATAAAGTCACAATTACCGGGCTTTGAAATACACGAATTATTTCTGCATATTGATTTGCGACTTCCTTTCCATTGATATCAATGGTAGGTAATTCAGTGAATCTCGATGGCACCCAAAAATGTGAAAGATGCATGATCAAAAAAAGAAGCAGTGTACCGAGTAAGCCCATACTTCGGCTATACCATTTACTTCCCTTGTTACCCATAGTAACCGCATATCCTATGCGACGACGTGTGCGATTCTGAATCTCTACAATCAGTCCTTGTATAATGTGCAATAGTAGTCCGGCAAATAATCCGACTTCCAAAATGCGGATAACCACTGTCGTTCCCATAAAATGAGAAGCGAGATTAAACATCTGTCCTCCATCGTTGGCCCAGATACAGGCGTTGATGCCTACATGAACAACAAGAAAAGAGATGAGGAATATTCCGGTTAAGGACATGATAAACTTTTTGCCGATCGACGAGGTAAAGAATTCAGACCATTTCATATATGCCTTGAAAATTGAAAATCAGTGGAATAAGGCAAAAGTAAGTCAGGAAATGGGAAATCCCTATCTTAGCCCCTCAAAAATCTGTTTTGATGAAGCGCGAAGAAGATTTTGAAGCCAATCTTTCTGGTGAAGAAGGAACTACAGAGGAAACAAAAACGAGTTGGTTCAAACGGATTAAGAAAGGCATACTGACAAGTACGGCGGAGAAAAAAGAAACACCTGAAGGACTTTGGACCAAATGCCCGAGCTGTAATTATATATGTACAGTAACGGAGTTGCGTGAAAATGTTTTTGTATGCCCCAAATGTGGCTTCCATCACAGAATTGGAAGTGACGAATATTTCGATATCCTGTTCAACGATAACAAATATGAAGTTCTTTTTGAAAACATCCGGTCAAAAGATTTCCTTCATTTTACTGATCTCAAATCTTATCAGAAGCGCCTTGAAGAAACATGGAGTAAAACGGATATTACCGATTCAATCCGCATAGCTACAGGACAGGTTCGTGAACATCATATGGTTGTTGGATGTATGGATTTTGAATTCATCGGCGGTTCTCTTGGAAGTGTAATGGGTGAGCGTATTGCGAGAGCGGTGGATTATTGTCTGCAGCATAAAACGCCTCTGTTGATCATTTGTAAATCCGGCGGCGCGCGAATGATGGAGAGCGCTTTTTCATTAATGCAACTGGCCAAGGTTTCAGCCAAGCTTTCCCAACTCACCGATGCCCGAATACCCTATATCTCCTTATTAACAGATCCCTCTTTCGGTGGGATTTCTGCTTCTTTTGGAATGCTGGGCGACTTCAATATTGCAGAACCCGGCGCACTGATTGGATTTGCAGGACCTCGTGTAATCCGCGAGACGATTAAGAAAGATCTCCCGGAAGGATTTCAGCGCAGTGAATTTCTCCTCGAACATGGCTTTCTGGATTTTATCGTCAATCGCAAGGAATTAAAACAAAAGATTGCAACTGTACTCAGTCTGCTAATGAACTGATCTCATCCATTAATTTTCCGGCAACTATGACTGAAATCAGAAACCGATCTGCATATCATGAATATTTCATCGAAGAAAAATACGATGCCGGAATGGTCCTTTCGGGTACAGAAGTAAAATCCATCAGGGAAGGGAAAGTAAGTTTTGCAGATAGTTTCTGTGTATTTTTCAAATCCGAACTCTGGGTTCGCAACCTGCATATTGCCGAATATCGTTTTGGAACAACAAATAATCATATAGCTGTTCATGACCGGAAGCTGCTGCTTAACCGGAAAGAATTGAGAAAACTTGAAAATAAGTTAAAGGACAAGGGATATACGATCATTCCCCTGAGAATATTTTTAAGCGAAAAAGGCCTGATTAAGATGGAAATCGGCCTCGGAAGAGGTAAAAAGCTATACGATAAGCGGGAAACTATTAAAAACAGGGATACCGAAAGGGAAATCAAGAGATACCTTAAATAATTATGCGCTTGTTAAAAACGATCATTTTTCAGCCGCGGGCCCAAAATAAACCGGGGATGGTATAATGATTGCCCGTTTCCCACGTTAAATTGTGTTGATTACCTTTTAGAATAAGCCCATGAAAATCCTGATACTCTTTTTACTTATATTCTGCACACTTAGTGTTCAGGCTCAAAAAGTTACCGGTTACTGGTACGGCCAGGCCAATGTGGAAATGGCCGGGATCCAAAACAATTATCTTACAGAACTCATCATTTCACAAAAAGGTAACCGGGTTAAAGGTTTTTTCGGCTACTACTTCAAAGATGTTTATCAGAGTTTTGTTGTAAAGGGTTCCTATGACCCAAAAACGCATAAGTTAATAATTAACGACATACCCATTATTTATTTCAAAACCAATTCCACGATGAACAGCGTGGATTGCATTACAAGTTTTTACGGAACATTACGGGTTTCAAAAGTAAAAACAGAACTGATTGGATATTTCTACCGGGATAAAAAATATACTTATACCTGTCCAGATCTGCGGGTTAATTATACCCTTTATACGGAAGCCAAGGTAGAGGATAGCATTTTTAAAGATATGTCGAGTACGCGCAGTTTCTGGAAACCCCAGCCTCCCATTCCGGAACTCGTAAAAAGTAATGATGCGAAACAGGAATCAGAGTTGGGAGCCATTGCAGATGTCGCCGCATCAACAAAAAAAACTACCGAAGCAACGGGAGAAAAAATAAAAACTGCCGCAAAGGATAAAGATTCTGTTGAAATAAAATCCACAGTAACAGAAAAGAAATCAAGTCCTGCAGGAATAACTGTTTCGGAGAATAGAGGAATTCCTGCCATGGTAGTCGCCCAAACGGTGATTCCGACAGATATCATGAAGATCAATGAGGACTTCAAAAAAAGAAAACAAATCGTGAGCAAAGAGATTGAAGTAACATCCGACAGTGTCCGGCTGAGTTTTTATGATAATGCAGAAGTAGATGGTGACAGCATTTCAGTTTTTTTTAACGGCAGGCTGATTGTTACACATCAGGAATTGACAGAACGTGCATTTAATGTTTATGTTCAGCTCGATAGTTCCCTTGAAGTAAATGAAGTAAGCATGTTTGCGGAAAACCTTGGGAAATACCCGCCCAATACTGCGCTGATGGTAATCAGTGATGGGGACAAAAGATATGAGACCTTTCTTTCCAGCGATTTCAAAGGCAATGCAACAATACGCTTAAAACTCCGGAAAAATTCCGTTGCAGGGAATTAGATAAAATACTTTCAATTCATTATATAATTCCAAAGGCTCACTACATTTGTCATCCGAAAAACGGGATGTAGCGCAGCCCGGTAGCGCACTACGTTCGGGACGTAGGGGTCGCAGGTTCGAATCCTGTCATCCCGACCTGCCCGCCAAATCACGCCTTAGCGTGGGAAGGTGGGCATTTTTATATTATTTTTTTCTTAACATTTTTCCATTTTAAGTTATATATATTCTATTGGATCAATTTTCATTATGCAGGCAGAGCCTTCGGGGAGATGGTATCTAATTTGCATATAATAGGGAGGGGATATAGTAAACCCTTAAATTCTTACCTTGCACACTCGTTTATACTGCAATAGAACCCTGATGAAACAAAGTTTTCTTTTACTGCTTTTAATATCGATCTTAATCTCAAATTGTTCAAAATCCACCGATTCTGTTAACAAGATAAACACCGAACCTGAACACAACCTTACCAATCTTACAAATATTCAATACGGTTCCAATAAAGATACAAGTGGCAATATGGTTTCGCTCACGATGGATTTATATTTTCCGGGGGGAGCAACTTCAATTGGAAACTATCCATTGGTGATGATGATCCATGGTGGCACTTACCTGAACGGAGATAAAACTGATGTTTCAGGGTATTGTAATATTCTTGCTGATTCTGGTTTCGTTGTAGCTTCAATCAATTACAGACTGGGATGGAGGGCAGGAAACGGAACCTGCGATGGTGATACAACAAGTCTGATTCAGGCAGGATACAGGGCTTTACAGGATGCAAATGCGGCCATGCGATTCCTGGTAACCAATGCCGGTTCCTATGGTATTGATACCAGCTGGTTATTTGCCGGGGGGATTAGTGCAGGCAGCACTGTAGCTTTAAATACAGCCTTTATTCCCAATAATATTTCAATATTCTTTATGCCTGGTGAATATTCTCTTCTCGGGTCGATTAATAATGCGGACAACAACCTTACCAGTTCATTTAGAATTAAAGGCATTTGCAATATGTGGGGCGCCTTACCCGATTCAAATCTTATAACAGCCTCAAGTGCTACACCTGTCATATCATTTCATGGCACGGATGATAATGTGATCCCTTACAATATCGGATACAATGAATCCTGCAGTAATTCAATAAAGTTATACGGATCAGCATGCATTCAGAGAAGACTGGAATTTTATAATATACCGGCCATCTCGAATTTTGTAATTGGCGGAGGTCATGGACCCGCTGTTTATACCCCTGAATTCTTAATGAGCAATACAGCATGTTTCTTTCATCGACTTATGAAGAGAATACCAATCACAAGCAAGATTTATACTTCACTCGTGAGTAGTTGTGATTGATCCTAATATTTATTGCCCCATCGCCACATCAAAGAATGTGAAGAATGGCAATGCTGCTTTATAAGATTTTAATATTTCCGGAATGAGCTGTTTCGATAATACCAGATCATCATTAAAGCTTCTCTCGATATAAAGTTGTTTGAATTTCAAAAATTCAATGTTAGGATTATCAGCTTCATATCCTTTTGGCGGTCTTGACAATTTATCTCCTGATATTTTTCCGAAGAATTTTAAAAAGTCCTTTGCATTTATAATCTTTTTTAAGCCTGTACTATTATAATCAATTTCCTGCCTTATCTTTTTTAAAGTTTCAGTAGAAGGGTCCCAGACACCACCACCCATCATGGATTTGCCCGGCTGAATGTGAAAATACACAGGACATTTTTGGTTTTCAGGACCCCTTTCAATAATGGAACTGAAATGAGATTTATAAGGAGTTTTATCTTTTGAAAAACGAATGTCCCGGTAAATTCTGTGCATATATTTCGCCGGTTCTTTCTCCGGTATTGACTCGATTTTCCGGATGCCTTCAACCAGACTGGTTGTAAAGCCCAAATACTCGGCCCTCGCCTTTTCATATAAAGAACGATTTTTTTCAAACCAGGGCCGGTTATTATTTGACTTTAGCCTGCTTAGGAAAGTAAATGTTTCTTTGGAAATAATTGCCATGTTAGATTTATTTTCCAGGTTTTGAATAAGAAGCTATTTCATGTAAAGTGCCGTGCCTGATAAATCCTTTTAATCTCCTGGTAACGGATGCTGCAAATCCCTCCATCATTGTCAGGTCTTCTGACCACAATTCTTTATTGGAAAGAATACTGTTTACAATATGTTCTATCCGCCCTTCTTCCCATATACCATAAAAATGTGCTGCAAGGTCATCGTTGATCAGGTAGTATTGATTATTCAGCGTTCCATAATATTTGTCTGACTCTTTTTTCACAGGCCGCATGAATAGTATATAAGCTGCAAAACCAATTGAAATTAATTCCGGAGGTTTTCCAAACAATTCATAGTATCTGCGCAATACCGGAAGAACCCTTGCTGCAACCTTTGAACTATATTGCATCGTAATACTCAGCCAATGATGCTGCAGGTAAGGATTTCTGAACCTGTCCATTACTTTAGTCCCGAATTCTCTGATTTCATTTTCGGGAATAGAATATGGGATCGCCTGCCCGATTTCATCCTGCATCAGATTTTTGATATATGATTCAAAAAGCGGATCTTCCAGGGCTTCCACGACAGTTTCAAATCCGGATAAATAACCCAGCCCGCAACTCAGGGTATGCGTTGCATTCAGCATTCTTAATTTCAATTCCTTGTACTTTGTAATATCCGGCGTAATAACTACTCCTTCATCAGATGTGAAAAATGAAAGTACCCTCTTTACATATGCATCACCCTGGATGGCCCATAAACGATAAGGCTCACATACCGTCATCAGATCATCTGTATATCCCCATCGTTCCTCCCATTTCTTCTTCGTTGAAGGTGATGGTTTTCCAGGTACTATGCGGTCTACAAGAGAACTGCAAAAACGATTATGTAAATTCAGCCAGTCCAAAAAAGACTGGCCAAGATGATTGAATTCAGCCAGATCCACCAATATCGATTTTAATTTCCCCCCGTTATCTGTTAATAATTCTGTTGGTATGATTACCATTCCTGATTCAGGAGATCCATTAAATATTTTGTATCGTTCAAATAAAAATGCAAGCAGTTTTGCCGGATATGAATCAGGGGGTTCCTGAAGAATAGATTCCCTTACAAGTTGTATACCCACTTCAGTAGTATTGGAAATTATAATTTGCAAATGTGTACTTGCTGCGGACTCCAGAAGATCTTTCCATTGATGGCTTGCTGATATGACACGGCTGATAGCTGAACAAAGAATATGCTGATCAACCGGAACTCCCGCATCCATACCTCGTATGAAAATAGTATATAATCCGTCCTGTCTATTGAAGGCATCCACATCTCCGCTTTGGGTGGATTTTACTACCAGGACCCGCCCGTTAAAAATACCCCTGCGATTTGCTTTATCAATAAAATAATCAGGCAGAGCACGTAAAAGCACACCTGTTCCGAATTGGACAATTTTTTCAGGCAGGTTGAAAATATCTTTTCCGGGTATGTCCGTACCTGACAATCCGATCTCAGCCAGGTTTTGTCTGGATAAATTCATAAAAATTGTTTAATCCAATTCAATAACTACTTTAATCCTATGATCGGATGGATTCAGCCAATTCGGGAAACCTGCAGCAGCCTTATCGAATTTCACCCGGTCGGTAATAAATGAAAGTGGATGAATCATTCCGTTCTTAATGCATTGAATCACCTGTTCAAAATCCTCACGTGTCGCGTTACGGCTGCTCATCAGTGTCGCTTCCCTCTTATGAAAATCAGGATGACTGAAAATCAATTCCTCCTTCTGTAAACCAATCAAAATATATCTTCCTCCATGCGCAAGATAATTTAAACCCTGATTGATTGCTTTCCGGTTTCCACTCGCGTCGATAACTACAGCAGGCATATCTCCATGCGTAATTTGCATTAAACGTTCTATCATATTGGTTTCTCCGGCATGAATAATATGAGGAACACCCAAAGTATTCTTACAAAAATCCAACCGGTGAATATTCGTATCTGTTACAATAAGTTCCGCTCCTGCAAGCCGTGCAAATTCTAAAACACTCAAACCAATCGGACCAGCTCCCATAACTAAAACGAATTCACCCGGTCTGATCGCTGCTCTCCTGATCCCATGGGCGCCGATCGAAAGAGGTTCCACCATGGCCATTTCAGTGAGACTCAATCCATCTGCCCGAACGAGGAGATGTGTTGGAATCGAATAATAATCAACCATACCGCCATCAATATGAACCCCGCATACCTGAAGTTTTACACAACAATTTGTTTTACCTGATCTGCAGGCAATACATTCTCCGCAATTCAAATAGGGAAGAAAAGTTACGTTATCTCCCTTTCGAAAACCCGGTGCAGTTTCAAATTCTACCAATTCGCCTGATAACTCGTGGCCCAGAATGCGAGGGTAATTGAAAAAAGGTTGTGTTCCCTCGAAAGCATGCAGATCAGTCCCGCAAATACAAATATTTCTGATTCGTACAATAGCCTTTCCAGACTGCAAAACCGGTTCAGGCAGATCCGCGTATTTTAATTCCCCTGGTTTAGTACAAACCAATGATTTCATTGAATAGATATTAACTGTCAATACGAATCAGCTGACCCGTAGTATGGCTGGATTTTCCGGACAGAAGAAAAGCAACTGCATTTGACATTTCTGCAGCATATCCCTCCGCAAGAATAGCATTTACCCGGATTCTGTATTTCAAAAGTTCAACAGCCCATTCCCGCGTCAGTGCATTAATTCCCCCTTTTGATGCAGCATGGATTGCAGAAATTGTCTTTTCTTTATCGGTAGAATTGAAAATGATATTTACAATGGCCCCTGATGATTTTTTTAAATAAGGGAGAGCAAAATGTGTCATTAAATAATATTGCACAAGGTTTTTTTGCAGGCTTCCCAAAAATATTTCAGTATTTCTTAATCCGCGATCTTCATTTATACCCGTGAGGTTCACAAGTCCGTCAATTCTCCCGTATTCCTTAATAATAGTCTGCACTGCGTTTTTACAATCTGCCGGATGATCTAGTTTTACTCCGGCCAAAATCACATTTCTGCCCAAAATTTCTATTTCCATTTTGAGTTTTGGGATATCCTTTATTATCCCGGCTATTATCACAATAGCTCCCTCATCTGATAATATACGGATTAAATTCAACAGGTTAATGCAGGCGTTTCCGGATATTACGATCACTTTATTTTGCAGGCATAAGTCCATCGGGATAATTTAATTCAACCTGTAAAATGAAATTGCATTCCCTCCAAAGAAATCCGATTGTTCAGAATAGGAAAATGATCTGAAATAATCCTCCGCGATTTGTTTCACTTCATCATATGTGCCTGCCTGCAGGCAAACAGGCCAATCTGACCCAAACATAATTCTTTTTGTTCCGAATGTCTCCAGGACGATATTCATATAAGGTAAAAAATCATCTTTTTCCCAGAATTCAAAATCAGCTTCAGTAACCATCCCTGAAATTTTACAATAAACATTCTTCAATGGAGCAAATTTTTTCATTGCTGATCTCCATTCGCCAATCATACCATTTTTGATAGAAGGTTTTGCCATGTGATCAATTACAAATCGCTGATCCGGAAAAGCAGCAGCCAGTATTTCGGCGAATCCCAACTGGTCCTGCAGGATAAGGAGATCAAAACTAAATTCATATTTATTCAACAATCCCATCCCCTTTTTAAAAACCGGATTTAACATGATATCCCTTTGTTTCTCACTTTGTAACAGGTGCCGAAATCCCTTTAATTTGGGAAATTTCTGATAATACTTCAATCTTTCCTCAAGATCTTCCGATTGCAGATCAATCCAGCCAACCACGCCCCTGATAAATGGATAATGTGTTGCGAGCTTCAAAAGAAACTGGTTTTCACTTTCTGATGAATCTGCCTGTACTGCTACAGACCCGCTTATATGATTTTGATTAAATAAAATTTCCGCTTCAGAAGGCAAATAATCTTTTTGCAAAATTTTCATTTCTTCCGTTATCCAACTATCCCTGACAGGATCAAATTCCCAATAGTGTTGGTGTGCATCAATAATCGGATATGACATTCCGGATTTTTATTTATTCAGGTCCCAAATTTAAATATCCTGTCCATCAGTACCCATTTTACATGTGATGGAGCCCATGGAATTTGCTTCTGAAATTCTGACATGAGATTCTCCCATTTCTGAACGATTGGATTTGCAAGGTCCATGGCAGCTTTTTTCCCGAAACTGAAATCCGGATTCACCTGAATAATCATGAATAACCGGTTTCCTGTTCTGTATATTTCCATCACAAGGATTCCGGCCTGCTGAAGACTGTCTTTTATTTCCGGCCAAACGTTTTTATGATAATCATCGTACGCATTAATATGTCTTTCATCATCCTTCAGATCGCATGCCAGGCAATATTGCTTCATATAAAAATCGTTTACAATAATACTCAATCCCGCAATCCATTTTTAAGTGTACGAATGAATCAATCGAATAATTCCGGTTGTTCCGGCTTTTTCTTTTGTTCCCATTCCATCGTAAGACTTTTTGTATACGCCGCCAGTTTGACGCCAACCGCTTTCCAGCCCATGATTTCCACTGCTTTTACAGTTTTAATTTTTGCTTTTCGAACCTGGGCACCACGTCCGGATTGCATGATCAATACTGGCTCCTCTTCTGTGCTTACAGCTTCAAGCCTGTTACCTTCTCCTTCTTTAATAAAAAGGAATTTATTATGGAGTGAATTAGTTTCTATCTTAAATCGTTTTATGCTATACTGTGCTTTATCACTATCGAGGTAAATGGCTGTTACTATTTTTTCCGGAACATATTTCTCAATGAGTAATATTTTGTCTGCGTCAAACCGCTGGGTCAGTTCCTGATCCGTAATTTCATAATTTCCATCGTCATAAATTACCAGTAGACGTTCCTCAGGGCCAAATTTCCCAAGGAAACTGCCTTTTTCTTCAGTATTCAACCGTCCGAAAGTATCGTCGAACCAAAGATTTCGCGCATTTAGTGTAGCTTTCCCGGCTTGTTTGAATTTTACAGATTTTATCGGATATTTCGTTACCTGATTTCCCAATGAACTGCGGGCTTTGATTTCCAGTGTTTGAAAATCAAAATCGAATTCTTTGTGTCTGGCCGAACAGGTAGGACTTAAAAGAATCCTCACCAATTCCGCTTCACCATTTGGGTTGGAAGAAAAATAATGAACCCTTGCTTTTTCAGCTTTAGTAAGATCGTATTCTTTTTCCCTGGTTACTCCGGTCACATTAAATCGCTTGGCATAGCTTATCCCGGTTTTACTATCCACGTATATCATATTATAAGTTGTTCTTTCATCATTTTTTTGAAAGATACCTATATGAATAATATCCTTACCGATGAAAGTTTTCTCTGCCACTTTTACAATTTTCATTGTGCCGCCACGGGTAAAAGCAATGATATCATCAAGATCCGAAGCTTCTGTAACGAATTCATCCTTTCTCAAACCAGTTCCGATAAATCCTTCCGATCGGTTTACATAAATTTTTGTGTTGGCAATTGCAACCTGTTTTGCCTGGATGGCTTCAAAAGGACGGATCTCTGTTTTTCTTTCTCTTCCTTTCCCGTATTTCCGCAGAAGCTCTTCATAATAATTTACAGCAAAATCAATCAGGTTACTGAGGTCGAATTTAACTTGTTTAATTTCCGCCTCGAGTGATTTAATCTGGGCATTCAGCTCATCTATATCGAGTTTATAAATTCTTCGCACAGGTTTCTCCGTTAGCTTAATTATATCTTCCCGGCTTATATTCTTTTTCAACTGTTTACGAAAGGGTTCAAATGCCCTCGCGATGGCAAGAAGTACTTTTTCCCATGTTTCGTGTTTCTTTTCGAGTTCCTTATAGATTTTTTCTTCGAAGAATATTTTTTCCAGTGAAGTAAAATGCCATTTTTCCTGTAATTCAGCCAGCTTGATTTCCAGCTCCCTTTTCAGCAAATCTTTTGTGAGATCTACCGAAGACTTTAGAAGTTCAGGCATGGATGGAAATTCCGGTCTTTGTTTATTGATCACACAGGCACTGGGCGAAATACTGATCTCGCAATCCGTAAATGCATATAGTGCATCGATGGTGATATCAGGTGAAATACCCTGTGCCAGATCAACCTGGATTTCTACCTCAGCAGCTGTATTATCCGTTACTTTACGGATCCTTATTTTTCCCTGGTCATTAGCTTTTATAATCGAATCTATGAGCTGGCTTGTAGTAATGCCGTATGGAACATCCCGGATCATCAGGGTTTTCTTATCTATTTCTTCAATATGTGAACGTACACGTACACGGGCGCCCCTTCTTCCTTCATTATAATTCACTGTGTCGATCATACCACCGGTTTGAAAATCCGGATACAGTTCAAATTTTTTGCCCCTGAGATATTTAACAGCCGCCTGGCAAATTTCACAAAAATTATGTGGAAGAATTTTAGTTGCAAGCCCAACAGCAATTCCCTCAGCGCCTTGTGCGAGGAGGAGAGGAAATTTCATGGGAAGTGTAATGGGTTCGTTTTTTCTCCCATCATAACTAAGTTGCCAATCGGTAGTCTTGGGATTAAACGCCACTTCTAGTGCGAATTTGCTGAGCCTTGCTTCAATATACCTGGCTGCTGCTGCATCATCACCCGTACGCACGTCTCCCCAGTTCCCCTGCGTTTCAATGAGGAGGTCTTTTTGCCCCAGGTTTACCAGGGCTTCTCCAATTGATGCATCTCCATGCGGATGATACTGCATGGATTGCCCGATAATATTTGCCACTTTATTAAAACGTCCGTCATCCATTTCCTTCATAGCATGAAGAATACGGCGCTGCACTGGTTTTAAGCCATCCTGCAGGGCGGGCACTGCTCTTTCGAGAATAACATAAGATGCATAATCCAGGAACCAGTTTTTATACTGGTTGGTGATACCCGTCTCATTAAGTAAAAAATCTTTATTAGTCATGATGATTGCAAAGATATATAGCCTGAATCAAAAGACATTCTCCCGGAAACTGCGTTGACTGAGAACAGGCATTTGAGGAACTATCCATATATTCACTTAAGAATCTTTTTTATTTCTATGCCGAATTATGCTGGCCAGACAAGAATTCTTGCAGCTGTAGACTGCATCATTTTTGGATTCGACGGGGAGAGCCTGAAAGTTTTATTGATGAAACGCAGTATCGATCCTGAAAAAAATAAATGGAGCCTGATTGGAAATTTCATGGCGGGAACTGAAAGCCTGGAACAAGCCGCCATCAGGGTATTAAAAAAATTTACAGGTATTGAAGGATTGTATATGCATCAGTTGCGAACATTCAGCCATCCCGACCGGGATCCTCTTGAAAGGACAATTTCAACCGCGTTCACCACACTGATTGATGTACATCAGTATGAAAAACAAATAATAAAAGATTACCACGCTGAATGGTTTCTGGTCGGAAAGACTCCCCGGCTTATTTTCGATCACGATTCCATGTTGAAAATGGGCCAACAGGAACTTCGTTATCAGGCTGCCTTCCATCCCATACTCTTTGAAATGCTTCCCGAAAAATTCACCATACCACAGTTACAGAGTCTTTACGAAGGTGTTTATGAAACCCCTTTCGACAACCGAAATTTCAGCAGGAAGGTTTTATCTACCGAACTTCTGATTAAACTCAGGGAGAAAGATAAATCAGGTTCCAAAAAAGGTGCATTTTATTATAAACTCAATAAGAAAAAATATAAAGCGTGCTTCAGGTCTTTCCTGAATTTCATTCCCAATCCTGACCGGTTTGCATTTTAACCAAATAATTGATTTGTCCGGATTTTTTTGGGAGTTACCTTATAAATGTTAATTTGACATGAATTCCACGGGAGCTTCCATATGAATAACAAATCATGGGTAATCGGAATTGATTTTGGAACCGATACTGTTCGAACGATTGTTGTAAATGCATTCAGTGGCGAAGAAGCCGCTTCTTCTCTTTTTGAATATCCAAGATGGAAGACCGGTTTATATTCAAACCCATCTGCCAATCAATTCAGGCAACATCCCCGGGATTATCTTGAAGGCCTGGAATTTGGAATTCGCGAATGCCTGGAACAACTGTCTCCGGAACAACAGAAGAATATCAGTGGTATTGGTATTGACACTACCGGTTCCACGCCTGTAGCGGTAGATTATCGGGGCACACCGCTTTCTCTGCTTCCCCGTTTCGCCGAAAATCCGGAGGCGATGTTTATTTTGTGGAAGGACCATACTTCTATTAAAGAAGCGGCAGAGATCAACCGGCATGCTCACAAATTTCCTGTTAACTATCTTCAATTTGTAGGTGGCATATATTCGTCGGAATGGTACTGGGCCAAACTCCTGCACACACTGCGAGCAGACAAATCCCTACATGGGGATTGTTTTAGCTGGGTGGAGCATTGTGACTGGATCCCGTTTGTACTTACAGGAGGTACTGATGCCCGGCAAATAAAACGCGGTGTATGCGGTGCTGGTCATAAAGCTCTTTGGTCTCCTGTTTTTAAAGGATTTCCTCCTGATGATTTTTTCAGTTCACTCGATCCTCTATTGAAAGGATATGCCGCTGGATTATCGCAGGAATTATTTACTGCTGATCGGCCGGCAGGAACTTTATGCGCATCCTGGGCCACAAAGTTGGGATTGAGTCAGGACGTGGTTGTTTCCACAGGAGCTTTTGATGCCCATATGGGGGCGGTTGGCGGACAAATAGAACCTTATTATCTGAGCAAAGTCATGGGGACTTCCACCTGTGATATGCTGGTGGCTCCCTTAAGCGAAATGAAAGGAAAACTGGTAAAAGGCATATGCGGACAGGTTCCTGGTTCCGTTATACCCGGTATGATGGGTATGGAAGCCGGCCAGTCTGCTTTTGGAGACGCCTTTGCCTGGTTTAAAAATCTGCTGGGTTGGCCGCTTCGCTACGCATCCAAAAACAAAAACGAATATAATCAGTCGGAAGATTCCTTCATTCAGAATCTATTTCATGAAATCCTGCCTGCACTTAACAGAGAAGCTGAAAAAATAATTGTCACTGAAAATGCAGAACTGGCGATTGACTGGTTCAACGGACGACGCACTCCCGATGCAAACCAGGAATTAAAAGGAGCAATTACAGGGATCAATCTGGCAAGTGATGCGCCTGAAATCTTTCGCGCAGTAACTGAATCTACCTGCTTCGGTGCCAAAGCCATCGTTGAACGATTTATATCAGAGGGTATTCCGATCAGGGGACTTATCGGACTTGGAGGCGTTGCTAAAAAATCTCCCTTTATCATGCAGCAGATGGCCGATATAACAGGGATGGATATTCGCATTCATCAATCGGAACAAACCTGTGCCCTGGGTGCCGCCATGTTTGCTGCCACAGCAGCCGGACTGCACAAAAATGTTGAATCGGCGATGCATTCCATGGGATCCGGATTTGAAAGAATTTATCACCCCAATTCAACCAGAAATATTTTATATCAAAAAAGATATCAGCGGTATAAGAAAACCGGAACCTGTATTGAAAATATTTTATTACAAAATTCATGAGCCCTTATCAGCAAATCAGGGAAGAAGCCTGCGAGGCTAATAAACAATTGCCATCTCTTGGACTTGTACTGTTCAGTTTTGGAAACCTCAGTATTGCAGATCGTCAGAATGCGGTATTCGCTATCAAACCGAGCGGAATTCCCTATGAGGAACTCAAACCTGAAAAAATGGTCATCGTTGACTTTGAAGGAAAAACAGTAGAAGGAAAATTTAAACCATCTTCGGATACCCAGACGCATGCGGTGTTGTATAAGAACTGGAACAATCTCGGTGCCATCGTTCATACCCATTCAACCTATGCTACGGCCTGGGCTCAGGCTCAGCGCGAAATTCCTATTTATGGAACTACACACGCCGATCATTTTACCGGACCTATACCCTGCGCGCCGCCGATGGGAGACGAAATGATCAAGGGGAATTATGAATATGAAACAGGTTATCAGATTATTAATTACCTGAATGAAAAAAAACTTTCTTATGAAGAAGTGGAAATGATACTGGTTGGAAACCATGCGCCATTTACATGGGGGAAAAATGCAGCAAAAGCTTTGTACAATAGTGCAGTGCTGGAATCCATCGCACAATTGGCATTCCTTACCGAACAGATCAATCCAAACGCGAATACTTTGAAACAATCCCTGATACAAAAACATTTTGGAAGAAAACACGGACCTGAAGCTTATTACGGTCAATAATCATATACAAGATGGCGGATCTTAAAAAATGGGAAGTATGGCTCCTGACAGGAAGCCAGCATTTATATGGAACTGAAACATTGAAATCGGTAAATGATCATGCAAAGGTCATCGCCAGGTTTTTTGATGAAAATGCGCAAATCCCGGTTCATGTGGTGTGCAAATCCATCGTTACAACTCCGGAAGAAATATCCGGTGCCTGCAAAGAAGCCAACAATGAATCTGCATGCATCGGCCTGATTACCTGGATGCATACATTTTCTCCGTCGAAAATGTGGATCAACGGACTGAAGATTTTGAGGAAACCCATACTTCATTTACACACACAATTTAACCGGGACATTCCATGGAATACCATTGATATGGATTTTATGAATCTGAATCAGTCTGCCCACGGAGACCGGGAATTCGGATTCATGGTAAGTCGTATGCGTATACAGCGAAAAGTCGTATCAGGTTATTGGCAGGATCCTCAATTGATTCAACAAATTTCCTGGTGGACGAGAGCCGCGGCTGGTTGGAATGATTTACAGGGCGCAAAGTTTTTACGGTTTGGCGATAATATGCGGCAGGTTGCCGTTACTGAAGGAGACAAGGTTGAAGCAGAAATAAAATTCGGTTACTCGGTAAATACTTTTGGTGTAGGTGACCTTATTGAATCTATACGATCGGTATCTGATATGGAATTGAATTTACTGTTGGATGAATACGAACTGCAATACAATATTGCGTCTGATCTGAAAAGAGGAAATAAGCGAAACGAATCTTTAAGAGAGGCTGCAAGAATTGAATCTGGAATTAAAAAAATGTTGCTTGCCGGTAACTTCAAAGGATTTACTGATACGTTTGAAGATTTACACGGACTAAAACAGTTGCCAGGAATAGCAACCCAAAGGCTCATGTATGCTGGTTACGGATTTGCCGCAGAGGGTGACTGGAAAACATCCGCTCTTTTGAGGGCAATGAAAACAATGGCAACCGGATTGGCAGGTGGAAATTCATTTATGGAAGATTATACTTATCATCTTGAACCGGGAAATGAAATGGTACTGGGCGCTCATATGCTTGAAATCTGTCCTTCTATTTCTGAAGAAAGACCATCCTGTGAAATACACCCTCTGGGTATTGGTGGTAAAGAAGATCCTGTTAGATTAGTTTTTAATGGAAGCAGTGGCAATGCATTAAATGTTTCTATTATTGATATGGGTGAACGGTTTCGCATGCTCGTGAATACGGTGGAGGCCGTGAAACCTCCTCAATTATTACCAAATCTTCCGGTCGCACGTGTACTTTGGAAACCACTACCTGATTTTAAGTCAGCCAGTACGGCATGGATACTCGCCGGTGGCGCGCATCATACCTGCTACAGCCAAAACCTGAGTGTTGAATGTCTTGAAGATTTTGCAGCGATGGCTGGGATTGAGTTTGTATTAATAGGAAAGAATACTGATATTTATCAATTCAAGAATGAATTGAAATGGAATGATATGTATTACAAATTGAATACATAATTCTTTGCCTGCAAATTTCTATTAACACGATTGCTGATATATGAATAATCAACTGGTTTTTTCAGATTACCTGATTTTTGTACTCTATCTCATATTAGTCGGATCTTACGGATACTGGATTTATCATAAACGTAAAAGCAAGGAACACGATTCTAAAGGATTTTTTCTTGCTGAAGGTTCTCTCACCTGGTGGGCCATCGGAGCCAGTCTCATCGCTTCCAATATCTCTGCGGAACAATTCATTGGTATGAGCGGTAACGGTTTTTTTGTTGGTGTTGCCGTTTCGGCCTATGAGTGGATAGCCGCCTTATCACTCATCATCATTGCCATTTGGTTTATCCCAATCTATCTAAAGAACAAAATCTATACCATGCCGCAGTTTCTTAAGACGCGGTATAATGAAACGGTAGCGATGATCATGGCCATACTCTGGCTGTTTATTTACATCTTCGTTAACCTTACATCCATATTATATCTCGGTGCAGTTGCTATCAGCGGACTACTGCCGGAAGGAACCAATATAGATTATCTCCACATCGTTATGATCGCCCTTGCCGTTTTTTCAATATTTATTACGCTGGGCGGAATGAAGGTAATCGGGTTTACAGATGTGATTCAGGTTACTGTATTGATATTGGGCGGCCTCGCTACTTCTTATATGGCATTAGATAAAGTCAGCGGAGGTCATGGTGCAGTGGAAGGATTTACCACTTTATTGAAACAGGCTCCGGAACATTTTCATATGATATTCAAAAAACCAACGGTGAATTCACCGCAAATTGAAATTGATAAATACCTGCTTCTTCCGGGCATACTCATGTATGCAGCAGGCCAGTGGATTGTAAATTTAAATTACTGGGGATGTAATCAATATATCACGCAGAGAGCGCTTGGTGCGGATTTGAATACAGCACGAACAGGTTTGTTGTTTGCAGCACTTCTCAAATTGATTATGCCCTTAATTGTAATGCTTCCCGGAATTGCAGCATATGTGTTGATGAAACAGGGTCATCTTCCATCCATGGAGCATGCAAATATGGATCATGCTTACTCAGCTGTATTAGGATTTTTACCGGCTGGTCTTAAAGGTCTGTCTATCGCTGCCCTGACAGCCGCAATCGTAGCTTCACTTGCCGGGAAAATTAACAGCATCTCTACGATCTACACACTTGATATTTATAAAAAATATATTAATAAAGATGCTACTGAACAAAAGACTGTTTGGATGGGGCGTGCCGTTGCATTAGTGGCTCTGATCGTAGCGATCATGTTTACATGGAAAGATGTTTTGGGTATCAGCAGTGCAGGAGGTTTCACCTATATTCAGAAATATACCGGGTTTATCAGTCCCGGGGTCTTTGCCATGTTCCTGCTGGGAATGTTCTGGAAAAGAACAACGGGTGCTGCAGCTGTCGTCGGCGTTATTTCAGGTGTTGGTTTCTGTCTTTTCTTTAATGAATATGCGCCGGCAGTTTTTGGAAATAATACCTGGTTCTATACGGCTTATAATACAGGTACTTTACATAATGGTAAAGAGGTCTTCGAAATTCCTTTCCTCATTGCAATGGGTCTTTCATTTTTCTTTACCGTTCTGATCATGGTTATTATGAGCCTGGCTGGTCCAAAAATAAATGCAAAGGCATTTATGCTTGATAAAACAATGTTTAAATTAAGTCCGAAAATAATTTCATTGGTAGTTGTAATTCTTCTTTTACTGACAGCACTATATGTTAAATTCTGGTAGTTTGGTAAATGGTGGATGGTATATGGATTATGGATTTTGTTCAAACCATCCACCATATTCCATCCACTAAATGCCTATTAAGGTTTCATTTCCTTAATCTCTACCTGTGGAACGAGAACTTTATTTAATTTTTGCAACTGGATTTCTTTGTCCAGTGTAAAATCTTTTGTTAGTCGGATATCTTCCACGCTGGCACCAATTTTAACTTCATAAGTTCCCGCATCCGCCACCCATCTCGTTAATGAAGTATCGAAAGAAGCCAGTGATGAAGCGTCTAAAATCATTTGAACTGTTTGCGACTCGCCCGGATTTAATGAACGGGTTTTCGCAAACCCTTTTAATTCCTCTTCCGGCTTGTTTATTTTACTTGCAGGTGCGGATAAATATAATTCTACAACTTCCTTTCCTGCTACATTTCCGGTATTGGTGACTGTTACATTCACCAGCAATTTGTCTTTGAAGGAAGCGCTGCTTAAAGTAAGGCCGGAATATTTGAATTTGCGTGTAAGACAACCCATAACCAAACGGATATGCTGTTTTCAAATGAAAGCTCTGGTAATAACGATATCCCACATATATTCCATCTTCATAAATCACTTCAGAAGGCCGGCCTCTCATTGGGTTTGCAGGAGTAGCAGAAGCCGGTTCCAGTTCATGTCCCGGGAAGTTTTTTGCGGATGGAACATCATCATATTTTAAAGGAAAGCTGGTGGCCAGTTTCCCGCCTGGATTTTGTTTTCCGGATAGTACATCCGTCATTGAATTACCACCTTCCAGTCCGGGCTGCCAGGCAAGTAGGATGGCATCTGCCTCATCTCTCCAGCCTGCTATTTCAATTACTCCTCCTATATTCAATACAACGATCAGTTTCTTACCTTTTTTATGAAACACTTCGGAGATTTGTTTCAGAAGCGTTTTTTCATCATCTGAAAGATTAAAGTCATTTTCCACTTTACGGTCTGCTCCTTCTCCTGCATTCCTGCCCAGTGTAAAAATCGCAAGATCGGATTCTTCAGCTGCCTGATCTACGGATGCCGTTTCCTGTTTCATTTCAGGAATGGGAGGAGGAAGCATAAAGAAGTTCCTGGGTTTAGGCCGATTTGCATTTTGTACTTTTATATAATCTTCGTAACCAGAAACCAGCTTATCGTTCAATACAAAACCTGCATTTTGAAGACCTTGTTTCAGCGTAACAGTATATGCTTTATGTACGTCACCACTGCCCGTTCCGCCCGCGATTAAGACATAAGATGTATTCCCAAACAATGCAACTTTATTTTTGGCTGCAATCGGGAGCACATTATCATTTTTCAGTAATATCATACTTTCTGCTGCGGCTTTCCTTGTAAGTAAGGCATCCTTTTTTAGATCAGGCTTTTCTGATGCCATATATTTTTTGAAAGAAGGGGAAATCAGTATGATGTTTAGAATTTTCTCCACATTTCTGTCCAGAATTTTAATATCCAGTTTACCGGAATCTACAGCATTCATAATGGCCTTGGTCTGAATCGCTGTACCCGGCATCAGCAGATCATTACCCGCATTCTCCTGTGCTACCGGATTTCTACCCCCAAACCAATCCGTCATAACCATACCCTTAAATCCCCATTCATCCCGAAGGATAGTGGTAAGCAATCCTGGGGTTTCGGAAGTATACACTCCATTTATTTTATTGTAGGAACTCATGATTGTCCATGGAGAAGACTCCCTGACTGCAATTTCAAAACCCTTCAGGTAAATTTCCCTCAGTGCACGTTCACTTACGATGGTATTAATCTGGTTTCGATTTGTTTCCTGGTTGTTAGCTACAAAATGTTTGATAGAAGTACCTACACCATTGGATTGGATTCCCCTTACCATGGCAGCGGCGATTTTTCCTGTCAGCAATGGATCTTCAGAAAAATATTCAAAATTTCTTCCGCCAAGCGGATTTCGGTGGATATTCATTCCAGGTCCGAGAATAATATCGATACCAAAGTCCCGGATTTCTGACCCAAAAGCGGTTCCTACATTTTGAACAAGAGCAGTATCCCAGGAAGAAGCAAGCAGTGTTCCGACAGGAAACGCAGTTGCATAATATGATATGGAGCTGTCACCATTTCTGAATGGATTAATCCGTACACCAGCCGGACCATCAGACAATGTCATGCTCGGGATACCCAATCTTGTTATTGCATGAGTTCTTCCGGCAGCTCCTGCAACTTTTTCAGGAACAGCTGCATCGGTTGGATCTATCGGAGGAAGTTGAAATCCTTCTTTACTCATTGAATCAGTTTTAGGCCTGTCGGTATTTGCTCTTCTTACAGGTGCTGTTCCGGGCATCTTAAATCCCATGCCTACAACCAGTTTTGCCTTTTCTTCCAGGGTCATTGCAGCGATAACCTGTTTTACAGATGCTTTACCAAGTTGTGGTGCCTGTTCCTGGGCGAATAGTGTTGAAGCAAAATAATAACTGCAGCAATTGTGGAAATCCATTTCATTTATCAGGTGTTTAAAAGTAATAGAACAAACCCATTCATAAATAAACGAATGGGTTCCAATTTATTTATTGCATACCCTGCATGGCATCCTGTGAGCCCGAGCTGTTCATATTCTTTCTTTTGAAGAGTGATACATCCATTTTCCCAAATCGATAAGTAAAGTTCACCCTCACAAGTTGTGGATCCCGGATCCTGTCATATTGCTGACTGAATAAATCCTGCTGGAAAGAATACTGATCGTTCCATCTGCTTTTGAAAATATCGCTGATGGAAACGCTTACAGATGCTGCATCATTTTTCAGGAAACTCTTGCTGAGGGCAGCATCCACAGCCCAGAAAGGGGAAATATAACCCTGGGATGCACTCGTTACGCCCGCGTTTCCGCCCGGACCACCACCCGGACCACCGGCATTTGAATTGACTGGCAGATTTGATTTAGATTGATAGAATCCGGTAACCTGCATTTTAAGTTTCCATGGAAGTTTAAAATTGCCGTTCAGTTTTCCAAACCAGCTCCATAAAGCAGGCTGGGAAGTAGTATTACATTCGTAATATCGATGTAGAATTGTAAACATTGATATTAGAAGTCAGGTCAAACCATTTGGTAATGGAAGTGACGGCAGTAAATTCTGCGCCATAGTCTGACTGTAATTGGCATTGACCCAGGTACTGACGATTCCTGGTTTCCGGTAATCTCATTGGTAAAACTATCCAGGTAACGGGTGATCAATTGATTTGTTCTTTTATAATATACAGATGCCAGTAATGTATTATTTCCCTTTATTGTTTTAAGATAGGAAAATTCAAAATTATTCGTAAACTCAGGAAGCAGGTTGGGATTTCCCTGCGTAATATTCAGACTGTCAGAATAATTAGTATATGGAATTAACTGAAAGAAATTTGGGCGGTTTATCCTTCGGGTATAACTAAGCTGTAATTCCTGTTTCCCGCCAAGCTTTTGACTCAGAAACAATGAAGGGAATAAACTTATTGGATAAGAGTTGCTGAAATTCTCTTTTGTATCCAATAATTCTCCTGTATAATTAGAACTTTCTGCCCTTAATCCGGCCTGGTATCCAAAATCCTTGAAACCGCTGGTAAATGATATATATGCCGCATATACATTATTCGTATTCTCATAATTGGTCGATGCAGCAGGTACCAGATAAAAATTTCCATCTCCCGTCGTATCGTAGTAAGTATCCGTATTGCTGACCAGATGCTGGGTATTCAATCTCAATCCTGCTTCCAGTTTAGTTTTGGCATCAAATGGATGCACATAATCCGTTTGTATGGTCAGAAATTTGTTGGTGCCGTTCCCGTCTATTTTTTGCTGCTGATCAAATGCCACATCAGATCCCGGCTGACCGGTAAAATAATTGGTAAGGGTTAAAGCATTGTTGACATTCGTTCCACTGAAATAATTCAGGTCTGCAGTAATATTTTCTCCTTCTTTAGGAAAAAGATGTTTAAATGCAAACTGTAATCCATTAGCATTGAATGTTCTGTTTGTATTTATAGTGGCCTGGCTATAAGAAGTATCTGTTCCACTGGGGAAAAAGGTATTATTCATATTGTTCAAAGTCTGGAATGGTTCAAATTGCCCGTGAACGTGGATGCCGGTTAAGGAAAAAGTAGTCCTGTTCGTCACAAAATAATCCAGTCCTATACTTCCAAAAAGAAAAGCACCGCCATTCTTATTAACCTGGGTCTGATAAATGGAAGTTGGAGTATCTGTATAATTATATCTGTTAACGTTGCCATCTGTTACACCTTTGTTCTGGTTATAAAAACCATTAGCCGTGAAATTGAATTTATTCTGACGCACATTGAAATTTGCTCCTGCATTAATGGCCCCGTGGCTATCGAATCCTGCACGCACATTTCCATTATAACCGGATTTCCTGTTTTTCTTAAGAATAATATTCACTATCCCTGCGCCGCCTCCGGATGCATCATATTTGGCGGAAGGATTTGTAATTATTTCCACACTTTCAATCGCGTCTGCAGGAATCTGATCAAGCGTGAGTGTGGTCGGGCTTCCATCTATATAAATAGCGGTGGTGCATTTCTTAAAGTAAGGTTTCCATCAATATCCACATTCACTGAAGGAACATTTTTCATAACATCCATGGCAGTACCACCTGCATTCACAAGATCCTTTTCAACATTATAAACTTTTTTATCAATATCCATTTTCAATGTTGGCGGAGAGGCAGTTACGGTTACACCCTGCAATTGTGCAATGTCTACTGCCAGTTTAATATTTCCCAGATCTCTGTCAAATCCATTGATAGCACTACTCATTGCACTGATGGTCTGAGTCACATCTGCCCCTGGTTTTGGAGCACCGCCGGCTGGCATTCTCATCTGGAACATAACCTTTTGTTCAAAGGGTTTATATCCGGTTGCAGATATTTTCAGTTTCAATGCCCCCATCATCGGCAGGTCTTCAAAACTAAATTCTCCATTTGCTTTGGTAGTAAGTCCTTTCAGCAAAACCATCTTCGATTTCCTGGATACTGAATCATATTTATTATGAAGAAGTAGAACAGTTGCTTCAGAAATGGGATGACCCGAACTATCCACCAGTTTACCATAAATATGGCCCATATTTGGAATATTCCTTCCTGCCTCCGCCACCAGGAAACTGGGCTTGCAGAGAATAAGCGCCCACAAGAAAAACCATCATCAGCAGCAAATTTTTCATATAGTATTTTGTGAGTGTAAAACTAGGTTGACAAATTTGGATTTAAAGTCTAATTGAGACGAGCGGTTAAAATCCCGCGACCAAATACAGAATCATTTATTACCCTGGCCAATTCTCTGCATCAGATCTTCTTTATAAAGATCACTCAATGGCAATTCAAGATCTCCCAGGAAAACAGAATTCCTGCGGATGGCAGTGATTTGTGACAATGCAATAATATAGGATTTGTGAATACGGAAAAATTTTCCGGGTGGAAGTTTTTCTTCAATTGATTTCATGCTCATCCGGATGATCAATGGTTTCGTTTCGCCCAGATGTATTTTCAAATAATCCTTAAGGCCTTCAATCAGCCGTATATCTGAAAAAACAATTTTAACGAGTCCGTATTCTGCATTCACAAAAAAATATTCCGGCCAGGAATGGGATTCCGTCGGAACATTTTTCTTGAGCTTATAAAAATCTATCGCTTTATTGCAGGCTTTCAGAAACCGTTCAAAGGGTACAGGCTTCACGAGATAATCAATGACATCCAGGTTGAATCCTTCCAGCGCATATTTTTCATATGCGGTAATGAGAATGACCATCGGCCTTACGGAAAGCGATTGCAATAACTGAAGACCGGTAAGCCCGGGCATTTGAATATCGAGGAAAATCAAATCCACTTCCTGTTTATTCAAAACGGAAAGTGCTTCCATTGCTGTGCTGCAGGAAGCAACCAGTTCGAGTGTAGGCACCTGACGAATATTATCCTGCAGCAGAGCAAGGGCCAGCGGTTCATCATCAACTGCAATGCATTTCATTATTAATGAAGTTTAATCTGAAGAGAAACTGTGAACCAGCCGTTTTCTTTATTAATGGAGAGAATATGTTTCTGATCATATAATAAATTCAACCTTCTTATTACGTTCGGCAATCCTATCCCGGAAGTCTTGTCCCTGATCTCTTCATTTTTTGGGTCAAACTTATTCTTGACGCGAAAATCAATCAAACCGTTAGAAATTTTTAATGAAATGTCAATTTCCGGATCTTCAATAATTCCCGTACCATGTTTAAATGCATTTTCAATAAAAGGTATGAGCAGCATCGGCTCAATAAGCTGACTGTCCCCCGGATCCATATCCACACGAATGATCAATGATTTGGCATATCTGATTTTCTGCAACTCAATATAACTGTTTACATATTCTGTTTCGCGCAACAGGGTAACAGAAGCTTCATCTGATTCATATAACATATATCGCATAAGACCCGAAAGACGGATCAGGGAAGGTTCCAGCATGTCTGATTTAAGTCGTGCCATTGCCACCATGTTGTTCAGCACATTGAAAAGAAAATGCGGGCTTACCTGCGATCTTAAAAACGAAAGCTCGGTTTTCAGATTTTCATTTTCCCTTTCTTTCATCAACTGTTCAGTCCTGATTTTATCTGTTATGAACCAATAAACCGTACTCATGGCCCAGATAAATAAATAAGGGAATAATGCGAAAAAATATTCACGATGAAAACCACGCGTCTGACCTTCTTTCGGGAAGAAGTTTATCCCGATCAGAAATACAACAAACAACAAAACGATGAGGGATATATAAATACCGATTCTTTTCCGGTTTAGAAACCTTGGAATAATGACAAGGCTGTTCAGATAAAAAAACAGGATACAGCATGTATCGAAAATTAGAGACCTGATATTGAAAATTGCCTTCCAATTTAGGCGCGACTGATCCGGTTCCCTATGGAAAAGTAAAGGCAAAAGAAATAATACAAGCCATGCAAGGATATGAAAAAATACGATAACCGTTTTGGATCTGTACCAGCGAGTACTCATGGCTTATTAATCTGCCGCAATGTCCGAATATATCCCATATCCGAGGGACCTGCTGCGACAAACCCTCCATTTTCTGAGATCAAATGCTGTTGAAGGCGCAAAGCTAAAGGCTTAAAGCGTAAGGCGTAAAGCGTAAAGCGTAAAGTTAAAAGTATAAAGTTTAAGGTTTGTACAATAAAATAGAAAGAGTGCAGTATCCCCCCACACTACCACACTACCACACTACCACACTACCACACTTGCTTTAAGCCTTACGCTTTATGCCTTTAGCTTTCTAAGATTTTGGCATATCAAAAATCGTCGGATCGATCGTCTTGTTCACTTCAATCTTGTTGACAGTTGTAGTAATACTGAATTGTCCGCCGTAACTTATTTCATATGAATAGGGGAAAAAGACACCGGCAGGATCCACTTTTTTATAATTTGAAAAAGTGGTCGTTACTTCCATGGTCTGTCCCATCATTTGCGCTGTTGAAACAACCTTTGTAATGTAATAAGTGGTAGTATCTACATATATGGTGGTTTCAATGCTGTCGGCACTAGTCACTTTTAATTTAAAGGCGTTGCCATCCCTACCCTGTAATTCCACTTTGTTCCCTTTAGACGCATAATTATTGAGAGCCCCAAAAGGATCCAGTCTTCCTTTACTTTGCTTCAACATTTCATCCGGCATCGGTGTTGGTGCAGAAGCGCCTTGAAAGGGATTTACCTGCCATCCTCCTTTATTTGTAACTGCTATAATTACCGACTGACCATTAAAATCAGAAACAATTTTAAATCCGACTCCGGTAACCAGGTTAATGGTACTGGGCCCCTCATTTCCCATCGCTGATGAAGTATTTTCCATATAAACTGTTTTGACCTGCTGTAGCTTATCCTTGCCGCCCAGGGCATCAATATATTTATTTACTATTTCATCTGCCGTTTGAGCCTGGATTCCGCTGAAACTTATTGCAGCCAGTAAAAGGGCCATACTCATTTTAACCAATTTCATATGTCTGTTTTTATTTTAAAGATAAAGATGCCGAATTTTTATTAAACTGCCAGTACGCTCTTTTTTTCGCATTGAATAAATATTTTTTCCGAATACATAACGCCAATCTTATATAAGGCAATTCTTTTGCCAGTTGAAACTCCCGATAACCGTAACCTCTTATCAATAATTTTCGGTATATACACTGAGGCTCAGAAGTTTACAATAACCTACGTACAACAGCTTGCGAATACCAATGAGGACTTCCTTCAAACGGAAAACGATGCACGGAAAACACTCTGAACGGATCCGTCCTTCCTCCTTATCTTCGAAAAAAGGATGTTATGAAGACTGGTATTGTAGGATATGGGGTAGCTGCACAATTTATGCACCTGCCCTTCCTGGTAACCAATCCTGAATACCAACTGCAAGCCATTTTACAAAGGCGTGGAGATGAAGCCGGAGAGAAATATCCTTCGGTTAAAATAGTACGCAGTCTGGATGAGATGCTCGCTGACGAAAGCCTGGAACTTATAATTATCACCACACCGAACGATACCCATTATGAATATGCCTGGCGTGCGCTCGAAGCCGGCAAACATGTTGTATTGGAAAAACCTTTTACCATTACCTCTTCCGATGCGGCAAAACTGATCGTACAGGCAGAAAAAAAAGAATGTATTCTGAGTGTATTTCAGAATCGCAGATATGTCTCGGATTTTCTGACCATCCGCCAGCTGCTCAATGAAAAAGCATTGGGTGAACCAGTTGAATTTGAAGCACATTATGACCGGTACAGACCCGAACGAAGACCCAATGCCTGGCGGGAACAAAATATTCCCGGCAGCGGAATATTATATGATCTTGGAGCACACCTCATTGACCAGGCCTTCTGTCTTTTTGGTTTGCCCGCTTATATCACAGCCGATATCCGTATACAACGTCCCGATGCAAAGGCAACTGATTATTTTGAAATTTGGCTTGATTATAATTTTTTGAAAATCATCTTAAAAGCAGGTATGCTTGTCCGTGAGCCAGGACCAAGGTATATTATTCATGGTATGCAGGGTTCATTCATTAAATACGGAGAAGATCCACAGGAGGCTCTTCTCAGAAAAGGCGTTCTACCCCTGACTCCTGACTGGGGAAGGGAACCAGAAGAGAATTTCGGGTTACTGCATACAGAAATGGACGGTGTCATTATAAAAGAAAAATATCCTTCACTACCTGGAAACTATGGAGGATTTTATACTGACCTCTATAATACGATCCGTAATGGAGAATCGCTTAAAGTAAAACCGGAACACGGATTCAATACAATCCGTTTAATCGAACTTGCTACTGAAAGCAGTGAAAAAAAATGCAGAGTCAAATGCACAGGTCTGATCAATGTTTCGTATCCCTAAACGACGAGAAGACTGCATCCGCGAATGTCGCTGTTGTCCATCCTTCCCAAAACTTCGAAACTTCCATCTTCATAAAGTTTCGCAACATCATCGGTAGCGATAAAAGAACAGGAATCCAGGTTTGCGAGGTCGATGATATTCAATAATCCTTCCCCTGAATCATGAAGACTCAGTGGATCATCCTCATCCCTTACAAGGGCTTTCATCCAGGGAACCGGTTTATAAATACCCTCACCAAAAGAATAAGCCTGTGATAAAAGTTCTGTCATACCATATTCGGAATGAATCTTTGATACACCCAACTTTTTTTTCAGTATATTATGCAATTCAACACGTGTAATTTCCTCCCGGCGCCCTTTCATACCGCCCGTTTCCATGACCGTTGTATTAGACAAATTAATGGAATATTTTTCAGTAAAATCCAGCAAAGCAAAACTGACGCCAATCAAAATGGTTTTCTGTTTTTCCTTTTCAAGTTTTAATAACAGGTCGTATAAGTTGTCATATTCATACAAATAAAATCCGCTTTCTTTACATCCACTTAATCGGATCAATTCAGCTACCATGTAAACAAGTGATGAACCTTTCCTTTCAAGATAAGCAGGTAATAATCCAAGGACACAAAACTCTCTTATATTACCATAAAACAATTCAAATCCTTTAACGAAACTTTCACGATAAAGGTCAATATGCTTTACAAAATGCCGGGCCGGCTCCGCCCCGGTGGTACCACTGCTTTCGAAAATCATTTCCGGAACGAAATTGCCGGTTTTGATCTCTTCGGTTTTAAAAAAGGAAACGGGGAGAAAAGGTATAAGTTTCAATTCAGTAATATTTTCAGGCGACTTATGAAAACGGTCTGAAAAATTCCTGTAAAGAGGGTTTCCCAAATACTGGTAATTGAAAACCTCCATGGCCCTGACATTAAAATTCATGGGCAACCCCGCAAAGATCTTCTCGTATTGATATATGGAATAATGGCTTTTCATTTCCTGTATAAGGATGATTTTCCGAATCAAAAGTTTAACCGGTGCAATACTAAAGCTTTTCGCGAAAATCCTTTAATTTGTGCTGTCCAAATCATTTTAATGAAAACAAGGGTTTATATTATATCATTATTTTTATTACTGATGCTTGGGTGCACTAAAGATAACAATGGTGTAGGTCCTTCCATTTCTATAAAATCCTACACAAGTGCTGTTTACAATGATGGAAATGATTTCAATGCGGTTCTTTCATATTCACAAAAAGGCGGAAGCTTGTCGGGAGATTCCCTGGTAATTCTACGTCGCCGGTTTAATCAGTCTTTTAATCCCAACCCAGAGGATGATACTTTCGGAACGAGGCTTCCGTTAACTCCTTCAGTAGATAAGGCTGAATTTACTGCTTCACTCGCATGGCTGGATATCGCGGTTGGCATCAATGGTGAAAATGACACCTGTGATTTTCGCTTTGTGCTTATAGACCAGAATATGAATCACAGCGATACTGCTGCAACCGGTACAGTAATTATATATCAATACTGATAACCCTTGATCTGGATCCGGAAAGTTTTTAATTTTTTTCTTTTCAGTAGTATTTATATTTCACTTTGTGCGGTTATAATGACCTGGCAAAGTTGTTATCTACTGCATCTGACCATTTCAAGTGACTACTTTTGGTTTGTGTTTTTTGCAACCATCTGCAGCTATAATTTCCATTGGTACCTGACACATCAGTCCAATAGCTCAGCCATTCGCATACAATGGTCACTTCATCATAAAAATACACACCTGTTGTTTTATTTTGCCGGTGTTATAGGTTCTTTGATATTCTTTTATAAACTGCGGCAGCATTGGTTTGGACTTTTCTTTGCCGCACTTCTCACTTTCTTATATTCAGCTCCCAAAATACCACTGCCCTACTTTCGTTTCCTGAAACAGGTTGCTATTGGTAAGACAATTTTTCTCTCCACAGTATGGACATATGTTACAGGCATCCTACCAGTGTTTATTGCCGGAGAACATTTCAATCATGAAATGAAATGGTTTGCAGCCAGCCGTTTTTTTCTTATATACGGAATCTGCATATTGTTTGACTATCGTGACCGGTCAGACGATAAGGTAGAAGGAATTCGTACAATGGTAAATTATTTTGATGAAACAGGAGTAAACAGATTATTTGTCTTTTCCATTATTGCCTGCATCATATTTACGTTTGGACTTCTTTTTTCGGGCGTTTCTCTATTAACCGTTTTGATTATAATCATCCCGGCAATCATATTATTTTCAATTTATCCTCTGGCTAAAAAAAGTACATCCGATTACCTGTATTATTTCGTTTTGGACGGTTTAATGATGCTTTCGGCTTTGCTGATGGCGATACTGTCAATTTGATTATTTTTGGCCCTAAATTCTATTCATGGCCAAAGCCAAATCTGCAGTACCCCCAAAAAAATCCATACTGTCTTCTGCTTCTTTTGACTTCATGAAGAAATATCTCAATACGCCTTCTCCAGTAGGATTTGAATCCAACGGTCAAAAAGTGTGGATTGAATATATTAAGACTTACATAGACAACTATTTTACGGATGCATATGGAACAGCCGTTGGTGTTATAAATCCAAGATCCAGATTTCAGGGTGGTGATCGAAGCACACGCAGATGAAATCAGCTGGTTTGTGAATTATATTAACCCGGAAGGTCTGATGTACCTTAAGAGAAATGGCGGTGTAGATCACCAGGTTGCTCCTGGACAAAGAGTAATAATACACAGCGACAAGGGGCCTGTAAAAGCTGTTTTCGGTTGGCCAGCTATTCATACCCGCATGGTAAATCCTGATGCCAAAGAAGTGCATCCCAAAGTGGATAACCTGTTTTTAGATTGCGGGGCGCGTAACCGCAAGGATATTGAAACGCTGGGCATTCACCCGGGTTCTGTTGTTACTTATCAGGACGGTTTCGATGAACTTGTATTTGATACACTCATCGCGCGTGCGTTCGACAACAGGATCGGAGGGTTTATGATCGCTGAAGTAGCACGACTTCTAAAAGAAAACAAAAAGAAGCTTCCTTATGGCTTATATATTGTGAATGCTGTTCAGGAAGAAGTAGGCCTTCGAGGAGCTGAAATGATTGCTCGCAGAATTAAGCCTAATGTTGCAATCATCACCGATGTTACACATGATACCGCTACGCCCATGGTGAACAAATTAGTAGAAGGTGATATTACATGCGGAAAGGGTCCTTCCCTGGCTTTTGGACCGGCAGTCCACAACAAACTTCTTTCTTTTGTGAGGGAAACTGCGGCCAAAAAAAATATCCCTGTTCAATTACGGGCTGTTTCCCGCAGTACGGGAACAGATACCGATTCCTTTGCTTATGCGAATGAAGGGTGCCCTTCGGTTTTAATTTCTATCCCGCTCCGGTATATGCATACCACTGTAGAAATGCTGAATCGAAATGATATCGAACAGACGATATTGCTGATGTATGAGACACTGCTGGCATTAACACCCAAAACGAATTTCAGTTATCATTTATAAATTCGGTAACCTAAAATCTGGAAAATGATCCGCAACAACTGGACAAAAGAAGAAATACAGAAAGTATACGAACTTCCATTGCTGGAGCTCGTTTATCGGGCGGCAACAATCCATCGTAGTTACAATAATACAGCAGAAGTTCAGGTATGCACCCTGCTTTCGGTTAAAACCGGCGGATGTTCCGAGGATTGTTCTTATTGTCCTCAGGCAGCACGTTATCACACTGATATTAAGATTCATGCGCTCATGCAGACGGAGGAAGTTCTTGAATATGCCCAAAAAGCTAAAAAAGCCGGTTCTACCCGTTTTTGTATGGGTGCTGCGTGGCGTGAAATACGCGATAACCGTGATTTTGACCGGGTCCTGGATATGGTAAAAGGTGTAAATGCCATGGGAATGGAAGTATGTTGTACCCTGGGTATGCTGACCGAATCCCAGGCTGAAAAATTAGCGGATGCCGGACTTTACGCTTATAACCACAATCTGGATACTTCAGCTGAATATTATGATGAAATCATCACCACCCGGACGTATGATGAACGCCTGAATACCCTTGGAAACGTACGAAAAGCAGGTATAAGCGTCTGTTGCGGAGGCATTATCGGGCTGGGCGAAACCCACGAGGACCGGATAAACATGCTTTGCACTCTGGCTAACCTGCCTGAGCACCCTGAAAGCGTGCCCATAAATGCTTTGGTAAGAATAAAAGGTACTCCTCTGGAAAATAATCCCAAGGTCGATATCTGGGATATGGTAAGAATGATTGCGACTGCCAGGATTTTAATGCCAGAATCGATGGTCAGGTTAAGTGCAGGTCGTACTGAAATGAGTATTCCAGAGCAGGCTTTTTGTTTCATGGCTGGCGCGAATTCAATTTTTGCCGGCGATAAGCTTCTGACAACACCAAATCCCTCGTTCGAAGAAGATAACGCCATGTTTAAGCTGTTAGGGCTTAATGCGATGATTGCATTTAAAAGCCAAATGCACAAATCCCAAAGCCTGAAGCAAGTTAATGTGGTCCCCGCTGATGCGGGATGAAATTGCATAAATTGGAATATGAAAATGGAATGCTCAAAGAAAGGGTTCAGATATCAAATAGACATTACATTATCCAAAATGAAGTTTTCGGAATTGGGCATTAAAAAGAATTCCTCCATAGAAATGGAGGAACTTTTTTTAACCCTTAAAACAACCAACATGAAAATCTTTGTGGTTCATAATTATAACGTAAGGATTATCCAATGGTTTAATCATGTTTTGTAAACGTCCTGTTAATAAACTTATACCAGAGCCAGATCCAATACCTGCTGCATGGTCTTCACATAATGAAATTTCAATCCCTTTATAAAATTGGAATCAATTTCGCTGATATCTTTCTCGTTTTGCCAGCAAAGAATAACTTCCTTAATGCCAGCTCTTCTTGCCGCAAGAATTTTTTCTTTGATACCCCCGACCGGCAATACCTGTCCGCGTAATGTGATTTCCCCCGTCATCGCCAGATAGGGTTTTATCTTTTTACCCGTAATTGCAGAAGCCAGTGAACTCATCATAGTAATACCTGCGCTGGGCCCATCTTTTGGTGTACCACCTTCCGGAACATGTATATGGAGGGTCTTTTTGGCAAAAATATCCGGATTCAAACCATATTTTTTTGCATTCGATTGTAAATAAGTCAGCGCTGTTGTTGCACTTTCTTTCATCACATTGCCAAGATTCCCTGTAAGTTTAAGATCCCCTTTCCCATCGCTGATACTTGTTTCAATAAAAAGAATATCGCCTCCAACATAGGTCCAGGCAAGACCAACTGCGACTCCCGGCATATTAGCTACTTTATATAAATCATTATTATAACGGGGCTTACCCAGAACTTTTTCAATATCTTTTTCTGTGATGGAAGCCTTAAGCTTGTTCTTAAATGCAAATTCTTTAGCTTCATAGCGCATGATGGATGCCAATTGCCTGTCCAGTTCCCTGACGCCACTTTCGCGCGTATAATCTGAAATGATTTTACCAAGATTCTTATCTGATAACTTGAGAGGCATTCCTTTTAATCCATGAGCTTCTTTTTGTTTTGGTATAAGGTGCCTTTTTGCTATCTCAATTTTTTCTTCTATGGCATATCCGCTTAGATCTATGATCTCAATTCGATCCCGTAAAGCCGGTTGAATATGACCAATATCATTCGCTGTAGCAACGAATAAAACCCTGCTGAGGTCGTATTCCAGTTCCAGATAATTATCATAAAAAGTATTATTCTGTTCAGGGTCCAGCACTTCAAGAAGTGCAGAAGAAGGATCCCCCCGAAAATCAGTTCCGACTTTATCGATTTCATCCAGAATCATTACCGGATTGGATGATTTTACTTTACGTAAAGACTGTAAAATCCTTCCCGGCATTGCTCCGATATAAGTTTTACGGTGTCCCCTTATTTCGCTTTCATCATGCAGTCCGCCTAGACTTATGCGAACATACTTCCGCCCGATGGCATTGGCGATACTTTTACCAAGCGAAGTTTTACCTATACCGGGAGGTCCCACAAAACAAAGAATGGGGCTTTTCATATCCCCCTTAAGTTTTAAAACAGCGAGATATTCAAGTATCCTTTCTTTCACTTTTTTCATTCCATAGTGATCCTGGTCCAGCACTTTTGAAGCTTTCTTCAGATCATACTGATCATCCGTATATTCATTCCAGGGTAAATCCAGCATCAGATCCAGATGGTTATATACAATGGAGTAGTCTGGCGTACTTGGATGCATACGTTCAAGTTTCTCAATCCCCTTTTTAAATATTTCCTTTGCTGCCTGCGGCCATTTTTTTGATTCCGCTTTTTTCTGCATTTCGCGTAACTCGCGTTCATTGCTGTCGCCTCCGAGTTCATCTTTGATACTCTTTAGCTGTTGCTGTAAAAAATAATCGCGCTGCTGTTTGTCGAGTTCTGTTTTGGTTTTGTTGGTGAGCTTATTTTTTAATTCCGCAAACTGTAATTCTTTTTGCAATAATTGCATCAGCAGGTCCGCGCGTGATCTGATATGATCAGTTGAAAGGAGTTCTTGTTTATCGGTTAGTTCCGAATTAAGGTTGCTTGAAATAAAATGGATTAGAAATGAAGGGTTCTCAATATTTTTCAGGATAATCGATGCTTCTGTAGGAATATTAGGTGAAAGCTGGATGATCTGGGCTGCAAGGTCCTTGATATTTGATACATAGGCTTCAAAATCCTGGTCTTTCGGTGCTTCTTCTTCCATCAGCAGGATTACCTGGGCTTTAAAATATGGATCATCAGTGGTTATTGCACCTACTTTAAACCTCCTTTTACCCTGAAGTATAACGGTTGTGCCGCCATCAGGCATTTTGATTACTTTAATAATTCTGGCGATGGTTCCAACAGTAACCAATTCATCCAATGAAGGATCTTCCACACTGCTGTCTTTTTGTGCCAAAACGCCGATCAGTTTGTCAGTCTTATAAGCATCATTTACAGCCTTTATGCTCTTATCTCTGCCTACCGTTATTGGAAGTACTACACCAGGAAAAAGTACGGTATTCCTTAATGGAAGAATGGGAATTTCTTTGGGAATCTCAGCATCTGCAAGGTTATCGTGTTCTGTTTCGTTTATCGGGATAATGGGCATAAAATCCATTTCCTGTTCACTTCGCTGAAAAAAGAGTTTATCATTCATAATTATAAAGGGGTGACAAAATAACACCTCTTTGGGAATTATCCTATCTTTTTATAGTTGAACCCTTTAGGCTCAAGTTTAGTGCCACCCTTTCGGACTTAATGCTAACGCATAACGCTTAATGCATATCCCGTAAAGCCTATGGCCTAAAGCCAAAACTTCCTGAAGAAAAAAAGCCCTCAGATTATTTGGATGACTTCTTATTTGCAAGTTGAAAGAACAAAAGTTCTAAAGAAAAACTTCTATGCTGGTGTTAAGCCTTACACATTAAACATTGCGCGTCATGCGTTAGGCTTTGCGCCTGTCCTATAATATCCGAAACCCGATATAAATCTGGATATTCTGGTTTTTCCAAGTATCCACACTTTGTATTTCACTGATTTTAGCTATATCAGTTAATCCATAAACATATCTTGCGCCGGCCCTAAACCCTCCAAGATTGACCTGGGCGCCGCCGACCATTGCAAAATCGCCCGATTTGAAAGCATTTGAAGCGTTTGAAGTGATAGTTTGGCTTGTATTCATAAGGATTCCGAATTGCGGACCAATTTGTATACTCAGTACTGGAAGGATTTTATAAGATGCTAAAATCGGAATACTTAAATAATTTAAACTTACACTTGTGCTGTTATATCCCTCATTAAATACCTGATAGAAATCGCTGGCGGTCTGCGTTTTAGTTTGATTGAACAACAGCTCAGGCTGAATGCCCCATTTACTCGTAAAATTGAGTTCTGCAAATCCACCCGCGCTGAATCCCCACTGAAATCCATCATCAAAAGACCTTCCTGTTATTTGGGAAAGATTGGTTCCTGCTTTGATACCAAAGTGAAAACTTTGTGCCTGGATGCCCGACACGGATAAAATAGAAACAAAGAGCACTAAAAAACATACTTTCTTCATAAGTGATTTTTTTGATTATTGACTTCCTTTTACCCGGAACGATTAATATTGTATTTTGGTTAGTTTGAAATTAATTTTAACAGCTTATTAATTAATTGAGCAACCTTATTTAACAGGAAATACTGAACTCTTCAAAAAAATTATACAAATTCAATCAGAGTAATTTCAGGAAGTATTCCTACCCGTCCCGGGTAACCGATAAATCCATATCCTCTGTTCACATATAACTTTTGTTTGCCATACTCGTAAAGTCCGGCCCATTGGTTATAAACATATTTTACAGGACTCCATTTGAATCCTGGAATCTCTATTCCAAACTGCATGCCATGGGTATGGCCGGCAAGTGTAAGATCGATATCACCGTATTTGGGTCTTACTTCTGCATCCCAGTGGCTGGGATCATGGCTCATTAAAATTTTAAACGGATATTTTTCAGCGCCAGGATAGGCTTTCCACATTTTTCCATGTTTAGGAAATCTTGCTTTTGCACTCCAGTTTTCTATTCCGATCAAGGCAATTTCCTGACCCTGTTTTTCCAACACCACATGTTCATTCATCAATAAACGCCAGCCCATATTGGCCTGCAGGGTTTTTAGATCTTCAATATTCTGATTCCTGGCTTCTTCGGTGGGCCATTTCACATAATCACCATAGTCGTGGTTTCCCAGAGTGGAAAAAACGCCCATGGGTGCTTTTAATCGGCTGAAGACTTTCTCATATCCCGACATTTCCGTTGTGCGGTCATTAATCAGATCGCCGGTAAATAAAATCAAATCAGGTTCAAGATCCAGTACCATTTGAACACCTTTTTCCACTGCTTTACTGTTATCAAAACTTCCGGAATGTATGTCTGATATCTGAACAATTTTTAATCCCCGGAATGCCGGTGGCAGGTTGCTAAAAGAAAGCGGAACTCGTCGAATTTGATAATTATATTTATTTGAAAATCCGTAGACAAGAGAACTTATCAGGGTACCTCCTATTCCAATGCCAAGCCAGCTGAGAAATACGGAACGTGAAATGCCCTCATTTACCTCACTTTCTCCTTCCGTATTCCTGAAAAATATTTTTGCAACGGCCCATTGAATAAGACGACGAAGATCATCAATCAGAAAAATTACAGAAGCGAGTAATTTAGCGAAGAAAAAACCGACGATAGTAGCAAAAAGATAATTCCTCAGATTCTTGGGCCAGCGTTCCGTATTGAGATATGGCAGGGTAATAAAAATGACAATGATCGAAATGGACAGAATCCAATAACTCGAAAAAATAACAGATTTTGTACGGGATGATGATCCCTGGCTAAGCATTTTTACCACCTGGAATACGTACAGATCAATAGCTGCCATAACAATCGCTATAATCGAGATGAAACCTGTACTGCGCATGGATTTGATTTAATGATCCTTTAAAATTGAATGAATTCGTCCAACTGCCGGTTTATTTCCCGTATAGTTTCCTGATGTGCCATTTCATCTTCTTTGAACAGGGTGTCAACAACAGAAATAGGAAGTTTGTTCGGATGAACAACGGTGCCAACATAGTGCATTATGCCCGTCAGGTGATCCATTCCACGCAGGTTACCGGCCCTACCTTTTGAAACACCTGTAAGTAAAGCTTTCTTCCCCCTCCAGACTTTTTTTACATCGGATACATCTATCAGGCATTTTAATACACCGGGAATAGATCCATTATACTCGGGACTGATAAAAATATATTTTTCAGCAGGCAGAAGCCATTTTTTTTCCAGCTGAACTACGGCAGGACTGCGATCCATTAAGTCAAGTCCAACCAGGGAAAGTACCTGGACTTCAATATTTCTTTTCTTTAAAATAGATTGATAAAGTTTGGCAATGCGGAGGGTAAAACTATCTTTCCGGTTAGTGCCTGATATTATAAGATACATGGGCATGCAAGTTAAGGCGAAGCGGTATTTTTCTGAACTCGGCCGGCAAGTTTGTATTTTTACCCGTCAGCTGGCAGGAAAGGGAAGGTAATTTTGTACTTTCACGAATCTTTTATAAGTGTTATTTGGATAAAAAACGAATTTAAATCATGGTTAAGGGTATGGCGAGAATCATAGGTGTGGCGAATCAGAAAGGCGGAGTCGGTAAAACTACTTCAGCCATCAATTTGGCGGCCAGTCTTGCCGTGCTGGAATTTAAAACACTGCTGGTGGATGCGGATCCGCAAGCCAACAGTACCACCGGTGTTGGTTTTGACCTGCATAATATAACACAAAGCCTGTACGATTGTATGGTTAATCAGGTCACTGCCCGGGATGTGGTGCTGAAAACTGAAGTTCCCAACCTGGACCTGATACCATCTCATATAGACCTGGTAGGAGCTGAAATAGAAATGATAAATTATCCAGACCGGGAAACAGTTTTGAAGAATATTCTGGAGCCACTCCGGAAGAGCTATGATTTCATTATTATCGACTGCTCGCCTTCATTGGGATTGATTACCGTTAATGCACTGACTGCTTCCGATTCAGTGATCGTACCGGTACAGACTGAATTCTTCGCACTGGAAGGACTGGGTAAACTTCTGAATACGATTAAGATTGTTCAAAGCCGGCTAAATCCTGAATTGGAAATCGAAGGAATACTGATGACGATGTATGATGGCCGTTTGCGTCTTTGCAACCAGGTGGTAAGTGAAGTGCGTAAACATTTTGATGAGATAGTTTTTAATACCATTATTCACCGGAACTCAAAAATAAGTGAAGCTCCCAGTGTGGGTAAACCTGTGATCTTATATGATGCTTATAGTAAAGGCGCTATGAATTATCTAAACCTCGCCAAGGAAGTGTTACAGAAAAACAATATGACTAAAATGAGCCAGGAAGAACGAATCCTGGAATAGCCCGATTGAAAATGAATTTACCAACATGACAACTCCGAATAAAAAAGATAAAGAAGCGCTCGGAAAAGGAATCCGTTCCCTGCTGCAGAATATTGACGCAGATTTAAAAACCGCCTCAGGTAATCTCCGGCCGGCTATAGCAGAAAATATAACAGGAATTCTTCGTATTCCACTCGACCTCTTTGAAGCCAATCCCAAACAGCCCAGAAAAGATTTTGACGATACCTCATTGCAGGAACTGGCGGCTTCTATCCGGATGCACGATATCATTCAACCCATCACAGTGGCGAAACTTTCTTCAGGGAAATATCGCATCATTTCCGGGGAACGCAGGTTTCGGGCAGGACGCATTGCAGGTATAAAAGATATTCCTGTTTATATACGACAGGCTAACGACCAGCAATTACTGGAACTCGCATTGCTGGAAAACCTGCAAAGAGAAGATCTGAATGCAATGGAAGTGGCGCTGAGTTATAAAAGAATGATGGATGAATTGAATTATACACAGGAACAGGTTGCTGAACGCATGGGTAAGGAAAGAAGTACCGTAGCAAATTATGTCAGACTCTTAAAACTTCCTCCGGATATCCAGGTAGCACTTAGGAATAACAAGATTACGATGGGCCATGCGCGTGCATTGATAAATGTGGATACAGTTGACAAACAACTTTTTCTTTTCAATGAAATAAAAAACCGGTCATTATCCGTAAGGCAAACTGAAGAACTCGTTCGCAAATTATATAAAACTCCACATGCTGTTAAAGTATCTGTAAAAGCCGGACTATCGGAAACCTACAGAAAAATAGAAGATACTTTAGCGACTCATTTCAGCACGAGGGTCAAACTGAATCACAATGAAAAGGGATCAGGAAGCATCAGCATTGAATATTATTCCGTGCAGGAACTGAATAAAATTCTGGACCAGCTCGGCGTACAGATCAATTAAGTGTTCAGTATGAGGCAGGCATTTTTTATTTTCTTTTTTACAGGTCTTTTTCTCAGTTCCAGGATCCATGCACAGCATAAGGATACTCTGATTGTAAATCCGCAAACGGATTCCATTCTTGAAAAAAAAGACAATCAGTATTCAGGGAAGAAAATGTCCCAGGCCGAAAGGGATTCGATTGATAAGAGACTTCATGATAATCCAAGGAGGGCCACTCTTTATTCTGCTATCCTTCCAGGGGCCGGCCAGGTATACAATAAAAAATACTGGAAAGTTCCGATCGTATATACTGCGTTAGGTATCCCGGCATATGCATTCTTCTTCAATAAGAGCTGGTATGTTAAATGCCAATATGCTTTGACCGTATGTATAAATCTGGCTGACAATGGAAGCGTCGGTGGCGACAGTCTCGCAAAAGTTGCACCGGAATTACAACCATTCGTGACGACCAATGATCAGAATGGCATTATAACAAACCGGGACAGCTTCAGGAAAAATGAGGATTATTCTGTTCTATTTTTTTTATTATTCTATGCATTAAATATTGTGGATGCTACTGTTGATGCACATTTGAAAGATTTCAATGTGAACAGCGACCTGAGTTTTCAAATAAAGCCGATGATAATGCCCGGCCCTACGCCCAGCGCCGGTATTACAATCGCATTTAATTTTCACAAACCCAGATTTCGTGAAATGCCTTCTCATTGAACCGATAAAGGTTGACGGTTGGCAGCTATGATTTACAGGAATGTCTTCCGGTAGTTAATGATGAATTTATATCTTTACCATTATGAGAATTGCACTGATTGGATATGGAAAAATGGGTAAGGCTATTGAGCGTATTGCGATTGCCCGGGGACATGAAATTGTTTTGAAAATTGACTTGGACAACAGTTTTGAATTAACCAAAGAAAATTTATCCAAAGCGGATCTTGCGATTGAATTCACAGGTCCTTCAAGTGCTGCATCAAACCTCTTACAATGTGCAGATGCCGGGATTCGTGTAGTTTGCGGCTCAACCGGATGGCTCGAAAAATACAAAGAAGTTAAACAAGCTTTTGAAAAAAAAGCATTGGCTTTTTTATATGCCAGCAACTTCAGTATCGGAGTAAATATTTTTTTTGAACTCAATAAAAAACTTGCCAGTCTGATGGCTTCATTTCCAGAATATGCAGTTGAAATGCGAGAAATACATCATACGCAAAAAAAAGACGCGCCCAGTGGTACAGCGATAACACTGGCTGAACAGATTTTAGCAAATATTCCATCACTTAAAACCTGGATTAACGAACAATCCGAAGAGACCGGTGTGTTACCTATCCTAAGTGAACGAAAGGATCCTGCCCCCGGAACCCATCTTGTAAAATATCATTCATCCATCGATGATATTGAAATCATACATACGGCTCATAACAGGGAAGGTTTTGCAGGAGGTGCAGTGCTTGCAGCCGAATTTATTCAAAATAAAAAAGGGATTTTTTCAATGAATGATGTACTTGGATTCAATTATGGATTATAAGTTATGGGTTATGAACTGAACTCATATTCCATAACCTATAACCTACAGATATCAACTCTTTTGCTCGCGAAATGTTATTATCTTGTAACAGAATCTATCTATGCTTTCCAAAAAGTCCCAATATGCATTTCAGGCCCTGATGTATCTCGCTGAAAAGGAGAATGAAGGGCCTGTTCTAATTGCGGAAATCTCAAAAAAGAAAAAAATTCCACTCAAATTTCTGGAAAATATTTTGCTTGAATTAAAAAAGGCGAATATCCTGGAAAGTAAAAAAGGAAAAGGCGGCGGTTATTTTTTTGGCAAAGATCCCAGTCAGGTTACACTGGCAACCGTTATGCGCCTGATTGACGGACCTATATCCTTGCTCCCATGTGTCAGTCTGTACTTTTATGAAAAATGTACAAACTGCGATGAAAAGCACTGTGGACTTCGAGATGTACTAATTCAGGTAAGGGATGCCAACCTGAAATTGCTTGAAAAGAAAACCATTGCAGACCTGAGTACAAAACCTAAAATTCTTTCTGGCTTAAAGATTAAAGCCTAATCCTTGTGTAATTTTTCGGTCATTGTTCAATGAAACGGGCATTTTGCCCACATGGAAGATTGAAAGACGACCAAAGGATCGAACCACTCTGACCCATATATCATTATGGATGTGAATTACTTAAACGGAATTAACCGAGAAAATTGGCCGGCTAATCTCCATAAGAAGCTTATATTGAATATATAAGCGGTGCTTTTGCTTACAAATTCCTCCGAAAATAAAAAGAGGCTGTCTGTACAGACAACCTCTTATATCATTAAAGCTTTTAGCTTTAGGCTTAATAATCCATTCCGCCCATACCCGGAGCACCGCCACCTGGGTGTGCGTGCGCTTCTTTTTCTTCGGTTTGTCAGCCACCACACATTCTGTAGTCAGCAGCATACCTGCAATGGAAGCAGCGTTTTCGAGAGCAATACGTGTTACCTTGGTTGGATCGATTACACCAGCTTTAAAGAGATTTTCATACACTTCGGTGCGTGCATTGAAACCATAATCGGCCTTACCTTCTTTAACTTTCTGTACAACGATACTTCCTTCGATGCCGCAATTGTGAACGATCTGGCGAAGCGGTTCTTCGATAGCACGTTTAACAATCAGAATACCGGTTGTTTCGTCATCGTTAGCAGCTCCTTTCAATTTATCCAGCCCTTCAATAGCACGGATATATGCAACACCCCCACCCGGAACGATTCCTTCTTCAACAGCAGCTCTTGTAGCATGGAGGGCATCGTCAACACGGTCCTTCTTCTCTTTCATTTCCATTTCAGTAGCAGCTCCGATATAAAGAACGGCAACACCACCACTTAATTTAGCCAGGCGCTCCTGTAATTTTTCTTTATCGTAATCAGAAGTTGTCGTTTCAATCTGCGCCTTGATTTGATTTACCCGGGCAGTGATATCTTCTTTCTTTCCTTTTCCGCCAACTATCGTTGTATTGTCTTTATCAATGGTGACAGAAGCGGCTGTTCCCAGGTAGCTGAGGTCAGCATTCTCGAGTTTGTAACCCTGTTCCTCGCTGATAACGATACCTTTTGTCAAGATGGCGATATCCTGTAACATTTCCTTTCTGCGGTCACCAAAACCTGGCGCTTTTACAGCAGCTACTTTCAGTGTGCCTCGTAATTTATTTACAACGAGTGTTGCCAGTGCTTCTCCTTCCAGATCTTCAGCAATGATCAGAAGTGGACGGCCTCCCTGGGCAACCTTTTCAAGAATGTGCAGAATGTCTTTCATCGCAGAGATCTTCTTGTCGTAAATAAGAATATAAGGGTTCTGCAATTCCGCTTCCATTTTCTCGCTGTTGGTCACGAAATATGCAGAAATATAACCGCGGTCAAACTGCATACCCTCTACCACATCAACTGTAGTATCAGTCCCCTTTGCTTCTTCTACAGTAATTACTCCTTCTTTTCCAACTTTTGCAAAAGCTTCAGCAATCAGTTTACCTATGTTTTCATCGTTATTTGCAGAAATTGAAGCGACCTGCTGGATTTTCTTACTGTCGTTGCCGATGGTCTGAGACTGTGCCTTCAGGCTATTTACAACTGCAATAACTGCTTTGTCAATACCTCGTTTAAGATCCATCGGATTAGCACCTGCAGCAACATTTTTTAAACCTTCGCTGATAATACTTTGTGCAAGAACAGTAGCAGTAGTCGTACCATCACCGGCTATGTCAGCAGTTTTGGATGCTACTTCTTTTACCATCTGGGCACCCATATTTTCAATCAGGTCCTCCAGTTCAATTTCTTTAGCAACCGTTACACCATCTTTGGTAATGGTGGGTGCGCCGAATTTCTTTTCAAGTACCACATTGCGGCCTTTAGGTCCGAGTGTTACTCTAACCGCATTAGCAAGAGTGTCCACTCCTTTTTTCATTTTGTTTCTTGCTTCGATGTCGAAGAAAAGTTGTTTAGCCATAACTTATTAATTTGAAAATTTTAAAATTTGTGAATTTGAAAATGTGTATTAAGTATCGGAATAGAATTTCATTTCAATTCTTTCATACTTCTACACTTGTTTTAAAATCTGGCAATAATATCCGACTCTCTCATGCTAAGAAAATCCTGTCCTTCAAAACTGATTTCAGTACCGGAATATTTACCGTATAACACAACGTCGCCAACCTTAACTACCGGCTTTTTGCCGTCTTCATCTATTTCACTTATCGCAACCACTTCGCCGCGCTGAGGTTTTTCCTTCGCTGTATCCGGAATAATAATTCCTCCGGAAGTCTTTTCTTCTGCTGGTGCGGGTTTTACAAAAACTCTGTTTTTGGTACCTGCAATTGGTGAGATTGCTAACTTTTTAGCCATGACTGTATCAATTTAATTTTAATGAAAGTTTTATAGCACCCTTCGGAAGGGGCAGCAAAGTAACACTAAATTTTGTACCAATCCACTTAAAAATGCTCAAATGGGAAGACTTGGCAGTTGCGCTGCCCTTAATTTACAATGAATTAGGTAGGAAATGGCTAAATGACAGGATTTTAGTAAGTCCTGTCACTTTCTATTACCCGGCCGGCACCAACATAATGCCGCAAATAGTAGCCTTCTCCAAGGTTACTGATCTGGACCCCGGCTATGGAAGCGTGAATAAAACGATTGTTATAAAGGTAAACACCAACATGAGTAACACGATGACCCTTACCTAAGGTATGGAAAAACACGAGATCGCCCTCTCTTAAATCCTTTTTGGGAACCCGTTTGGTGGTATGGTATTGGTCGGAGCTGATACGGGGAAGCTGGTTAATGTCATATACACTGGATAGCAGGAGCGATGCGAAGGCTGAGCAATCAATTCCATCCTTGTTGCTTCCTCCATAGTGGTAAGGAACTCCATACCACTGGTCCATAAATACCAACAGGCGGAGATTGGTCAGGTCTTCTACTGGAATATTGGTCAGTATGGCAAATTTGATTTGCAGAGGGTTGATTCCATCATTGTCTTCGTGGGAAATACCCGTTTTTAAAGAACTGGAGCGGTATATCTGGGGTGTCGTGACTTTTGCTGAAGTTCCTGTGGAGCTATTTGTTTCAGCAGTTCCCGGCTTCGAATCAGAAGTGCCCGTAGAGATATTCTGGATGAAAACGGGATTTGTATTTTTCCCGGACTGATGATCGGTTGAGCTGGCGGAAAAATTGTCCGTGTTATGGGTGGCAGGTCTGAATGCATTACAGGCAGCCAAACAGGTTAGAATAAGCAGTAAAATGAACCGATTTTTCATTTTCTTGTTGATACTGGATACGGCCGTAAGATACAAACTTAAGCCAAAAGCCTAAAGCTTAAAACCTAAAACCAGGATATTTTAACTTTTGAAGATTTGAAGATCAATAAGGTTTAGACCAAACATTCTAGATAAAAAGGCCCTGGTTTTAGGCTTTAAGCCTTAGGCTTTAGGCTTTTCTTAGATGTGTGTTCATTGTGAACAGATATTTTCCCTCAAAAAGTGAGGCCTCTTTTTTTCTTTGTTAATTGCATGTCCAACTAAACGCCGATGCCCGTTTTTTCACATCTTCATGTTCATACACAATATTCACTTCTGGACGGAGCTGCGTCCATTCAGAGTCTCTATGATAAAGCTGTAAAGGATCAGATGCCTGCCCTGGCCATTACTGACCATGGGAACATGTTTGGCGCATTCAGTTTTGTTGCTGAAGCTTACAAACACAAAAATCCCGACGGAAGTCTCAAAGTAAAACCCATTGTTGGCTGCGAGTTTTATGTAGTGGCAGACAGGCAAAAAAAGGCATTTACGAAAGAACAAAAAGACGAAAGATTCCATCAGGTATTACTGGCAAAAAATAAGACTGGCTACCAGAACCTGATCCGTCTCACTTCTCTGGGGTATATAGAAGGTATGTACAGCAAGTACCCCCGGATTGACAAGTCTCTCATTGAGCAATACCATGAAGGCATTATCGCGACAACATGTTGCATTGGGGCGTACGTTCCACAGACTATTCTGCATCAGGGAGAAGAAAAGGCTGAAAAGGAATTCAAATGGTGGTTGGATATGTTTGGCGATGATTATTTTATCGAACTTCAGCGACACCAGATTCCTGAACAGGAAAAAATCAATCAGTTCCTTCTCAGACTTTCCAAAAAATATAATGTGCCCGTTATTGCCACAAATGACAGCCATTATACTGATCAGGATGATTATAATGCCCATGATATCCTTCTCTGTATTAATACAGGCGAAAAACAGTCCACGCCTGGTTTTGACGATTTTGTCAACGATGAGATAAGTTCGAAAAACCGCCGGTTCAAATTCCCGAATGACCAGTTTTATCTTAAGACGCAGGCTGAAATGACATCCCTTTTTCATGACATTCCGGAAGCCATTTCGAATACTGGCCTTGTTGCAGATAAGGTTGAAGTGCTGAATCTAAAAAAAGATATCCTGCTCCCGGCTTTCCCTATTCCGAAGGAATTTCAGATCCATTCTGATAGTAATCTGAATCAGTGGGAATATCTTAGAGAAATCACATACCAGGGAGCTAAAAAACGATATGCTGATCTCAATGCTGAAATTACTGAAAGGCTGGATTTTGAATTATTCACGATCAAAACCATGGGTTTTGCCGGTTATTTTTTGATAGTCAGTGATTTTATTCGGGCCGGCCGCGATATGGGTGTATTTGTAGGCCCGGGACGTGGATCTGCGGCAGGCAGTGTAGTGGCGTTTTGCATAGGTATAACCAATATCGATCCAATCAAATATAACCTTCTGTTTGAAAGGTTCCTCAATCCCGACAGAAAGTCCATGCCCGATATAGATACCGATTTTGACGATGAAGGAAGGCAGAAAGTTATTGACTATGTGGTAAAAAAATATGGCAAAAATCAGGTGGCACAGATCGTAACATATGGTACCATGGCTGCCAAAATGAGTATAAAGGATGTGGCAAGGGTAATGGACCTTCCCCTTGCAGAATCCAATGCCCTGGCTAAACTGGTACCAGATCGTCCGGGAGTAAGTCTCAGACGGGTATTGCACGCTCCTCTCAAACCGAAAGACGGGGAAAAATCTTTGGAAGAAAAAGAAGGCATTGGCGGAGATGATCTGGAGCTTGTAAAAAAAATCCGTGAAATATATCAGGGAACGGATCTGCGAAGCAGGGTATTACACGAAGCTGAAAGGCTTGAGGGATCGGTACGCAATACGGGACTGCATGCAGCCGGCATTATTATCGCACCGGAAGATCTTGCCAATATAATTCCTGTTTGTACCGCAAAAGATTCAGACCTTCTGGTAACCCAGATCGAAGGCAGCATCATTGAAGAAGCGGGCGTACTGAAGATGGATTTTCTCGGACTAAGGACACTTAATATATTAAAAACTTCCCTGGAGCTCATCGAACAAAATCATGGAGTCGCCATCGATATTGATCTGATTCCGCTCGACGATAAAAAAACATTTGAGCTCTACCAGCACGGTGATACGATTGGTACTTTCCAATTTGAAAGTCCGGGTATGCAAAAATACCTCCGCGATCTCAAACCGGATAAATTCGATGACCTTACTGCGATGAATGCCTTGTACAGACCTGGTCCCATGGCTTATATACCTGCATTCATCGACCGGAAGCAGGGACGTGAACCCATACGTTATGACCTTGCTGAAATGGAAGAATATCTGAAAGATACTTATGGTATAACTGTTTATCAGGAACAAGTGATGCTGCTGGCTCAGAAACTTGCAGGTTTCAGTAAAGGGGATGCAGATGTATTGCGTAAAGCAATGGGGAAGAAACAGAAATCCATCCTGGATAAAATGAAAAGCCAGTTCATTAGTGGCGCTACGGCAAAAGGTTATGCGGTTGAAACACTTGAAAAAATATGGACAGACTGGGAAGCATTTGCCCAATACGCTTTCAATAAATCCCATTCTACCTGCTACGCCTATGTTGCTTACCAGACTGCTTATCTGAAATCGCATTATCCTTCAGAATACATGGCAGCCGTTCTTAATCATCAGGGGAATATTGAAAAAATTACATTCTTTATGGAAGAATGTAAACGGATGGGATTAAAAGTACTTGGTCCCGATGTAAATGAATCAAAGCAGGGATTTGCTGTAAACAGTCGGGGAGAAATCAGGATCGGGCTGGGGGGTTTAAAAGGAGTCGGCGAAGCTGCTGTTTTTTCTTTGATTGAAGAGAGGGAAAAAAACGGTCCGTATATTTCGATTTTTGATATGGTCAAGCGTGTAAACCAGCGCACGGTCAGCAAGAAGACTTTGGAAAGTCTTGCTTATGCCGGTGCTTTTGATTGTTTTCCAGAGTTACACCGGGCACAATATTTTCATATCGCTCCGGGCGATACTGCTTCAGGCCTTGAGAAAATAATTCGTTTTGGAAATGTAGTACAGGCCCAAAATGTACAGCACAGTAATACTTTGTTTGGCGGATCATCAGGATATGAAGTACAATCGCCGAAGATCGTAAACTGTGAACAATGGTCGTTAACAGAATTACTGGATCATGAAAAAGAAGTAACCGGAATGTTTATGAGCGGTCACCCGCTCGACCATTTTAAGTTTGAGATCAATCATTACGGAATATTGAATCTTGCAGAATTTAATGAAGTAAAAGAAGCAGTAAGCCTGCAGGCAAATCCTGGAAAATCATTCCGTCTCGCCGGACTTGTCGTGGATGCACAGCACAGGGTTACCAGGACGGGTAAACAGTTTGGTTCATTCACTATTGAAGACTATTCCGGAAAAAGCGAATTCATTTTATGGAGTGAAGATTATGCGCGCTATTCTAACTATCTGGAAAAAGGTAAAAATATATTTCTGATCGGGTTTTTTAAAGTCAGGTATAACCGGGCTGAATTTGAATTTAAAGTGGAAAAAATGTTGCTCCTCGAAAGTATCAAACCACTGCTCACTAAACAACTGATTATTGATCTTGATGCACGTCATCTCAATGATAATATGGTAAAGTTTATGGAAAAAAACATTAAAAAGCACCCCGGTAAAGCCAGTCTTAAATTCAATATACAGGAATCCAAAACCAATGCTAAAATCAGTCTTTATACACTTGAAAACGGATTTGAGATGAATGACGAAATGGCTGTCTTTTTACAGGACTGTCCTGAGTTTGACGTCCAGATAGTTTTCTGACAGGCAGGCTTCTGACAAAGCGTGTTCTACCTTGAATTGGAAACAATTTTGATGAAGTATGAAAGTGTGGTAGTATGGTAGTGTGGTAGAAAGGGTTTTAGGCATTCGGCTTTAAGCTTTAAGCCTAGGACTTTTCATATGTCGTTGAAACGACAATGAATTTGAAAAATTAAACGGAATTTTACATAAATCTAAATATAAACATATGGCACTTGAATACACGGATTCGAATTTTCAGGAGAAGGTACTTGCATCTGATAAGCTTACTGTAATTGATTTCTGGGCAGAATGGTGTGGTCCTTGTCGTGCAATCGGGCCGGTCATTGAAGAACTTTCCAAGGAATATGATGGAAAAATTAATGTAGGTAAGGTAAACGTTGATCATAATCCGCAGTTGTCCGTGAATTATGGGATTACATCCATACCAGCAATACTTTTTATAAAGGGCGGTAAGGTTGTGGACAAACTTGTTGGTGCCCAGCCCAAAAGCAATTTTGTGAAAAAGATCGAATCACATATTTGAGCTTAAGGCGCAGAGCCAAAGGCTTAAAGCTTTTGTAAAAATATCTATGAAAAAGGCGTTTCTGAAAAGGGGCGCTTTTTTATTTAAAAGATTGATGATTGAAATGCCATTTATTTAAATTTCAAAATAAAAATGTTTTAAGATTTACGCTTGGCGCCTTAATTATTAACAATTCATGATAAAAAGCCTCAAGCATTTGTCTTTAATTTTTGAGCTTTTAAACTATTTTTGCGGACTTTCAGAAATATGAATAAATTTTTTGTAACTGTCTTTCTGTTCTTTACTTTATTTATGGCCTGCAGGAACAGTACCGGTTCAACTGAGAATTCCGGTTCCATAGCTGAACCTGAACTAAGCAACGATCCACCTGCTATCTCATATACGATACTTAACGCCACACCCCATGATAAGAATTCCTATACCGAAGGGTTTTTAATGTATGATGGTAAATTATTTGAAAGTTCCGGTGCACCTGAGGAGTTCGAAAATACCCGCTCCATAGTTGGTATTGTAGATCCGGCTACAGGTAATATCGCGGTAAAAGCAGAACTTGACAGGAAAACTTATTTCGGTGAAGGCATTACCATCCTTCATGATAAATTATACCAGCTTACATGGACAAATAAGAAAGGATTTATTTATGACCTGAAAACATTTAAAAAAATTGGTGAGTTTAGTTTTCCAAGTAAGGAAGGATGGGGCATGACAACAGATGGAAGCAGTCTTATTATGAGTGACGGGAGTAGTAACCTGACTTTCCTGGATCCAGTCACTTTCAAAACAAATCGCATCGTTGGAATTACAGACAATAATGGACCTGTAGGTAATATTAATGAACTGGAATATGTAAATGGGAATATCCTGGCCAATATTTATCAGACACCTTATATCATTCGAATAAATCCTTCAACAGGAAAAGTGATTGGGAAAGCAGATTTCAGTAACCTCGTAAAAGAAGTAAAATTAAAAAATCCGGATGTGGATTATATGAACGGGATCGCATATGATTCTGTAAAAAATAAAATATTTATCACCGGGAAATTGTGGCCAAATATTTATGAAGTAAAATTGAATAATTAAAAAGCTCAAAGCCTTCCCAGATATTTACATCTCTAAACATCCACATTAGTTTTTGGCTTTAGGCTTTTTTCGCAATATAAATAAGCGAACTGCAACTTTCGTTATCAGTAAGTGCTTTTACATTTGAAACAATTCCAGTCAAAAAACCATTCAGTAATGCAACATGGCTTCCGGCGTATTTTTCACTCAGAAGGCTAATATAAAAACTATCCCACCACATTGGTACAATTCTCTTTATTTGAAAATCCGCATCTTTCAATAACCATCGCATGGAAGACGGAGAAAAATGATAGAGATGACGTGGTACATCGTATGCCGCCCAGTTAGCTTTATATTTCACTGCGTCGAAGCTCTTATAATTTGGAACAGCAATAAATACCAGTCCTGAAGGTTTTAATAATTTTCTTATCTGGTTCATGTAGGAATATAGATCGTGAACATGCTCAAGCACGTGCCATAAACTTATAGCATCAAAACTTTCTGACGGTAAAGTTTCGAATGCCTGCGCAGGTAATAAATCTGTTTCATGAAATTCCTTCGCTTTCTCTCGTGCCTTTGCATCCGGTTCAATACCTGTGCTTTTCCATTTATGCATGTTCATATATTGAACAAAAGCTCCGGTACCTGCCCCAATATCGAGATGATTACCCGATTTGATTCCAGTGCTTCTTTCAATTAAATGATATTTTGAAGACAAAGTTCGGTTCCGGACGAAATGATACAGGGAATTTATCAGGCCTTTCCGCGTATTACTATGAGAAATATAATCCTCCGACTGGTAGTAAGCGCTTATATATTCTTCCGAAGGTGCATTCTTTGTAAAGCGAAGTCCACACTGTGTGCATTCGAAGACATCAAAATTTTCACCGCTAACTGAATGATCTTTTACTTTCAGGACAAAATGAGTCTGGTCACTTTTGCAAACAGGACAAATTAACGGGGGTTCATATGCAGGATTCATCAGTATTGGATTGATTCATCACGCCAGGGCGAAATTCATTTTTTTACCTGGATCAACTGTTGATTGCCGGTGGATCCGACATTCCATCCATGGGATGAAAAATGAAACATTATAATCAGTGCGGCCGCAATACCTCCAAGGAGTGCAACCATCCACCACAATCTGTTTCCATGAACAGGTTCTTCAGCAAACCATTCATTCATTTCACTGTTGGATCTTTCACGGTCACCAACGAGCAGCATATGTTTTGCATTGGCCCGAACTACTTTTTCTGCAGGCACCGGCAGCAAAAATGATGGGTTTGATATAGAAGATTCGAAATGAATTTCTCCCATATCGTCTTTTATCAACGTGCCTAGTCCTTCCCACGAGGCTTCCCGGGAATAATTGAGGCGGTCGCGAAGGGAATATGCGAAATCATTGTACTGGCGCAGAGCTTCATAATCAGAAATATTCTGCTGTGCGGACAAGTAAGCAAAAAGATCTTTATCCGGCGAATCGAAGAATTTATCAAACCTGAAGCGATAAACAGGGGGCAGAATACTCCTGGTACTTGCATCGATGGTTGCAGGTATGCTTTCCATACAAATAGTGCCAAGTCCCGGTAATGGTATGCTCTTTTTTAAAAAAAGGTACTTGTTCAAAATGGTGTACATAAAAAGATATAACCTTGATTATTTTCCAAATGAAAATATTACACCCCCTAAGATATTGAATCCATACACAGTATACTGGTTCCAGCGCTGATATTTATCGTTGAAAAGATTATTCATCTGTAACCAGAGGTTAAATTGTTTTGTAATCCTGAATTCGAGTCCGGCATTCACATCAAAGCCTCCGTCCCCAGTTCCCACAGCCTGATTCAGGTAACGCCAGTAAGCACCCTGAAACGCCCACAGATCTGCCTTTAACCAGAGTTCCTTGACAATCTGCCATCGCATGGTGGTAGTGAATTCCATTGGAAGCAAACCCCATGCTTTATATTCACTTGTAGTCTTATAATTGCTGAGTGTCAGGGCGGCTGTAATATTGAAATCCTCACCATTTATATAGCTAAGTTCTCCGTGCAATGTAAAAGCATCCAGTTTGCTTTCGTAAACAACCTGGAAATTCTTCCCATCCAGGCTATCATTCAGGAAGAGTGGCATATTGCGGGATTCCGAAAATCCTGCTTTGGCGAGATATGAAAAATGAGACGAGAGTGATCCTTTGAAGCCGCCGAAAAATTCTTCTACCCTTGTATTTAATAAATTTGTGGGCGCCCATAACCAGGGATTTATTCGGGCAAAACGACTGAAACTTCCCTTGTCGTAATAACCGTCCAGTGAAGCGAACAGGGTAAACTGCTTGTTGTCCGTTGTGTATTCGGCCCTGAAATTTGGCAGCAGGTGGAAATTGCTCTGGTCCCAGGAAGGCGTCATTTCAATATGCATGGCAAGATTATCAGAATGATAAACAACTGCCGGCGAAACTAAAAAGAGATTATTGTTGATGGTTGAACCATTCCCGATTGTATAGTTGGTTACGTCTGCAGTAAAACCCAGATCAATCGCAAAATTTTCGTTTATTGTTTTTTCAAGTGGCAGGTTAAGTACCATATCCGCTTCCGAGGTGCGGGGCGAATTATTTTCTCCGAAAGCAGTTATTTTGAAGTTTGGATTATAAGTAAGTCCAAACTCGGTTGGCACTGTATTTCTAAGTCCGATCTTCCCGTCAAAGGTGAAGAATTGTTGCTGGAGTTGGCTTTTTGCAAATTTCAATGTGTCTGGCTGGAATCCATATAAATAATATCCGTCCGCCCGGAGACCCAAAGACCCATCCCATTCCAGGTTATTTTTGGCCTTGATGGTTCCACTGATGGAACCTGCCAGCAAACTGTTCTCCTGAAAAGGGAGTTTACCCTTGGAATTGTATCCTTCAGCAAAAACATTAAAAAATGAATTTTTACGATCTCCAAAGCTAAGTCCTGCTTCAGCAAAAGGCAAATGAATATTTCCCGCACCTAGTTTAATGTAATTATCATTCCTCCATAATTTGAGACTATCGGTAGGCAGTGCAAGCGGATTTAACCCCGCTGGCTGATAAACAAGTGAAAGAAACTGGACGGGCAGATTATATTTTAAATCCGGACGAGTCGTATCTATGAGAGGTGCCTCCGCATTAAAATTCAGCTTGGCCGTGTTTTTTAAAGATGGTTTAAATGTTGAAGTGATATTGATGGTTTTTCTCTTAGTAGTATCCTGTGCATGCAGGGTTATACCGCCTAAAAATAATACCATTATCAAACAAATAAATCCCTTCTTCATAATTAATATATTCAATCGCATCTTAATTATCATTGCCGATTTTACTATTACCTGCTTCTTCTTTTTTCACTTCTTCAAGACGTTGTTCTGCCTGTATGCGGATATCTTCAATTTTTGCATTCTCTACCAGGCTTTGAAAAGTTGCCTTAGCATTGAAATAATCCTTTTCCTTCAGATAAATATCTCCCAAAAGGAAATAGCTTTTTGTTACCCATAATTCATAGGATCCTGATTTATGAATGACTTCAAATGCGGATTTTTCGGCATCTTTTAATCGATTCTGATCAAACTGACATGAAGCAATCTGATATTGTGCCTCGGCTCCGTAGGCAGCCCGGCTCAGAGATGCGACCGATTTAAAATATGGAATGGCCGATTCACATTTTCCATCTGCCTGGAAAGATTTTCCCATGATCATACTGGCAATGATCTTATCATCAGAACCAATTCCTTTTTCATTGAGCAGGTCACGGGCATTATCACTTGCCGCCGTCCATTGTTGTAATTCAAACTGGCTTCGAAGCAGTCCCCGCATAGCTTCCATTTTGTTTTCCTGCGAACTTGCAAAATCTTTTAATTTGGCATAATATATTTCCGCCCTGGTGTAATCCTTCAGATCGAAAAAATTAATGCGTGCCGACTGAAGGATGGATTTTTCAGCAAATTTATTGGGCGCCTTGTCTGCAACAGATTCATATCCTTCCACAGCCTTTTTCCAGTTTTTCTGATTCGCATACATTTCACTTTTATAAAAATCAGCATCCAGCGCATATTTACCATCAGGGAATTTAGCCAGGTAATCTTCGAATTTTTGCAGAGCTGCAGAAAAATTACCGTTATTGAATTGCACTTCCGCTTCCTGATAAGCAAGCTGGTCTTCCTGACTCGCGGAAATCGTAATCCCCATACCTTTCACAAAATTGATATATTCACCAGTCCTCCCTTCTTCAACATAAATTGATTTCGCATTGTCCAGCGCTTCCTGTGCTTCCGCAGAATTTGGATATAATTTAAGCAGATCGTTGTATTTGCTCAATGCTTCCGCATTATTACCCAGGTTATAATTGGCGAGACCTGAACGCAGGAGGGCCCTTGGTTTCAACGCATCGTTTCCGGAACTGCTGAGTACATTTTTCAGGTAAGGGATGGATTCGCGGTATTGCTCGTTTGAGAGAAATGTATTCGCAATTTCCATATTGGCCTCTGCCACCAAACCGGAAGAAGGATATTTTCTTATAATCCCATTCAGCAGGCTGATTTTTTCAGCAGAATTATTCACACCTGCTACCATGGCTTTTTGGAAAGTTGCATAATCCGATGCAGGCCAGGAATATTCCAGCACTTTATCATACATTGGAACAGCTATTTTGAAATCGCGATTCATGTAATAACAATCGGCGCTACGGATATATGCATCCTGTTCGAGCGGAGAAGCATCGATACCCGGATTTCTAATTACCTGGGTAAAATAAACCAGCGCTTCTTTGTAATTTTCTTTTTTCAGATAACAATAACCCAAATCATACTTTGCGTCGACCGGGTTGACTTCTCCCCTGTTTACAGGTGTTTTGAGGTATTCAAAAAAATAAGGAACCGCATCATCCAGATGGTTGGTGCGATAAGCAATTTCTCCCTTCCAGAAATTAATAAATGGAAGCAAGGCAGTATTGTTGGGCTCCCTGGAAGCACGGTCTAGTAATTCTGCTGCATTTTGAAGCATTCCATCGTTGATGAGTTCTGTTGCCCTTCCGTATAGAATCCTTGCCTTAAGTTGTCGCGCTGATGCCGAAGGATTATTAACACTATCCATCAGTGCAAGTGCGTCTTTATAATTGCTGGTATTGGCGAGAACATTGAGTAATAATTCCCTGGCTTCCGAAGCATAAGATGAAGTTGGATATTGCTGCAAAAAACTACGGAATTCCGATAGTGCAAGGTCCGGATACCCAAGTTCATAAGAAAGTTTTGCATATTGAAATGATGAAATTTCCTTTTGCCCAGGATAACTGCTGTTGGAAGCACAAAATAGAAACGCATTGCGTGCATTTGCTTTTTGTCCTGTTTTCAGATAAGCGTCGCCAAGAAGATACATGGCATTCTGTGCCAGGGAATCATCCTTTCCTCCCAATTGCTTAAAGCCTTCGATGCTCTTCTTATAGTTTTGCGTTTGATAGTAACAGTAAGACAATTCAAACAAATCCTGGCGGCTTACTGTTTTAGAGCCATTTACATAAGATTCCAGGTATGGGAGGGCTTTATTGAAATCTTTTTCTTCATAATAACCGTGCCCGACAAGCTGCCTGAGTTCCGCCTCGTAGTATTGATTTCCACTACCCAGTTTATCTGCTGCATAGGAAATGGCTTTCTCCTTTTGATTCTGGGCCAGATAAATATTCGCAATATAATATGGAATGATCTTAGCATATTTCGGATCATTTTCTATCATTGAAAAAGCCGAGTATGCATCGTTGTATTTCTTCTGATAAAAACAAATATATCCATAATAATAGTTAGCATCTATATAATGAATATCACCCCGAAGCTGGCGAATGGCATCAAAAAGAGGCTTTGCGAGATCGAAATTCTTCTTAATAAAATAAGTGTATCCCTTGTGAAACTTTAAGGTGGCTATTTCATCATTGCTCAGGTTATCAATACTTGAATTGTCATAAAGTTTCAGTGCCGCTTCATAATTTTTGCGACGGAAATAAAATTCCGCCAGGTGATATGCCATCATCTGCCCGCGTGCAGCATTATTTTCTCTTTCTATGAAAATTTTAGCGGGATCTGCTGCCGTGCTGTCATCCTGATTCAATGAACAGACAAGGGTATAAAAATGAATATTTTCGTAATTGAAGGATTCATAAAGCTGTGGCCTGACAGCCTGGTCTTGTTCAAGTTCCCTGAATAACGGATAAGCCAGGCTATAATATTGTTTCTGGTAGAATTCCTGTGCCTGTTTAAAAGTAAACTCCGGATCCGTCAGAAAAAAAGTCTGCTGCGATTTTGCATAAAAACACAAAAGAAGTAATAAGGGTAGAACCGTTCGTTTCATCCGGAAATTGTTATTCAACCGCCAAGTTTCTGAATTAATTCCCCTAATACCAAACATTGTTCCAAACAACTTGTGGATAACTGATATGATTAACATTTCTTTAGATCAGGTTAAAATTTCTCAAAACCTTTACATTTGATTGAAATTAATTCCGATGAGAAAATTATTATCAACTTCCTATTCAGCGGGAGCTTTCAATTTTGCGATGTTGGTACAAAGAGCCGTAACCGGGTTACTTCTTCTGATCGGCCATGGCCTGCCTAAAATTTCTAAATTCAGTGAACTTTCTCCTGGTTTTTACGACCCTTTGCATATTGGCCACCGCGGATCACTGATCCTGGTAATCCTTGCAGAATTATTTTGTTCCATGCTGCTTGTACTTGGGTTATTCACCCGTATTGCTGCTTTTATAATAGTCATCAATTTATCCGTTGCTGTTTTTATATACAATCATGACCAGCCACTCAAAATTGTGGATCTGGGTGCCATTTATCTGACCAGTGTGTTTACTATTATGATTGTTGGCCCGGGCCGCATCAGTGTGGATGGAATGATGGGGAAGTAATATAAATATGGGAGTATGGGAGTAATTTTTACTGATAACTTTAAACATATAACGGTCATACGTCATCAGTCATCCGTCATCAAAAAAAAGCCATGTTTGTAACAGAAACCCATATTCGCGTGCGATATGCAGAAACAGATCAGATGAATGTGGTCTATTATGGTAATTATGCGCAATATTTCGAAGTGGCCCGTGCCGAATCCATTCGCAACCTGGGTTTTACTTATAAGGAAATGGAAGAACAGGGTGTGATCATGCCTGTAGTCGAAATGCAGACAAAATTTTTAAGACCGGCACATTATGATGATTTGCTGAATATCAAAACTTTTTTAAAGGAACTACCTGCCGACCACCGGATTGTTTTTGAACACGAAGTGTTTAACCAGCAAAAAAAATTACTTACCCTGGGGAAAGTAATCCTCTATTTTGTAAAAATAGGCAGTTATGAAAAGACCCAAATGCCTGAGGCTTTGAGATCTGCCCTTCAAACATTTTTTCCCTGATAAATCTGATCTCTCTAAACAATATTTCTTCTTACTGGTAATAATTACATGACTAATATATCCATCATAACCATCGGAGATGAATTACTGATAGGTCAGGTCATTGACACAAACAGCGCCTGGATGGCGCAGGAACTTAATAAAATTGGCTTTTGGGTTAACCGGCGTCTGGCAATTGGTGATAGCCGCATCGATATTCTGAAAGCATTAGATGAAGAATCCACAAATGCAGATATCATTTTGCTTACAGGCGGTCTTGGCCCAACAGCAGATGACATTACAAAACCTTTACTCTGTGAATATTTCAACACTACGATGGTCGTCAACGAAGAAGCGCTGAATAATGTTAAAAATATTTTCGTAAATATACTTCATCGTCCGCTTACCGATCGGAACCTGAAACAGGCAGAAGTTCCTGCATCCTGCCTGGTTATCCAAAATAAACGAGGCACAGCGCCGGGTATGCTGTTTGAAAAAAAAGAAAAAATATTTGTTTCTATGCCGGGTGTACCTCACGAAATGAAAGGCATGATGACGGAATCGGTGATTCCATATCTGAAAAAACATTTCGGCACGAATTATATTTCCCACCGCACCCTGCTTACTGCCGGTGTAGGCGAATCGACCCTGGCAGATCATATTCAGGATTTTGAAGAAAACCTGCCTTCGGAAATCAAACTGGCCTACCTGCCCAATTATGGAATGGTACGTTTACGTCTTACTGCAAATTCAAATCAGGAAGGAATCCTTGAATTACAACTTAATAGTCTGTTCTCTGACCTGAAATCAAGGGTAAAAGAATGGTTGGTTACTGATGAAGATATTTCCGTACAGGAAGTTTTATATAAAATACTGACCGCAAGGAAGCAAACACTTTCTACTGCCGAAAGCTGCACAGGCGGCTACGTTGCACAACTCATTACCAGCATACCTGGATCAAGTGCTTATTTCCATGGGTCTGTTATTGCCTATGATAATGATATCAAGAAAAAAATACTAGGCGTTGATCCTGCCATTTTAGCCTCTGCAGGTGCAGTGAGTGAAGAAACCGTAAGGGCCATGATAAATGGAGTAATAAAGATCATGGGAACTGATTTTGCCATCGCCACTACCGGCATCATGGGACCTGGAGGTGGTTCAAAAGAAAAACCTGTAGGAACTGTATGGATAGCAGCTGGAAATTCTCATGAAATTATTACGCAAAAGCTTTGGTTTCGCTTTGACAGACAAAGGAATACCGAATTGACCGCAATTAATGTGCTCAACTTGTTGAGAAGATTTATTATATCCGGACCCACATAAAACCGTCCTGCATGACTTAATTAATTAATTAATACTTTTGAACGAATTTAAAGATCATCTCCATGGCGATTGTCGATCTGTTAATGCCGAAAATGGGTGAGAGCATAATGGAAGCCACTATTCTCAAGTGGAATAAACGACCGGGTGATTTCATTCAACAGGATGAATCTTTACTTGAAATTGCTACCGATAAAGTTGATAGCGAAGTCCCCTCTACGGCAGCAGGAATTGTGAAAGAAATCCTCTATCCTGAAAATGCCGTTGTTCCTGTAGGTTCGGTTATTGCAAGAATTGACGCTGAAGTTGCCGTTTCCCAGACACCCGATAGCCGATCGCCAAATACGAAAGAAGTAACCCTGTCGGACAGTGGCCATCGTTCACCTTTTAAAGAAGAACCGGGTACAGGCTACAGATCATCGGTATTTGGGGAACTGCCGGCAGCAAACCGTCAACCTTCAACAATTTTTGAGAACGAAGAGTCAGAAAAATCAAGTCCCAACCCAACTTATACCGCCGCTGTGGAACCGGATTTGCAAAACCGCCAGGAACTTGAAGCGAATGGAAATGGAAACCGCTTTTATTCCCCCCTCGTATTGAACATCGCTAAAAATGAAGGAATACCTCTCGCGGAGTTAGAAAAAATTCCTGGTTCGGGCAATGAAGGGAGGGTAACTAAAAAAGATATTTTATCATTCGTAACCAACAGGAAGGGTGAAAATGGATTTCACAGCCGCCAATCTGTTACAGAGCGGGCTTATGGATATGCAAATGAAAATAACAAGACTTTAAGTGAAGAAAAAACACAACAAACAGAATCTATTGCTTCAAACATTAGTGGTAATGTAGAAATTCAGGAAATGGACCGCATGCGTAAGCTGATTGCGGAACATATGGTAAGGAGCAAACAAACCAGCCCCCATGTAACCAGTTTTTCGGAAGCAGATGTTACTAATCTTGTTTCCTGGCGCGAGAAAGAAAAAGCAGAATTTGAAAAAAGAGAAGGAACAAAATTAACGCTGACCCCATTATTTATTGAAGCAGTTATAAAATGCATTAAAAAATATCCGCTTATCAACAGCTCACTGCAGGGAGATAAAATTATTATCCGAAAGGATATTAACATCGGAATGGCAACGGCTCTGCCCAGTGGCAGCCTGATTGTGCCTGTGATTAAAAATGCGGATAACTACAACCGGGTAGGTCTGGCGCGTCAGGTAAATACACTTGCCAACAATGCACGTAATAAACAAACTCAAACCTGAAGATATCCAGGAAGGAACTTTTACAATTACAAACGTTGGAGTTTTCGGAAGCCTGATGGGAACCCCAATCATCAATCAGCCCCAGGTTGCGATCCTTGCAGTAGGCGCTATCAAAAAACGACCCGTGGTTATTGAAACAGATCAGGGCGATGCGATCGGTATTCGTCATATGATGTATCTCTCTATGAGCTATGATCACCGGATTATTGATGGGAGCCTTGGCGCTACTTTCCTTACTGCTGTTGCAAAGGAACTGGAAGCCTTTCAGGGATGACTTCGACCAGCAGACAAAAGGGGATGACAGATGACCGTTAACCGATGACCTTTCAAGTTTCACACTCTCACATTCTCACACTCTACTACACTCTCAACTAGTTTTAGGCTTTAGGCTTTAGACTTATTCTGGCCATTATAACAATTAGAGAAAGTTGTCGTTAATAAATAAGAGAAGTTTTGTAAATTCCATCACTTACTAAACCCACCATAATGAAAACACTATCCGAAACCTGGTTTGCCGATGGTTATATTGACTTTGAACTGAAAAAATATATCCTTCTCGCTTACCTGCAGGAAATTAACCGGAATTTCCAGGAAAATAAACTCTATCCGCAACTCGCTGACGTGATTTTTCATTACAATAACCTGGTCGCTTTCCGTGAAAACAAAAAATTCCTGCAGGAACAATTCCCGAAAAAATTATCAGGTTTGCAAATGGAAAAAATCCAGGTGCTTTATGAACAAATGATTCAGGATGATGAACTCATGCGGGAACTGGAAGACATCATCGAATATTCTGCCACACATATGAAAACCGCAATAACCAACGGCACCGAAATATATGAGTTTGTAGAAGAAAAACTTAATATACACCCGGTGGGCATCATGCCGGTAAATTCCAAGGAAGGATATTTTTTGTTATGCGACGGTTCTGCCAATGCCACCCGTGTTTATAGTTATTATCTGAGTTTTTTCGAAAAACACGATGAAAAGTATCGCAGTATGAGGACGGAATATATTGACAGCTGGCAGCGGGGTTTCACCAATACTTACGAGCAGATAAAATCAGAACTGCTCCATCGCAAACCGGAACTTCCGAATCCGGCAGTATATGCAATTGAAACGATCCTGAAGTTTCCGCTTGATGAAACATTATTACCTGTAGCGAAAAGAAGCCTTGTTCGTTATATTTCAACCAAGGCTGCCTGAAAAATATCCGATGGTTAAGGCGTTTTTAATCGCAATTGAATTTCAGTATTCACGCTTTGATAGTATCGAGTAACTTTATTATAGTTCGGAAAATTTTCCACCTGATATCTTTCTAAGCCTGAGGGACTGCAAAATAACGGCAGCAATAATAAGGCAGAATCCATAATAAAAACCGGGACTGACCGTTTTATCTTCCCGGTAAATTATAAAAGCCAGCGCAATTCCGTAAATGGGTTCCAGGTTATAAGAAAGATTTACCGTAAATGCGGAGATTTTCTGAAATGCTTTCATAAAAAGGTCATAACTAATTACAGTACAAACAATCCCCAGTACAATAAGCCAGACCCAGTCGGAAATTGAAGGGAATAATCTGCTATCAGGAAAATAATAAAGATAAACGGGAAGCAATAAGTGAGAAAAAGAAAGCCACCGCTTAGTTGCCAGCGCGTAGCCGTTTCCGGCTCCATCGATTGCAATCAATTCACGATTCAGAATAGGAAAAACACTGGCAAGGAATGCTGAAATAAGCGAAATGATGATGCCCATTTTATATTGGGGATCAAAATGAAAAACAATACTGATGCCCGCAATTACGAGCAGTCCCAGTAGAATTTCGATCAAGTCAAAATGCTTTCTAAGCATGAGAGGTTCGAGAATAGCAGTGAAAAATCCCATGGAGGAAAGACAAACAAGGGCCGTCGAAACATTGGAAATTTTTATTCCCGCATAAAACTGACCCAGTGCAGGGCAAGGAGAAACCCAACAGCTGATGCCTTCAATATATGTTTTACTGAAGCGGATGATTTTTTCCTTTGAATAAAACAATGATAACCACAGTACTACACAGGCAATCATCAAGCGATACCAGACAAACACAAATTCATTCAACGTAATCAGCCTGCCCAAAACACCAGTAAATCCGGCAAGAAAAACAGCAATATGTAATTGGAGAAAAGCTTTTTTCATGGGAGGGCAAAGAAAGATTATTTTCCTTCCACCACCATATTTTGAGAGAAGTGATTTACAGAATCAGCGACAGAAATCTTTTTGACCCTTCTGCGATAACTTCTGAAAAGGGCATCCCATCGCAGTTTCAGTACCCCGAGAATTCCTTCCTTGACGATGCCTTTATTCATTTTAGAAACCCCCAGTTTGCGATCCTGGAAAATAATAGGCACCTCAATAATTTTAAAACCAAGCTTCCAGGCTGCAAATTTCATCTCAATCTGAAAAGCATATCCTGCGAAATGAATTTCATCCAGGTTGATAGTTTCCAATACTTCCTTTTTGTAACAAACAAAACCAGCAGTTGGATCTTTCACCGGCATCCAGGTGATCAGCCTGGTATAAATAGATGCACCTTTTGAAAGTATAATGCGTTCTTTCGGCCAGTTAACATTACCACCTCCTCTTACATAACGACTTCCAATGGCAATACCGGCGCCCTGAAATTTACATGCACTATACAAACGTTCGAGATCATTTGGGTTATGGGAAAAATCAGCGTCCATCTCAAAAATAAACTGATAATCTTTCTCTACCGCCCATTTAAAACCATGAATATATGCGGTGCCCAGACCAAGTTTGCCAGTTCTCACTTCAAGGAAAAGTTCATCAGGAAATTTTTTTTGTAGCCGGCGAACTATCTCCGCAGTACCATCGGGAGAACTATCATCAATTATAAGCACATGAAAATCCTGGTTTAAAGAAAAAATGGCTTCGATTATCGTCTCGACATTTTCCTTCTCGTTGTAGGTTGGTATGATAGCAATCTTTTCCAGGTTAGCTAACCGTTTTATCTTTTTTTAACATTGTGCGGTTGAAAATCTCTGTCAGCTTTTGTTTGGTGTGCATCGGAAAATCCCCTTTCATCATCCAATCGTAATACTGGGGTTCTGATTTTAATACATCTGCAACAGCTCTACCCTTATGCTTACCGAAGTTAAAGATTTCGATCCCATTTTCCATGGAAAATCGCCGGGCAAAATCAACCAATTGATCATCTCCGGTAAATTTAACAATGCTTTCCGGATCAGTCCCAAGTTGGGGGTATCGGTCAAGTTGTGCGAGCAGTATCTCAAGGGTGGCTTCCGCGTCTGCCTGAGCCCCGTGAGCTCCGTCATGCAATTTATCGCAGTAAAACTTATAGGCCGCCGATAGTGTCCTTTGTTCCATCATATGAAATACACGCTGTACATCGATCAGTTTTCTTCCCTTCATATCGATTTCAATGCCAATACGTAAAAATTCTTCTACGAGAAGGGGTATATCAAAGCGGTTTGAATTATAACCGGCAAGATCACTGTGATCCAGGAATTGCTTAAGTTCATTGGCCGCTTGCCGGAAGGTCTGGGCATCTTTTACTTTATCATCTGTAATCCCATGAATATCCGAAGCCTGTTTAGGAATTGGAATTTCCGGATTAATAAGTTTATGTTTAATACTCCTGGTGCCGTCTGGCATGAGCTTTACTATGGCGATTTCTACGATGCGGTCTGTAGCAAGATTAATTCCGGTGGTTTCCAGGTCGATAACAGCCAGTGGTTTGGTTAATTGTAACATGAATATTTATGGGTTATGCAATAATTTCTCTGCAAATGTAACAATATCCAATCCATCGTAAATGGCCGTTTGTTAAAGCGGATATAACATGACCAGCATGATGCCTTTATTTGTCAGTTATCACAAAAAACATCTAAATGGCAGGCTCCTATTGCATTTACGAATATTATTGTTTTATTTTGCTTTATTCTCGTCTAATCCTTCGAATAACACGTGGCTAAGCATAAGGCTCAAAGCGTAAAGCTGAAGGCCATTGCGTCCAATTCGTACCTCCTTGAATTTGTTTTTGTTGCTTTGCTTTAAGTCTTAAACTTTTAGCTATAAGCCTGAGATGTCCGTTCCTCTGAAGCACCTGGAAAATCCACCTGATACCAGGCTTTATTATTAATTTAAAATACCCAGGAAAATGAGAAAGTCAGTTTTAATTATTGCAATCATCGCAGTGGCATCGTCCATATTTGCATCCTGCGCGAGTTACAGAAGTTCAGGTAAAAGCGGATGTAAGGCTACACAGGGATATGTCGGCTATGGCTCCAGATAAATTCTTTTGTTGAATTCTTGCGTGCAGTTGCCTGGCACCTTATAAGCCAGAAAAAATATTGTAGTATTGGCCTGGAATTTTGTTATTGAACTCCGGGCCTTTTTATTAAGTTGCCCAGGCTTTGTCTCCTTTTTTATATGGAATACAACCTTCATATCTGCCGGGTACTGCAATATACCGGAGCGCCTTGGTAGCACCGGGTTCTGAAGTAAAATAACCCCATATAGTCAGCTCCTTCATCATGCGGAAATAATGGGCAGGATCCGTTGCTTTTTTAGTGGCTGTATAATCTTTTTGTTCCTTATCGAGTGCAATAAGCAATTTTTTACGTTCTTCAGGGCTTGATTCCAGGAAGTATTTTCCATTCATTGTTTTACTGGCTTCATTGAGTTTGCCCATTCCTGCTATAAATATGTCCTGATCTGATTTATTGTAACAGTCCCTCACAATGGTATGCATGAACTCTCCGATTTTAGCTTCCTTGGCGCCGGGAGTATCTGTTGCGGGAATAATAGTTTCGCCAACTTCATCCAGGAATGATGTGTCTTCCGGAGAAAAATCCAGTCCCAGCGTCCCGATTTTTTTATTTTCATTCGTACATCCCGATAAAAACATTTCAGCTCCAATAATCGTTCCGCCGAGCAGCAGCGCTACGGACGAAAGTGCTTCTCTTCTGTTCATCTTTTTAGATTTAGAATTTCAAAAAAGCCCAAGCCTAAAGCCTAAAGCTTAAAGCCTAAAACTAGTGAATAATTTACTTCCAACACTCTCATATTTTCATACTCTCACACACTCACACTTAAGTTAAATATTTCCTTTCTTCAACTCACTCACTGCATGATCCGCAGCACGCGCAGTAAAAGCCATATAACTAAGTGAAGGATTCACGCAGGATGACGAAACCATGAATGATCCGTCGGTTACAAATACATTCGGTGCATCCCAAAGCTGATTCCATTTATTCAGGACAGATGTATTAGGATCCTTACCCATTCTGGCAGAACCCATTTCATGTATGCCCCGACCTAATGTGCCATTACCATCATAACCTTTTACATCTTTTACCCCGGCTGAAGTCAGCATTTCAATGGCATCATTTTTCATATCCTGGCGCATCTTCTTTTCGTTATCCTTATATTCTATATCCATAGCCAGAATATTAAGACCCCATTTATCCTTTCTCGTTTTGTCCAACGTTACCTTATTTTCATGATATGGCAGGGTTTCTCCGAATCCGCCGATATGAAGGCTCCAGGGACCCGGTTCTGATAAGGCCTCTTTCAAATCGATCCCCAGGGTGATTTCTTCAGGGCTACGCATATATCCTTCGCGCCCACCGCCTCCCTGATATCCAAAACCACGCACATAATCCCTTTTGTCCTGACCCACGTTCCGGAATTGAGGAATATAAATTCCATTAGCCCTTCTTCCATAATAATATTTATCCTCAAACCCTTCAACCGTTCCCCCGGCACCCACGCCCAGGTGATGGTCCATAACATTATGACCAAGCTCTCCACTGCTACTTCCAAGTCCGTCAGGCCAGATATCTGTTGCTGAATTCATAAGGATCCAGGCACTGTTCAAAGTGGATGCATTCAGGAATATGATCTTTGCATTATAAGTATATGTCTTATTGGTTTCTGCGTCCAGAACTTCCACACCCGTTGCTCTTTTTTTATCCTTATCGTAAAGAATTTTTGTAACAATGGCCCAGGGGCGAACAGTAAGATTACCTGTTTTCATTGCCGCCGGAAGGGTGGAAGACTGCGTACTGAAATATGCACCAAAGGGACAACCCAGCCAGCATTTATTCCTGAACTGACAATTGGTTCTCCCTTCAAGAGGTTCGGTTATATTGGCTGTTCTGCCAATTATGACATGGCGGGAACCTTTGAACAAATCCTTCATCCGTGTCGAAAAATCCTTTTCCACACAAGTCATATCCATGGGTGGCATAAACTGTCCGTCCGGCAAAATATCCAAGCCGTCTCTATTACCACTAATGCCGGCAAATTTTTCCGCATAGTCATACCAGGGTGCAATTTCTTTGTAACGAACAGGCCAGTCAACTCCATGGCCATCGCGGACATTTGCTTCAAAATCGTGATCACTCCAGCGATAACTCTGCCGGCCCCACATGAGCGAACGCCCGCCCACATGATATCCACGAAACCAGTCGAAAGGTTTAATTTCTGTATATGGACTATCCTGATCGCTTGCCCAATAATCAAGATTAGTTTCATTCAATGGATAGTCTCTTTTTAAAACCGGATATTCTTTGATCATTTCCTGCGTTCGTCTGCCGCGATGGGGATAATCCCAGGCTTCTTTATTCGCGTTTACATAACCTTTTACATGTTCAATATTCCTTCCCCTTTCCAGCATGATCGTTTTCAGGCCCTTTTCACAGAGTTCCTTTGCGGCCCATCCTCCACTGATTCCTGACCCGATTACAATTGCATCATACACATTGTCTCCCATGATAATTAGCTGTTTAGAATTTTATTTTTATACATCACAAATGATTACCGCTTTATGCAAAGAAGCGATTTTATCTTTTTCCGCAGGGATAAATTCCTGTGCAACATATCCTTTGAAACCTGTAGCCACAATGGCTTTCATGATAGCCGGATAATATAATTCCTGGCTTTCATCTATTTCATGTCTTCCGGGAACACCACCTGTATGGTAATGTCCCAGATATTGATTGTTATCCTGAATGGTGCGGATTACATCTCCTTCATCTATCTGCATATGATAGATATCATATAATAATTTGAAATTCGGGCTATCCAGTTTTTTACATAAAGCCACACCCCAGGTGGTACGATCGCACATGTAATCCTTGTGATTCACTTTACTGTTCAGCAATTCCATTTGAATGGTGACTCCGTTTTTTTCCGCCAGGGGCAATATTTGCTTAAGACCCTTCACACAGTTGTTCAAGCCGGTCTCATCATCCATACCCCGGCGGCTTCCGCTGAAGCAGATGACGTCCTTATAACCAGCAGCTACCATTAGCGGGATCACTTCTTTATATTGTGAAATTAGTTTGTCGTGGTACTTGGTGTCAGCGAATCCATCTGTTAAGCTCACATCTCCAGCCACATAGCACATCGAACTGTAGAGTCCGTATTTCTGCAGCATTGGCCAGTCTTTAGGAGGAACAAGATCGATCGCAGGCAATCCTATTTCTTTAACATTCTGACAGAATGTTTCCAATGGAATCGAATCATAACACCAGCGGCAGACGGAGTGATTTATATTCCCCTTGAGTTCCAATGAATCTTCTGATTTTGATTGTGGTACATAGGATGAAAGCAACTGACTTCCGGCTGCGAGTACCGCTGAACCGGCAATCATATTTTTAATAAGTTTTCGTCTGGAGGAGGGAGGATTCATATGCCGAATAAAATTTGAATGTACGAAATGAATGAAGACGATTATAAATTTAGTGACCAGCGGAAACGGTTGCCAGGATCTCCGGTTTTTTCCGTCCGCGCATATATAAATTCAATCCGATAAATGCGACGATCAGAGCCAGGGGGATCATCAATGTAAAATTAAGGATAGCCGGCCCGGCGGCTTTATTTGCTTCAAATAATGCATTTGCCATATCTGAACCGGGAGCTGCTTTGTTATACAAAGCAAGGTCAGCTCCTGCTGGTAATTTAGCAGCAACCAACGCATCATAATGTTTTCCCATAATGATGGTATAAAGCGCTACAGAAAGCATTCCCACTCCACCCATGAGGTTCATACCTACTGCTCCTGTCCTTGGAAGGTTTTCAGAAACAAAACCAAGCATCGTGGGCCAGAAATAACATACGCCCATACCGAAAACGAGAGCCCCTGCAAAAATCATATTCCCTGTAGAATGACCAAGCAGGTAAATTCCAATCGAAGCCAGTATTGCTGACATTAAAAGTACGCCCTGCGGTGAAATACGTTTAACGATGGGACCAGCGAAGGCTCTGCCAACTACCATCACACCCGTATCAAGTGTTAATATCAATATTGCATTGTCAGTTACATTTTTGAGTAATACATCAATCCATTGTGCTGTAAATAATTCTGTGATGGCAGTTCCGAACATACAGATGATCATGAATAAAAACAAGCCTGATAAAAGAGCCAAATACATTTGTTTGTTGGAAACTCCGGCCGCGACCCTTTCAGTAACAGGAAACTTCAGTTTGAAGAATAAATAACCGTAAATAATTGTCGGAATCAGCATGGTTGCCACTTCTATCTGCCAGCTGACTCCCAGTTTATTTAATCCAAAAACAATCAGTGTTCCTATAAAAATGCCACCGGGAAACCACAGATGAAAATGATTCAGTTTGGTTGTTTTATTATTCGGAAAGAGGGAAGCCACCAATGGATTACAGGCTGCTTCAACAGTGCCATTGGCGATCCCGATCAGCAGAGTAGAAAGAAATAAGCTCCAATAACCTGTAGCTGTTATAGTCAGTATAATTCCGGCAAGATGAAAGATGAAAGCCATTTCCAAAAGTCTTTTCATTCCGACAATATCGACGATAATTCCGCCGATCACTACCGCCAGCGGAAATCCCCAGAACGCCGTGGCAGCAATCGTTCCAAGTTCAGAAGCATTCAGATTAAAATCAGTGCCAAGTTTCCCAAGGATTCCCGCCCGGATGCCAAAAGAAAGTGAAGTGACGAGTAATGCAAGGCAGCTGGCTGTAAAAAGTTGTTTACGCGGAATTTCGTTGGAGGGCATAGCAATCGTTTTAATTTAGAATCGTCAGAAATACATTTCTGGCTACAGACCAGTAAATGTAATTTTTATTTCAATAAATAAAAAAAAAGCAAACAAATGGCATTCCTTCACAAATTTGTACTTTAGAAGATTAAAAGCATAAGGTTTAAAGCGTAAGGCATAAAGCTTATTTACTTTTTATTTTTTACTTTTTAATTTATTGTCATGAATCGAAAACTACGAATGGGCATGGTCGGAGGTGGTAAGGATGCTTTTATTGGAGCTATCCACCGTTATGCCGCGTTGATGGACGGACTGATTGAAGTTTCCTGCGGTGCACTGAGCATTAATCCGGAAGTAGCGAAAGCATCAGGAGAAATGTTATTCCTGCCGCCGGAACGCACTTATCTGAATTATGAAGAAATGATGGAGAAGGAATCTAAAGTTCCAGCTGATAAAAGAATTGATTTCGTAACTATCGTCACTCCTAATTTCGCACATTTTGCACCAGCTATGCTGGCGCTGGATAAAGGCTTTCATGTAGTGATCGAAAAACCTATTGCTTTTACCATTGATGAAGCGAGACAATTAAAAAAGAAAGTGGAAGAAACAGGACTCATTCTTTGTTTGACTCATACATACTCTGGTTACCCCATGGTAAAACAGGCTCGCCAGATGATAAAAAATAATGCACTGGGAAAAATCCGAAAAGTCTGGGTCGAATATCCGCAGGGCTGGCTAAGTAAACTTACTGAACGAGAAGGCAACGCCCAGGCTGCCTGGAGAACCGATCCGAAGAAATCAGGCAAAAGTGGCTGCATGGGCGATATCGGCACACATGCTGCGCATCTTGCTGAATATATCACCGGACTGAAGATCACCAAACTTTGTGCTGACCTGAATATTTTTGTAGAAGGTCGACTGTTGGATGATGACGGAAATGTATTATTGAAGTTTGATAATGGAGCTGCTGGAGTTTTGATGGCTTCGCAGGTAGCGGCCGGTGAAGAAAATAATTTGAAAATTCGGGTGTATGGTGAAAAAGGCGGACTGGAATGGCGGCAGCAGGAACCCAATTCCCTTGTACTCCGATGGCTGGATCAACCAATGCAGATTCTTCGCGCAGGCGTAGCATATAAAGAACCCCTCTCTACTTTTGCATCGCATAATTTCCGCACGCCAGGTGGTCACCCCGAAGGATACCTTGAAGCATTCGGAAATATTTACCACAATTTTGCACAAACATTATCTGCGCGTATCGATGGAAAACAGGCATCTGCAGAAAGTCTCGATTTCCCGGGTGTGGAAGATGGCATCAGGGGAATGGCTTTTATTGACAATGTCGTTGCTTCATCAAAATCCTCTGAGAAGTGGACTGATCATATTGTGGAAGTGTGAGAATGTGAGAATGTGAGAATGTGAGAATGAAAACTGTCAACGGTCAAAAAAAATATTTTAATGAAAACAATCAAGGGTCCGGCTATATTTCTAGCCCAATTTCTGGGAGATGAAGCGCCATTTAATAAACTCGAATCCATCTGCAAATGGGCTAAATCCCTGGGTTATATTGGTGTTCAGATACCAACATGGGATGCCCGCTGCATAGATCTTAAAAAAGCAGCCGAGAGTAAAACTTATGCAGATGAAATCAGGGGTGTTATAAATGATTCCGGTCTCGAGATTACAGAACTCTCCACACATTTACAAGGCCAGCTGGTAGCTGTACATCCTGCTTATGATGAACTGTTCGACGGGTTCGCACCGGAAGCATACCGAAAAAATCCGGTTGCACGTCAGAACTGGGCTGTTCAGCAATTAAAATATGCGGCTATCGCTTCAAAGAATCTGGGACTCAATGCCCATGCAAGTTTTAGCGGTGCCCTGCTCTGGCCAACCTTTTATCCCTGGCCACAAAGACCAGAAGGATTGGTTGACACGGGTTTCAGGGAACTAGGAAAAAGATGGAAACCAATCCTGGATGTTTTTGATGAACATGGTGTGGATCTCTGCTATGAAATACATCCCGGGGAAGATCTGCATGACGGCATCACCTATGAAAGATTTCTGGAAGAAGTGAATAATCATCCTCGTGCATGTCTTCTCTATGATCCTTCTCATTTTGTATTGCAACAACTCGACTACCTGACATATATAGATTATTATCACGAACGCATCCGCGCATTTCATGTGAAAGATGCAGAATTTAATCCCACCGGAAAACAGGGAGTGTATGGCGGCTATCAGTCCTGGATTAACCGTGCAGGACGGTTTCGTTCTTTGGGCGATGGACAGGTGGATTTTAGATCTATTTTTAGCAAGCTAACTCAATATGACTTTGCCGGATGGGCCGTACTCGAATGGGAATGCTGCATTAAACATCCCGAAGATGGTGCCAAAGAGGGGTCTATATTCATTAAAAATCATATTATACGTGTTACGGAAAAAGCCTTTGATGATTTTGCAGGGACCGGTTCCAATGAGGCATTCAACCGGTCGGTACTCGGAATAAAATAGGATTCGGCGTTCCGGCATTTTTTACGATATTTATTCTCTTAATACAACTATGTCAAAATGAAAAAAACCATTCTATTTCTGCTGATTGGATCTATAACAATTCTGGCCTGTCATTCATCAGGATCATCTTCCGGCAATAATGACTCCGCAGCAACAACACCTGCAGCCGTACCTGCAGCCTCGGAAAAAGGCCTTGAACTTATTGGAGCAAGCGATTGTACTACCTGCCATCGCCTTCATAAAACTGATCCCGGGGCCAACATCGGTCCTTATTACAGCGAAGTAGCCGCGAAATATGCTCCTGCTGCTGATACTACAATCGACAGGCTCGTACATAAAATCATAGCTGGCGGAAACGGTGTCTGGGGCGCTGTGCCGATGACTCCCCACCCCGCTCTTGCACCGGCAGATGTTAAAGAAATGGTTACCTATATACTTTCTCTTAAAGATTAAACATGATAAAAAAAACTGGTTCCACCATCTTATTCCTGATGGTAAGTATTCTTGCTTTACATGCTCAAACAATCAATCAGCTGACAGATTCTGAAAAACAAAATGGCTGGAAATTATTATTCGACGGAAAAAGTTCATCCGGATGGCATACCTACAATAAAAAAACTTTTGGTAATGGATGGAAAATAGAAGATGGTGCTCTTTATCGCGCTGCTTCCATTCTGAAAGGTGAATCCGGTGATATTTGTACGGATGAAGAATATGAGAATTTTGATTTGAAACTTCAATGGAAAATTTCAAAGAACGGAAACAGCGGTGTTATGTTTCTCGTACATGAGTCTCCTGAATTCGATTCTCCCTATTTAACAGGCCCTGAAATGCAGGTGCTTGATAATGAGGGTCATCCTGATGGGAAAATTCATAAACACCGCGCCGGAGATTTATATGATCTCATTGCTTCATCCAGCGAACCAGTTCATGGAGTGGGGGAATGGAATGATGCTGAAATCAAACTGGATCATGGAAAACTGACATTATACCTGAATGGTGTTCAGACAGTTTCGACTACACTTTGGGATCAGAATTGGGATGACCTTGTGAAGGGAAGTAAATTCAGTAAAATGAAAGGCTTCGCTAAATTCAGATCTGGTCATATCGACCTGCAAGACCACGGAAATGATGTATGGTTCAGGAATATCAGAATTAAAACTCTTTAAGCAGCTTTAAGCTGAACGCTTAACACTTAACGCCCTTATTGTTCGCACTACCGCAAAACACTTAACAGCCCTATCGGTAAAAGAGTGTAGTACCTAAGGATTTTATAAACATATATTGACACATGAAAAAAATACTTGCGATTGCTCTGCTTCCTTTACTGTTGCTGATTTTTTCGGCTGCAACGCCTGTCGTAAAAAAACCTGTAGTATTAATATTTTCTAAAACCAATGGTTATCACCATGCCTGCATACCTGTTGGTATTGCAGCAATCCAAAAACTGGGTGAAGAAAATGGCTTTTCAGTCGATACCACAACAGATTCGCTCAGCTTTAGCAAAAAGAATTTAAAACAGTATGCTGCGGTTATTTTTCTTTGCCCTACTGGTAAAGTCTTCGGACCGGAACAGGAAGAAGCATTCCAGGACTATATTCAGCATGGGGGCGGATATGTCGGTATCCATTCCGCAACGGATTGTGAATATAACTGGCCCTGGTATGGTAAATTAGCCGGCGCTTATTTTAAATCTCATCCAAGTCAGCAGGAAGCCAAACTGATCATCGTAAATAAAAATCATCCATCTACTGCCGGAATGCCGGATACCTGGACAAGAAAAGATGAATGGTATAATTTCAAGGATCTGAATCCTGACGTAACCGTATTGATTAAAATTGATGAAAGCTCGTATATGGGCGGAGAGAACGGAGATAATCACCCCATGGCATGGTATCATACATTCGACGGAGGCCGTGCTTTTTATACAGAAATGGGCCACACCGATGAATCTTATTCAGACCCTGTTTACCTCAAACATTTGCTGGGCGGGATTGATTGGGCGATGGGGAAACCTTAAGAAAGTATGGGAGTATGGGAATTTAACTATTAAACTTTTAACTGAACTAACAAATCGCACTCCCATACTTTCCTAAAGTCCTAATGACTTCATGAACGCTTCCGAATTCGGCTCTCTTCCAAGGAAATGCCTCAACATATCCATCTCTTCTTCACTGGCCGCCACCTCAAGAATTTCTTTCCGGTATCGTTCCCCGGTCTTGGCATCCATAACCCCGTTCTTCTCAAAAACAGAGAATATATCCTGCGCGAAAACGAGCGACCAGAGATAACCATAATAATTTGCACCGTAACCATTCAAATGACCAAAGGATGCAATCATATGAGTTCCCTCCAGAAATGGAACCTGCGTGATCCGTTGCAGATTTTTTGAAACAGTAGTAAGGTCCATGGCTCTTATACTATCATACTTATCTTCAAAAGTAAAATCAATGAGTCCGTAATAAATTTGCTGCATATAATAACTTGCGTCTAGAACATGCCTCGTTGCTTTTAACTTGTTGAAGAGGCTTTCAGGAAGTTCTTCCCCCGTTTTATAATTTTTTGCGAATATTTTCAGGCTCGCGTATTCCCAGCAAAAATTCTCCAGGAATTGCGATGGTGCTTCAACAAAATCGGCTTTGATTGTGTATGGCTGTGAAGCAAGGTTCGAACGAACAACCATGAAATGCACCAGATGGCCAAACTCATGAAAAAAAGTAACAACATCCTCGTGACTCAATAATGTGGGATCTCCTTTTGCCCCTTCGGGGAAATTACAGATAAGCGCCGCTGCCGGAAGAATTTCTTTGCCACCGATTACATTTGCCTCGCTAATTGGAAAACAGGCAAAATGAGTATACTTATCCTGGCGCGGATAAAGATCAAAATAAAAATTTCCAACTTTTTTCGTTCCCACATACATTTCAAATGACCTTACTTTACTATACCAGGTTGGCCGGCCAGATATTTCTTTAACAGTAATACCCAATAATCGGTGATAGACTTCGAATATTCCGCTGATCGTTTCATTCATTTCAAAATACTCTTTCAGTTCATCCGTATTCAGCTGATATTTCGTATCAAGCAGAATATTTTTATAATAACGAACATCCCATGAGAAAATAGTATCCGGAAGCTCGGGATGCATCTGATGTTTTATGGCGCGGATAGAGGCCAGGTCGGTAGTAACTCGCGGAGTCAGTTTTTGGATCAGATTGTTTTCAAAATTCCATACCGTTTGAGGATTGGCTGCCATTTTATCTGTCAAAGCGTAAGCAGCATAACTTTTATACCCCAGCATTTTCGCATATTGCTGCCTGTAATATAGAAGAGAGTCAAGCACTTTGATGTTCTGGGGGTATGCACGATTCCAATACCTTGTTAACATTAATTTTCTGGTATCATCAGAAACAGCATGTTCTATGATTTCAGTTAAATTAGGTGTGTTTACATACACAACATATAACCCGGCCTGTCTTCTCCAAGCTTTCTTTTGATTCTCGGTAATTCCCTGCAAATCCTTTTCTGAATAAATGATACTGTCCCTGTACATTCCAATATTCCTGTCAAAAGAAATTCCAAGCATTGTCATTTTATCACTGATTACCTGCAGTCTTTTACGTCCGTTACTGTCGAGCTTCATTCCATTGTTTTCAAAAATCCTGATTTGTTCCTGAACATATTTCTTTTGGTTCGGTTTTAAAGCTGGTAATGAAGTATCTGCATATTTCTTAAATGCCTTGTAGAAAGGCACATTTAAAATCAGTGAGGTCTGGTAATCTGCCAGCGCCTGACTACCATCATTTGCAGCATTTCGTGCGCTGTCGTCAGTATACGTCTGGGAAATCAATCCCAGTTTAGCACCAAGGTCATTCAGATCATATGACATCAAATCATAGACTGCGAGCACACTGCCGGACCCGGATCCAGGTTTCAGACCTGAAATAATTTGATTAACTCTTTTATTTGAAAGCTGAATAATTTGTTCAACAGCCTGCCTGATTATTTTTGCATCCACTTTATCAAAAGCAATAGGATGGTTAGAATGAATAAGCAATGGATTACCCGGAGGGGCCTGGCCAATTGCAGCTGATATCATGAAACAAAGAATTGCGGAAATGGAATATTTAGTAAACCTCATATTTAAAATTTGAACCGAAGCTATCAATTCCCGGCAGAATTTCCATTCCACTTATAACAATGTATAAGGGCTATGAACTATGAGATATGGGTTATGAGATATGGCACCCATAACCCATATCTCATAATTCCTGTTTTTAAGCTTTAAACTTTAGGAAGTTCGTATCCGTTGTGATAAGTCTTCATCAGGTATTCATCATTTACCGCTTCGTCAGTAAATCTATCATTGTCCCAAGACAAGCGTTTACCGCTACGGAAACTGATATTGCCAAGCTGGGCAACGGTTGCAACGTGTGCCCCCGCTTCAATAGAACAATGCAGGTCTTCCATTTTTCTTGAACGAACAACTTCTATAAAATTCTTCCAGTGATTATCCAGTCCGTTATCAGTTGGTCTGGCAAGCGGTCTTTCTATCTTTGTTTTATTCATTTTTTCGTCGATCACTTCCCATCCTCCTCTGCTCAATACCAGTGTGGCATTATTGCCGATATAAGCGATACCATGGTCCCTCCCATAAGAGCCGTTTCCAATACCCATCGCACTATCCCATACCATATTGAAATGATCAAATTCGTATAGTGTGGTAAGTGTGTCCGGCGTTTCCTGATAGAGGTCAGGATAAGCAAAGTCGCCTCCTAATGCCGCAATTGTTTTTGGATTTCCAGCTTTCATTCCTAATAATCCGTAGTCCAAAAGATGAACCCCCCAGTCCGTCATAAGGCCGCCGGCATAATCCCAGAACCAGCGAAAATTAAAATGGAATCGGCTTGAATTGAATTCTTTTGTCGGAGCCGGTCCCAGCCAGGTTTTATAATCTACCCCGGGTGGCGGTGGAGAATTAGGGACAACAGGACCAGGTTTCATCCAGTCCTGGTAACACCATACTTTTACTGTGCGAATATTTCCCAACTGACCTGTATAAATAAAATCCAATGCGTCCTGAAAATGTTTCTGACTTCTTTGCCATTGTCCTCCCTGTACCACGCGGTTATATTTTTTCTGTGCAGCCACCATGGCGCGACATTCGCCGATTGAATTTCCAACCGGTTTCTCAACGTACACATCCTTTCCAGCTGCGCAGGCTTCCATCATGATCAACGCATGCCAGTGATCGGGTGTACCGATAATAACTGCGTCTACGTCTTTATTATCCAGCACCTTTCTATAATCACCTGTGGTTTTAATTTTTGAAATATCAACATTCAGTTTTGCCAGGTCATTCATTCTTTTTTCTAATACATTTTTATCAACATCGCATAACATCACCACTTGCACACCGGGTTGTTTTAATGAAGACTGAAGATCTGACCATCCCATTCCATTAATACCGATGGCTCCAATATTGATCTGGTCACTCGCGGCTATTTTCCGGCTGAATGCTCCAAATGCCTTTTCCTCAAGAGACGATGCAAGTATAGATGTACCCGCAATTAATCCTGCCTGACGGATAAAGGAACGTCTGTTACTCATGTTTTTATTTTTATTGATGAACCATGGTTATCGAACTATATGCTCCAAACCAACCTGCTCCGATCATCGGCGCTTTATCATTCAGAATTACTTTAACAGGAACCTTTTTCACAAGATCCTGCATCCGGTCGCAGTCAAGCAGGTTTTCGTAAAAATAGGAATTGCTCAACAGCGATATTATTTTAGGCGGAATACCACCAGCGAGGTAAAGTCCGCCGGTAGACTTCATTTTCAAAATCAGATTGCAGCATTCACGGGCGAGGTTGCGAACAAATATGCGCATGGCCTCCACACAAACCGGATCCGTTCCGTTGACAGCAGCTTCACTGATAATTGCAGAAGGATCCTCGTTTTTTATTTTCTCCGCAATCGCGGGATTCGCTGGTTGTTTTTTTACTTCACAAAGAAATTCATAGATGGAATGAATAGCTGGACCAGCGATAATACTTTCCCAACTGACTACTTTAAATTTCTTCAGCATATAATCATGGAGTTGAAGATCATCTGCATTGCGGCATGAAAAATCACAATGTCCGCCTTCGGTGGCGAAAGGGTGGTGAGATTGTCCGTCCCAGAACAAACCTGCTTCCCCCAGTCCGGTACCAGGAGAGAGAATAGAAATATTTCCGCCTGCATCGGGATCACCTTCGTGAAGGACATGAAAATCTTTTTCTTCCAAACCTGCTATCCCATATGCAGTCACTTCAAGATCATTTAATAAAATAACTTTTAAAACACCCGTAGCGGCCGCAATTTCATTCGCATCCACATGCCATGGGAGATTGGTCACATCAACACGACCTTCGAAAACCGGACCTGCAACGCCAAGGCAGATACCTTCCGGACGATAATCTGAATTTTCTTTTAAAAATTGCTTCAGAATATCATTTACTGAAGGAGAACCAGAAGAATGATAAGTAGAAGACCTGATCATCCGGACCTGGCTGCTGTCTGCTTCAAAAATTGCCAGATTTACCTTGGTACCACCAACATCTCCCCCCAGGATGATTTGTTTATTATTAGCATAAGAATTTTTATCCGGGAAATAAAGAGAGATCTTCGAATGGCCTGCCATATGATCCTTTGAAGGAACAATTTAAAGGATTGGCAGGAAAAAACCTCAGAACCAATATGCTGTATTCGGAATTTTGCGATCGGGGAAACGTATTTTTACATTTTCAGCCTTAAGGCTTAAAACAAAAGAAAAGCCAGTGTAGAAACACCGGCTTGAGAAAACTTCAGTTATGATAATCACTTCATTTAAAACGAAGAATTGGGATGATTATTATAATAAAAAAGAGAAAAAAGCAGTAGTTCAGGGCACTGTTTAACCGTGTTAATATGGGAAAAGGGACTTATAATATGATACAATGTATGCGGTGGTATGGACCTGATGATCCTGTTAGTCTGAACGATATACGTCAGGCCGGTTGCACCGGTGTAGTTACTGCGTTGCACCATTTACCAAATGGAATTATCTGGAACCTGGAAGAAATTCGAAAAAGGAAAAAGACAATTGAAGAAGCCGGAATGAAATGGGAAGTTGTGGAAAGTCTTCCAGTGCATGAATTTATTAAAACACAAAACGGAAATTTCTTCGAGCTGATCGAAAATTATAAAATCAGCCTCCAAAATCTTGGCACTGAAGGTATTCGCACTGTAACATATAATTTTATGCCTGTGCTTGACTGGACGCGCACCGATCTGACATTTCAACAACCCGATGGATCCCTGGCTCTACGATTCGAAAAGGAAGCATTTATCGCATTTGATTTGTTTATTTTGAAACGCTCAGGAGCCGAAAATGAATATACCGTTGCTGAGCGTTCTGTTGCGGAAAAGAGATTTGAAAAAATGGGTGCTGATGAAAAAAAACAATTGGGAAAAAATATTATAGCCGGTCTTCCCGGAAGTGAAGAAAGTTTTACGCTCACACAATTTCAGGACGTACTGGATACCTATCAAAATATCAGTACAGAAAAATTAAGAAGAAATCTCATTGATTTCTTAGAAGCTGTAGTACCTGTTGCTGCAGCAAGCGGAGTTAAACTGGCAATACATCCGGATGATCCGCCCTTCCCATTGCTGGGACTTCCCCGGATTGTAAGCACATCAGGCGATATAGATATATTGATCAAAGAAATTCCTTCCGAAACCAACGGCCTCTGTTTTTGTACCGGTTCCCTGGGTGTGCGGGCAGACAATGACCTCCCAGCCATGATCCGCCAATATTCAAACCGTATTCATTTTCTACATCTTCGCAGTACACGCAGAAATCTAGCCGGTGATTTTTATGAAGAAAATCATCTGGAAGGTGATGTAGATATGTATAAAGTAGTTAAAGAAATAATTCAGATGATGGAACAAAGAAAATCCCGAATCCCTATGCGCCCGGATCACGGTCACCTGATGCTGGATGATCTGAAAAAGAAAACTAATCCGGGTTATTCGGCCATCGGACGATTGCGGGGACTGGCGGAATTAAGGGGCCTGGAATTGGGAATCAGGAATTCGATTTTCAAAGCTTGAAAAAAATTTTTCTCCTATAAAGAAAATATAATAAACCGCATTCGAGTGAAAATACTAAGAGGGAACCCAAAATTGCTGCAATCACAGATGGAATTTGTATGATTCCAAAAATTCCATTCGTGATGGTTAATATATAACCGGTAAACCACCTGTCTCCAACAATTTCATTAAAGAGATAAATAAAAATGGAATTGAGCGCAAATAAATTGAAAAATAAAAGAAGGCTCCGGTGCTTTTTAATATCAATCCACCAATAGCATATAGCCAAAAACACCAGGCAATATCCGCCGGAAGCAAGCACAAAAGAACTGGTAGCAATTCTTTTGATTATTGGTGTAATATGAGCCCAATCCAGGCCAAACCCCAGGAACAGAAATATCAAACCGGTTATCAGCAGATATTTCATTTTTTGAGATGCCGTTTTATCACTCAATAATAATTTGCCGGCCAGTACACCCCAAATTGTATGAGCGCTTGTCGAAATGCAATTGATTGCCACCCACCCACCTGAATTTATTTTATTCATCAAAATAAGATCTATGTAATTTCCAAAATTATGCTGATCAACAAAGGGCTGATCAAATCCGGGAATGTGCATGTACCGGTATAATAGCTCAGGTATCAGCAGGCAAAGCCCGCTAACAATAAGTTGTGCCGGAACCGTCCAGTCCATGATAAGAAATGCTACCAGGGTAGTAAATGACAATTGTGTGAGCACGTCCCAGAGTTCAAATGAAAGCCTGTCGCCCCGTACTGCATAGTCTAACACTCCCCAGAAAAATAACCAGCCGCATCGCTTCAGAATTTTAAGAAAAGATTGTTTCCAGCTCATGGTTTGCCGGAATTTTTTCATAGAAAATGCCAGGGCTACACCCGCTACAAACATGAAAGTTGGTTGAACCAGGTCCCAGAAATGTAGTCCGTTCCATGGATGATGAAAGAACTGGTTCAAAATTTGAGCAGCCCAGCCCCCCTTTAGCGCTGGCTGCAGGTGTTCATAAAGCAACGTACTTTCCAGAGCTAAAAGGATCATAGTCATTCCCTTGAGAAAATCGAGCGAGGAAAGTCGGTTGGGATTGGGGAGGTTCTCCTTCATGGTTATTTAAATGGCTGCCTGAATGTAAATAAAAATTGTTATTCCGGCCATACCATGACCAGGCGGGTTTAAGTTTGCATTCTATGTTTGGTTCTATTTTATCCTTATATGGTATTGATGAAAGTGAATATTCCGTAAAGCCCTTTGGAAACGGGCTGATCAACCATACTTGGAAAATAATATCTGCCGGAAGGGAATTTCTTTTGCAAAAGATCAATCAAAATATATTTAAGAGACCGGTAAATATAATGGAGAACTGCAGTCAGCTCTCTGATTATTTCAAAACAAATCACCCGGATTATTTATTTGTAGCACCATTGATAAATTTCAAACACAGGAATTATGTTGTTGATGAAGAAAATAACTATTTCAGGTTATTCCCTTTCGTTAAAAATTCGTACACCTGCAATTCTGTATCAAAACCAGGTCAGGCTTATGAAGCAGCAAAACAATTTGGAAAATTTACGAGTTTATTGTCACGATTTAATGCATCTAGATTACATATTACAGTTCCTGATTTTCACAATTTAACCCTGCGCCTCGATCAATTTAAAGTATCTGTACAAACAGGAAACAAAAACAGAATTGAAGAAACAGGTGAAGGCATAGATTTTTTGATAAAGCATGAATCACTGGCGGGGACATTCGAAAAAATTAAAAAGAATCCATCCTTTTCTTTGAGGGTTGTTCACCACGACGCAAAAATTAATAATGTCCTGTTTGACATAGGGAATGATGCGGGTTTATGTGTTATCGATCTGGATACAGTAATGCCTGGTTATTTTATCAGTGATGTTGGTGATATGCTTCGTACCTATCTTTCTCCTGTTAGTGAAGAAGAGTCTGACTTCAGCAGGATCGTGATCAGGGAAGAATATTTCCGGGAGATCGCAAAAGGATACCTGGAGGAAATGCAGTTAAGTCTTTCCCAGGAAGAAAAGCAATATTTTTTGTACGCCGGGAAATTTGCGATATATATGCAGGCATTACGTTTCCTGACAGATTATTTATACGACGATATTTATTATAACATCAAATACAAGAACCAGAATCTTATACGTGCAAATAATCAAATAACTTTATTACAAAGGTACGTAGAGATAGAAGACAGGCTAAATGAAATATTAAATTCCTAAAATACTAATGTCGCGATAGAATGCGGCAGGCTTTCCATTTTTGATGCTTTATTATTTATCCAAAGTAAATAGGGAACTGTTTTATCAGTCCGGTTCATAACGACCACGGCAATTTTACCATCCGCATTTTTAAATGCCGTCGTTTCCAGCATATCCCGGTTGGATGAGCTGATGATCCGCCGTGCTCCCGGACGAATAAATTTAGAGAAATGACCTATATAGTAAAATGAACTTGTAAATATCAATTCACCTTTTTTGGTGTCTCCAATCACTGGAGCAAAACAAAAATTGCCTACATGATTGGGTCCGCCGATTTCATCCACTAAAATATTCCAGTCCGTCCAGCCGACTGTACCATTATTAAAATCATTCACCATGGAATGGCCATACATTTCACCCAATCCCCACTCATTGATCCTGGCAGCATCAAAACGGTCCGCACAACCTTCAGTAAACATCAATTTTTTATCCGGAAATGTTTCAGCTACTCTTCGCACATTATCGAACATCATTGCACTGCCTGTCCATGTTTCATACCAATGATAACCGATTCCCCAGATATATTTCGCGGCTTCCTTATCATTTAAAATCGTGCTCGCGGTCTGATAAATCAGGTCTCTGTTATGGTCCCATGCGAGCAGCTTCTTATCTGCCATTCCCCCTTTAATCAGGGTTGGTCCCAAATATGTTTTGATAAAATCTCTTTCATCTTCGGCTGAAAAATAACAGGACTCCCAGGTTTGTTTAGCCATGGGTTCGTTTTGCAGTGTTAAACCCCAAACCGGAATACCTTCTTTTTGATAAGCATTGATAAACTTCACGAAATAATTCGCCCAGGATTGCCTGTATTGAGGCAGTAATTTTCCGCCCTCGATCATGCTGTTATTATCTTTCATCCAGGCTGGCGGACTCCAGGGACTTACAAATAAAGTCAGCCTGCCTCCTGATGCTGCAATCGCCTGTTTTATTAATGGAATTCGGAATTGTCTGTCATGGTCAATATTGAAAGTCTTGAGTTCCTTGTCCCCATCACTGACATAGGTGTAACTGGCACTGGAAAAATCACAACTGTGAATATTAGTTCTTGCCAGAGTATACCCTATCCCGTTTACTTTGTCATAATAAGCAGTCAGTAATTGTTTTTGCACTTTAGTGGGCATTTTCGCAAATGTTTCCGCTGAGGCATCTGTGATAGCGCCGCCTATGCCAAGAATTGTCTGAAAACTATGGGATGGATCAACAAAAACACATACCTGTGTTTCTAGGGGCTGGCCAAAATCTGAAAACTGTAGTCCGCTGTCAGTTTTAGATATCCTGTAAATGGTATTTTTAGCGGTAGTATATACAGTAACGGTGCGCTGATTCTGAGAATAAGCCGTATGTATAATTGCAAATAAGATACAGCAAAAAAAATATCGTTTCATGATGGCTCGTTTAATATTAAAAAGTGAAGATAAATGAAATCACTGTTCTAATTTTATCCTCTCAAATTAAAATGCTTTCCTATGCTCGCAGACAAAGAACTAAAAGCATTTGTTCCGACTGTTAAGCCGGACAAAGCAAAAACTTTTTATAAGGATATTTTAGGCCTTAGATTATTGTCTGAAGATAATTACGCATTGGAATTCAATGCAAACGGGGTCTTGCTCAGGGTAACCATTGTACCGGAATTAAAACCCCAGGGTTTTACTGTTTTAGGCTGGAATGTTCCTGATATATCATCTGAGATCAAATCGCTGAACAAAAAGGGAATAGTTTGTGAGAAATATAGTTTTCTGGAACAGGACGACCTGGGAATCTGGACTGCTCCCGGAGGTTCAAAAGTTGCATGGTTTAAAGACCCGGATGGAAATATTCTTTCACTAACAGAATGAGAACTTGCTAAAATTATTAATTATTATCTGACTTTAGCGTTCAGCGTTAGGCGTTAGGCTTTTCACCTTCATGAGCCTTAGCATTGGCTTCATCAATTTCATATTCCAGTTCCGGATCAATATTCTGTTGTTCTACCTTTCTTTCTCTCTCAAGCAGTTGTTTATGGTGGGCTTGTAAATAAGCAAGTTCTTTTTTACCATAAGAAAAGCGTGTAAACAGAACGAAGAGTACAGGCACTATAAATATGGAAATGGATGTGGATGCAATCATGCCCCCAAGCACTGTAAATCCGATTGTGTTACGTGCAACGGCTCCTGCCCCTGTAGCAAGTACCATTGGCATGACACCCAATATAAAAGACATGGAAGTCATAATAATGGGTCTGAAGCGTAAACGCACAGCCTCCATCGTAGATTTCCATAATTCTTCTCCCCTGTCCACCCGGATTTTCGCAAACTCAACAATCAGAATCGCATTTTTTGCGGAGAGTCCAATCAGGGTGATCAATCCTATCTGCGCATACACATTATTAGTCAGAGGAGGTACGCATGTGAGCATGAGTATGGCGCCAAATGCACTGATAGGAACAGCGAGCATAACTGAGAGTGGCACGGACCAGCTTTCATATAAAGCAGCCAGGAAAAGAAATACGAACAAAATAGAAAACATAAATATATAAACGGTGGTTGTACCGGCTTTGATTTCTTCATAACTCAGTCCGGAAAATTCATAAGTATATCCTCTTGGTAATGCTTTGGCTGCTGTTTGTCTCAATGCTTCTATCCCCTGGCCTGTACTATATCCCTGAGGTGTTGAGCCATCCACTTCGGCTGATCGGAAAATATTAAAATGCGTGATTAGGGGTGCTGTCTCAATAGGCTGATATGAAATCAAAGTACTGAGCGGCAGCATTTGTCCGGCCTGGTTTCTGACATAATACTTATCTATATTAGATACAAATGCTCTAAATGCCGTATCAGCCTGAATCACGACGTGATAAGTCCGGTTATACAATGTGAAATTATTCACAAAGAGACTTCCCATATAAGCCTGCATGGTTGTAAATACATCCGAGAGATTTACACCCAATTTTTCACACATGTCTCGATTCACTGATAAATTATAGCTCGGGGTGTGCGCACCATAATAACTGAATGCCGTGGAAATGGCGGGATTTTTATGCGCTTCTGCAACGAACTTTTTTACTACTGTTTCAAATGCATGGATATCATCACTTGTATTTCCCTGTTGTATCTGCATACTGAAACCTGCCGCTACACCAATACCGGGAATAGGAGGAGGTGGTATAACGACTACATTGGCATTTTTTATTCCTGCTGCAGCCACACGTTGTTTTATCACTCCGAGAATACCGGGTATTTTCTCCCCGGGTGTTTTTCGTTCACTCCAGGGTGCAAGCGTACAAAAGAGCGTTCCATTATTGGATGTGGCTCCTCCATTCAAAATATTAAATCCTGAGAATGCGGCATAATGAATTACTCCGGGAGTAGAACCAATTATCTTCATGAGTTTTGTCATCAACTCGACCGATTGGGTAGTGGAAGATGATTCTGATAGGGAATAGGTAACAAATAACCGGCCTCCATCTTCCGGAGGGATAAAACCAGATGGTTTTGTCTTGAACAAAAACCAGGCTCCCATACAAATACAAATCAAAAGCAAAACAATATACCGCGCGCCTTTGATACTTCTCTTTACTCCGTTCGTATATTTATCCGTCAGCCGGGAGAACCAATTATTATATCGGTAAAAAAAATGGTTTATCCCTTTTGCTTCTTTGTTCACCTTGGATGGCTTTAAGAGCAGCGTGCATAGTGCCGGCGTCAGCGAAAGAGCGACAAAAGCAGATATAATCACGGAAATGGCAATAGTTATGGCAAACTGCTGATATAACCTGCCAACTATGCCAGGAATAAAGCCAACCGGGACAAATACCGCTGCCAGGATAAGTGCAATCGCAACCACCGGTGCGGAGATTTCTTTCATGGCGCGATAAGTTGCTTCCTTTGCAGACATATGTTGTTCATCAATATAATGCTGAACTGCCTCCACCACAATAATTGCGTCATCCACTACAATTCCTATCGCCAGTACAAAGCCGAACATGGTTAGCGTATTGATCGTAAACCCAAGCGGAATAAAAAAACAAAAAGTTCCCAATAAGGAAACCGGAATTGCCATAACAGGTATGATGGCAGATCGCCAGTTCTGCAAAAACAGGAAAACCACCAGCGCTACCAGTCCCAGTGCCTGCAACAGGGTCTTCACCACTTCGCGCATAGAAGTCTTGATAATGGTCACTGCTTCGAAAGGCACTTCATAATCCACATCTGCCGGAAAAGATTTTTTCAGTTCTGCAAGCTTGGCATACACATTATTAGCAGTTTCCAAAGCATTGCTGCCTGGTGCCTGATAAATCTGGAGATAAGATGCCCGCTTTCCGTCCACGAAAGAATTGGCTGAAAAAGTAAATTTTCCAAGTTCCACCCTGGCTATATCTTTTATGTAAACCAGTTGCCCGGAAACAGGAAGCGTTTTTACAACGATATTTTCAAATTCAGATACTTTATTTAATCGTCCATTAACAAGAAGTGTGAATTCATGCGTTTGTGAATTTTCCTGTGGAGGTGAGCCGGTCGAACCTGCTGCCACCTGCACATTCTGTGCATTGAGTGCATTGACCACATCCTGTGGCATCAAACTGTAAGCGGCCAGTTTATCCGGATTCATCCATATCCGCATACTGAAATTATCAGCACGCGCATTTACATCACCTACACCCGGCACACGTAGCATGGCATCTGCAATAAATATATTCGTATAATTATCGAGGAATTTAATATCGTGCGTACCCTTGGGAGAGTAAACTGCTATCAGCATCAGCTGAGTCGTGTTGCTTGCCCTCACTGTTAAACCAAGCTTGCTAACTACGGCAGGAAGCAAAGGTGCGGCAATTCCAACTCTGTTCTGAACATTGAGCGCAGCAATATGAACATTTGTTCCCACTTCAAACGTTACACGGATATTCACGCTCCCTGTGTTGGTATTGGTGGATTGCATGTATTCCATTCCAGGCGTACCGTTCACCTGTTCCTCTATGGGTATTGCAACAGTTTGTTCAACGGTCTGTGCATCTGCACCGGTGTAAGATCCATAAATACCGACCGATGGTGGAGTGATTTTAGGATACTGGTCCACTGCCAGGTTGTTAATACAAATAATACCTGAAATAATAAGCACTAGTGAAATCACAATTGCAGTTACCGGTCTTTTTATAAAAGTATTGGCAATCATGACTGATCGGATTTATCCCTGTCGCGGGACTGTTGTATGTCAAATTCCAATGCCGGGTCAATATCCTGTTGTTCTACTTTTCTCGCCTTTTCCATTAAATAATCATGGTGCGCTACCAGGTAGTCAAGTTGTTTTTTTCCATAGGAAAGTCTGGTGATGACTACAAACAAAACGGGAACAATAAATATAGCAATCGTTGAAGCTGCAAACATGCCTCCCAATACAGTATATCCGATCGTCCTCCTGGCCTGTGCTCCTGCTCCAGTCGCCAGAACCAGCGGCAACACACCGAGAATAAAAGCCATTGAAGTCATTATAATAGGTCGTAACCGCAAACGTACTGCCTCGAGAGTAGACTGGATTAAATCTTCGCCGCGGTCCACGCGCACTTTTGCAAATTCCACGATCAGGATGGCATTTTTTGCTGCGAGCCCGATCAGTGTAATCAGCCCGATCTGGGCATACACATTGTTCGTCAGGCTCGGAACAAGTATCAATGTAAAGATGGCCCCGAAAGCTCCGATCGGAACTGCAAATAATACAGAGAATGGCACAGACCAGCTCTCATATAATGCAGCCAGGAAAAGAAATACGAACGTAAGGGAAAAAGCAAAAATATAAATAGTCGTTGAACCGGCTTTAATTTCTTCATAGCTTAATCCTGAAAACTCATATTCATACCCCTGAGGCAATACTTTGGCGGCAACATCTTGCAAGGCTTCGATTGTTTCATTGCTGCTGTATCCCGAGCCGGAACTACCGTCAATTTCTGCTGAGCGGAAAATATTGAAATGTGAAATCAGCGGAGCTGTTTCTGCAGTGGAATAAGTGACCAGCGTACCCAAAGGAAGCATCTGACCCGCCTGATTTCGAACATAATATTTATTGACATCTGAAATTACTTTTCTGAACAAAGTATCGGCCTGCACCACTACATGGAAAGTCCGGTTGTAAACTGTAAAGTCATTTATATAAAGACTACCCATATATGCCTGGATAGTGGTAAATACATCATTTATATTAACTCCCAGCTTTTCACATTTGTCCCTGTCTACAATCAGATTGAAACCCGGTGTGTGTGCACCGTAAAAACTATATGCACCTGAAATTGCAGGATTCTTATTCGCTTCTTCCACAAATTTTTTGACAACTCCTTCAAATTGGTGCAGGTCATCATTTGTATTTCGTTGCTCAATTTGGAAACTAAATCCGACGGTCTGACCAACCCCCGGTATGGGCGAAGGCTGTATAACTTCGACGTTGGCATTTTTAACCCCGGCTTCTGCAATTCGCTTTCGCATGACTTCCATTATACCCGGTACCTGCTCATCTGAAACGCTTCTCTCATCCCAGGGTTTGAGCTGAACGTAGATGGTTCCAGCATTGGAATTGGATGCATTATTAAGCACATTCAACCCGGACAATGCGGCATAATGTCCAACTCCCGGCGTGCTGGCGACAACCTTCATAAGCCTGCTCATTACTTCGACCGATTGGGTTGTGGATGATGCAGGAGGTAACTGAAATGTTACATATAAATTTCCATCATCTTCAGAAGGTATGAAACCGGATGATTTATGTTGGAATAGAAAGTAGGTTGCCACGCAAATGCAGACCAATAAAATCACAATATACCTGGAAGCCTTAATACTTTTCTGTACACCGTTTGAATACCTGTTTGTAACGCGCTCAAACCAGCCGTTGAAACGGAAAAACATTTTATTTATGCCTCGCGCTTCTTTTTTTACATCTGTTGGTTTTAACAGCAATGTACAAAGCGCCGGTGTAAGTGATAAAGCAATGAATGCGGATAATATTACTGAAATGGCAATCGTAATGGCAAACTGCTGGTATAATCTTCCCACGATGCCGGGAATAAAACCGACCGGAACAAAAACAGCGGCGAGGATCAACGCAATCGCAACAACAGGACCCGAAATATCTTTCATTGCGTGATAGGTTGCTTCTTTAGCCGACATTTTCTGTTCATCGATATAATGCTGAACAGCTTCCACCACAATGATCGCGTCGTCTACCACGATCCCGATCGCAAGTACAAAGCCAAACATGGTCAGCGTATTGATTGTAAATCCCAACGGTATGAAAAAGCAAAATGTTCCAAGAATGGAAACCGGAATGGCAAGCACAGGAATCAGTGTCGAACGCCAGTTTTGTAAAAACAGGAACACAACAATTGCAACAAGGCCCAGTGTTTTTAATAATGTCCATACCACGTCTGACATGGAAACTTTTACCACTGTAACTGCTTCAAATGGCACTTTGTATTCCACATCAGCCGGAAAAGTTTGTTTCAATTGTGCCAGCTGAGCATATACGCCATTGGCAGTTTTTAATGCATTGCTGCCTGGCGCCTGGTAAATAAGCAGATAAGAAGCACGGTGACCGTCTACAAAAGAATTGCTGGCAAACGTGAATTTTCCAAGTTCGATGCGTGCCACATCTTTCAGATAAACGAGTTCACCGGTGGCAGGTAAACTTTTTACAATGATATTTTCAAACTGCGGAACAGTATTCAACCGACCATTCACCAGTATACCCAGTTCAAAAGTTTGTGATGTCGATTGCGGAGGAACACCTGCAGATCCTGCTGCGACCTGCACATTCTGAGAATTGAGTGCATTGATAACATCCTGCGGCGTTAAATTATAAGCAGCCATCTTTTCCGGATTCATCCATACGCGCATACTGAAATCGTCGGTGAAGCGGTTGATGCTGCCTACACCGGGAACACGGAGCAGGGCGTCCTGAATGAATATATTGGTATAGTTATCCAGGAAAGTAATATCATGTGTGCCCTTGGGTGCATATACAGCAACCATCATCAGCATACTGGGATTCAGGGCCCTCACCGTGAGGCCGAGTCTGCTGGCAACAGCAGGTATCAGGGGCGTTGCGATGCTTACCCTGTTCTGAACATCAAGTGCAGCAATATCGATATCTGTTCCAATACTGAATGTGACATTGATGGACATCAGCCCGTTGTTGGTGCTGTTGCTCTGCATATATTCCATGCCCGGTGTTCCGTTCACCTGACCCTCTATAGGAGTCGCCATGGTCTGTTCAACCGTCTCAGCATCTGCTCCTGTAAATTGCCCGTTTACCTGAACGATCGGAGGAGTAATTTCGGGATACTGGTCAACCGGAAGATTAAGAATACAAATCGTCCCTGTCAGGACCAATACAATTGAAATAACTATGGCCGTTACAGGCCTCTTGATAAATGTATTCGCAATCATATATTATTCATGTCCGCTTTCACTTTTTTTCGCAGTTGATTTTCTATCCGGAGAACCTGCATTGATTTCAGATCCATCATGAATTGCCTGCACACCATCCACTACGATACGTTCCCCATCGTTGATGCCCGATTTCACAATCTGGTATGCACCCAGTACCTGACCTACCTGAACTTTTTTCTGGAAAGCACGAAGAGCCGGCCTCGGCTCAGCTGTATCGGTTTCCTTTTTTTGTGTGGAATCGGATTTACGTGCCATAATGGTATCTTTAGCTACGAATACAAAATATTCACCCATCTGTTCCACGATGGCCTTTCCTGGAATAAGCATTTGCGGTAAAGTATCCTGATTATGTTCGCGGACTACACAACTCGTTCCGGCCTTCAATGTAAGTTTTGGATTTGGAAATACAAGCCTCACACGGATCGAACCGGTTTGCGGATCAACGGCCCGGTCTATCACTGAAATTTTTCCGGTATAAGGATATAGTGTATTATCAGGCAACAAAAAAGTGAATAAAGAATCGGGATGTACTCCCCTATTATGCTGCAGATTTTCATAATGTGGAAGCTGCTTTTCATTAATTAAAAAATCTACAGCGATCGGATCGATCGTTGATATCGTGTTCAGCAAAGTAGTTCCAACCGTAACGAGGTTCCCTAATTTTACCTGGCTGAATCCGATCATTCCATCGAATGGAGCATAGATGGTTGCAAAATCCAAGATTAGTCTTTCGCAGTTCTCACGGCTTCCTGGGCTGCTTTTACCGAATTCACTGCATTGTCAAGCGCAATGATAGCATGATCAAGTACTTGTTTAGCGATGGCATTGTGAGTATTCAGATATGTATAGCGGTCGGCATCCTGTTTAGCCTGAACCTGATTTCCTTCCGCCACTTTAACATTAGCTACGGCCTGGTCATAAGCGGCCTGGTATATTGTTTTATCAATCTCATATAATTTCTGACCCTTTCGAACGATGGTGCCTTCTATAAAAAATATCCCGGTAACATATCCCTGGACCTGGGGATGCAGATCAACCTGGCTAAGGGCCTCAGTAGTTGCAGGGAAATTATCATAATAATATACTTTTTGAGATTTAACTGTTATCAGATTTACAGGCACCGGTGGATTCGGTGGTGGTTGTTTTTGCTTGCAGGAAAAAAACAACAAACTGCAAATAATCAATATAATCGGCAATACTTTTTTCATGAAGAATACTTATATGATGGATGCGTTAATGATTATAATAAATAATACCCATAGCTTTTTGAAGATCCACTTTGTTCGACAAAACCTGGAACAATGCATTCAGATAACCAATCTGCGATGTGATCAGGTTTGATTCCGCGGTTATAACATTCAGGTATGGAACTACTCCCTGCTGATATTGAAGACTTACAATATCATAGACATTTTTGGCCATCCCCACATTGTCCTGCATCATATAGAGATTATACAGGTTCCCTTTATAATTCGCCAGTGCCGTGGTGTATTCAGTATAAATTTCCGACTTCAGGCTGACCTGACTCCAGTCAAGCAGTTGTTCCTGCAATTTTGATCTTTGTATATTTTTTATCCGGTAAAACCCTGTAAAAATGGGGAGGTTAACAGAAAGGCCGATGAATGAATAGGGATATACATTTGCGTAAAGTGCTGCGAGATTATTATTTTCATATTGAAAATCATAATTAAAAAAACCTGAAACTGTTGGCAGATATGACAACCGGTAATAATCTGTTATCTGATGCTGCAGGATTTTGCCGGTTTGAAGAATTTGAAATTCTATCCTTTTTTCATAAACCAGATCCTGGGTAGTGTCAAAACTTATATCGCTCTTCATTCTGGCAGTGTCGAAATTGACATTGAACTGATTTTGCGGGGGCCAGCCCATCAATTGCTTCAGCGTAGCATATTGCGGTATAACATTTTCAACGGCTTGTTTTAGCTGGGCTTTTGAATTATTCAGCGTAATGGCTGCTTCCTGATAATCGGTCATATCCACAATGCCTCCGACATATTGATGGTATGCATCGGTCAGGTTCTTTCCCAGACGTGCCGTATCCTCTTTTAAAACATTTATCTGTTCGATAGTAAGCAGCAGGTTATAAAAAGCCTTGCTGACCGAAACGACCAGATCAATCTTTGTACTATCGGTAATTTGTTCCGACTGCTTTACATAAAAATTGGCAGCTTTTGCAGCATAAAGCAGACTTGGGCTGAAAATAGCCTGGGTGACCGTCAATGCCGGAACGGCTGAGTTTACTACACCGGTACGAATTTTCTCAGGAGTCCCTGAAGAATCCGTAGTGAAGCTTGTCGGCAATTGGTTATAATGGGTAAAATTTCCCCCAAGATTGATCTGCGGATACCAGCCAGATAAATTGATTGCGTTGGTGGTTTTTGTAATCGACTGATTAATATACGACTGAAATAAAGCAGGCTGATGTTTGAAAGCATAGTCAATGCACTGGTCAAGGGTCAGTGACTGATTACTATCAATATATAAACTGTTTTGCGCTTCCGGCTGAAGGGAAAGGCACAAGAAGCCTGAGACTGATAAAAAACGGACGATTATCCTAACATCCCTCAACGAACGAAGTTTTATTAAAACCATATGTAATATATCTGCAAATCCGATGCTCTGGACATTTCAATTCTCATGTTTTTGACCTGAACTTAGAATGTAAAGGAGCAGAAAGGGCGGTAATTTAAAATATTTATCAGGAAAAGAACAACCCATTTTGTTAAGTGGTGCTTAATAGGGATAAAAAAATTTATCAGTTATTATGAATTCGTGGTTAAGGATCCAAAGAAAATTATCCGGGAATAAGCACCTGATCGTGATTTATTTCACTAAATTTAATTTGTCCGTATTCCCTTCCTGACACTTCAATCCCCGTGAATAACACAGACTGGCATTCAATCTTCATTTTGGAGAAAGCTCATTATCAAAATTAATTTTACATTAAATCTCCTCAAAAATGATCTTAGAAAAAGGAACTCCGGCTCCTGAATTCGAATTAAATTCAACGCCTGATCAACGATTAAAATTGACAGATTTCAGGGGTAAAAGACTGATATTAGCCTTTTACCCGGCAGACTGGAGCCCGGTATGCAGCGACCAGATGGCATTGTACAATGCAACGCTCAAATATTTTCATAAATACAATGCAGAAATCCTGGGAATTTCAGTCGACAGCAAATGGTGTCATATGGCATTCTCACAAAGCCGTAAACTGCACTTTCCTCTATTGGCAGACTTTGAACCGAAGGGCGAAATCAGCAATAGATATGGTGCTTACAATGAACAGGAAGGAGAAAGTCGCCGGGCTCTGTTTGTCATTGATGAAAAAGGTATCATTCAATGGAGTTATCTTTCTCCCGATGGCATTAATCCCGGTGCAGACGGGATTTTAGATGCACTGGAAGACATGTCTGTTTTGAATACTAAAATTTAAAAAATGTCAAAATTAAGAGTACCGGTTTCTGATCAGGATCACAAAACCGGAAATGCAAAAGCAAAAATTGTGATGGTGGAATATGGCGACTACCAGTGTCCGCATTGCGGTTATGCACATCCTCTTATTAAAAGACTACTTAAACAATTCGGCCAGGAGATATTATTTATATTCAGAAATTTCCCGTTGCAGGAAATGCACCCCCAGGCGATGATTTCCGCACAGTCGGCTGAAGCGGCAGACAAACAGCAAAAGTTTTGGGAAATGCACGACATGATTTATGAAAATCAGGATATCCTCTCCGTTAATAGCCTGCTCGATTTTGCAAAACAAATTGACCTGGATCTGGAAAAGTTCTCAAAGGATTGGAAAACCAAAAGCGTAATTACGAAAATAGAAAGTGATTTTGATGGCGGAATCCGAAGTGGTGTGAATGGCACTCCGACTTTTTTTATAAATGGTAACAGACTTGAAACGTATGATGCAAGTTATGAATCACTTGCCCACGCAATAAAAGTTTTGCAGTGATTATTGGATCCTGATAAACAATAATCTGAAACTTTTCCCTAAATGAACAGAAAATGACGAGTCTTTCAGAATTTAATAAGTTTACAAATGAACTTAAAACTGAAGACAAGATCATGCCCGTTCTTTTCATTGGGCATGGTTCCCCAATGAATGGGATTGAAGACAATGAATTCAGTCTCCGCTGGGCAAGGATGGCTAAAGAAATTCCGATTCCAAAAGCTGTACTGGTTGTTTCTGCTCACTGGTTAACAAAAGGCACCCGAATAACTGCCATGGAATTTCCGACAACCATCCACGATTTTATGGGTTTCCCCAGGGAATTATATAATGTTCAATATAATGCTCCGGGCAGTCCGGCACTGGCTAAAGAAACGGCATCTCTTATACGTTCAACCGATACAGTACAGGATCACGACTGGGGTCTGGACCATGGCGCCTGGACCGTCGTAAAACATATGTATCCTGAAGCCATCATCCCTGTATTGCAACTGAGCATTGATTATACGAAAGGACCACAATTTCATTTCGATCTGGCAAAAGAAATATATGGACTCCGGAAAAAGGGCATTTTAATTATTGGCAGTGGTAATATGGTTCATAATCTGAAAATGGTTGACTGGAATATGATAAATCAACGTGAATTTGGATATGACTGGGCACTGAAGATGGATTATCAATTCAAAAAACTGATCACTCATGGAGATCCTAAGCCATTGATTAATTATGAAAGCCTCGGGAATTCTGCCAGGCTCGCTATTCCAACTCCTGAACATTATCTGCCACTTCTTTATTCTTTGGGACTCAGAGGAACGAATGAAACGGCAACTTTTTTTAATGATAAGGCAGTGGGAGGATCTATTACGATGACATCGGTTAAAATTGGCTAATATATTTTTCACTTTTAATATTAAATACAATGGAAACAAAAATTAAATGGGCCATCGACCCCTTCCACTCTGAGATATCATTTAAAGTAAAACATCTGATGATCACTAATGTAAAAGGTGTATTTAAAGAATTCGACGCAAGCATTTATACCACGGGAGATGATTTTATGACAGCCGAAATTGATTGTTGGATAAACCCCGCCTCAGTAGATACGGGGAATGCAGACAGGGATATACATTTGAAAAGTGCTGATTTTTTCGACGTGGAAACGCATAAAGAAATAAATTTTACTGCCAACACATATGAAAAAGTCGACAATGATGGCAGTTATGAATTATATGGCGATCTTACCATTAAGGGAATAAAAAAAAGAATAAAACTTGATGTTGAATTTGGTGGCGTCGTCAAAGATCCATGGGGAAATGAAAAAGCAGGATTCTCCATAAATGGAAAAATAAACCGCAGGGACTGGGGACTTGAATGGAATAGCATGCTGGAAGGCGGCGGTCTCCTTCTAAGCAATGATGTATGGATCAGTTGCGAAATAGAATTGTCAAAATCAAACGAAGTTTCTGATTTGTCGGCCTCAGATGGAAATGAAGCGAATGCTGACCAATTATCTGCATGAGCTGGATAACCATTCTTGAAACTTTATATATTGTTATTTTAATTTTTGTTTGCCTTCGCATCATATTGGATACGCGTAGCACTACAAAATCACTTGCTTACCTGTTATTTGCAATATTTGTTCCTTTTGCAGGAATCATTTTCTATTTTCTTTTCGGTATTAATTACCGGACGAGGATAATGTATAGCAAAAAGCTAATAGAAAATGATGTACTCTCGGAAAGATTAAACAAACAAATATATCAATACTCTAAAAGGACTTTGGATGAAAGCAATCCTACCGTGCAAAGCAATAGGGAACTGGCATCCATGTTACTGAAAGAAACACTAAGTCCCTTAACGGCAAATAATTCCGTCAAAATTCTGGTAAACGGAGAAAATAAATTCCCGGAAGTGATCAGGGCGCTGAAAGAAGCAAAGAACCACATCCACATGGAATATTATATTTATGAAGATGATGAGATTGGAAGAAAAATAGAACAGGTATTAATTGAAAAGGCGAAAGAAGGAATCGATGTCAGGTTTATTTATGATGATTTCGGAAGTCGTTCCATCAGAAGAACTTTAGCATACAGACTTAATGAAAACGGGGTTAAAGCCTTTCCATTTTTAAGAATTTATTTTATTGCTCTGGCGAACCGGATCAACTACCGGAATCACCGGAAAATAATAGTTATTGACGGGCAAACGGCATTTGTAGGCGGGATAAATGTCGACGACAGATATATCAATGATGAAAACGATAGAAAAACATACTGGCGCGATACCCATTTGCGCATTGATGGCCCGGGCGTTCAATATCTGCAATACCTTTTTCTCTGTGACTGGAACTTTTGCTCCAGTTCAAAATTACACCCGGATATACAATTCTTTCCCCCGGAAAATAATTCATTAGCCAGGGATAATAAAGTCGTACAGATAGCAGCCAGCGGTCCGGATTCAGGAGCACCGGCTATATTATTCTCCATATTGCAGGCAATAAGTCTTGCAACAAAAGAAATCCTTATCACAACCCCTTATTTAATTCCCGGCGAAAGTTTAGTGGATGCCCTGATTATAGCCTCCTTAGGCGGTGTATCAGTTAAGCTCCTGGTACCGGGCAATTCGGATTCTATTCTGGTAAATGCAGCTGCAAGATCTTATTATGGCGACCTGTTGAAAAGAGGTGTTGAAATTTATCAATATACAAAAGGCTTTGTGCATGCGAAAACGATGGTTACCGATGGCAAGATCGCGATGGTAGGAACAGCTAATATGGATTCAAGGAGTTTTGATCTCAACTTTGAAGTAAATGCCATCGTGTATGACAGCGGGATTGCGGGCGAACTTCGTGAAATATTTTATGAGGATATAAAAAATGCTGAAAAAATTGATGAAAAAGTCTGGAGAAGCCGTCCCCTGTATAAACAGTTCTTTGAAAAAACAGCTAAACTTGTTTCGCCGCTTTTATAAAAATTCGAACAGACAAAAGTTTAACCAACTGCCAAATTAAATAAAATAAATGCAACAATATTCAAACCTCATTGAAGCGATCGACGGTCTGAGAAAAGAAGGTTATACAGAAGATTTTAATCTTGAACAGCAATGTATTGAATGCCGGAATGGTCAATTCAAAATTTTTCATGACGAATTTATAATAGATAAATACTTCAGATTTGACGTAGGCAGCGATGCAGCGGATCAAAGCATTATCTATGCCATTTCCTCTGAAAAATATAAACTAAAAGGAATTTTAATTAATGCCTATGGAATTTATACTGAGCCTTTGACAAATGAAATGGTGATTAAATTGCAGATTGCGGAATAAATCCGGGTAAGTGCTAATACAGAAAGAATATTATTTTAACATTCAATGAAATCAGGTTCCGGAAAAACTATCTTGAATAAACTCCGGCTCATCGGAGATAATTTTTCGACACTAAGGATAAGAAATATCCGGATCTATATGACCGGACAGATAGTTAACCTGCTCGGCGACTGGATGCAACAAACCGCTCAGGCCTGGGTTGTATGGGAACTCACACATAAAGCAACAGCGCTGGGAATAGTTGCTTTTTTATCCCAGATACCTTTTTTCATTTTTGGCCCCTGGGTTGGTGTTTTCGCAGACAGATATGATAAAAAAAAGATACTCCTGATTACGCAGATCCTGGCAATGGTATTTGCATTCCTGATGGCATTTCTGATTCAAACGAATCAATTAATGGTATGGCATGTGTATGTTCTGGCATTTTTGCTGGGTACCGTAACTGCGTTTAATGTTACGTCCGAACAGGCATTTATCGGGGAACTCGCCGGCCCGGGAAATATTAAAAAAGCAATTGCTTTGAATAATTCGCTGAATCAATTAACACGGCTTGCCGGACCTGGAATTGCAGGATGGCTTATTGCCACCACTGGAACGGCTCTTTCATTTTGGATTAATGGCGTGAGCATTTTTGTTTCCATTATCTGTATAGTTATGATACCATCTAAAGGGGGGACAATAGAAAAAGCAGAAAGCGGATTAAAACAATTCCACCAGGGATTGACATTTCTTCACAACCAGAAATTGCTTCGCTTAATCATTTTATTCGCCGCCATTCAGACTTTTTTTGGTATGTCGATCGTTCAATTGCTTCCTGCTTTTTCAACAATGGTGCTAAAAGGAAATGCAAAAACACTGGGAGCAGTCATAGGTGCAGCTGGTGCCGGTTCACTGGTTGGAATCGTTTTTGTTTTGCCCTTTGTTCAGCAGATCAAACGATCCTGTCTGGCAGTTGGAGGAGCTGTGATATGGGCGGGCATTTGGTATATTCTGTTCTCTTTCGCAACCACACAGGGGATTGCAATGCTTTGCCAGTTTATGGCAAGTTTAGGCGCTTCCAACGTCCTCACCCTTTCGATTGGCCTCGCCCAGGAACTTACCCCGGAGAATATGCGTGCACGGATTGTAAGTGCATTTATGATGATCATTTTCGGCTTGCAGCCTGCCGCATCCTTCCTTGTAGGTAAGTGTGCCGACCTATTTGGAATCAGCAGGATGATGTGGATTAATGGTTCACTGATGGTATTTTTTTCAACTCTTCTGTTGGTAATTCCGCGTCTTTACAGCCTGAAGACTACAATAAAAATTCCGGGCAATCAGGAATTCCAGATTATAGGATAATTTTTCAAAAAATATATGTGGACCGCACTGGGCTCGAACCAGTGACCTCTGCCTTGTCGAGGCAGCGCTCTAAACCAACTGAGCTAGCGATCCAAATAAAGCCTAAAGCTTAAAGCTTTTCTGAAAATTATTTATTTCCAAATATCTTCCTGTCATGTGACAATTTACTTCAAACTCTTCAAACTTCATTACTGCTTTAAGCTTTAGGACTTAAGCTTTAGGCTTTTTCGACGTTCTATTTCTCTATTAATCAATGCAAGCTCCCTACCGGTTTGTCCGCTGAGTGAACTGTTTTCTTCTGCTCGGCGCATCAGGTAGGGAACTACGTCTTCTATCGGACCAAAAGGAAGATATTTGCTCACAGAGCATCCGGCTTTTGCAAGATTAAAAGTTATATTATCACTCATGCCATAGAGCTGTGAGAAATGAATATGAGGATTTGAAAAAGAAAGTCCTCTTTCGCGTAGTATTTCTGTCGCACGCAGATTGCTGTAGTCATTGTGGGAGGCAATAATAGAAGCAATATTCTCAATATGATCTATGCAAAAAGCAACCCCGGCATTGTAGTCCCTGTCCGTCGCTTCCTTGTCAGTTTGTATGGGTGAAGGATATTGTTTTTCCTCTGCTCTGGCTCTTTCTTTTTCCATATAGGCGCCGCGAACAAGTTTTACGCCGAGCACAAAATCCTTTAATCTGGCTGCCTCGAGCATATCTTTCAAAAAAGAAAGCCTGTCGTGACGGTAAAGCTGAACTGTGTTATAAACTGTAACATTTTCCTTGTTAAATATCTGCATCATCTGGATGCTCAGCACATCCACCGGATCCTGAATCCAGGTTTCTTCTGCGTCAACCAGTACACCGACATTTTTTGCTGAAGCCTGAATACATATTTTTTGCATGCGGTTACGTACTCGTTCCCATTCTGCTGATTCTTCTTCGGTAAAACCCGCAAGAGCTGCAGCATAACGCTTCATCAGCGGCCCGGGACTTAAATCAAGTGAATGATCCAGTTTCTCGAGTAGTTCAAATCTTGCGAATCCTGTAACCTTAATACTGATAAATGGAATATTTGGTTGAGATGCCGCATAATTTATAACCCGGATGAACTCGTTACAGGCCTGATCAAATCCTGTTTCTCCATTGTTTCCACCTTCCACACCATAATCCAGTATGGCCTGAACTTTATAGGCTGATAATTTTTTTGCAACAGGCGCTGTTTGTTCCAACGTTTCTCCACCTACAAACTGTGAAAAAATGGTCTTTCTGATCAATCCTTTTATCGGTAACTTAAAACGGATAGCCAGGGGTGTCAGTTTTGTTCCTAACCTGACAAGGAAAGAGGAGCCCATGCTTTTAAAAAGAAATCTTGCTTTTTTGAGTTCTGCATCCGACTTATAAGCAAATGCATTTTCAGTGTTCTCGAAAGAAACGGGATGATCCATCATAAAAATCCGGCTGAAGCAAATGTAATAGAAAAAGCTTAAGGCTTAAAGCCTAAAGCTCTAAAGCCTAAAACCTCTTTTTAGATCGTTGATTTTTTTTAAAACAGTAATTCGGAATATTAATACATATTCGAATACAAAAATTAGTGTTAGGCTTTAGGCTCAGGAAGTTTTCGGCTTTAGGCTTTAGGCTTTGGGCTTAAAAACGTAATTTCGGGCAGCCCATGAAGATTCTGCAAACCCGGATTTATAAACTTTCCATTCCCATGCATCCATTCAGGATCGCTACGGGTACGATGAATCATGCGCAAAATTTATTTATTCGGGTAGAGACGAATGAAGGATTAACCGGTGTGGGCGAGTGTTCTGCATTTCCCGTGATTGTTGGTGAGAGTCAGTCCACATGCTTTGAAATGGCAAAAGATTTTGCGAGACTCTGGAAAGGAAAAGAAGCTCTTGATATCGAAGAGCCGATTGAAGGATCTGGATGATTTCACAGCATTCAATTCTACCGTCAAGAGTGCATTTGATATGGCACTTTACGATCTTGCGTCAAAAAAAGAAGATGTTCCCCTTTATAAATACCTGAAAGGAAATAAAAAAACTTTAGAAACAGACATTACTATTGGAATTGATGAACCGGAAGTCATGGCTGCCAAAGCATTGGATTTTAAAATGCAGGGCTTTCGTATCCTGAAGATCAAACTGGGCAAGGATGGAAAAACAGATCTGCAACGAATACAAATGGTTCGCAATGCCGTGGGTGGTTCACTGCGAATTCGGATCGATGCCAATCAGGGATGGGATTTCGAAACAGCAAAAGTAGTGCTCGTTCAGATGGCTGTGTATGATATTGAATTTTGTGAACAGCCCATGCGTAGCTGGAATGATCATTATCTGCCTGCGCTTCGTAAAGCATCTCCCATAAAAATTATGGCCGATGAAAGTGTTTTCGATCATCATGATGCAAGGAGACTTATTCTTGCCGGCGCCTGCGATTATGTAAATATAAAATTTTCTAAATCCGGTGGCATCAAAGAAGCGATAAGAATAAACGAGGTTTGTGAATCGCATGACATAGCTTGTATGATGGGAGGCATGCTGGAAAGCCGGCTGGCCTTAACAGCTTTCGCTCATTTTTCATTATCACAAAAAAACATTAAGTTTTATGATATGGATACATCTCTTCTCGGACATCAGATAGATCCGGTAAAGGATGGTGTGGAATTCAGGGGGTACCTATTGGAAGTTCCGGAACTGCCAGGAATCGGTGCGGATATCAACGAAGATTTCCTGCAATCATGTGAACAGGTATGCGTATAAAGAAAAAATATAAAATACTGCGAAATAAATTTATCGCCCATGACAAAATCACCAAAAGATTCACAGGTCATCATGACAGAACTGGTTCTTCCAAACGACACCAATGTGTTTGGAAATCTGATGGGAGGCCGCCTCATGTACTGGATGGATATTGCTGCAGCGCTTTGTGCAGGAAAGCATTGTAATACACCTGTTGTAACCGCATCTGTTGATAATATTTCGTTTGAAAATCCTATCAAACTAGGCAACGCCGTCCATATTCACGCAACCCTCAGCCGCGCTTTCACAACATCCATGGAAGTCCATATGAAAGTATGGGGGGAAGATTTTATCAACCAGAAGAAATATAAGAGCAATGAAGCCTATTATACTTTTGTTTCACTCGATATGAATCGCTGCCCCATACCTGTTCCGGGAGTTCTGCCGGAAACAGAGGAAGAAATAAAACTATTCGACGGCGCTTTGCGCCGGCGGCAATTACGTCTTATCCTGGGCGGAAAAATGAAACCGGAAGATGCGGAGGAGTTAAGGGCGCTTTTCTTTTAAGAAGGCCATCCGGGAAGAAGACAGACTGGAGGCCAACGCAGAATTTTCGAAGTACTTATCATCCAAAAATGAAGTATCCCGGTAAAATAATTATTCTTAACGGAATATTTCTGATTGCTCTGCTTTCTCATTCAATTTATCGTGATATCAATCTCGAAAAACAATATACGGTAGACCTCAGAAACCGTGTGGTTGGTTCGAGATTGGAAAAAGATGGAAAACTTCCTTATAATTATAATTTCCAACCGGCTGACGGACTCAGATATTTTGATTTCCAAAATTTAAATAACGATACTTCAGGAATCAGTAATATAACGGCAAGTCCATTTTTCCACGAATTGCTTTTCCCCATTTGCAATTTGAAGGAAGCCACCATTTCGAAGATCTGGTTATGGCTTCAATATTTTCTACTGGCATGTATGATTTTTATGTTTAGTACTCTTACACGCGATAGAAAAGAAAAATTACTGGTACTGAATCTGGGAATTATTTTTACATCAACAGAGGCCTGGAAAAGTTTAATTAAATGTGGTCAGCTGTATCTGGTTGTCGCATTTCTGATTTGTTGCATCATTACCGGACTTCTAAGCAATAAAAAATCAGGAATCGTTCTTGCAGGTATCTGCGCAATGGCTTTCGTGCTTATCCGCCCTTTTGGAATCGTCGTATTTATACCATTCCTGATTCAGTATAAGAAAAATTTACTATTTCTCACCGTTTCTTTTTCGGGATTGATCATTTATTCATTATTCGTTGTAAGTGATCCTTATGAAAAATCTCTTTACCTGAATTATACAAGCAGGATGAAAATGCATGTTCTTTTTCATCAGAATGCTCTGACAAATCTACCCAAAGTCCCAGTCATTAATAATGTTTACGCAAGAAATTTAGAAGGAATCGATTTTGAAGAAGTAGACCGCCAGATAAATAAACATCCTATAAAAGTATATTCAGAAAATGGGAATATATTTATAATGTACTATTACATTACTCATAAAAAAATTCCCCTTATATGGTTATTTGTTTCCACTGGAGGTATAATTCTGTTATTATCAGTATTGTTCTACTTCCATTTCAATAAATATCCACCTCAAATAATACAAATTATATTATTCGGTTTTACACTATATATGATCGTTGAACTGTTTAGTCCAATTACCCGTCATCAGTATAACACAGTTCAATGGTTTCCACTCGTCACAACCGGTATTTTGTTATTACCAGGGTGGAATAACAGGATTTTTCTTTTGTTAGTAGCGGGTCTTGTATTGAATATCATCAATTTTCCCTGGCTGCCGATGCGCCATACACTGGGCGAATTCTGCTGGCTAACAGGTATGATCATGTTTATATTTTCTTCACGCCTAAAGCAACTGGCATGAAAAAAGCTATTATCCTGGGTGCTGGACCCGCTGGTCTAACAGCGGCTTATGAATTGCTGACGCGAACGGATATTAAACCCGTGATTATTGAAATGGATAACCAGGTAGGCGGACTTTCCAAAACCATCAATTACAAGGGAAATCTGATTGATATCGGTGGTCATAGATTTTTTTCCAAATCAGAAAAAATAACGGACTGGTGGCTTAAGTTTCTGCCGCTGGCTGATATGCCTGAAAATGAAATACCAATAACCTATCATAACGAGACGATTGAATTGCACAAAAGTAATCTGACTAATAAAGATCAAGTCGGAAGAATGCTGGTACGTCCGCGAAAATCAAGGATTTATTTTGATCATTCATTTTTCGATTATCCACTTTCCTTCAACCGCAAAACACTTCGGAATTTTGGTATAACTAAAATTACCAGGATAGCGCTCTCCTATTTTCGATCGAAAGTTTTTCCAATTAAAGAAGAGCAGACTCTGGAACAGTTTTTCATCAATCGTTTCGGAAGAGAATTATACAGAACTTTCTTCAAGGGTTATACAGAAAAAATATGGGGTGTTGACTGTGACCGTATTCCGGCAGACTGGGGCTATCAACGTATCAAGGATCTGAATATTGGCAAAGCAATTATTCAATCCCTTAAATCTATTTTTATATCAAATAAAAATATTCATCAGCAGGGCGTAAGTACCAGTCTGATCGAGCAATTTCTTTATCCTGAAAAAGGTCCGGGGCAAATGTGGGAGACGGTCGCGCAGAAAGTCAGGGAATTGGGCGGTGAAATTCATGTGGGATACGAAGCAAATAAAATAAAAGTTGAAAACAACAAAATAATATCTGTTACATGCAGGAATCTTGCAGATGGCAATATCCTTGAGTTGGATGGCGACTATTTCTTTTCTACCATACCTATTAAAAACCTGGTAGCTTCCCTGGTCAATATCAAAGTTCCTGTCTGCGTTAATGAAATTGCATCCCGGTTAGCATATAGGGATTTTATTATGGTAGGGCTTCTTTTCAAAAAGCAGGGCGATAAAAAGGATGGTTTTGAATTGCTTACCGACAACTGGATCTATCTGCAGGATAAGAACCTGATCGCAGGAAGGCTCCAGATTTTTAATAACTGGAGTCCGGAAATGGTTGAGGATAAAAACAATTTATGGGTCGGGATGGAATATTTCTGTTCGGAATCTGATGCCATCTGGAAAAAATCACGGGAAGAAATGATTGAACTGGCACTGAAGGAAATTACAGAAATCGGATTGATCCGTAAAGAAGCCCTGATCGATGCAACTGTAATTAAAATTAAGAAAGCTTATCCGTCTTATATTGGTGCTTACGATCAGTTCCCGGTTATCCAGGAATTTTTAGATACAATCGAAAATCTATATCTCACAGGACGTAACGGAATGCATCGCTACAATAATGCCGATCATAGCATGATGACAGCCATGGTTGCCGTTGATAATATTATCAACGATCAGAAAGACCGGAGTAATATCTGGGCGGTGAATATGGAGCAGGATTTTCTTGAAGAGAAGCCCAAAGCTTAAAAGTTTTCGGCTTTAAGCTTTGGGCTTTAGGCCTTACTCTGGCAATAAAATGAGTTTGATGAAATTATTTTCGTTCAGGTAAAGATTAGCGGCAGCTTTTACTGATGCGGTATTTACCTCTTTGATTAATTCAGGATATTTCAGCACTAACAGAAGGTCATCGCCGTTTTCATATTGGGCGCTGAGCCAGTTCAGCCAGAATTCATTTTCTTTCAATTGCAATTCATACTGCCTGCTTTCTTCAGAACTGAATTTTGTAATATCCAAATCTGTAACACCATTCGTTTTTAATTTATTTATTTCTTCTTTGGTAGCCGCAATCAGCTTATCAACATTTTCAGGAGCACATCCAAACTCTATATTAAAAGCATACCTGCTCGCCGGATATTTATTATAATTTACCCGGACATTTGGGCTGTATGTTTCGCCTTCTTTTTCCCTCAGGCGATCAAGCAAACGAAATTCCAGGATCTGGCTGAGCGCTTTTAATTGAATATTTGATTCAGGAGAATATTTATAATCGCCACTGATCACGAGCCTTACAGTTGCCTTAGGTTCTTTTCCTTTCCTGGCAATGGCTTCGATTTTTCCTTTTGGAATATGAATTTTTAAGTCTCGGGCCTGTTCTTTTATTGAAGACGAAGGTAAGGATCCCAGATATTTTTCAAGCAGGGGCCTGATACTGTCGATTTTAAAATTACCAGTAAACACAAAAGTAAAACCTCCTGCATTTGCAAACCGCTCCTTGTAAAACCTGATGGATTTATCCAGGTCGATCTGATGCAGTTTTTCCAGAGAAGGGCCTGTTCTTCGAATATTGTAATCACCCAGCACGGCATCCACTGTATCGGCATAAACATTCTGAGGATCGCTGGATCTGTTAGCAATTTCAGAAGCAGCCTGTTCCAGAACATTGTTAAATAAAGTGCTGTCCTTCCCCGGCGAAGTAAAGTAAAGATATACAAGCTGTAGCGCTGTTTCCAGGTCACCGGGTGCACTGAATCCAAGTATACCTTCAGATCTTTCTGAAATATATGGTTCTATTTCCAGTCTTTTACCACTTAATAATTTTTGAAGATCAGTAGGTTTGAAATGTCCGAGCCCCATATTTTCGACCATATTTGCTGCGTTAGTCGCCGACTCATAATTTGAATCAGCATACAGTGAAGATCCACCCGGGCTAAATCCTTTAAACCGAACTTCATCATTCTTAAAATCAGTCGGTTTTAATATCACTTTAAGACCATTGCTTAGTGTAAACTCCGTCAATCCCAGTTTTTCGACTTTATTCTCACTGATTATTTTGCCGGGAATCAGTTTATCAGAAATCAGGGCCTCAGATTTAAACTGGTCTTCGTAAGGAGACAATTTTGTTTTCGCAACTGTATTGAACCAATTATTTACAGTTACTTCATCAGGCAATGAAGCACTGTCTTTCTGCGGAGCCATGATAATAATATCCCTGTTGCTGTCAGAAATAAATGACGGAGATAACGCATTGATGTCCTCTAGCTTTGCCGTTGATAAAAAGGATTTGGTAAGGTCGTACTCCATTTGAATGCCTGGAGCCGCTTCACCCACTAAAAAATTACGTGTGTATTCCTGCACCAGGTCCTCGGAATTTCTCTTATCTTTTTCCTTGAGGGCGGATTCAAGATTACTCAGGTAATTCATCTTTGCCCTTTCCAATTCTGCTTCGGTAAAACCATATTGTTTTAACTGCTGAACCAACTGCCATACTGAAAGGAAACTGTTTTCGAGTTTTCCGGGTTTAGCTACAATGAAAACAGTAAAGGCATCAAGACCTCCCAGGAAATTTCCCATTTCAGCGCCCGCCTGTATAAATGGCGGATTGGGTTTCTGTGAAAGTTCTGATATGCGTTGTGCAATCATGAGATTAAAGAGATTTCTTTTGGTCCATTCGAAGTATTCCTGTTTTGTACCCTGAGGAAGCATCTTTTGTTTAATCATTACTTCAATCACAGTATATGGAAATTCCTTGTCAGTAACGGCAACAAATTGATTTTTGCCAATGAGGGGTACCGTATATTTTGTGCGGGGGCGTTCATTTACAGGATTTTTCAGATCACTGAAAAGTTTTTTAACCTGCACCTCTATGCTGTCCACATTGATATCTCCTACCACGATCAGTGCCTGCAGATCAGGACGATACCAGTCTTTATAAAAACTGAGTATGGCATCTCTGTTAAAATTTTTCAGTACCGTATCCACTCCGATCGGCAGCCGGTCGGAATAACGGGAATGATTTAAGATAACCGGAAAGGTCTTGTCACGCATTCTTTCCTCAGCTCCTTTACCAAGTCTTTTTTCTTCCAGCACTACTCCACGTTCATCGTTTATCTCCTTCATGTCAAGCGTGGCATTCGCTGCCCAGTCACGCATGATCTGTAATCCGTTTTGTAAAAGCGCCGGACTATCCGTAGGAATCGGCAACTGATAAACAGTTTCGTCAAAGCTTGTGTAAGCATTCAGGTCTGCACCAAAACGTACGCCGGACATCTGTAGATAATGTACCAAATCATTCTTCGGATAGTGGGTAGTGCCGTTAAAACTCATATGTTCCATGAAATGCGCAAGGCCTCGCTGATCTTCGGCCTCCAGTACAGAACCCACTTTATTAACGAGGTACAATTGCACACGCTTTGCAGGTTCGGTATTTTTCCTGATATAATAAGTAAACCCATTTGGCAGTTTACCCATTCTGATTGCAGGGTCCAGCGGCAGTGGCTGGGAGAAAGCCTGATATGAAAAAACGATCGCAAACAGGAATATGATAATTTTCATGGTACAAAGTATTAGTATGAATATTTCAAGATTTTAATGATGCTTTGGATTTAAATTTTTATTATGAGTCCGAAGATAAATATCCCCTGTGTATCCCAACCGTTTTTTTGATGAAAGGAGGGTCTGTAGAAACAAACCCCGGTCAGACATATAACTGTCACATGAGATTCTTATTAAGACTCTTTAATCAGTAAAAAGAACTATACAAAACAGAAATATATTTTCAATATTTATGAATTTGTCCTGAAACAAAAAACCCTCTCACACTCTAAGAGGGAAAGGGTTTCATTTTGTTATTTGCTTTTGGCCTTAAGCTTTACGCCTTAAGCCTTAGGTGTTACGCCTGGATCGTCGTTGCTCTTTTCTTCCTGCTGAAGCTTTTCCTTGATTTCAGCAAGGGCTCCGAGATCACCGAGTGTTGGTTTTTCAACCTTGTTCTGGATCGTCTTTACGGCTTTGCGGGTTTTATCGGCATCTACTTTCGCTTCCTTACGTGCTACATCTTTTTCTTCGGCTTTTGCCTGTTCCCAGATACGGGTATGAGATAAAACAATACGTTTTTCATTGCGATCGAATTCGATCACCATAAATTGAGTCGCTTCATCTGCCATTACCTGTTTGCCATCTTCTTTTGCAAGATGACGGTTAGGAGCAAATCCTTCGAGTCCATAAGGAAGTTGTACCAGGGCGCCTTTATCATCTTTGCGTATAACCGTTCCTTCGTGAATGGTACCAACGGCAAAAGTATTTTCGAGAGCATTCCATGGATCTTCTTCCAGTTGTTTATGACCAAGTTGAAGTTTGCGGTTTTCTTTATCGATACTTAGAATCATCACATCGATATGCTGGCCAACTTTAGTGTATTCTGATGGATGGTTGAAGCGTTTCAGCCAGCTCAGATCACTGATATGAATCATACCACCAATGCCTGGAGAAAGTTCAACAAATACTCCGTAAGGTGTAATGTTCTTTACCAGTCCATTGTGTTTGCTTCCCTGAGGGAAACGTGTTTCAATGGTGCTCCAGGGATCTTCGCTCAGCTGTTTGATGGAGAGGCTCATCTTGCGTGCATTTTTATCGAGCGTCACAATACGTGCCTGGTGTTCATCTCCCAATTTGAAAAATTCCTTGGCGTTGATCGGTGTATTAGCCCATGTGATTTCGCTCACGTGTACCAACCCTTCAACACCGGGCATGATTTCGAGGAAAGCACCGTAGTCTTCAATATTAACTACTTTACCTTTTACGATTTCACCTTCCTTAATGCCTTCAGGCAGCACATCCCATGGATGTGGTGTGAGTTGTTTCAGACCAAGGCTGATACGTTTTTTGCCATCATCGAAATCGAGTACCACCACCTGGAGTTTCTGATCCAGTTTGAGTACTTCACTCGGATGACTGATTCGTCCCCAGCTGATATCAGTAATATATAATAAGCCATCTAGCCCCCCAAGGTCCATGAATGCACCGAAATCAGTGATATTCTTGATGGTTCCTTCGAGTACCTGGCCTTTTTCAAGTTTGCTCATGATCTCAGCACGCTGTGCCTCGATATCACTTTCGATAAGTGCTTTGTGGGAAACAACAGCGTTCTTGATAGTATCATTTACTTTAACCACTTTGAATTCCATTGTCTTTCCTACGAACTGATCGTAATCTGTAACGGGTTTAACATCGATCTGTGATCCGGGCAGGAAGGTTTCCATTCCGAATACATCTACGATCAAGCCACCCTTTGTTTTGCTGGTGACAGTACCGGTAACTACTTCGCCTGTTTTGTGAATTTCAACGATGCGTTCCCATGCGCGCGTGATGCGGGCTTGTTTCCGGCTAAGGTGTAGATGACCTTCACGGTCTTCTTTTTCCATCACCATCACTTCCACTTCATCACCACTTTTCAGATTTGGCAGATCGCGGAATTCATTGAGTGAAACGAGACCGTCACTTTTGAATCCGATGTTTACAACAACATCCGTTTTAGTAACACCCACTACGAGACCTTTAATAAGTTCTCCGTCGGTGATCTGGACAAAAGTATTTTCATATACTTTGTCGTACTTCTCTTTTTCTTCTTTTTTGTAAGCAGCGACATTTCTCTTGTCGATTGTCCAGTCGAAATCGTCGTGTGCAGTTGGAGGCGGAAAATGATGTGCTTTTCCGTTTGCCGCAGGTGCATTTGTTGTCGCTGTAGCTACTGCAGTATCTGCAGTTGGCTCCTGGCTTTCAGCGTTTGAGTTAATAATTTGGTTTTCTTCCATATAAAATAAAATACCCGAAGATTTTAATTCGGGGCTGCAAAAATACGAAAAAATGAGGTGAAAGCAAAAGGCTTAATGCTTAAGGCGTAACGCTTAACTCCAAGAGATTAAAACCCTAAGATGAGGCCAGAGGGAATCTGCCGTTGCATACTTTTGCCAATTGGTTCATTATGAAATACTTGCACTGCTTAATCCAGCCACCGTGGAAAGGGATCCGGGTTAAGCAGAACAACAAAGGTTAGAAGCACATAAAATTAAATGGAATTCAATCTTCTCCGGGATAATTATGCATGGTAAGATCTGTTCCGTATTTTATTCCTGCCGAAATAAAAAGCCTGAGAATCATCTGCGCTTTTTGATAACAGGGATCCCACTTCTCGATCCGGTTGGAGCTTATTTCGTATTGGTCACAGCTGAAGCTTATCAGTGCATACTCTCTCACCTGCCCAAACCTGTCAATAAAAAGTATTGCATTTCTAGGCTGGAAACAGGCGTTTCCTGAACGTATATTCCCTTGTTTTTTGGAAGTGTAATTATAAAGGATATCGGTTAATCTGTTGATGTCCGTTTTATTTAGTATCCTTATTTCCAGTATACTGTCCCTTACCATGTGCCCCTTTTTTACCGGATAATCATTGATATGATACCTGAAGGAGATGAGTTTTATTGTGTCTGAAATATTCATAGGGTAAAAACCCAATCGCTGGTTTTCGGAATACTTATTATTATAAATACAGTTTTGGTCCATTCCTACCTTTGACTTCGGTGCGTTCATCGGGGATGCGGTTTGTCCATTTACAGTAAACGAGAAAAGAATGAATAACAAAAAGCCCATTGATTCTAAACAGAACTGTTTGCATATCCTGAAAGAATGAAAAATAAATCCATTCATGACGATGAAATACATATGAATAAATATACAAAAATGATGGTTGCCGAACCTTCACGGTCAAGGATATTCTGCAAATCAGTGTCGCTCAAATATGCCCGGAACTTTTTCAAATCGGTAAACTCTCTTATATTCGCACTCCCGAAAAATAATTGCCCGGGTGGCGAAATTGGTAGACGCACTGTGTTCAGGTCGCAGCGTGGGAAACCATGTGCTGGTTCGAATCCAGTCCCGGGCACAATGCCTTTCAAACAAAGTTTGAGAGGCATTTTTATTTGGATGCTGGGCAAACTTTCCTTTCCGTGTTTTGTTGCCTAAAGTTCAGGAATTTCATTTTTATTCATTTCCTTGTTTGCTTTATCGAATGGATCCCACGAAATATCCAGTTTGCCATCGGCATTCCGCCGCAAACGTAAACGCACGCTGATGCCCTGATTGCGTTGGGTGCCTTTATTCACAATGACTGAATCCTTATTCGCTTTCAGGTTGCTGAGCGGCACCTGGATACTCATGTCCGGCCCGGTTTTCATATTGTAGGTCCCGTTCACAAACATGGTTAAAACAGACGAACGGATCTCCATCCGGTTAATGGTAATGTTTTCTCCATGAACTTCAATTGAATCATACAGATCTGCAAACCGGACATCTGACAAATTTCTTTTTCTCAGAAATTTCTGATGAATCTGTTCAAAGGGCTGGAAATTTAAAAGCTGCCCATTTTTTAAGTTGAAATTGATTGAACTTTTAAACCCGTCTTTTATCAGTTGAGCATTGTGTGTAAGGTGTCCTTCCATGCTGATATTTGCAGTTAGATTGCCATGAATATTTTTATCCGTCATCGATTGAAGTCCAAAATTGTCAAAAACGTAAAACAGGCTGCTCACATTGATATTGTTCAGTTGTGTTTCCAGGCCGAATGAATTGGAACTTGTATCGTTTTGCATAAAACCATTTAGGTACATATTGCCTTTGCCGTGTTTTAAAACTACATTTTTAAACCGCACTTCATTTTCATTCAGTATAATGACAGCCTCCAGGCTGTCCACGACAAATTTTTTATAAATCGCCTGATTCGCCTTCAGACTGATATTGAAATTGGACGTCGTCAGCTGGCTGATAAATCTTGATACCGTGACATCAGGAGCGGATTTCTTTTTTTCTTCTTCAGCTTTTGTTGTTTGCGGACGTAAAAAATTGTTGAAATCGTCCAGGTTCAGCCTGTTGGATGTAATCTTCCAGTCAAATGTATATTTATCGTTAAGATGATTAAAAAGATAAAAGATGCTTTTCAGTTTCCCGTTCATCGTCAGGTCTGAACTGCCTGAATGAAGTTCCAGGTTTTCGATGATCATGTCATCTCCGGTAAAGCGGATCACACCACTGACCGGATTAAATCGAAAATCTCGCGGCGCATAATGCAAATCAGCATCAGCCAGGGTGATGCTTCCCGTCAAAAGCCTTGAACTGTCGTATTCTTTGTCGAGCGATCCGCTGTAAGCGAGGTTTATTTTTCCTGTCCCCCCTCTAAAAGTCAGCTCGTTTTCTTTCAGAAAGCTGTTGACCAGGTCCAGTTTAAAATCGGACCACACATTCACTTTTGCTCTGGGATGTATGAGATCGCTGAGAACCACAGAATCGGAATGGAAATGCAGGTTTTCCCAGACGCCCTGGAATGCAGTAAAATGTATCACGGTGTTGGAATCTTCGTGTCCATGAAATCTTATTGCTTCATTGTTAAATGTTGCTGTGAAGGATGCATGATCAACCGTGAAAAACGGGCTTTTTACATTCCTGTTTTCCACGTTCAGCCAGAGATGAATCAACGGTGTGGAATATTGTGGTTCGGAATTATCCATACTGCCTGTAAGACTCGTAATGGGATCTTCGATATCATAGGGCCCGAGTGTTTTTTGAAGATTTGCAGAAAGAAAAGATGCAGCTTTTCGAAAGGATAAATTCTTAGTATCCCAGGAAAGAAGAAAAGGAGTTCCTTCCTTCGCGAAAAAAAATTTCCCCGTAAAAACAAAAGGTTGCTGATCAACTGCCAGCAGAATTTTGTCAAAATCCAGTTCCCGCGAATCTTTATTATATAAAATCCGGAATGCACCCTGCAAGGATTTATTTTCAAGGAATGATCCTTTATGCTGATTAAATGTCATCGCCTGAACCAGGCAATCCAGGTTCAAATCGAAGGTCAGAACAGGGCTCTTTGCTTTTTCCTGAATATTACAATCCAATTTATGAATTCGTAAACCAAAAATTTTATGATTCATACCCTCGTCTATCGAAAGCCCGACATGTTGCATACTGACATTACTGAAATGCAAAGCATCGTTTTTGATCGTTACGCCGGCAAGTAAACTGTCTGCTATGATTTTTTTATAAATCAGTTTATTCACTTTCAGGCTGACATTAAAATCGGCCGACGTGATCTTACTGATATACGCCGATACTGATTCTTCAGGCGCGGATTTATTATTAGCCGTTATCGCGGGTTTTGTCTTCCGCCGTAGAAAACTGCTGAAATCATCCAGGTTCAACCTGTTGGATGTGATGTTCCAGTCAAATGAATATTTATTGTTGAGATGATTAAAAAAATAAAAGATGCTTTTCACTTTACCGTTAATCTTCAGGTCTGAACTGCCTGAATGAAAGGTCAGGTTTTCGACGTACATATCCCTGCCTGTAAAACGAATGACACCCCTTACCGGACTAAATAGAAGGTTAGTCGGTATATCATGAAGTGCTGCATCTTCCAGCATGATCGTTCCGTTTATCAGCCTTGAACTATCATGAAATTTTTCCAGCGATCCACTGTAAGCGATGTTAATTTTTCCCGTCCCGCTTGTAAAAGCCAGCTCATTTTCTTTCAGAAAATTGTTGATCATGTCCAGTTTAAAATCGGACATCACATTCGCTTTTATTCTGGGATGAATGAGATTGCTGAGCACTACGGAATCAGTATGAAAATTCAGATTTTTCCAGCTGCCCTGAAGTGCCGAAAAATGTATCACCGTATTGGAATCTTCATGTCCCCGGCTTCTTATGGCTTCATTGTTAAATGTTGCCGTAAAAGATGCACGATCTATAGCAACAAACGGGCTTTTTAAATTCCTGTTTTCCACTTTCAGCCACAAATGGATCAGCGGTGTAGAGTATTGGGTTTCGGAATTATCCAGGCTGCCGCTGAGACTGTCAATAGGATCTTCGATATCGTAAGTCTCCAGTCTTCTTTGAATATTTGCAGAAAGTAAAGACGCCGCTTTCCGGAAAGATAAATTTTTAGTCTGCCAGGAGAGAATAAAAGGAGTTCCTTGTTCCGCGAAGAAGAATTTGCCCGTAAGAACAAAAGGCTGCTGATCTATTGCCAGTTGGATTTTGTCAAAATCAAGTTCACGTGAATCTCTGTTGTACAATATGCTGAAACTCCCCTGGACGGATTTATTCTCAAGAAATGGACCCTTGGACTGGTTAAATGTTAATGCATGAACGATGCAGTTCAGGTTCAGATTAACTTCCAGAGCCTGACTATTCGTTTTTCGCCGGATATTACCAGCCAGTTCATGAATATGAAAACTAAAAAACTTATGTTTAACGCCTTCGTCTATAGAAAATTTGGCATCGCTGATTTGGAATATTGGATAAGGTTGGTTGGTTAAACTGTCTTTACGCGATCTGATCTTTTTATTAAAAACTGAAGTATTGGAATAACCCAGGCTATCGGTATAGAAATAAATATCCGGTTTATCCAGATCGAGACGTTTAATATCGATTTCCCCATGGAAGAGTTTCCAGAAGTTTATCGTAGCATAAACCCGGTTTGCTGAAATCAGATTGTGATGATGCCGGCTCCAAAGGCTGTCGCGCAGATATATACTATCTATGGTCAATGCAACCAGGGGGAAACTGCTTTTAAAACCAACACTGATATCTCCGATGTGAAGCTTAGCTCCGCTCAGGCCTTTTTCGGTTTCCAATTCTAAAAAAGAAATAAACTGCTGTTCATGTTTTTTTACATAAAGAGAAACAACGATTAACGCGATTAGCAGCAATGCAATCAGGATGGCCAAAACACGCAAACTGATTTTGATCACTCTTTTCATGTGGTTAATTGTCCCGACGTTAACAGACACATGGTCTTACCTGCGTTTCCTTTATTTTGATCCAGTTCACCATTCCTGCAGGCTTCCGCTTTAAAACAACAGAGATACGAATTTGCCCGACGTGGCGGCTGAACTAAAAAAGAATAAAGTGAGGAATCAGTTAATAATTTATCAGGCAGTACAAAGGGAATCGTTTTAATTTTATTGTTCCTGAAATTGGGAAATAGAAAAATGAGCGTGATCCGGAATGATGTGATATTTGATTTTCTCTCCAGAAATCGTTTGCTAAAAGTATAATTGACTTCAACCTTAAGATCCGTAAAATCATCCAAAGGCTTTATTTCCACATCTGGTGCCATGATCCTGCTCGTCAGGTATTGTAAATTAAAATCCCAATTCTCGATTCCGACGACATTATAAGCATCGCCTTTTTTTGCCTGCGCAGCAAAATGTTTTACCAGTCGTTGCCAGAGCATTCCGCCTTTGAAATTTTCCCGAAATGGCTGCAGGGAATCCATGATAAGTTTGGCCGGAGCAGTACTTTCCCTAAGACGCTTGCCATGGGCTTTCATCGCCCGGTTTAAAACAGCCTTAGTTTTGGATCCTCTTGGTGCACGTTCATGTACACCATAGGCTTTGCTTTTTACAACAACTTTTTCGGCCGGCTTTTCGCGTAATTTCTTTTTCGAAGGCATGTAGTCTTTCTCCAAAATTATATAATTTATCAAATCCTCAGAGACCTTATAGGGAAAATATAGGAACCTTATAGGAACCTTTATATTGAATGACAGCGCCCTGACAGCAGACTGACAAGTGGCTGACAAAACGTAGTCCAAAGGAAAAAAACAGTTTGAAAGATAACGGCATGAATCCCACAGCGATGAGCCTATGCCTCAACTGGAACAGCTTTCTCGCGTTTACCAAGCCAGGAATGTAATACCGCATAAAAAACGGCTAAAATAATTGCTCCTTTAAACATACCGGTAAAGCTCCAGGCAAGGTTTCTATAAAACCCCGTGACCTGCCCTGGAACGTGGTATTCATAATCGCTGGTTTGATAAAAGGAAGGGAAGCAGATATAAAAGTAAGGTTAGTTTCTTTCACATACCCTTCCAATATTCATCGGTTGTGTTTGCGGATCCTTTAGACACCCACTTTACTTGGAAGTTCGACGATAAAAGTAGAGCTTTCGCCAATATTATTCAGGCTGGCCTTTCCCTTTGTTAATAAAATCTGCCAGACTTTTAGTCACATGCCCATTCCATCCTGTTTCACAATCATGATAACATTCAACGCCAGGAACCAACCCTATATGCGTAAAATTAATTTTGCTCTTGTTTTTTTCTTTTGAAATATCAAAAACGACTTCAGTGCTGTTCCATTCTTTTTTTGCTTTTATCCAATGCAGGTTACAATCAGTTACTTTCCAAACTACTTTTTTATCCGGAACTAATTCGCTGATTAAAAAATCAACAAATGTTTCCCCAAAACGAACTGTGAACTTATCGTTTAGCCTTTGTGCATTGCCGGAAAAATTCTTCGCCCACCAGAGATTTACCTGACTGATTTTTTTCATTGCTTCTTTAGTTGAAGCATTAACTTTGATGGTTCTATGAAAATTATTGTTTGCCATAATAATTTGATTTTATAATTTATATCGCTTTACCATTTGTGATATAGTCTGATAGTCTTTCCATGATAACCATATTCCAGCCCTGCTCACACCTGGCATAACACTCTTTTTCAGGCAAAAGGCCTTCGTGAGTAAAATGGAGCAAGGTTTTATCTCCTTTTGTAGTTATATCAAAAATCATCTTTGTATTTGTCCATTCATGTTTGTCACCTTTTATCCAGTTCAGGATACTGTCCGTAACAAGCCAGACTAATCTCTTGTCGGGTATAACTTCAATCAATTTCTGTTTTGAATAATGTTGGTCGGTATGGCTAATGACAAATTCATCATGGAGCTTTGAGCTGCCGCCTTCAAAATCTTTACTCCACCATTTTGAAACATCTTTGATATGATTGAATACTTTCTCCGGAGATTTATCAACCTCTATGGATGCCGTGAAATTTTTATTTTTCAATGTATTTACATTTTAATTTTTCTGTTTGTTGTCCAACAGCATTTTTAATTTCTCAAGCTTCAATTGCCAGAATTTGTCAAAGTAGTTTATCCATTCCTGCAACTTTTCAAATCCCTCCTGCTTCAGTATGCAATGTCTCTCCCGCCCGATATCCTGGATAGAAATAAATCCACCACCATGCAGTATTTTAATATGCTTGGATACAGCCGGCCGGCTCATATCAAAATGCTCGGCCAATGTATTGATCGTCAGGCTGTCTTTTAAAAGTAACCGCAGTATCTGCCTGCGGGTGGGGTCTGCGACCACCTGGAATACATCATTGTTTTGTTGTTTCACGTTTTACGGTATTTAGGAGTACAGCGATCTTTTCAATATTTTTATACCAGCCTTCATTCACCGCTGTGTACATTTTGAAATGCTCAGCTTCTTTAAAGCCTGTATGCTCCAGCAAAAGCTCAGTGCCATTTTCTTTGGGTATCAGTTTCCAGACTACTGTGGAATCGAGCTCGATCTTCCCATTCCCCGGTCCGGTTTTCCAGGAATAGCTAAGTCTTTTATAAGGCACTATTTCCAGCACCTTACAATAGACGATACCATCAAAATCAAGTGCTGGTACAGGCTTTATCCTGAACTGGAATTCGTGCCCGAGGATGGGCAGGAAATTACTGGGCATTAACCAAAGCTCCATCAATTCGGCCCTGGTAAGGTATTCCCAGACCATTTCAGGACCCTGCGGAAAGAAATACTGGTGTTTGACACTTGTTTCCATATTAAGTAACTTTTAAGTTACGCAAACATAAGAGTAACTTTTGAGTTACCCAAATTTATAGGCAAATATTTCAAATATTATTTTGATAGATTAGAAAATGATATTATTTGTAAGTCCCCCGTGAGAGAATCCGGATGTCACCAAAGTGAGTCGAATTCACGGGAATTGGGAAGAGAGCTATTTTAATTATTTGTTAAACAGGCGGGCACAGTAAAATAAATGCAGGTCCCTTTTTTTATATTGCTTTCCACTCTAAGCGTGCCGCCGTGCAGGGAAACAAAATCCCTAACCAGTATTAACCCCAGACCAGAACCCGCTTCATTATTTGTGCCAGACACAGAAGCTGAATTGGATTTGATAAACAGATTTTCCCTGGTATCCTCATCCATTCCCATACCTGAATCAACAACGCTAACTTCCACCTGCTGATCTATCCACTGAGCATTTACCTCGACCAGTCCGCCGTGAAAACTATATTTAATTGAATTGGTGACCAGGTTCTGAAGAATAGAACGAAGCATCAGCGCATCAGCATGTACATATATATTAGCTGAAACTTTGTTATCAAGAACAATATTCTTTTGTGCAATATTTGCCCTTAATAATTCAAAACTCTGATTCACAGCAGTTACCAGGTTGATTTTTTCAAAGTGCAAGTCTGCCTTTTCCTGTTTGGACTTTGCCCAGTTTACCAGTTCATTTAATTGACGAAGAATATTAAGAGAGCTTCGATGAATGATTTTTATATATGGCTTAATGGGCTCAAAAATGCTATTTTCTGCTTCACTTGTTAATTCTTCTGAAGCAAGAAGCAGGACTGCTAGCGGGTTGCGAAGATCATGGGAAATTACAGCAAGTAATTGATCTTTTGATAAACTTAGATCTTTGAGTTCCTGAATTAGTTTTTCCAACTCACAGGTCCTTTCAAAAACCCTTTTTTCAAGATGCTGATTTAAGCGTTGAAGTTTCTCATTGGCTACAATTAATTCTGCTGCTTGTATTTTTAATTTTTCGGCAGTAATTTTCTTTTCATTTCTTTCTTCTGTATCTTTTAGTGCCCGGCTGATTTTTTGAGTTAATGTAAATAACTTGTCTTTAGGAGCATAATCCGTTACACCATTTTTGATAAGCTCAACAGCATTTTCTTCCCCGATAATACCGGATACAATAATAAAAGGAATGTATGGATACTTATTCTGTTTTATGCGGAAAGCAGTAACAGCATCAAATTCAGGCAGGGAATAATCAGACAGGATAATATCGGGAGCAGAATATTCGAGAGCATTCTCATATTCTTTCCTGGTCTGAACGATTTGAGAAGTAAAACTTAACCCTGATTTCTTCAATTCGCGAAGAAGTAAATCAGCGTCATTTTGATTGTCTTCAAGAATCAGTATTCTAAGATTGGATACCATTATTGTGTGCTGTTTGTATAGTTGCCAATTCTGTCAATGCGCAGCCTGATTTAATATCATCCAATACAATCCAATCTCTTTTATGGAATTAAAAAATTTATTGCTGTCAACAGGTTTTACGATATAACTATTGACACCCAGTAAATAGCATTTTGCCATATCAGGATCTTCCTGAGATGAGGTAAGTATAACCACAGGAACAGACTTAAGTTCCGGGTCTGATTTTACTTTTTCCAGCACCTGTATTCCTGAAACTTTCGGCATCTTTAAATCAACTAAAATCAGTTTAGGCTTGTCCTTGAAATTCCGAACAGAATACACACCTTTGCAATAAAGAAAATCCAATGCTTCAGCTCCGTCTTTAACATGATATAGCTTGTTAGTAAAACCACTCTTTTCAAGGGCCCGGATGGTAAGTATGGCATCGTCTATACTATCTTCAGCGAATAAAATTTCAATGTTTTCGTAATCCATCTTTTTAATTTAGAGAGTTAATGCTGTGAATACGCGGCTTTATGGCAGGCAGGCTGAAATAAAAGCATGCTCCTTCGTTTAATGTTGATTCCGCCCAAACCGTTCCGTTATGCCGGTGTATTATTTTTTGTACTATAGCCAGTCCTATACCCGTACCTTCAAATTCCTCCTGCGAATGTAATCGCTGAAAAACCCCAAACAGCTTATCATAGTACTGCATATCAAATCCGGCTCCGTCATCTTTTACATAATAAACTACATGATTATCTTTTTCATACGCCCCTATTCCGATATGGATTTTTGGGTTGTATTTCGAATATTTAATGGCATTTGAAATCAGGTTAATCCATACCTGTTTAATAAGTGACTGATCTCCTTTCGCAGGAGGAAGATCACTCAGGCTGAATTCTGGTATGATTTCACCTTCATCAAATAATAATTCTTCTCTCACCAGGTTAACAAGATTCGTCATATTTATTTCCGAAACTGTCACCTGTTTTCTTCCCAATTTTGAAAATGCAAGCAAATCATCTATGAGTTCGCCCATTTTTTTTGAATTTCGGATAATGGAATAAAGAACTTTTATACCATCAGCATCAAATTTTCCCAAATAATCTTCCATTAAAATTTTTGTGTAAGCATTGATCGCTCTGATGGGAGCCCTTAAGTCGTGCGATACAGAATATGAAAATGACTCCAGTTCCTTATTTGCTGATTCCAACTGTGAGGTGCGTTCAATTACTTTTTGTTCCAATTCATCATTCAATTGACGAATATCAGCTTCCGCCTGCTTAAGTTCCCTGTTAGCAATGAGTAATTCTTCTGCACGTTTTTCTTTCTCTTCGTTTTGATATGCCAATTCTTTGTTGGCAATGATTAACTCTGCAGCTCTTTTTTCTTTCTCTTCGTATTGAAATAAAAGCTCCTTATTGGCAATGATTAATTCTGCCGCTCGTTTTTCTTTCTCTGCATTTTGAAAAGCGAGCTCTTTATTTGCTATGATCAATTCGGCTGCACGCTTTTCTCTCTCGTTGTCCTGGAAAACAAGTTCCTTGTATGCAATAGTTAACTCATCTGATTTTATTTGATCCATAATAAGCGAATACGAAACTTGTTTTTTGAAAAATTACAATCCAAGGTGGGCACTGAGGAACTGTGCAGATTTGAAAAATGTATTACCACCAGTTAAACTAAAGGTAGTGCATTGCGGACTGGGAATTCGCAAGACCCTGTTCAGGTCTTAAAACTGGTTAAAAGACCTTCTTTCCGGTTTGTAAACCAATCATCAGCCATAAACAGGTCCCGGTCAGAATTATCCCGATGGGTACCAGATCTAACCATGATTGAATAATTACTGCAGACTTGATCCCGCATCGCCCATGCCCTGGTTATGCATATCCTTGCGTTTGAATAAATTCAGGTCCATTTTTCCAAACCTGTAAGCAAATACAAGTCTTACCAGTTGCGGATCTTTTAATCTGTTATATTCCTGTTGGAAATAACTGCTCTGACTATACTGATCGGACCATCTTGTGCGGAAAATATCAGTCATACTCAGCGTAATGGATGCTGCATTGTTTTTCAGGAAAGTTTTTTTGACTGCCGCATCCATTCCCCAGAAAGGTTTGATATATCCCTGTGATGAGCTTTGTGTTGTAGATCCCGGGGGTCCGAACTGATTGGAATTCTGATTCACAGGCAGGTTCGTCTTCGACTGATAGATGGCTGTAAGTTGTAATGTCAATCCGCCAGGTAATTTGAAATTACTATTCAGTTTACCAAACATACTCCATAGAGCCGGTTGTGAAGGTTGATTGAGATTATCGGTATTGATTTTTGAATTATATACATTCACATTGAATGATATGTCCCACCATTTCGCGATGTTATCGGTAGTCGTCAGTTCCGCTCCAACCGTATATGCATCGTTGGCGTTTTCATATGTGTTGATCAATATAGGTTCACCGATTGGATTTACGCCACTATCCTGGTACCGGGTTATCAGATCATCTGTATACTTATAATAAGCTGAGATCAATAATGTATTATTATGCGGAAAGTTTTTGATGTACGACAATTCGAATGATTCCGTGAATTCTGGCACAAGATTCGGATTACCACGTGTAATATTGAGCGTGTCTGAATAATCCGTATAAGGAATCAACTGGAAGAATCCCGGACGATTTACTTTACGGGTTGCACTCAGCTGCAATTCCTGATCATGGGCGAATTTCTGACTCAGAAATATGGAAGGAAATAAACTCAAGGGATAATTATTACTGAATTTCTGACCGGTATTGAGGATGTCACCTGTATAACCGGAACTTTCTGCACGGAGACCGAGTGCATAACTGAATTTACCAATCGAACTGGTGACATTCACATAGGCCGCATACACCCTGCTTGTGCTGGAGTAGTCGGTTGTTCCAAGCGAATCCAGGGTGGCATCGCCATTCTTATCTATCGTATATGTATTATTGTTGTTACTCAGTTTTTGAATACTGGCGCGAAGTCCCGCTTCGAGTTTGAAATTTTTAGTCAGTGGATCGGTATAATCAGTTTGTGCTGTAAAGAATTCCGGAGCGGCCGTGGCGAGTGTCTGTTGCTGAGTAGTAAAATCAATAGGCGAACCAGGCTGGCCGGTATAATAATCCGTTGTATATAGTGCCGACGTATGCGCCTTCACCCCGAAATAAGAACCATCAACGGTAATCTGACGACCGTCTTCGGCAAATAAATGTTTCAGGCCCAGCTGTGCACCATTAACATCAAAGACCCGGTCATTGTTGGAATAACGAGTTGAATAACTCGTTGGATTTTCAAATCCATTGAGGCTGTCCGTTTGTATCTGTGAAATATCTGTGGGCTTAAATTCACCATGTACTTTAATATAAGAACCTGAAATAGTCGTTTTGTTACTGGCAAAATAATCGATCCCGATCTGGCCAAACATAAAATGTCCTTTATTCTGACTCTGGTCCTGTTGTTGTAAACGCGTGGTATCCGTGAGGAAAGTATAGCGATCCGTTGTACCCGTCGTTTTACTATATATACTGTTATACATTCCGTTGGCACTCAGGTTTACTTTATCCTGACGGATATTAAAACCTGCCAGTGCATTGGGTGCACCGTGGGAATCGATACCAGCGGATATATTCCCATTATATCCTTTCTTGCGATTTTTTTTCAGAATGATATTCAGGATGCCTGCACCTCCACCAGATGCATCATATTTCGCAGAAGGATTCGTCATCACTTCTACACTCTCAATCGCGTCTGCAGGAATCTGATCCAACGATAATGTAGTGGGTCTGCCGTCTACAAAAATAGTCGGTGTGGCTCCGCGCAATGTGACATTTCCATCGATGTCCACATTTACCGAAGGAACATTACGCATAACATCCAGTCCGGTTCCACCGGCGCTCACGATATTTTTCTCTACATTAAATACCTTTTTATCGAGCTCCAGTTTCATGGTCGGTGTGCTGGATGTGACCACTACGGTACCCAGCATTTTTATATCGGGTGAGAGTATAACGGTTCCGAGATCCTTGTCAAATGTTGGCATGGTGCCATACGGTGAGCTATTTTTGCCTGGAATAATTCTGAATGAAAGATCCTGGGTTTTGTATCCGGTGGATGATACACGAAGCACCAACGGCATACCTACAGGAAGGTCTTCAAAATTAAATTCACCATTTGCTTTGGTGTCCATCCCCTTTAGTAATACCATTTTCTTTTTCTTCGTAACGGTATCTGTGACAACGGATTTCAAAATGATCGCGGTAACATCACCCATGGGTTGCCCCAGCGAATCTGTAATCTTACCATAAGCGCGACCTATGGAGGGTGCCTGTGCATTTGTTGAGTTTGCTATTGCAAAACTTATCAGGATTAAGCAGAATATCTTTCTCACGGCGTTATATTTTAGACCGCTAAAATAATTTCGCCTTGGATCGCTGACTAATGAAAACCGGCCAATGGCGGAAAAAAACCGGTTAATGCAGGTTTTTTCCTGTGAAAGATTTTATTTAAAATACCCTGCCGCCCATTCTATAAATGTCGGCCAGTTTGGACCCGTAGTATGACCTCCGCTATGCTGACGAAATGCAATCTCCCCATTAATCAACGATGTTTCCATCGGAGGAAATTCAATAGTTTCCAGATCTTTTTTCCCTAATAGAATGTATACCGGTCCCGCATAAACGCCTCCAAGAAACATGCCCTTGGCATCCACCCACTGTCCTTCAATTTTTGGTGAACCTGAACTGATGAATACCGGGCGGGGTGCACATAATGCTACCAATTCATGTGCATCAACAGGCAGATCATTCGGTGTTAAAGGGCCGGCATATTTAATAAAGTTTCCGGCGAACCAATGATATTCACCAGATGAAGCAAGGTTTTCCACCTGTTCACCAAAAACCCGGCGAAGTATTTTCGTGCCGCCTGCCCCGGATGAACCAATAAATGCTATGGCCAGTCTGGGTTCATAAGCCATTGCAACAACAGCTGCTTTGCCGTAACGTGAAAGTCCCTCTATGCCAATCTGTTTTGCATTTACTGATTTGTCTGTTTCAAAATAATCAATGGCACGGCTTGCGCCCCATGCCCATGCACGCAATGTTCCCCAGTCATCGGGCTTGCGATGTTGTCCTTTATTCACCAGACCGATAATACCTTCTGTTAATCCGGCTCCATTGTCAGCCTGATAACTGGTTGGAATTATAATTGCATAACCCCAGCCTTTTTCGAGAAGTTGTTGTTGCCATCCTGCTTGCACCGGCGTGCCCGGAGGCGGGGCAGGGAATTTAAATCCCGGAGGAAACACAAATCCAAATTCCATGATCACCGGTACAGGTGTTTTAATATTAGCCGGTGTACTTAAAGTGAGATCTATATTTACCGTAATGGAGGGATAAGAAGAATTATCAACATGACCGATCAGTTTCCTGGTTATAGCAGGTACATGATTACTGGTATCATAGCTTGTACTCACCAGCTCCCAGGTCACTTTCGGAACTTTATCAGGTACCCGGCCATATATTTCCCTGTCAAAATACGCAGTGATTTCAGGGCGTCGTTTTTCCCACCAGATTTTAGCAGTCGTAACCGGCTGCCCATTATTTAATATCAATGGGTTGGGTAATGAAGTGTATTGTGTGGCTTTCGACTCATCAGCATTGGCAGCATTAGGCGCCTGTGGATTTCCTGATGGACCAGGTCTCGTGGAATCAATATGTAACTGATCCAGCATATTCTGATAATCAAGCTGGCTAAGTCTTCTGATATTGGCCCAATACAAACTGTCAGCAGGAGAAAGTTTACCGAATTGTGCATGAGCATTCAATATATTTGAAAGGCTGATGAGTAACAGGCCTGGTAATTTTTGCATATAACAGGAATATATAAAAAAGATTTTAAACCACTACATTTAACAGCCGGTCATTTTGTAATCATACAGTTATGAAACTTATTGCAGGAATATGTACGTTTATTGTTATTGCAGCTGTTACTGCCTTCATCGATACATCATTAAAAAATGCATACAAGAAAGATTTTCTTATCGGTGCAGCATTAAATGCCTCCGAGATAGAAGAGAAAGTTCCTGAAGCCATAAACTTTATTCCTGACCAATTCAATGCGATTACCCCCGAAAATATCATGAAATGTGAAGTGATCCATCCAGGATGGGATAGATACAATTTCGATCTGGCCGACAAATACGTAGAATATGGAAAGAAACACAAAATGTTCATTGTCGGCCATACTCTTATATGGCATAGTCAGCTATCACCATTTGTAAAAAATATAAAAAGCAGGGACTCCCTTCTGCTGTTCATGATGAACCACATTAATGCGGTTGCCGGCAGGTATGCCGGGAAGGTAAATTCCTGGGATGTGGTTAATGAGGCACTAAATGAAGATGGCAGTTTAAGAAATTCAATTTTTCTGGAAGAAATTGGAGAAGATTATATACGCAAAGCGTTTGATCTGGCTGCAAAGGCGGCGCCCAATACTGAACTCTACTACAACGATTACAATATAGAAGAACCGAAAAAGAGAGAAGGCGCTATTGCATTAATAAAAAAACTAAAGGCAAGCGGAACAAGGATAGACGGCATTGGCATTCAGGGGCACTGGAGTATTAAAGGACTTCCTTTAAAAGATATTGAAAATAGTATCATCGAATATTCTGCCCTTGGATTAAAAGTAAGTTTTACTGAACTGGATCTGACTTGTCTCCCGAATCCCTGGGATTTAAAAGGCGCGGACGTAAACCAAAATTATGAGAACAGCCCCTTTATGAACCCATATCCTAACGGTTTACCTGATTCCGTCCTGGTAAAACTGGCAAAATGCTATGAAGATTTATTTAAGTTATTTATCAAATACAAAGACAAAATTGAAAGGGTAACATTCTGGGGTGTAAACGACGGACAGTCATGGTTAAATAACTGGCCAATAAAAGGAAGAACCAATTATCCTCTATTATTTGACAGAAATTTTAAACCAAAGCTGGCCTTTGAAAAAGTGATGGCTTTGAAAGAATAATTCAATTCGTCATCTTTTGAGATGAACGGATAAAGTCTGCTATATTTATCATCGGGGCGATCAGAATGTCTTTCTGATTTTTTTTTAAAAATATAAGGAATTCCCTGTGTGCCGAAATAGATACATTTAACGAATTACCCCCACCAACTCCATGAAAAAGAATAACGAGAAGTGAATTGGTTTCCATTGCTTTTTTAGCCCATTCTATTAACTGCGCACTGCTTTCGCCATTTACTACAAAACAATCCACATTGTACAGATCAATTTCATTGATCTTATGCATTTCGTTCCTCACTGCCCTGGCAGCAACGAAATCCTTTTTCATTCCATTGATGAAGGATGAGTCACCGATTTTCATATCACCACAGGTATAAGCAAATGTTCTTCTTGTTTTTCCATCCAATGACTGAAGAAAAATATTTGTCATTCTTGTTTCGTTTACCATTCGTTCCACAGTATAGTTTCTCAAATCATTTTCCGGCTTCACCCAAATCCTGTCTGGTCCGCCGAAACAGGGATGGAATAATGTATGATTTCCTAATTCATGACCATTTCCGGCCAGCTTCCTCCACTCACTCATACGGGATTGCATGGAACTTGAAAAAGCGGTAATATAAAAAGTGGCTTTCAGACCAAGCGAATCAAGAACAGGTACTGCATTGTCCAATTGCTGGTCGATGGCATCGTCATAAGTTAAAACAACAGCACATTTTTTACCCTGCCAGGGGAGATTGGTTTGTGCATATATACTGAGAGACAATAACAAAGATAAAGGAGTAACAAATAATTTTATTTTCATCTGCACACTATATATTTTTTTTGTAGGGTTCAATCAAATGTATTTTTCCCGCTTCGTCATAAAAAAGTTCAGTAACTTTTACAGATCTCAGATGAGTTACACCATCGCTTAAGCTGGAATCGTGATAAAACAAATACCATTTACCCTTAAATGAACATATGGAATGATGGGTAGTCCAGCCAACTACAGGATTGAGAATTACGCCCTGGTAAATAAAAGGTCCATAAGGATTATCTCCGGTGGCATAACAAATCAAATGCGTATCTCCTGTTGAGTAGGAGAAATAATATTTGCCATTGTATTTGTGCATCCAGGATGCTTCAAAGAATCGCCTGCTATTATCACCTGCTAATAGCGGGATTCCATTTTGATCGAGAATGGTTATCTCTCTCGCAGCTTCTGCAAATTCATTCATATCATCCCTGATCCGTGCAACCCTTGGACCCAGTGCTTTTTCCTGAGACGATGGTTCCTTAAATGCAGGATTATATTTATTATCTCTGTACGATTGCAGTTGGCCACCCCAAATACCGCCAAAGTACATGTAAAACTTTCCATCATCGTCCTGAAAAACAGCAGGGTCAATGGAATAACTGTTTTTTATCGCTTCCTGTTCAGGTGTAAAAGGTCCGGCAGGTTTCTCTCCAATAGCTACGCCGATCTGAAAAATTCCATCCGGTCTTTTTGCCGGAAAGTATAAATAATATTTTCCATTCTTATACGCAGCATCAGGTGCCCACATTTGTTTTTCTGCCCAGGATACATCCTTTACATGCAGTGCAACTCCATGATCTTCCGCAATATCATCTATGCTATTCATAGAAAGCACATGATAATCTTCCATCGCGAAATGGCTTCCAAGGTCATCAAACGGGATACCGGTATCAATATCGTGGGATGGATAAATATAAATTTTGCCCTCAAAAACATGTGCAGAAGGGTCTGCCGTATATATATGTTTTACGAGCGGTTCTGATATGGCACTCCTTTTCAAATCTTCAAAATCAATATGGGTTATATCGTCTTCGGGCATGATAAATTTATTTGAAGATTTAAGCCCTTCTTGCCTTCAGGTCAGTTTCTATTGTCAGTTCCATCTTTTTATTTATGTTATATCCGAATAGAAGGACTACGCCGGCTATAAAAACGATGCAGGGATAAACACTCACCGACATCCTGATACCAGAAACAGTGGCGGCTGTCTGATTGGTAGCTTCTGCCACATATCCATATTTAGACAATAAGGCCGCCCCCAATGCGCCACCAACACTCAAACCTATTTTTAATCCAAATATCATCGCGGAAAAAATGATAGCCGTGGCTCTCCTGTTATTCTTCCATTCACTGTAATCTGCCACATCAGCAATCATGGCCCACAATAAGGGGATGGTAACTCCATAAAAAAAACCATGTAAAATCTGGGTAATGAAAACGATTCCAATGGCATCCGGCGAATAGAAATCAAACATCAATAAAAATAATGCAGAGAAAAAAAGAAACGCCCCAAACACATCTCTTTTTCCAAATCTGTCAGCCAGTGGTTTTGAAAATGCAATACCTACGATCATAAAAATAATTCCACTCGCATTAAATAAACTGTTTCCCGAAGTAGCCGCATCATCGGGCCATTGAAACCCAGTTGAATGATTAAGCCATTGTGTAAAACGATTGAATCCGATATTTTCTAAAAAAGAAGAGATCGCAGATGCATTCAAATAATATTTGAAATAATAAATATACATACCTCCTTTTAACGCCAGTGTAATAAACACCAGTATTGTAAGAAAAAGCATGATGATCCAGGGCCTGTTTTTAAAGAGATCTTTCAAATCCTGAGAAACAGAACTTTTTTTGCTTTGTCCTGGAACGATCCTTTCCCTGGTTGTAAGAAAAGTGATGATGAAAAAAATGACACCGGTAATTGCGAAAAAGCCCATGACTGTTTTAAAACCTGCCTGCTTATCGCCGTGACCAAAAATTAATACAAGGGGTAGTAATAACACCTGAATAATAAATTGTGCAATCATGACAGCAACAAATCTGTAAGAAGAAAGACTGTTTCGCTCTTTCATATCGCCGGTAATTACGCCACTAAGCGCGGAGTATGGAAGGTTATTGGCCGAATAAATTACCACCAATAAAAAATAAGTTACCAGTGCATAAATCAATTTACCGGTCGCTCCAAAATCAGGAGTGGAAAAAGCAAGTATGGCAATCACACCAAAAGGAACGGAAGTCCACAATATCCAGGGCCTGAATTTTCCCCAGCGGGTATGGGTCCGGTCGGCAATGGCTCCCATGATAATGTTAAAAAAGGCACCGAAAAAGCCACCCACAAATATGATAACACTTGCTGTTCCTGCCGGTATTTTATACACATCGGTATAAAAAAAAGCAAGAAAGGTCATCAGGGTCTGAAAGATAAGATTTGCAGCAAGATCGCCCAGGCTATAACCGACTTTCTCCAGGACTGATAATTTTTGCGGCGTTTGGGTCATATTTATAATTTGAAATCTTAACCGGCTTAATTTTTATTTAATGAATGTCTCCGGCGGTCCCAGGTAACTGGGCTTAACTCCCTTAATATTTACCACTATTTTCTGCAATACAACACCCGGGTCTACCATCCAGTATTTTAAAATATGTATACCCTTTTTGATGATATGAAATGCAGCACTATCTATAATGATGTTATTTGCCACCCACTGTTGCCAGCTTTTATTTGAATTGTCCGGATGAAGATTAAATATTTCAGGTGATGCATCATCGAATGAAATGGCATACTGCAATTCTTTGCCATTAAAATTCAATGTGGGAGAAAAATAAACCTGAACATTCATTCTACCGGTATCAAATAACATCATTTTGTATTCCAGGACAGGACTGCCTGATCCAGGATTTTGTCTCTGCGCAGTTACGGGAGTGACTGTCATGCCCGAACCTGTGCGGCCTATTCCAGGGATCAGTTGCCATCTTACTTCGGGTCTATTTATTGCCTTTGTAAAATGGCTTGCTTCCATAGAAACATAACCATTGCTTTCTACAAAACCTTTAAAGGGATTAGTTCCATAGTTTTTAACAATAGCGAAAACTGTAAGCCTTCTGCCATCGGAACCTGTAATTGTTACCGGTATTTTATGCGTGCCTATTGGTACTTCTTCCCAATCAACCTTAATCCATAATCTCTGTTGCTTTTCTATTTTATTTTTTTGTTCACTTAGTTTTATCCAGGGAACCGTCGATTTAACATTATACTCAAATGGGATCGTTCCCTGATTGAACAAATCAAAATAATGAGATTGTCTTATGAATGAATCAAATTCAGGTAATAAAGCTTCACCGGAATCATTCGGCCACCAGGAAGACGAGCCTTCAATGGATAAACCCATCTTCGCTGAATCAGGTAACTGAATACGCTCAACTTTTGGCATCACATTTTTCTCCGGCTGCTGCCAATAGGCATAACCAATATGCGTCTGATCCATCATATGATCCCATTTTCCATCCGACATCACCCTATTGTAATACCTGGCAAGTGCGGAATCCTCATCGAAATATTTTTTTACACTATCAGCAAGGTCGTTGGTGGAAGTACGCCGCTGAGAAGCGTATAACCTGTTCTTTCCTGCAGCGACATATAAATTATTCAGATTGGCACAGGCTTTTATGGGATAAAGCACAAGCTGGTAAAATGCATTTTTATAAGGGTCCGGAATCTGATTATATATTTTTTCTGCCTTTGCGGCTAACGCACCATATTCTCCTTCGATCCTTTCAGCTTCTTCGTAATTGATCAGGCTGTACGTATCGGGGGCCAGCAATTCCGGTTTCCTGCGACTGTTAAATTTTGTATAGGACGAAATTAACAGGCCTATATCTGAAGCATACAACGAACCAAAAATTTCTTTTGCCCATTCCTCTGAATACCGGGAGATATTTCCTGCATTCCATTTTTTAGTATCCCAGGCATAATCCAAAAAGAATTGTATCGGATATTCCATCGGTTTGATATCACCCACATTCACGATCCATATGCGGTCGGCTCCATACTGACATGCGAGATTCATCTGTTCCCATACCCGGGGAATGGAGTTCGTATTAAGCCATTTATAATTTCGTGGATCACCTACATAATCAAAATGATAGTAGATCCCATAGCCACCGGCCCTGGGCTTGTCGGTAAGATTCGGGAGTTTTCTGATATTGCCCCAGTTATCGTCACATAATAATAAAGTAACATCATCCGGCACAGTCATTCCCTTATCATAATAATCCTGCACTTCTTTATACAATGCCCATAGCTGGGGAGTAGCAGAGGCTGGTTTATGCGTTACTTCTTCAATGATCTCTCTCTGGTCGTGTACAATTCTTTCAAGAAGGGCAATATTACTTCCTTCTGTCATGGGCATATCACCATCGCCACGCATTCCGATGGAAATAATGCTTTCACGCGAATCCATTTGTTCGATTCCTTTCTTCCAGAATGCTTTTAACACGATTTCATTGCTGTCATAATTCCATTGTCCGTGTCCATATCTTTTCCATTCCTGCTGAGCCCTGAGCATGGGTTCATGATGTGTGGTACCCATCACAATGCCATATTTATCGGCAAGAATGGGATTCAGGGAGTCGTCATCATTAAAGGCATTTCCCCACATAGCGGGCCAGAGGTAATTTGCCTTCATGCGCAACATGAGTTCAAAAACCTTTTCGTAAACGAGATGGTTTACTCCTCCGAATTTTTCCTTTGTCCATCCAGAAAAAGCAGGCGCTTCATCATTGATAAATATGCCCCGGTATTTTACTGAGGGCGGACCGTATATAAAAATTCCATTCTTAAAATAAATTTCCTTTTTCTTTTTTACAGGAACATCAGCCCACCAGTACCAGGGCGACACACCCATTTGTCTCGACAATTCAAAAACTCCAAAAGCAGTTCCTCTCTTATCGCTTCCTGCAATAATTAATGCATTATTAATTCCGTTCGTTGGTTTCTTTAATGTCTGAAACTGAAAGCTTTCCCACTTACCTTTCAGGTTTTCAGTATTTATTTTCTTTGCCGAAGAAAGACGGTTTATTATTTCTGAACTGTCCAGGCTTCCAATAATAATCAGATTATCAGCAGCAAGAGGTAAAGAGGAAATGATCTCAGGTTTAAAGCCTGTCAGCATTTGAAGATCCTGCTGAAGCAATTCAGCTGCTCTATGAACAAGCCAGTAATCTTTAACATCAACATAAATGGATGTAGCGCGTAAAGCCGAGACTATGGGGAAAAAACCGGAGTCATATTTATCACTTACAATGATATCCTGTGCAGAAACTTTTATGGATGAAAAGCAAATTAAAACTGCAATGATTAATTTCCCTTTCATGTACAAGCAATATTATCAGATATTAAAATCCTACTGAATTTCCGCCGTCAACAGGCAGGATGACTCCTGTTAAATAACCAGCCTGATCAGATGAAAGGAAATAAGCCGCCTCGGCAACGTCCGCCGGTTTACCGAGCTTGCCCAACGGTGTTCTGGAAAGAACTTTCCGTTTTCTTTCCGAATCGCCGTTAAACGCTTTTCCTGACATATCAGTAGCTATAAATCCCGGCGCAATACAATTCACCAGGATACCCTTGGGAGATAGTTCGACTGCCATGGCCCTTGTCATTCCTTCGATGGCTGATTTGGAAGCCGTGTAAGCAATAACATTTGGCAATCCGTATTGAGAGGCCATAGAACTTATATTTATGATATTGCCGCCTTTTTTCCTGATCATAAATTTTACGACTTCCCGGGACAAAACAAAAATGGATGTAACATTCGTTTGCATGATCTGATTAAACTCATCATCACTAACTTTTGTAAATTCTTTTTTCAGATTGACTCCTGCATTATTCACTAATATATCTATCCTTCCGTAATCATTTATTATTTCTTTTACAAGACCGGGAATGCCCTTCAGGTCTGTCAGATCGAATTTTATCGGCACGCACAATTTCCCGAGCTTGTCTTTGGCCTTATTTAAATTTTGCAGATTGCGGCCAATAATAATTGTAAGAATTCCTTTGCTGACAAATTTTTCTGTTATGGCTAAACCGATACCTGAAGCTCCTCCTGTAACAATGGCTACGCTCTTTTGTGTAATTATTTTCATTAATGCCTCTCGTTTTCGGATGTTAGGGAATTAATATTTAATCTTTTATTTTTTTTCCAAGGATTTGTAATTTAATTAATCAGGATGTTAACGGGATATATTTTTTAAACGCTGGGACGAAGCACGAATTATTAGTTCCGAATGCAGAAGGATTGTGTTGGCAGTTTTAATAATAGCCGTACCATTTAAATGATTTATTAAATTAAGTGCGGCGGCCTGTCCCATTTCATATCCCGGGTAATTGATGGTGGTAAGATTGGGTTCTATTACTTTAGAAACCGGGTCGTTATTAAAACCTACAAAAGCAATGTCGCGAGGTATTCCAATACCTGCCTGTTTTAACCCAATCATACAGCCTACGGCACAATTATCATTTGCAACGAAAACAGCATCAGGTAAAGGATTCATTTTCATGATGAGTTTTGCAGCGCCGGCACCAGCTTCCTGGCTAAGATTATTAATGATAAGGTATTCTTCTTTAAATTTTATCGAATGATCTGCGAGTGCCTGTTTATAACCCTGTAATCTGTCTATATACACATTTCTTTTCGGGGTAGCGGTGATATGGACGATTTTTTTGCATCCCTGACTTATCAAATGGGAAGTAGCATCATAACCGGCTTTCCTGTTATCAATTAATATATTGGAGCAGTTTTTATAATGGGTTACGCGATCAAAAAAAAGTAAAGGGACATTTCTTTTAAAGAAAGGTTCAAAATGTGTAATGTCATTCGTATCGTAAGCCAGTGAGACAAGGAGACCGTCCACCCGATTCTTAAACATGGTGGCAGCGCTTGATTTCTCCTTGATTACAGATTCTGAAGATTGAGAAATGATTAAATTATACCCTTCTGTGTTTACAACATTTTCTATTCCGGCAATAACGGTCGACATAAAATAACTGTTGAGCCTGGGCACGATAACGCCAATCGTCTGGGTGGTCTGGTTACGGAGATTCCTGGCAAAATGGTTCGAGCGATATCCCATTTCTTCTGCCAGATCGGCGATCTTCTTCCTGGTTTTCTTGTTAACTACCGGGTCGTTTTTAAGCGCACGGCTGACCGTTGCGCTGGAAATTTTGAGCTCCCTGGCCAGGTCATAAATGGTGATCTCCTTGTCTTTACTCATACAATCGGTTACATATCGTATCGTAAAGCTAATATAAAAATATTTTCTATAAAAAATTGCAATCGGTTGCATTTTTAATAAATTATCCTACATTAGTATCAGAATTGCAGATCCGTCATACTTGTTTTCTAAAACTAACGATTTACATAATGCCATCAAAACAAGTCACAGCAAGCGTTTCAGCTATACTGCCCGTAACAGAGAGGCAGTTTTTCTTCACAGTTAAGGCTGTTTTATTTTCTTTTCCGTACCGGAATTCCCAAAAATCTGTATCTGAATTCAAAAAACCTGAAAAAAATGGAAGGGCTGAATCGTTGGTAAGCAGAATGTCTTATAACCAAAAACTGAAAAATTTAAAATAACAATTTATGAGAATTTCCATCACGCCGGATTCCCTAAAGTCAAGTAAAATATTCAGGGTGGTTTTGAAATTTTTCCCCCTTTTATTTTTACCTGTCATAGCAGTGATCACCCCTTCTGTAAAAGTTTATGCACAGAATAATATTCACGTGAAAGGGCGGATTGTCAATGAAACCGGCCTGCCCATTGTAAAAGCCTCCGTCATCGTAAAAGGTGCATCAGGCGGCGTTACCAGCGATGACAATGGAAATTACGATATATCAGTGGCCTCCAACGGGATCCTTGTCTTTTCTTATGTAGGATATACTTCTGCAGAAATAAATGTAAATAACAGAACCAATATCGATGTCAGCCTGAGTGCTACTCCCAATTCTTTAAGCCAGGTGATCGTGGTGGGATATGGTACTCAAAGAAGAAGTGATGTAACAGGTGCCATCGCCACGGTCAATGCTTCCACCTTACAGGAAGTCCCAACGGCGAATTTTGTAACCGAATTAAAAGGAAGGGTTTCGGGTGTTGATATCGTTAGCAATAATTCAAATCCGGGCGCAACAGGTCAGATAAGGATAAGAGGAAATCGTTCCCTCGCTCCCGAAGCAGTTCCTTATAACCCGGCTCAGACCGCTGCAAGTAATGATCAGTTAAATGCCCCTCTCATCGTATTGGACGGAATTCCTTATGGAGGATCCATCAATGATATTAATCCTGACGATATCGCTTCTCTCGACATATTAAAAGATGCATCAGCAACCGTTATTTATGGTTCAAGAGGATCAGGTGGAGTCATTCTTATTACAACCAAAAGAGGAGGCAAATCAGGAAAATCCGTTACGAGTTATAACGGATATTATGGATTTTCAAACGCCACAGGTGAATATAAAGTTTTCAACGGACCTGAATACGCGGCCCTGAAAACAGAAGCTGCTGCAGGAAACAGTATTAATCCGGGAACGAATGCTTATGGATTGACAACTGCAGAACAGACAGGACTTACCAATGGCACTTCCACCGACTGGCAAAAATTAATTTATCAAACAGGGCAGGTAACTAATCAGAATTTAAGTATCAACGGTGGTAATGAAATTACACAGTATTCTTTCGGTGGCAGTTATTACAAGGAGATTGGAATCATTCCAGGACAGGACTTTACCAGATACGCACTGCGTGTCACTTTGGATCACCAGATAAACAGCCATCTCTTTGTCGGATTCAATATGATGAATTCACTTACATACACAGATTATGGCGGAAATCCGGTCGGTGGCCTTATCAGAATGAGTCCGCTTGTTTCTCCTTACAATCCTGACGGTACCATCAACCAATTGCCTGAAGCAGGTTCAATAGATGGATCTACGGTTAATCCTTTGTCTATAAAATATAATTCTGCTGCGATAGTAAATAATGACAGGAGACTGAGAACTTTCAATAGTTTATACGGTCAGTGGAATATCATTGACGGATTGAAATACCGTGTAAATGTTGGATTGGATTATAGCCAGGATCAGGCGGGTTCTTATTTTGGTCCTAATACTTTTTATAACGCCAGTACGTCTCTTGCATCTGCGAGTGAAGCTGTTGGAAATGCAGAAGCCTATACTTATACGATCGAAAACGTTTTGACATACGATAAAACCTTTGCAGAAAAAAACAGGATTACAGTTACGGGACTGTATAGTGTGCAAAAAGATCATAACCAGACAAGTGGTATATTCGGAACAGGCATACCCGCTGACTATATACAGAATTACAATTTAAGCCTTGCCAGTTCAGTAAACGCTTCTACAGCGAATGCCAGTACCAATCCATCTATCAATTCCAATCCATGGTATTATGCTGAAAGAGGATTGATTTCTTATATGGCCCGGTTAAATTATGCTTATGATAACCGCTTTCTTTTAACGGCCACAGTCAGAACAGATGGTTCTTCCGTTCTGTCATCCGGTAATCAATATTTTACTTATCCTGCCTTTGCTGCCGGCTGGAATATCGCCAATGAAAAATTCATGGATAAGGAAATGTGGCTAAACAGCCTGAAATTAAGAGGCGGCTGGGGAATCACATCCAACCAGGGAATTAATCCTTATGCAACGTTGGGAGCACTCAGTACGAATGCATATAATTTCGGACCAGGTACTGCCGGACAGAATATTGGTTATCTGGTAACAAGTCTTGCAAATCAGAATTTAAAATGGCAGTCAACAGCTGAAACAGATATCGGTTTAGACTTTGGCGTACTGAAAAATCGTATCACTGGTACGTTTGACATCTATTTCCAAAACACCGATAATATATTATTGCAGGAAAGTCTCCCTGCAAGTAATGGAGCAGGAAGCACCATTGTAAATGCAGGAAAAACGAAGGGACACGGATATGAAATAAGCCTGAGCAGTATCAACATTCAGAGCGCGAGCGGATTTACCTGGTCCACCGATGTTAATTTTTCAGTCGACAGGAGTGAAATTGTACAACTTCAGAATCCCACGCTTAAACAGGATATTGGAAACGGATGGTTTGTTGGCCAGCCAATTACTGTGATTTATGATGTAAAAAAAACTGGTATCTGGCAAACAAAGGATGCTGCTGAAGCCGCTACTTTCGGACAGTTACCGGGACAGATCAGGGTGCAGGATCAGAACGGTGACGGAAAGATCAACGCGAGTGACGCTATTATTCTGGGAAACTATCAGCCGAAATGGATTGGTGGTATGACCAACAGATTCTACTTTAAGAACTTCGATTTATCCGTAGTCATGTATGCAAGGATGGGACAAATGGTTGATGTGCCTTATCTGACTTCTGATGGAAGTGCGCAGGGATTTGATTTTTTTAATAACAGCAGGAATAACCAGATAAAAACAAATTATTGGACACCTACGAATCCGACGAACGGATTTCCAAGGCCCGATGCAAGTGCCGACAAATTTATTTATGCATCCACACTTGGTTACCAGGACGGGTCTTTCATAAAAGTTCGTAGTATCAACCTGGGATATGATCTTCCAATACGAATGCTGAGCAAGGCGCATATTAATTCTTTGAGGGTTTATGTAACCTGTTTAAATCCATTTATACTTTATTCACCCTTGGTGAAGGATGGTCTTGGACTTGATCCGGAAGGCAATGGATATGGTGGTGCTGTTGCCTCAACTGCGACCGCTACCGTTTCTGCACCGAGCCGGGCCATCACAGTCAATTTAAATGATCCGCCAACCAGGCAGTTTAATATCGGTTTAAACTTAAAATTCTAATTACTTAAAATATTGTGTTATGAGAATGAATATCAAAAAACAAATAATTAAGATATCCTTCATCATGGCGACTGCTGTAATGTTGTTTGCATCAGGATGTCAGAAATTATTGGTTGAAACACCGAAGTCTCAGATAACCCCGCAATTTTTCAGTACGCCTGCAGGTATTTTAGGTGGTATCGCTGGAATTTATTCTGACATGCGGAATTTATGGGGAACGGAAGGATTTACCAATATTACGCTTGCTGGCACAGACGAAGTCTTAGCAGGTGGTAGTGCCAGCGGCGTTTATTGGTGGACATACAATAATATCCTGGCCTCTGATGGTGCAACGACTGCTTTATGGAATATTGCGTACCAGGATATCAATACTGCCAATGGCGTTTTACAATTTGGTGCAGAAGCCAGTCTGCCTGATTCAACGAAGGCGCAATATCTTGCCCAGGCAAAATTTCTGCGTGGCTTTTACTATTTTTATCTTGTTCAGACTTTTGGCGATGTTCCTTTACATACCACATATATAACCAGTGCTACCACTTCGGATACCCGGTCACCTATCAAGGATGTTTATGCGCAGATCATTGAGGATTTGACTGAAGCATCCAAAGAACTTCCTGCGAAACCAACAGCGCCATTTTTGGGAAAGCCTGCAACCCAGGCAGCTGCATTATATTTTCTGTCGAAGGTATACCTGACAAGAGGATGGTCCAGTGCGGATTCAACCGGAGATTTTGCTCAGGCAGCCGCCATTGCTTCGAATCTTATTACCAATGCGAATACATATGGCCTTGGTCTATGGCCTGATTTCGCCAGTGCAAATGCACCAGGCAATGAATATGGCCCGGAAACTATTTTTGTTATTGACAGAGAAGCTGATCTCAAATATGGTGAACGTACAACAGGAACAAGAGCATCAGGTCCGAAAGAAAATGGTACTAATTTTTTCTTCCGACCCAACTACCCCACTATAAATGCTAATTACCCTGCATCAGGCGGAGCGGCAATTATGACAAGAGATATTCCTAACGGCCGGCCTTTTATACGTATCAGGCCAAATCCACCTTATGTTCTCAATCAGGCTTTTGCTGATCAGGTAAATGATACCCGATATGCGAAAACTTTTCAAACAACCTGGATTGCAAATACTGCAGGAGTTACAACACCCAGGGGAACATTAACAGTAGGTGTCGATACCGGATTATGGGTAGCTCCTTATGAAGTTCCGGCACCACAGGTTGCGGCATTCAAAGGAGTCATATTTACACCGGGCGGGACAAATGGTGCAAACCCCTACACAACGGTAATGTATCCTTCAATGAAAAAATATGACGACCCCAACAGGGCCGATGTGAATGATGCTTCTACACGCCCATTCATATTCGCACGTTTTTCAGATGTTTATCTGATTGCTGCAGAAGCTTATTTTAAAATGGGTGATAATACAGATGCGGCAGCAATGCTGAATGTTGTAAGGCAGAGAGCTGCACTAGGAACAACTAATCCTGCAGGATATGCGGCAGCAGTAGCAGCACAGACGATTACTCCGGCCCAGGTAACGCTTGATTTTATTCTGGATGAACGTTCCCGCGAATTATTCGGTGAATGCCAGAGATGGTGGGATCTGGTGCGTACACAAACACTCAATGAAAGACTGTCTCTCTGGAATCCTACTGAAGCTTATGCACATTATTCAACATCGAGTCCGGCAAATGCTTATATGTTAAGACCCATTCCACAAACGCAGATTAACCTGGTTACTTCAGGCCCTCCGTTTCCGCAAAACCCCGGTTATTAAAGGCTTCGAACTGTGTATGGTTATGACGTAATTAAAATAATTACATTACGAAATGTTCATGCAACAAACTATGCGCTGGTTCGGTCCTGATGATGCAGTAAGTCTGTCTGATATCCGTCAGTCAGGATGCACAGGGGTAGTTACAGCATTGCATCACATTCCACCGGGCGAAATATGGACGACAGAAGAGATTTCAAAAAGAAAAAAAACAGTCGAAAGCGCCGGTATGGTCTGGTCAGTGATAGAAAGTCTCCCTGTGCACGAGGATATTAAAAGAAAAACCGGGCCTTATCAAAAATACATTGATAATTATAAGCAAAGTCTGCGCAATATATCCCAATGCGGTTTACATATAGTGGTATATAATTTCATGCCGGTATTGGATTGGGTCCGTACGGATATTGCCTTTCAGATGTCTGATAATAGTCTCGCCCTTCGTTTTGAACGAAAGGCATTTACTGCATTCGATCTTTTTATGCTGAAACGGCCCGGTGCTGATAAAGACTATACAGAAGCTGAAAAACAAAATGCAAGACAATTCTTCGAAAACCTTTCCAAAGAAGAAAAAGAAAAACTGTACCGAAATGTCTTACTGGGCCTGCCAGGAAGTAAAGATCCCTTTACTGAAAAACAAATATTGGAGGCTTTGAAATCTTATGAGGGGATAGACAGAAATTTATTGAGGCAACATTTAATTGAATTTTTACGGGAGATAGTACCGATAGCCGAAGAGATGAAAATCAAACTGGCGATTCATCCGGATGATCCTCCCTACCCTGTTCTAGGACTTCCCAGGATTGTCTGCACTGAAAAAGATCTGACTGAACTACTCGTATCTGTTCCATCGCCGTCAAATGGATTATGTTTCTGTACCGGTTCATTGGGCGTCAGAGCCGAAAATGATCTTGCAGGTATGATACAACGCCTGGGCGACCATATTCATTTCCTTCACCTTCGAAACACAAGGCGCGACATTGAAGGTAATTTTCATGAAGCCGATCATCTGGACGGAGATACAGATATGTATCATATTGTCAGAGAAATTATTTTGCTGATGCGGCAAAAAGGAAAAGCCATTCCTATGCGGCCCGATCATGGTCACCAGATGCTGGATGATTTGAAAAAATCAACATATCCTGGTTATAGTGCCATTGGAAGATTAAAAGGTCTCGCGGAATTAAGAGGTTTGGAACTGGGCATTAATAAATCAATATGAAACCAACGACTGGTTACCGTTGGACAATCTGCGCGCTTGTTTTCTTTGCTACAACTGTCAATTATCTTGACAGATCTATTCTCAGCCTATTGAAATCTCAACTGGAGAAAGCATTCAGGTGGACTGAATCCGATTATTCAAATATTGTCATTGCTTTCCAGATTTGTTATGCTCTGGGACTCGTTGGCGTTGGACGTTTAATTGATAAGCTGGGAACCAAAATCGGTTATGCACTCGTATTTTTCTTTTGGAATGTGGCAGCTATGGCGCATGCTGCAGTAAGCACTACTTCAGGATTCCTTTTGGCCAGAGGGGCATTGGGCCTGGCAGAATCAGGTAATTTTCCGGCTGCAATTAAAACGATTGCCGAATGGTTTCCTGCGAAAGAGAGAGCGCTCGCGACAGGAATATTTAATTCCGGTGCAAATATCGGAGCCATTTTAACACCGCTGATCGTTCCTTTTATCGCTGTAAAATGGGGATGGCAATGGGCATTTATCATTGCAGGTGTGATTGGTTTTGTATGGCTTGCCCTTTGGTTCCTATTATATACCCTTCCACAAAAAAATAAGAGGGTATCCGAATCAGAACTGGAATTTATCGAGGATAAAAAAAATATAACAGAGAATTCAGCAATTACAACCGAACAGAAATTATCCTGGGCGAAATTACTTGCATTGAAACAAACCTGGGCATTTGCTATCGGTAAATTCCTGACAGATTCTGCCTGGTGGTTCTATCTTTTCTGGCTTCCTGATATCTTAAAGAAAAGTTTCTCCTTAAAAGAAACCGCCGTAGGAATTCCTCTTGCAGTAGCATATACAATGGCCACTGCGGGAAGTATTTTTGGAGGATGGCTGCCAATATGGTTTGTCGGAAGAGGGAAATCTGTTTCCGGTTCCCGAAGTATTTCCATGCTGATTTATGCTTTTTGTGCCCTATCTGTTCTGGCGGCACAATATCTTGGTAATTTTCATATGTGGATCGCCGTTCTTATCATAGGTTTTGTAATGGCAGCTCATCAGGCGTGGAGTGCAAATATTTTTACATTGGTGAGCGATCTGTTCCCTAAAAGAGCAGTTGGTTCCGTCACCGGTATTGGTGGTATGTTTGGAGCTTTTGGTGGAATACTAATTGCAAAACTTGCCGGTATTATTTTTGATTATTATAAATCTAAAGGAAATATTGAAACGGGTTACCAGATAATATTTATTATTTGTGGTTCGGTTTATTTGTTTGCCTGGATAATCATAAGAACTTTACTAAAAAATACACGCTCCGTGTTGTAAGGAAATTGTATATTTTTTCAAAGGGGCTGAAAGACGGATTATTTTTAAAAGTTTATTGTTAATGATACATAAAAACATTTTTAGTTTTCAGGTCGTTTGTATAAATCTTACTATACTTTTTACTGCCTTCCCGGCAAGAGCAAACGTCCGGCTTCCGCAACTGATCAGTAACCATATGGTCTTGCAGCGCAGCACGAATTTCAAAATCTGGGGCTGGGCTTCGCCAGGTGAAAAAATAATCATTTATTTTAATGAAAGAAGAGAGAATACGGTTACAGGTGTGGACGGCAGCTGGCAGATTAGTTTCCCTGCAATGAAAGAAGGAGGTCCGTTTATGATGTTCATTAAAGGAGATAATGAAATTAAATTAAAAGATATTTTAATTGGCGATGTATGGTTTTGTTCTGGTCAGTCAAATATGGTACTGCCGATGGAACGATTAAAAGAAAAATATCCTCATGAAGTGGAGAATGATAATTTCCCCGAAATAAGAAACTTTTTTGTTCCAACAAGCGTGGATATAAACCGTGTTCATGATGACCTGCCTCCGGGAAAGTGGACTTCCGCAGTTGGTACTGACCTCCTCCAATTTGGAGGATTAACTTATTTTTTTGCCAAACAACTTTATCTAAAATACCATATACCGATAGGAATTATCAACTCCAGCGTAGGTGGATATTCTATCGATGCCTGGATGAGTGCCGGAGCACTTCATGATTTTCCAGTAATGGAAACCAAAATAAAAGACCTAAAAGATTCAAACTATATTAATAACCTGATCCGGAATAAACCTGCAAAAGAAGCTGATGATGTACTGTCAACATCTTCACCGGATAAGGGAATAACTGGTCCTGTAAAATGGATTGATCCTGATTTTGTACCTGAGAACTGGCACAGGTTCTGGTTGCCGGGATATTGGGCAGACCAGGGTGTGAAAGGACTTCACGGTATCCTTTATTTCAGAAAAGAAATCGATGTACCTGCTTCAATGACTGGTGTGCCTGCCAAACTTTTCCTCGGATGTATTGTTGACGCAGATTCAACCTTCCTGAATGGAAAATTTGTTGGCAATATAACCTACCAATATCCGCCACGCAGATATAATCTGCCTCAGGGATTATTAAAGACCGGTAAAAATATTATTGTTATAAAACTGACAAATACTTCTGAGAAAGGTGGTTTCGTTCCCGATAAAAATTATTCTTTAAATGCCAATGGTCAAAAGATAGATCTGCGTGGTGACTGGACCTACCAGATCGGCCAGGTTCAAAACCTACATAAAGATGAAGGGTATGGATCATATGACTGGATAACACATAACTCTCCTTCCGGTTTATATAATGCTATGGTAGCGCCTGCCATTCACTTTGCCATAAAAGGATTTGTATGGTACCAGGGAGAAGCTGATTGGAGCAGTCCAAAAGATTATGCAAAATATTTACCCGCATTAATCAATGACTGGAGAAATAAATGGAATGAAGGAGAGATTCCTTTTTTATATGCACAACTGCCTGGATTTATGGAGGTTGAATATTCACCTTCAGAAAGTGACTGGGCCCGGCTAAGGCAAAGTCAACTTGAATCATTAGTTCTTCCGAATACAGGAATGGCAGTTACGATTGATATTGGCGAATGGAATGATGTTCACCCGCTGGATAAAAAAGATGTTGGAGAGCGATTAGCGCTTTGGGCAGAACACCTGGCATATGGATCAAAGGATCCCGACTTTTCAGGGCCGATTTATCATTCATATCAGATTGAAGAAAATAAAATAATTCTGTATTTTAATCATACAGGCAGTGGTTTAATGGTAAAGGGAGGTGGTGACCTGTATTATTTTGCGATTGCAGGTGCTGATAAAAAATATGTATGGGCCAACGCAAAAATTGAAGGTGATAAAATTATTGTGTGGAACGACAAAATATCTCACCCTGTTTCTGTCCGCTATGCCTGGGCCAATAATCCCGAAGGTGCTAACCTTTACAATAAAAAGGGACTGCCAGCATCTCCTTTTGAGACCGAAAGAAAAGAATGAACTTCGGAAGTCTTATTAATTGATATTTGTGCCAACATAATTCCGACAAGATGAAAGCAGCCGTGATGTATCAAAAAGAAGAATTACCACAATATGTGGATTTTCCAGAGCCAATCGTTAATTCTGATGATGAATTACTGGTTACCGTAAAAGCAGTAGCCATTAAACACTTCGACAAAGGGAGAGCAACTGGAAAACATTATTCAAGTGATGCTCCAAAAGAAAACGGTCGGGTGATCGGAGGAGATGGTGTCTGCCAATTAAATGATGGCACACGTGTATATGGAATAGGTGTCAGCGGAACTCTCGCGGAAAAAGCAACAATTAATAAAGACAGGATTGTACAATTGCCGGCGAAATTGAGCGACGCAACAGCAGCAGCTTTACCCAATGCCGTTATTGGTGCGGCGATGGGTCTGCGGTTTAAAGCAGAGATGCGACCCGGAGAAATTGTTTTAATTAACGGTGCTACAGGCTTCACAGGTAGGGTTGCCGTTCAGATCGCAAAACATTATGGAGCGAAAAAAATTATTGCAACAGGCAGAAATCCAAAATCTCTGGAAGATTTAATAAAACTGGGTGCTGATGAAATCATTTCAACAGAACAAAGAGATGAGCAGTTTCTAAACAGGCTTCAAAAGATGCACGCAATATCACCCGTCGATGTAATTATTGATTATCTATGGGGACGTACAGCAGAACTGATCCTGGCATCATTAAAAGGTAAAGGTTCATTTACGCATAAAACAAGATTTGTTTCTGTAGGAAGTATGACAGGAGATATCATTCAGCTCTCGGCTGCCAATATAAGAAGTACTGATCTGCAAATAACGGGTTCAGGACTAGGAAGCTGGTCTAAAGAACATGTACAAAAATTATTTACTGAGATTTTACCTGAAATGTTTCAGCTGGCCGCAGAAGGATCACTCGTTGTCGAAACCATCGAAGTAAAACTAAAGGACATTGCTGATCTCTGGAATCTGGATGTTCCGGACGGACGTCGATTGGTAATAACGATTTAAGGACGAACAGCCCAGGCAAGGCCATCCGGTCCGCCCAAATCAATATGACCTGAAACTTCCAGCGTTTTAAGATCTATAACCGCCACATAATTGTCGGGTGTGCAACCCACAAATGCTCGCGTTCCATCCGTATCCATCAATATGCCCGCTGCGCCATGACCAATATTGATCCGTTTCAATTCTTTACGTGATACTGCATCATATACAAACAGATCTCCGTTCCTCAGTGTTGAAATCAGTACTCGTTTTCCATCCGGTGTAAATTCGACCCGATTGGCTCCATTAACCTTTGCATCAATTTTATCAACTACTTTCTTTGCAGCGATATCAATAACTGCAATGGTTCCGTCATCAGCAGAAGCTGTCCACAGCTCCCTTCCGTCGGGCGATACATCAAAACCTTCAGAACCTCTGGACACAGGAATTACAGTTTGCACCCACTCCTCACGGGATCTTGCTCCGGGGAACGTTTGTCCATTGGGCCCAACGGGTGGTGGAAGAATAGTATCTATCAAGATACTCACTGTTCCGGCGTTCACATTTGTCGTATAAATATTCTTACCATTCGCTGTCACATAGATCATATGCGTACGGTCCTGTCCCGTACCCATGCACCAGTCCATCCCGCCTGATACGGGATCATAGCGACCCACGGATTTGGAACCCTCTGCAGTGAACCAGAGTTTTCCGTCAGCAAATGCTAATCCGTGAGGACTGACAAAAGGTTTTATATCGATTGCCGGTAAGGCCTTCCGGCCTATGAGATCGATAACATCAATTTCATGAAAAGGGCTGCTGTAAGCATTCGAAACATAGGCAGTTTTTCCATCGGAAGATGCAATGACCTCATGCGGATCTGCGCCAACGGGAACCCGTGCAATAATTTTCAGTGCAACGGGATCTATAATTGCCAGGATATGGTCTTTTTTCGAAAGTGCAAGCAGTGATTTTGCAGGAACAGACTGGGCAGCGCTTTCACCTGCAAAACAAACCAGGATTATAAATAAAAAATTCAAAGCAAGTAATTTGCAGAAACCTGATTTTGTATTTTTCATAAACTTAAAAATTTGTTTGTGTGCGAATTGGTACACCTAAATTACCAATTACAGCAATATTCAATAGTAATTTAACCATTTAAAAAAATGAAGGGTTGAATTAGAAAAAACAACCCTTGTTAAACCAAAAGAACGATAAAAAAATAAACGTCATAATTCTTAGATACATTGATGAAGTATCAAAAATTACTACCAATCACTAAATTATGGTACCTGTACTTAAAAATTTCTGTGATGCGACCAATAAGAAGAATGTTGCGACGAAGGGTATAGCAGTTAAGCCCTGTATGCCTGAAATCTGTTCCTGTATTCCAATGGGGAAAGTCCCGTTATTTTTTTGAATGTCGTCCGGAAAGCCTTGGTATCATTATATCCGACTGCATGCATCACTTCACTTACATTATAGCGTGAGCCTTCCAGCTGACGACGGGCAGCTTCAATTTTCAAATACTGAATATATTCCGCAGGAGAATATTGTGTTGCTTTTCTGAACCGCCGTTCAAAATTGCGGCGGCTGAGCAGAAAACGGTTAGCAAGATCGTCGACACTGATCCGTTCTGTATAATTTTTCTCAATATATTGCTGGGCCTTCATTACAGCATCATCCTCATGCATCTTAAACCCGGTGAATATTGAAAAGGGAGCCTGGCTGTAGCGGTTAATATCTATTTCAAAAATCTTGGAACACTGCACTGCCATTTCATGGCTTACATATTTCTCAACAAGGTGTAAAATCAGATTCAGAAATGAATATGCGCCACCACTACTGCAGATTCCCCGTTCTTCATGGACTATAGATCTCACAAGTTCCACTTCCGGATACATCTTGCGGAACGCATCAAATGCGAGCCAGTGTGTGGCGCATTTTTTTCCATTAACCAGGCCTGTGGCAGCGAGCAGGAACGCACCCGTACAAAGACTTGCAATCTCAGCACCTTGTTTATATTGTTGGATTATCCAGGGCAGAACAGCTTCATTACGTTTTACCTCCGTCGCATAATCTCCGTTAAGTGCCGGAATAATCACGATATCTGTTTTATTTACTTTGTCGATGGTAGTGTGGGGACAAATATTGAAAGCTCCCCCATAAAGATTCGTTTGCGCAGACAAGCCTACCAGCTCCACCTTAAAAGGCGGAGTCATCCCAGGATCCTCTGTCCTTAGCAATGCATTGACCGTATTTAGTACTTTATAAGAACCAATGACGCTGCTCAGAATGCAATCACCAGCAGGTACAAAAATAGATACATGTCTGCCCGTAATCTTAGAAGTTCTTTTTCCAGACTTTTTATTTTTCATATGCTCAGGTTTAGACAAATCTAGGCTTTTTGATTGCCGCAAACAACCCCTAAGATTGCCGTATATACACACCCGGATTCATTAATTATGCCACTATATTTGATAAAAAAAATGTCGTCCATACAACCGGTTACAAAACAATTTATCCTTCAGACAAGACTATTTAATAATGTACTGGAAGGTATTGAGGATCGAAAAGGTTCTGACAGACTGAGTGAATATGTAAATCACCTGCAGTGGATCGCTGGTCATCTTACGAATTCCCGTTACCACCTGGGGCCGGGACTAGGGCTGAGTGGTCATTTTCCTTTCGCAGAGGTCTATACTGATTTGTCCCAGCCACCACCTCATAACCGGGCTATTGATCCGTCAATAAAATATCCATCACTGACAGAAATAAAAAAAAGCTGGAATGAATTTGCTGCAGGATTTGTCGAAAAAATATCAGCATTGACCAATTTGCAACTCGAATCCGAAACAGCTGCAAGGGTGCCTACAGGAAAAACTCTGTCAGACCTGCTCTCTTTTATTGCCAGTCACGAATCCTACCATATCGGGCAGATGAGTATAATCCGGAAATCTCTGGGTTTGCCCGCAATGTCTTATCAATAATTTTTCAATATCAATTACAGTTAATCATTAAACTTTTTCAGTATGACAACACAGCAAATAGCTAATCGCCTGGTAGAACTCAGCAGGCAGGGCAAAATTCAGGACGTGCAAAAAGAATTATTTGCTGACAATGCCGTCAGCATTGAACCCAATGATTTGATGGGCCCCAAAGTAGTAAATGGGTTGCCTGCCATTATCGAAAAGAGTAAAATGTTTGATTCCGTGGTAGAAGCATTTCATGGTTCAAAAATCTCCGAGCCGCAGATAGCAGGAAATTATTTTACCATTTCCTGGTGGCTCGATACGACTATGAAAGGCCGTGGCCGTATGCAAATGGAGGAGATCTGTGTTTATAAAGTAGAAAATGGCAAAATTGTATCAGAACAGTTTTTCTTTTAATCTGTCTTTGCGATTTTAGTTATTCTACGATTGCAATCGCCATTCCATCATATTCCTTTACACCGATGGTCTGTAAAATGGTCGCACTGACATTCCTGTTTGCGGCCAGCGCTTTATTAAACCTTTGAGCTCCTTTCACCATGGGATCCTCCTGGTTTTGATCAAGTACTTTCCCGTCACGGATAACATTGTCTGCGATAATAAGTGTTCCTGATCTTGAAAGTTTTAAAGACCATTCAAAATATTCGGTGTAAGGAGGTTTGTCAGCATCAATAAAGATCATATCGAATGGCCCGGCTTTTTCATCAACGAGCTCAGGCAATAAGTCAATTGCTTTCCCCACCCGTATTTCAACTTTTGAGGACAGGCCCGCCCGATCAATATTTTTTCGGGCAACCTCTGCATGACGGGGATCTATTTCCAGCGAAATGAGTCTGCCATCTACCGGTAGTGCTTTCGCCATCCAAATGGAGCTATAGCCTGCCAAAGTTCCCACTTCAAGTATTTTTTTTGCTTTTGAAAGTCTTGCGAACAGATACAATAATTTGCCGAGATTGGGTGAAACATTAATTTGCGGAATATTTTCCAGCCGGTGAGATTGCTCTGCTGCAACCAAATATTCATCAGGGGGAATAAACAAATCACTGATGTATTTATCAACAGCTTCAAATATTTTCTGGTCCATATTAATTATTATTAGTTATACATCCACCTTTTACTTAACATTAACAAATGTTAAAACGAATTTTGTTAAAGATAAACTTCTGTGAATATCTGGAAATTGCCAGTAATACTTTAAGTAAAAAAAATAATTTCATTTCGGAATTCCAGAACCAAAACATAATATGAAGAAAATTTCTTTCACTGCCAGTTCTTTATTCATTTTATTCACTCTTTTATCCTGCCACAAAGACCAGGTTCCCTTTACGCAAAGTGGTAACTGGGTTCCGGAAGCCCAGCTGAACGGACCAGCTCGAAGCCAGGCAGTTTCTTTTGTGATAAACAATACTGCTTATGTCGGAACGGGCTGGGACGGGCTTGTTACACGGTACAATGATTTCTGGCAATATGACCCGGTGAATAATGCCTGGACACAGGTAAACAGTATGCCCGCCAATGCCGGAAGAAGTTCTGCAGTAGGTTTCGCTTGCAACGGGAAAGGTTATGTCGGTACAGGATATGATGGAAATAATTATCTGAGTGATTTTTATCAGTTTGATCCGGTAGCGAATTCATGGACAAGAAAAGCTGATTATGCAGGAGGAAGCCGATTTGAAGCTGTCGCTTTTAGTATAGGAAATTTAGGTTATGTAGGAACCGGATTTGATGGTACTAATTCGCTAAAAGATTTCTATATATACGACCCAGTAGGGGACAATTGGACCTATCTGGGTTTTAGTGGAAATAAAAGGTATTCCGCAGTTGCATTTGTTTATAATAATGCCGGCTATGTAGTAACGGGCGTAAATCAAGGTAATATGGTTGGTGATTTTTGGAGATTTGGACCTGATAGTTCAAAATGGACCCAGCTAAGGCAAATTTATAATTATAGTACAGATTCCTATGACGACCAATATACAACCATTGGGCGCTGGGATGGATGTGGATTCATTGCTAATAATCATGCATATCTAAGCACAGGTCAAAATAACGGCTATAATACAAATACATGGGAATACGATTTCTCAGCCGATCTGTGGGTATTAAAAACGCCATTTCAGGGACCGCCGACAACCGGGGCAGTTTCATTCAGCATTATACCTGATTCTGCTAATTCAGGAGGTGGCGGATATATAGCAACAGGGAGTTTTTCTACGGGGCAGGCTGGTTCATCAGATTATTTGTGGCAATTTTTTCCGTTACAGGTACAAAATCCGAACAATTAATTTCAACGGATCCCAGGGAGAACTCAGCTTTAATTCGTGCCCGTTTTTTTAAAATCAGAAAGTAAATAATCCAACGACAACTTACCGGAGCCTTCTATTATAAAAAGTAACAATAAGGCCAGAACTAAAATAGAAAGCCAGAGTTCTGAATTGAAGTAAGGATCTAAAACATTTACGAAGAAAACAGCACCTATAATAATGGGCAAAACACAAATGGCAGCAATCCGGGTGGAAAGTCCCAGGAAAATCAGTGCACCGCCTGCTAACTGAATATAGGTTGTATAATAAATAATCGCCAAAATGACATCAGGCGACTGTCTGATCAATTTATACTGTATAATGGCTTCCCGGATATAACCTGCATTATTAAAATATACATATCCTTTTATGATCAATAGCAGTCCTACAAGCATCCGGATGATATCTATGATTTTTGGATGGTGCCTGTCTCCCCACCTGTTTAATTTTTGAATACTATTCATAATATTTGATTAAATTATTTCAATATAAGCACCGGCTTAAGTGTGTTCCTATAAAGAGATTCCGAAATACTTTTGTGTGTTAACGAATACAGGAAGCTGTGTTTTCCAGGCAAGGCAACAATCAGGTCTGTTTCATGTTCATCTAAAAACTTTACAATTCCAGTGATAATATCCCTGTTATTTAAATAAAAGATTTCATGCGTAAAATTTTTGAGATATTCATGCAGTGCTTTTTCAGATTCATCCCTCCGGAAGTCCTGTTGGAAATGATTATCCTTCGGGTCAATATTCAACACCATCAATTCCATTTTATTCCGCTTAGGTAAACTTTCTTTATACCTGGCAAGTCTTTCCAAAGATTGAATTGCATTGAAATCACAGGGAACCAATACCTTTTCAATTTTATTAAATACTGAAATGGATGGCACAATTAATACACGGACCGGGCTTGCCTTCGCAATACTGATGACATGAGTCGAAATAAAGCTGTTATTTGATGATCCGGGATGATCACTACCCACAATGATCAATTCAACATTTTCAGTTCGCAAAACATTCATAATTGAACGAAGCATCGGCAATTCGCTAACAATAAGGGATATCTTTATATCTGATTTAAATCGGGTATTCAGATTCTTTTTCAGCTCATGAAGTTTTTCCATTTCTTCCTTCCGGTATGCTGGAAAATAATCTTCATTAATATTCGCGTATTCATTAGAAGGAATCAAATTATCGAAGATCGAATTATAAAATGTTTTATGCAAAATAACATGCTTATAATCGAATTCGCCGCACCATTTAGCAGCATAGTTAATAGCGTTTTCCGAAGTTTCAGTAAAATCTATCGGAATCAGCATCGTTTTCATTGTCATTGTTTTTTAATCGCCTGGTTATTATTTATTTTTCAGATTTTTTGTCATTCTTCTGATGAGCTTTATAGAATTATTAATATCAGAAGGCCGGGAACCAATAGCTGCCTTATCATACATCTCCAATATCCATGGATGTAATTTTTTTTGAAGAAGTCTGCCTTCTTTTGTAAGACAGATCAAATTATTCCGCCTGTCATTCTTATCGGTTTCCCTGCTGACCATATTTCTCTTTACCAGATTGTCAACCAGATACGTCATACTTGACTTGTCCTTTATCGTGATATCGGCTAACTCCTGCTGGTTTATCCCGTCCTTATTCCAAAGGCAAGCCATGATCTCAAGCATTTCAAAAGTTATATCGATCCTGTGTTCTTTTATTTTTGCCTGGATATGCTGACGAAGAAAATTTTTCATCTCTGTCATGCATCTTCCCAATACAAGTGCCATTTCAGCAGTATTTCTTTTATCCATAGTAACAAATCAACATTTTAATATACCTATCTCCAATACAAAGTTAATGTATTGATAGTTTGATATCAAACTAATTTATCATAATATTCCTGCCCCCGGATGGTCTTAATTTATCCGGATCGGCCTGTGAATATAGATTCCTACATTTGCTGTAATAAGGGTTTGATTTTTAACCTTGTTCTGGAAAACCAATAACATAATATGCAAAATCAGATATTGGGTCTTCATCATGTGACGGCCATCGCCGATAATGCACAGCGCAACTACAATTTTTATACACAGGTACTTGGCCTGAGAATGGTGAAAAAGACTGTCAATTTCGACGATCCCGGCACTTATCATTTTTACTATGGAAATGAAAAAGGCGAACCGGGAACCATCCTGACTTTTTTTCCATGGGAAGGAGTCGGAAGGGGAATTGCAGGTACCGGAATGGCCACTGAGATAAGTTATTCTATTGCTCCTGATGCAATGGATTTCTGGACAGAAAGATTTAAAAATTTAAAAGTTACAACGGGAGAAAGAATTGAACGATTCGGAGAACCCTACCTGCCCTTTTCAGACCACGATGGTCTTCAGTTATCGCTTGTGGGCGTTCATGAAACAGATACCCGAAAAGGATGGGTAACTACAGATATTAAAGAGGGGTATGCTGCAAAAGGATTTTATAATGTTACACTGACGCTGCAGATAATGGATGAAACTGCAAAATTACTCACAGATGTTTTTGGTTACAAACAAATTTCCCAGGAAGGTAACAGGTTCCGGTTTAAAACTGAATCCATCCCTACTGCTTCGATCATAGATATTCTGGAACTGCCCAACGGGAAAAGGGGACGTAACAGTGCGGGAACCAATCACCATATTGCTTTCAGGGTTCCTGATGAAGACACCCAGATGGCTTTCAGGGAAAAATTACTCGAAAGAGGTCTGAATATCACACATCAGATCGACCGGGATTATTTTTTTTCAGTATACTTCCGTGAACCGGGCGGTGTGTTGTTCGAAATTGCGACCGACAATCCCGGATTTACTGTGGATGAATCCCTCGATCAGCTCGGCACACATCTTAAACTCCCCAAACAATACGAACCCATGCGTGGCAAAATTGAAGCATCTTTACCAGCCCTGAAATAACCTCCATGCACGAAGAACTGATTATTTATGCCGGCAATAAAATAAATGCAAAGAAGGCACTGATCATGCTCCACGGCAGAGGTGCCAATGCAGAAGATATACTTTCACTCGCGGATAATTTGGATGTGACCGATTATCTTTTAGCAGCTCCGCAGGCAAGCGGTAATAGCTGGTATCCCAATTCATTTCTTGCTTTGCCCCGGAATAACGAACCATGGCTTTCTTCAGCGCTTGATTTAGTCCATACAATAGTTGGAGGTTTAATTAAACTGGGAATAAAAAAAGAGAAAATATTTTTTTTGGGATTTTCACAAGGCGCATGCCTGACCCTGGAATATACAGCAAGAAATGCTGAGCATTATGGAGGTATTGTCGCATTCACCGGAGGATTAATAGGAGATAAGATTTATAAAGAAAATTATAAGGGAGATTTCAGCCATACACCCGTATTTATCGGTACAAGTAATCCCGATTTTCATGTGCCCGTTGAACGAGTCAGGGAATCCGCAAATATTTTGAGAAATATGGGCGCAGATGTAACAGAAAAAATATACCCCAATATGGGACATACCATAAATCAGGACGAAATAAATCATGCCAACAGTCTGATATTTAAAACATAATCTTATGAAGACATTAGTTTTCCCATCGGATGAGAGAGGAACAAAAAATATCGGATGGCTTAAAAGCAATTTCTTTCTCAGCTTCAGTGATTATTATCATCCGTTAAAAAGCGCATTCGGTACCCTGTTTGCCTTTAATGATGACTATATGGAAATCGGGAAAGGTTTCGGAATTCATCCTCACATAAATATGGAAATCATTTCTGTGCTGGTACAGGGAAAAATGAATCATATTGATTCTATGGGATACAGTACTAAAATCGAAGAGGATGGTGTGCAGATCATGAGCGCAGGAAGCGGACTAAGGCATGAGGAATATAATATCGGTGAAAATGAAGTTAATTTTCTTCAGATCTGGATACAGCCCAAAATTCAAAATATTATTCCACGGTACCAGTTGAGGCATTTTCCTAAGCAAAACAGGACAAATAAATTAACAACCATCGTTTCCGGAGAAGAAGGTCCCGAACACTGCTGGATCAATCAGAACGCAAAACTTTCTCTTGGATATTTCGATCCGAATCGGGAAATTAATTACAGTTTTAACCCGGTCAATAAATGTATTTTTATTTTTTTGATAAAGGGATCTATCAGCGTAAACGGAACAGTCTTAAAAATTAAAGATGCTCTCGGTGTCTGGGACACAGATAATTTTTCAGTCAATTGCCTGGAACTTTCTGAATTCCTGATTATCGAGACGCCGGTTAATCAGAAATAAGAATAGATGCATCAACCATGACACCTGTTTTTTTTAATTGATGAAAAAGCGTTGACGCAGAAACATGGTTTATCTTATCAGACCATTGTTTAATCCACGCTGAAGGTTCTTGTCGCCCGTGCAGGGTTACAAGAATAGAACCGATTTCTCTTTCTTCCCAAAACACGATGGGTCTTTCCAACATGGGATGAGCGAGGCCAGCCCTGCTTGTAACCTGATTGCCAATAATACAACCAGTGGGAATCAGTGCAGCCTCGGGTGAAAATTCAACTTCTCGTAAAGAATTCCAGAATGCCGGTTCAGGATGAGACTCAGTAAGATGAATAGGGATAATTCTCTTTGCCCAGAAAGGATTTTTCTTCCACGGATGAGCTTCAGTATATACTTTCGAAATTTTTTGCAGGTGTGACCTGACCAATTCCTGACAGCGCGCTTTATAAAATTCAATCGCAAGATTCGCCTGATTCGGATTGCTTAGAATAGTATTCATCACTATGGCCGCCTGGATGGCTGCTGCCATTGAACTCTGAATACCCTGGGAGGAAATGGGGTCGAGACCCACACTTGATTCGCCTACTTTAATATAATTAATACCTGAGGGCTCTTCATAATAAAATGGCGTAACATCATTTGCAATAAGTTTATCCCGCAGTTTTCCCCTCAGGCAATCTTTGAACATTTGGGTTCTTCCCAAATAATATTTATACATTCGCACAATTGCGCCACCACCCGGAATTCTGGAAAGTTCAGGATCAATAAACAATGTTGCATGGAATATTCCATCGGGAAGAGTTGCGCCCCATAGCCAGTAATTACTCCCGGATTCCAGGATAGTTGAATTTTTTTCCAGGCCGGTATTATCCCAATAACCACTTATTGCAAGCATTGCAGCAGCCACTCTTTTTTTGACTCCGCGTATTATAGATTTCTTACCACTCGCATCAACCAGAAATCCTGTCTTGAATATTTTATATTCCTCATCCTGATGCAAACTTATCTCCCACCCTTCGTCTGTTTGTTTCAAATTGATTACTCTTGTATCCGCCATCAAACGAATTTCCTTCCTCTTTGCAATTTTTTGAAGCGACAAATCAAATTGATCACGTTCAGTGAGAAAACCTGGCGGACTTTCCACTGCAATTATTTCGCCGTTCCAAAATTTAAGACTCCTGACAATGGGACTGCAACTTTCATGGAATTCATTCAACCCGATTCCAACGGTTTCGAGTAACGAAAAAACGCCGGGGCTGAGGGATTGCACAAAATTATTACCTGCAGTTTTTTTGCAATCCAAAACTATTGGATTATATCCAAGCTGTTTTAATTTGAGTGCAGTAACGATGCCTGCCGGACCAGCACCCAGAATGCAAATACTTTTTTCATTCATGAAAATATAATTTCACGGACCGTCATTCCGGATAAAAGAAATCCGGACATTGATCAAGAATCCGGGTATAAGACTGTAATACATAATGTAACCAGCCCCGGATATAATCACATGCCGGCCTCCCCCTGTTGATTACTTCATGGTGACAGCCTCCTCCGCAAAGGTAACGGGCCCAACAACTCTTGCAGGGCTCCTGCCGGTGCACATGTCTTTCGGTTAACCATGCCTGTTGTATTTTCCGGTCTATGCCATCTGTTAGATTCCCAAAATATCCTTTTTCGTTTTCAACGAAACGATGGCATGCAGCCAGCTCACCACCGGCAGAGACACCAAGATATCCCGCACCTGCACCGCAGGGGTATGGGCGGTGTGTTCCCCTGTGTATTTCTTTCAGGGCAGTTGACATGTTTGAAAAAGGATACCTTTTCCCTCTTATGAGGTTCTTTTCAAATTCCTGTCCGCAAGCAATCATATTTTCCAGCATATTCTGCAGGGAAAATGAATCCATCTCATCATTACCACCCGGAGAACTGAGCATCGGTGAAAATCCGACACTATGAAATCCAAGCCGGATGAGTTCATCCAGCGTTTCCATGAGATGAAGATTAACAGGTGTAACAGTGACCCTTGCTGAGACCTGCATATTTTTTTGAAGCGCCAATAGCGGTTCAACATTCCGGATAATTCTTTCATAACTGCCCTTCCCTCCTTTAAATGGACGTAGCCTGTCATGGATCTCGCCAACTCCATCCAAACTTACAGTTACTGAAAATCCGTAACATTCAAAAAAATTGGCGTCATCTTCCGTGAGTAATGTGCCATTCGTCGTGATCGAAAAATTAATTCTTTTCGATTCAACTACCGCCCGCTCCTTTGCATACCTGGTAACAGCCTGCAGAGCCTCCCTGTTTGCCAAAGGCTCCCCACCAAGAAAAGCAATATTCATTTTATTCGAAGTATGATTTTGGGCAAACAGCAGATCAACAGCAGAAATTGCCTTTTCCAAAGGCATGTTCTTTGCCTTCACACCGAATCCACCCTCCTGCGCGTAACAATAACTGCATCCCAGATTACATTTCTGCGCAATCGCCAATGAAATCGAAGTAAGTGGAGGATTTGGTAAGATTTCATCGCCAATTGTCCCAAGTGATTGCAGATCATTTTCCTCCAGCCATTGATCTATACCCGTTTGGTCATTTTTTGAAAGAAGTTCTTCCAGTCTCAGACGAATATTTTTGTCTATTTTATAAATACGGGAGCCATCGGGAATCAGCACATGATCTCCCATGGATTCAAAAAGGTGAAAAGAGGGATTGACGGGCTTTCCCAGACGGGCAAAGTTTAATGCACTTACATCCATTGTGGTCATCTGAATTTTTCAAAGATTTTATTTCGCCTTTTTCTTTCCGGCAGTTTTTATCTCTTTTGCGGATTTTTTTAATGACTCATCTTTCCCCGCTATGATAAAACGAAGATTTTCTTCCCAGGCAATAAACAGGTCTTGATAATTGATCAGGACGGGCTTTTTTGTACCCTCATCATCTGAATCGCTGATATATTTTTTTTCGCCGAAATTTGTCCTGTCTTTCTGCATCCAGTTATTTCCTTCACTCTTTCCGTCTTTACCCGACTGCACATTCACAAAATCCGGTCTGCTGGCGGCCCAGTAAAAACAACCGCATTCCCGGTAATCATTCTGCCATGGTGAACAAAGACTTTGTGTAAGCTCGCCGGGAAAGGCCATCTCACGTGAAATGACTGCACGTTGATTGGTAATTTTACCCTTGATATCGAAGTCAGCGTCGAAAAAGTGACGGACTTTTAATTTAAGCCAGATGGGCTTTCTTCTTTGATCGCCACTTTCGAATTTGCAACGAACATACTGACCTGCCAGTGGAATAATTTCAGCCAGTGCATTTGACCATTCAAGAGGCATTGTGGTATTTATTGATACAGAATGGTCATGGCTTGAAGGACCTTTTACACGACCTACCATTGAATGGCCATGAGCCATAACCAGAAAATATTGCACATCTGAACTGACAAGCTGTTTTATTTTTTCGTCAGTACCGCTTTCCACATCAACAACAAGGTTGGATGCTTCATGAAGTATAATTCCTTCAAAAATATGTACCCAGATATTTCTGAAATCAGCTTCCAATCCTGGAAAGGAATTGGAGATAGCTGTAGAAGGATGGCTTACAGGAGGGTTTCCTATCCCATGATAATGGAGTTGTGCAGTAAGATTTTTCGGATCTATACCTTTTGAATCTTTCATTTGTCTGAATTGCTTTGTGAAGAATTTTTACCATCCTGTTTCCAGGTTAATGTGTTTACCGGACGTGGAAATGTCTCTGCCGCCTGAATGATTTTATTAACCATACGCCGGGTTAATGCCAGATGGCTTCCGTCGGCTCCCCGCATTAAGGCAGGCATTTTGCGACGGCCTTCATCCGTGAGGTCCCCGACTTCATTGTATTTTCTTAATAAACGGGCGAACCATGCCAGAGATCCGGATTCAAGTGCCAGTAAAACATTTTCATGTCTTGAAAGAATGGCCAGGTTGTCAACCACATTAATATTCATGATGGGTTCCAGTTCCCGGCTATAAGCCTGATTATCCATATAAGCCATCCCATCTTCAGAATTCATAATGGTAGTATTAATCAATCGAACAGTTTCCATAGCCCGTCTTACAATATCCCGGATATCCTCCATGTTCGCTTTTCCTGAAATTTCCGGACCAAGAAGTGCCTGTTCAAGTTCGTCAGCAAAAGTTCTTACAGGTGTTCCGTCAGGCGCAAATGCAGGAGGACCCGCGACGATTCTGCTGAAGGCGGTAAGTTTTTTATTTTTTGTTTGAAGAACAACTTCTACGATTCCATCACAACCATCGTCAAGATATCCCAGGCTCCTGTGATTTTTTGAACTGTCATTGGCATAAGTAAGGCTGGGCTCAGTAAGAAGGGAACTGTCACGACCATCATCCGAATGATGGTCCCATCTCCCTTTTTTCGAATCATACACTTCCTCCTTTATTAATCGTTGATTTATGACCATGCCTCCGGAATCATGCTGCAATTCACGTGGTATAACTGGTCCGTATACAAATCCCCCTCCCGGAGTGAACCTGAATCGGATTTCCGGAAATTGTGTTGTGGGCCTTATATATTGGCCAAAACCATAATGAATTTTCTTACCCTTTAAAAAATTAGCAGACCTGCCATTCAACGATCTGCGCTTAAATCCTGTGAATAAACCAGTGTCCGCAAGAATTTTATCATTATCATCTCTTGTCCTTCTAAACGCTTTATTATTACCCACTACAACTTTCCAACTTAAGGATTCCGGATGTAGTCCCAACGTTTTCAAGTGATGCATAGTCAAAGGAAATAGATTACCCTTTCTTTCAAATCTGGCCCATACTTCAAGAAATGGTGCGACAGGCCGTATCCTGTTTTTTTCATCACGAAACCTGACTTCAACGGGTGTTGTCATGGAAAGTATTTTTCCTGTTTGCTGGTCCACATATAAAGTTTCCGCAGGAACTAATTTCCGGAATCCTACAGAATCCGGTATTTCCCAGGTATAGTTGTCCATAGGTTGTGAGGAAGATCCAAGCCTTCCGATTGCGAAGGCAGGAAGAATTCTTATTTCAATTATATCCTTAATGCGCATATTTTATAATGGTTATGAATTTATAATTGAGTTAATAATACGAAGATTTTGTCCATCGGAACTCTTAAGCGCCTGAAGATATATTTCATGGACAGGATCTTTGTATTCCAATAATTCATTTATAATAATTTCGCTGTTTAGAATCTGGTCCCTGTGAGCCCTCCATTTATTAACTTCTCTGGAAGGCAGGTTTAGGTTATAGGGCTGTTCGAATGGAGATCCAGCACATTGCTCTTTTTTGCCTCCTTTTTTTCGCGGAAAACTGGTGAGGATATCCGAAATTGATCGCAGGTTATACATTTCGCCGAAGGTCCAGCTGATGATCTGTCCATAGTGTGAGTCCGGCTGTATTTCCATCTGGAGGCTGTGACTGAGATAAAGCAGGATCATTCTGTATCGCTGGTTGGACAATTGTGCCCATAGTAATGCTTTTTCATTCGTAATGTCCGAAGGGCCAGGATTTTCTTCTGACAGATTGGTTGAAGGATTCAGTGGAACATTTTTCGAAGCCCTCCATCCACTTTCAGGAAATTCAGAGTAAATTTCCAGGAAACGTTCGAAATGTGAAGGATGATTTGTTTTTCCGATATGAATCTCTTCACCTTCCCCCTGTTCTGCAATTCTACCAAGGGCATCTCTTGCTTCTTTAAGGTTAGTAGCCGTCAGAATGATTATTCTATTATCATTTGTGCCCCATGCACTATGGGCAGATTGGAATTTCTCCGAATCCCTCAGGAAATCTGATTCATCTACAGAACCGAGAAGCTCCTGAACCTTCTCGTAAATCATTCCAACCCTGTTAATATTTTTGCCTTTATTACTCGCTTGTGCCAATTGTTTAATTGGTTGAATTTCTTTCAACAAATCCTTGCGATGCTTTTTAAGAAAATCTTCAGAAGGCATTTCTGCCACTACGTATTTGGCGAGGGATTTTTTTGTCAGTCGTTCCAGACTAAAATGAAAGGGATAAAGTTGCGAATCAAATGGAAAATTTTCCCTGATAAATGTTAGCGGACCCCCTATTGAATGAAGTATATTTTGTACTGTTATGAGATGCCCCATTTCTTCTCTTGCTATACCAAGTATTGTTTTGCGCCATTCGCTCACTTTTTCTTTTTTACCTGGAGGCACCTGGGATCCCCCAAGGGAAAAAGCGGCATATAGATATTGGACCATAAGAGCATGCTCTACTTCAGAAGCCACATGAAGAAAAAAAATAGCTTCATCATGAGCGCAAAGTGGCGGGTTATGAAGAGGTTTATATTTATACGGTTTATCTTTCCAGCCGGTGCTTGACTGGAATGCGAAATAGTCTTTTTTATTCTTCTTTTTAGTAGGCACAACCCATTGCATGTGCTGGGTAAACCTCGAATTGTTTATTCTGTTGTTTTTCACAATTAATATTCAGTTTTTTTGTTACTGACCTGATAATTCATTTAGAATAATGATAATGGCCATTCAGGCAAACAAAAGCCGTTCTTCTGAATGCAAATCAGCTTCATTATAAAATTTCCCCGTCCAGCTGTCGCTGGCTTGCAGAATGAGCGGTAATGGTTTTGGATTCTTAGCCTTTGATGTGAATGTATCACGGAATAAAAAATGATCTACCAGCGCCAATGCCTCAATGGCAAAAACTGTTGCTATGTCCTGATCATGTATTTCAATTAGGTTATCTCCATTTTGTTCTTCACCTCCCTCGGCAAGATTGGATGAACCAAACCATACGACCGCGTTCGGTGTATTGAAACCGCAAACAATAAATTTGTGATGCACCTGATGACCAATCCCAACCGATACTTCCTTGTCAAATGGAGGAGGCAGCTGGGTTGTTCCAGGTTTGCCGGTAACCTGGATACCGTTTTTAGTATTAGGCTTATACAAACTAATCGTATTCACAGAATCAGAAATTCCATAGCTGAAAATCTTTTGTTGCTTGTGCAGATTCAGAATCGCGGGAATGACAGGTCCTTTAACTGTCGGATCAGTATCCATGATAGCAAAAAGAACACTGCTTTTTTCTGCAACCACACGATTGGCAATATTTGTTAGTGTTGACAAAGCAAAAGCACTGGCGTGCGGAGAAAAGGTTATGCTCATCTTTGGAAGCCCCTTACCGTTAAAAGGAAATTTCTTTTCTGAAATTGTTGCATTCACGAATGCCTTTTCATTTACACCATCATCCCATGCTTCATCAAATGCAGTACTATAAGAAGCCGCGATGGATGCATCATTAAATATTACGACATGATTAGAGTTGACATACATGCCGGTAATCGAAAAATTGGTTGAACCCGAAAGCACTTTAACAGCCTGCTTCCCGTTTTTTACAATGAGAACCTTATCATGTTGAAACCGTGCAAATTTACCCCTGATAATAGCCGCTGATTTTTTTGCAACTTTATTAAACGCTGCTTCAAATTGGTCCTCCGGTTTGGTGCCTGCTTTATTATGATGCAGCGTAGCATTATCCAGGATCATCCGGATCCTTCCCTGCCCTGCAAGTTTCAGAAACGCATTGATGATATCAGGCTCGTTAAAATCGTAAGCAAGCACATCGAGGGAAAGTGATTCATCCTTTTCAATATCTCCAATCACCGAAAATATTTTATCACGGGCTGTAAAACCAGACCAGGCATATTCATCTTTGAATGTATAAGTATTTCCATCGCTGTCTTTGCCTGCAAGCTGCGAAGTATCAAAACTAAGCGCCTTGGCTTTAGGCCTGAAAATTGCCTTTGGACCAAAGTGATGTACAAAAGCCTGAGATTGTACAAATCCCCTTGTGAATCCCAGATCAATACTCCCTTTTACAAAGGGCGCCATCATAATATCTGCTGCAACAGAAAGTGAGAGGTCGATTGTTGTTAGATGATTTTCATTGTCAAAATATCGGGGTGTTACCATATAAGTATATTTTCCGAAGAAAACCTGGTCTGCCTGATGAAATGATCCCGGCACGTGCACCCAGCGGAAGAGTTGAAAAGGAGTATTGATACTGGATTTTGCAGGTTCAGCTGTATTTTGTGCATGACCCTCTGCACTGGCGAAATGTAGCGAATTAAAAAGATAAAAAGAAGGTTTCCCCTGCGGTGTACATTGAATAGTAAACCCCGCCAGTCTGGTGGTTTTATTTTTCGGCAGATTGAATGCAAGCAGTGTCTTTGCATCACCCTGGTAAAGCCTTACGGAGAATCCGTTTTTAGCATTTTGTGAAGTCATACGATTTTAATTAACAAAAATTCAATCATCTCATGCCTGTTTTGCCTGTGTAATCAATTCTGCAATTCCAAATTTACCGGCCGTGTTCAAAAATTGTTTATCCGGAGTGAAACGAGGATGCTGGTTTATATATGAATGACTGTCTCCTTCCAACAAACCAAAGAATACTTCACCGATTATCCTTCCACCCACAGGTCCCATTCGGATGGGTGTATCATTATTTTTAAATTCCTGCATTGCTTCGGCTAAAACATAAAACCAGAGTGGCGCTTTGTTTTTAAATGATTTATCAAGACTCACCAGTGGTTTATTATCTTTATTCACCCCGTCCTGATTGGCTTTGCCAATTTTTAAAATATCATCCGGAATCACAGGTTGTCCCATGGATCGCGCCACATCCTGCCCTGATGGAAGACCCATACTCAATCCCCTCAAAAGGTTTCTCTGTGCGAGATTTCCCACCTGCGTTGCGATTATCGGTGGAAGATTTTTCAATGGGTTTACAAGAGAAGTATCGATTTTATATGCAGGCTGAATCCGCTCTTTACTAAACTGATTTGCATTATTTCCAAAATCATAAAAAAGCCTCCAGTCAATTGCCCAGGGACTTGGGAACTCCCGGAAACCCGTAAGACTGGTTGCAGGATCTGAGGAAAAAATATCAAACCTGTTTGGTAGCGTTGTATTTAATCTATACTCGGGACGAACCATGGAATGACCGAAGCGATAAGCGGCAACAGAAAACTCGACCGGCATATAAGGAAATTTATACCAGTGATAAAACTCAAGATTTGGTTTTTTATCCGGTGATGGATATATCTTGTCTACCATATCCTGGCCCAGGATCGTTGGTAAAAAATCATGGATAATTACCCATTGATAATGCCAGCGAACTCTTTTCTGCACTTTTTCTAATGGATCATCCGGAAATAAATCCACTATCCTGTTATGGAACCTGATAAACATCCCTTCGAGCTGTGACACAATCACATTCTCATCATTACGTGGATCGCCAATGATGGCTCGTTTCGGAGCCCCGGTGTCTTTTGGATCCGGTGAATTTCTTGCCAGGTCACGCACATTATTATCAAAAGGACTTCCGGTGAGTTGTCTTGAACTAAGCAGAAGTTTTTTCCCATCCTGGAAGTACAGATATGGTTGGTCATCTGGACCCCGCCCGTAAATATTATCAAGATCAAACCTTGGTGTTCTGAAATCTTCCAGCGCATCTGGATCATTTTGTTTCATCAGAGAACTTGCCGGATCGAATGTGATATCATGATCAATAAACTGTCCTAGATAAGTATATCCTGCATGAATGCCCGTATTTTCTTCGTCATCCCTTGGATTCGCATCTTCCGGCGTTGGTGGGTCATCTTTTTCAGAAACCATTTCATCTCCCAGTTTTATAAGAACATCCTGACTAAAATCAGCCTTTGGCAAGGTTCTGAACATTCTTCCGAATCTTCCTTCTGAAGTATTAGATTTACTTGCGGCATCCATGCCCCGTAAAATTCCATGTCTTGTAAAAGCTACCTGTTTCATAGTTTTTTATTAAAGGTTTATTGAAAAATTATTATCTCTTTTATTTTCCGCCTGCCATCACTTGTTTTTTAATATAAATATCCCTTCTTTCTGCGGCAGCCTGTTGTACCCTCGCTGATTGTGCTGGTTTAAGCGTGATGGTCTGCGACCCTGCAACAAAATGGACATCTTTATTCTGAAGCTGACCATTTTTCAGTTCAATCTGATGCGGAAGCGGAATAGCTGTAGTTCCGCCTCGGATAAGGTCAAAGAGCCTTACCCTAGAACCAAAGGAAGTATCGCAATTACTCACCAGGTCATATTCAATATCTGCCATTCCAACTTTGATTGAATTTGTTTTACCGCAGGGAATAAATAAATCACTTAGTGAATCATAACTTCCGTCATACACTTCCTCAGGGCTTTTTTTCCAGCGGGCTGATTTACCAATAAATAAAATGGTATCGTGTATCACCGCTACGCCCTGACCTCCAATGTTTGAATTGCCGATGCTGCTGTCGGCTGTATTTTGTCCGGATGAAGTATCCGGTTTCGGCGGTTCAGTAGTAATGGAGTCGTGACATGAAATTACCGCCATAGCGATGAAAAGAAATAAACTGATTTTCATAATATAGGTTTAACGCGAACTCAAAATAATATGGCTGACAAGTATATCTTTCTTATCGATATAATACACCGCCCCTTCCGGAAAACTTCCCACCTGCCTGTCGTACGGAAACTGGTTTAATACAATAAAATATTCATCTGTCTCACCGAGTAAACGCAGGTTTTTCCCGGCATCGGAACTCAGCAGACTTAGCGAATAATTGGATTTTACGGCATTGCTGTCCATGCCAGTATCCTTCCTGAAAATAAATTCAATCCTGTGCTTGCTTCCGGTATTGGTACGATCGTCAGAATAATTGCCGAGTGCAGTCTGTTTTGCAATTTGAAACAGGACCGGGAATAGGGCTACCATGGCCACCAGGATAGTGCATGTTCTGATAAAACGAAGTCGCATGCGACCCGGTCTTTGAAATTTATGTAGCAGGTATAAAAAAATGGCACTTAAAAAAATAAATGCAATGACAGCCCAGATTGAAAACCGTATAAATGCATCGGATGTAAGCACATCATAAGAAAAAATCAGATAGGAGGTATAACTCAGCCGGAGAGATTCCGTTGTAATTCCAAAACTGTCATAGTAAGTATGCAGGTAAACCCATGCTATAAAATAGCAGTAGATGCCGATGATGATCAACAAGTCCCTGATGCCTGAGAGTGACATTGTTTCTTTTTAATAGAATCCCGTCAGAAATTTAATTTTCCAGGTATAGATAAAACTTAAATCGTGGATTAGCGGTAACCTTCCGTATTATTTTAGCAGCAGAATAAAGATAACGAGTTAAAATAAAAATCGGGTCAATTTTCTGTGAACTAATAATTAATCGCCGATCCTGGATTTTTACTAAGTAAAATCACTTAGGCGGAAGATCAGGGAAATTCATATCCGAAAGTCCAGCCCCTGTCTTTCGCCATATAAATACAATTGCGTTCGGCAAGTGCGGAAATAGTGAGTGAAGGATTGATTCCCAGGGGACGGTTCACGATCGACCCGTCGCTGATATAGAGCCCTTCATAAACCGTCTCACCACTAACTCCGGCAAACACCTGCCCTTTGTGATTTACCACACCCTTAGAAGCATCATCACCCATAATGCATCCCCCCAGCGGGTGAACCGTAACCAGCCGGTCTGAAAATAATTTTGTCCAGAGCGGGTTCCTCGTATAAACTCCATCAAGTTCTCCTGTCAACTCCAGCAATTTATCGCTGACTTTTTCGAAAACAGGCTGCTCACCTGCACCCGGCCATTCAATCCGCAACCTGTTCTTTTTCAAGTACCATTTGTCCCCTGTCATCATCGCGGGTCATGACAAGATAAGTCAGTGTATGATTGGTGGCACCATGATAAGGTCCGCGGAAAAAACTATCGGCCGCCCGAAGAAATTTTTTCCAGGTATCATAAAAACCTGAACCTGTATTTTTCCCCTCGAAACCGGCAGCGGTTGATATAAGTGCCTGAAACGGTTTGGCCATGAGTCCCGGCACAACTCCTTCTTCTATCACCATCGCATCAGGACCGTCCACACCATTCCTCAGATCAATAATACTCGCGATATTCGGACCGATCGGATCTTCGATATTATTTGGCCTTGTTCCTATGCCAATCGAATTTGCACGCAGTTCATTATTATATCCAAAAGCAAGGAAATCTCCATTTCCCGAAAAATGATGACCTGCGAGTCCTGAACAGGACAGACCATTTTGTGCTGAACGAAGTAACAGTTCGGTAGACCCCAGCGATCCCGCAGAGAGAACTACCAATTTTGCTGTAATAAAATCTGTCGGTGCATTATATTCTTCATCTCCGGTAATAAAAAGATTATAATGAACTTTCCATTCACCGTTATGCTGTTCCACAAACCTAACGTTCACCTCCGTGTATATTTCTGCACCATGATTTTTTGCGTCAGGCAAATAATTCATAATCATCGTATTCTTCGCAAAGAAGTTACATCCTGAGCAACATTCCCCGCATCCGATACAGGGTTTCTGTTCTACACCTACGTGATTGGGCCCGTCGATATCGAAGTTGACATAAACAGGTGTGTATTTCCATTTATCTGCAACGCCCATTTTTCCAGCCGCTGTTTTCATCGAATGCGCTTTCGCGGGGACGGGTCGTTTATCTGGATATGGCGTCGTCTTCAGCATATCATTTACAGCACGATAAGCAAATTGCAATGTTGTCTGATCGTTTCTGAGGGCAACAGGCCATACCGGATCCTTCAGCACATCGGTCACAGGTTCCATGCCCACATTAGCATTGATAAGTGAAGTGCCCCCCAGCCCGCAACCCTGCACAATATTGATTTCTTTATTTACACGTATATCGAAGAGTCCAAACTTTTTCCCGATGTGCCGTTCAGGTATATCAATTTGTGTTTCAGGAGAAGCAGCCTTAAAGGTATTTGGATATTCGCCAGGTTGAAATTCCTTGCCACGTTCAAGCAGACAAACTTTCTTTCCTGCCCGCGACATTCTGGAGGCTGTGATACTGCCTCCATATCCGGAACCAATTACAATGACATCATAGGAAGGTTTGATTTGTGTGATGGGAGAAGCGAGTCTGGGCATAATAATTTATTTTAAATCATGAAAGTGACTGATACCACAGCGATGCGTAAAATCATTTTCAAATCTTCCTTCAGGTGCCAGTTTCTTATAAATCCGCATCCAGTCATGAAACCGCGGATAGAGCTTTTCCACTGAAGACTGACCCTGGCCTCCCACATGATTTATCTGACCCCAATGCGGAATGCCACCAAAACGATAGAGTGCATCTTCAATCCGGGCGAGCAATTCGAGACCACCGATGGTTTTACTGACAGTCGGAAATTCTATCATACAAACAAATTCATCCGTTTCCCCATGCTGCATCGATAAATAAAACGGATTGCATTTTACAAATCGCAAAGAGAATGGTGCTGTCAGATATTGTCTCCCTTCATCCACACTTTTATTTACGATCCTGATAATTTCTTCCACGGCATCGAGATAATGTTTTTCCGGAAGGGCTATCTCAGTTGCATAGGCGGCGAGGTTATTATCCTTCCCAAGGTTGAGTACTTTGTAACTTTTATCAATATATCCCTTATCGGTAAGCGTATTAATTTCTGTCTGAACAAATGAAGGAATTATTTTTGGAAAATGATTGATCAGGAAACGGATGGCGGCATCAATTAAAAAAGTTGGAACGATGCGAACAAATAATTCCGGTAATATTTTACGGTGCCCTCTCGGTATCAAAGGGCTTTTATATTCCCGATGAGAAATAATTCTTTCAGTTACCAGGCATTTGTGATCATTTCCATTAAAAAAATAAGGACTTATCAGCACTTCATAATGTCTTCTTTCGCGTAATATTTTACCCTCCTGAAGTTCTTTTTTTACTTCAGACCATTTGGAAAAATGCCTGGTTTCTTCCAACATGTATTTGTTTGTCACTTCAATGACAACGGCATAGATGATCCCTACACATCCCATACTCACACCTGCTGAAAAGAAATAATCGTCATCCTGAATAAAATTTATCTGTCCTGCTTCCCGTATTTGTGCAGGACCTTTCGAGATTCCTTTGCCGGGTGAACGTTCAATCTGGTGTAATGTTCCGTCTTCAGCGAGCAGGAAAATGGATCTCAGGTAATCTGGGAAAGCACCCAATGTTATTCCGGAACCATGCGTTGATGTAGATATGACTCCGGCAATCGTCTGTCCGTCATAAGCTCCCATATTGATAAGTGCTTTCCCGAGTTTTTCCAGCCCCCTGTTTACATCCCTGATTCGGATTCCACATTCAACGAAAAATAAATTATCTCCGGAAACATTCAGATCCAAATGCGAATTGTCGAATATCTGAACCAGCCCATGCGTATCAATCATCCAGTCCCTGCTTATTGCAATATCAGATGAAGAATGACCCGATCCGATGGCCTTTACTTTGAGTCCGAGTCTGCGCGCTTCTTCCAGGATCTCACGTAATTCTGATAAGCTGTGTGGTTTGGAAAATCTCAGCGGATTAGCGCTCTGGTCATTTACATAATTTTTCCATCTCTTGCGTGAAATTGAAATGCTGGATTTTGAAGTTGGAATTGTCATGTATGGATTTTTTACTGACTCACAAGAACTGGATCTATCGTGCCAAACCAGGATATGCGATTTGCAGGATTATTCCCAATCGTAAGATCTTCCGCTTTCTCAAAAACGATCTGTCCGTTTATACCATCGGAAATCCAGGATTCCCTGAAGACTGGATTATCCCTGCCCGGATCAGAATCAAGATTTTTTTTATAGGAAGCATAATATGTGATCTGAGCTTTTTCTTTATCCAGCTGAATCATGGCATATCCGTTGAATCCGACATCCTGCATTTTCGAACCGATCCCATCAGACAATGGTATACTGTCTGCCGTGCGCTTGTCATACAAAATCAGCTTTCTATTTTTCGCCTCCGAATCAATCACAAAACGCACGTTCGAATGCTCATCCGGCATTCCACCGTTACCAATGCAACGCCCATATGCCGGAATATGTTTAGAACTAAGTTCATTCTTTCCATACATTGAAAAACGATGTTCATGTCCCCAGATCCATAATATCCCATTTGAATCAGGAAACAGTTTTCTGAGCTGGAGAGCAGGATTGGTAAACTCAGATTCACCGTGAAAGGCAGTTACATACTGATGATGCGTGAGTACAATGATGCCACGTTTATTTCCATCTGTCAATACTTTATCCCGTATCCATTCTGCTACTGAATCTGGAAGGTTAAGATTGTTATTGTTTGGATTGAATCGGAGTATTCCCGTTTTGAGTGACTGGTATCCTGTATCCAATCCCAGTATCATCCAGTGATCCGTACGAAGACAAAAACAGGGAGCTTCCTGTCCGGAAAATATTTCAGTACCGGGAATTCGTGTCCCGAATTTTTTCGTTGGATCCCGGATCATATTTATGTATGCAGATCCTGACGAAAACATTTCATGATTGCCGATCAGTGTGAAACTTCCGGATCTTCCTCGTGGCCACAGTCCTTCATTTGATACGCCGCTCCAATAATTTGCTTTCATTTCATCCGGATCACCGGAAAAATAAGTATCACCAAGATGTATTGTATAATCAGGATTTTTATCCTTAATGGATTTCCCGACAAATTCAGACTGAATGGTATCTGTTGCCCAGTCTGCTGCGACGCCAATGATCACCGGTCCTGAATCATCCGGTTTTTTAACATCATGTATACTATTTTGTATAACAGGATAATCAAATGGCCGTTTGACACGCCAGTCATGGATCAGCCACCCAAAAAAGTTGTTGCTGAAAAATTCCTGCATTTTGTTCAGCATCGAAACGGCCGGCTTTTTCTGGATGCCCTGGCAAGACTGAATGGAATAATGGTTGTTGGCACTCCCATGCCTGGTCAGGCCAACATAATTTTGTAAAGTTCTTCCGGGCATAGTTCAATGATTACCAAAAATTCATTTGAAAAGAAGCTATTGAATATCAGAGACCACCAGTCAGAAAGAATTGCGGAGTCATCAGGCGACCCTATTTAAAATTAGAATTTCTATTTGATTTATTGATGACGATTTGAAGGCTAATGGAAAAAACCGTAAAAATACCCCCCGGAAACCCCGTGAAAAAATCAAATTAACTTACAATCACAATGGCCATTCCATCATAATAATATGTGGGCTGTTTCAAAAAACCCACGATGTGAACTGTTAGTTTTTACTTTTATAGTACTGATTCAAAACATACCAGGCTTTCTTTTTTTCGCCAAGTTCTGATAATAGTCCCTTCCTGTTATATCCCTGCTGATATACCGGATGCATTCTGGTTGGTGAATGGTAATCCACGAGGATCCAGGCGCACACACCGGAAAGATTAGGAGTAACATTAAAAAGTGATACCTGGTCTTTATAAATCTGTTCCTGGTATTCTTCACTCCAGGAAGCCGCTTCATCTTTAGGGCCTATATTATTTCCGAATTTCGCTTCTCCTCCAAATTCAGAAATAATCACGGGTTTTTGATAAACGAAATCCCATTTTGTATCCGCTGGTCTCCCCTGCCAGGGTACATACCATCCAAGATATTCGTTAATGGACATGATATCAAAATATTTGTACAATGTATCCCATACTCTGATATTATTGTTTTTATACTGCTGATCATTGATAACAGAAGTAATAAGTCTTGCCGAATCCAGTAACCTGCATTTTTTTGAAAGATCAATTAACGCTTTATCACGATCGGGTGATGAATTCGTTTCATTTGACAAGCTCCAGATGACCACTCCGCATCGGTTCTTATCCCGTTCGATCATTTCAGTCATCATTTGATTCATTTTTTGCTGAACGGCGGGCGAAGCAAATTGTATCTGCTGGTACACGGGAATTTCATCCCAAACCATAATGCCCATTTGTTCGGCCGTTTTAACCATGTTTTCATTGTGTGGATAGTGCGCGAGTCTTACCAGATTACAGCCCAGTTCTTTTGCCCATCCGAGAAGCACCCCGGCATCCGCTGATGAATTGGCCCGGCCGCCTTTCAAAGGTTTCTCTTCATGAATATTTACAGCCCTGATAAATATGGGTTTACCATTTAGTAAAATCTGCGTACCCTTCGCTTCAATATTTCTAAACCCAATATGGTCAGTAACAGTATCTGTTTCCGATTCGACGATCACATCATACAACTTTGGGTTTTCAGGAGACCATAATTGAAATGCAGCAGAGAAATTTACCCGTACCATTCCATCCTGATTGGATTTAAATATTTTATCCAGATTTAATTCGGGAATCCGAATCCTGACAGGTTGAATTTCATGAACGCCATTTAATTTGATCCACCCGTTTATTTCTTTGAACGAATGTTTTTCCAACTGAATAAAATAATCTTCAATAAAACGTTGAGGAGTCACAATCAGATTTACATCCCTTGTGATACCTCCATAATTAAACCAGTCATATCCCAGAGCTGGTAATCCTTCTTTGTTACGCTGGTTGTTGACTTTAACTACAATGGAATTCCTGCCCGGTTTAACAAGATCCGTAAGTTCAAACTGGAATGGTGTGAAACCACCTTCATGAGATCCAAGTTTTTTCCCGTTAAGATATACGTCTGCGGTATAATTTACTGCGCCAAAATGAAGGAACAAACGCCTGTGGGAATCCAATTCATAATTAAATATTTTCCTGTACCAGATGGTACATTCCTCATAAGTTAATTCGGGCATTTGTGTGTTAAAGTCACCTGGAACCTGTAATGTAGGGCCGCCGTCAAAAGAATATTCTATGAAATCAGTCTTTTTTTCCGGCTTTTTCTCCAGCCAGATTTGTCTCCAGTCACCTGCTCCGGCGGGGTCAATGATAACATCCCAGGTTCCGTTCAGACTGATCAGTTTACGTGCATCAATATTCGCCATAGCCTCCTGCGCGTACAGATTGTTAAAACCTGTCAGAATAATGATGAGGGAAATAGTAAAATTTTGAATACCCCAATGGATCGGATAAGACCGCTTTATGAAAATTTTCCCTCTCATCCGATTTGCAAACTGTATTATAAATCAATTCACCTGAACAACCTCGTAGGCATCCTGTCCATCCTGAGTTATGGGCTGGTAATAAGTATTATTATAAACCAGGTATGTTTGTCCATCGATATCCTGCTGCACAGCTCCATCGGGGATCTGAGTAACCACGGCGCCAATGGGGGCAGCCACCACCTGGTAACCGCTTCCTGTATAAATATAAAAAACACCACCATAATAAAAGTAAGTATCGTTGCCTACCATGGTGGTTTCATATCCGGGAGGCAGGGAACCTACTATAGCACCAATCGGTGCAGCTACGACTGTATAACCTCCTGAATATGGCTGGTAATAAACCCCATCATCATAATAATATTGCTGATTGGCAAGCGAAATGAGGAAAGCATCCGTTGCCAGTGAAGCTGCAAAATATCCATAGGGGTGCCAGTTATGACCCCAGTAATAGGGATGATAAGGATGATATGAATAAGCATGCACCGGTTGAAAATGGTTATGATAAACATTTACATTTTCGTGAACGGCGTTTCTTTGTACGTTGACATTTTCATGTACATTGACTGTTGTCCTGGCTGGCGTAGGACTTTGATGAAAAACATGATTCCCCGTATTGTAACTGCCTCCATTGATGGTCGGACGGTTTTCGATGGGTGGAGGTGCAGGGCGACTTACCGAAGGGGTAGGATGAAACGCAGCAGGGGCTGGTGCCGGATGGCTGAAATTCTGTGCTGGTGCCGGACGGCTGAAATTTTGTGCAGGTGCAGCTCCCCTCCCTGCGCTAAAATTTGGATGACTGAAACGCTGGGCATTTGATTCCTGTGGAATACTTATTAAAAAAACCACGAGGATAACCAGACCCAGAGAAAAAGCAATTCGAAAAGACGTTTTCATACCTGAAATTTATCGTATAAATAATTTTATTTCTTTATGGGAGCCTTACCAAGCTTCATTTTGCCTGCTTTTGGAGGAACCATGAATTCAAACAGTGCTGATGGAAGAACCGGGTTAATCTGCCAGCCGGAAAGGACGGCTTCATATTGTGGATTCATATTCCGGTTTGTGTATACAATCACCATTTTCATCGGAAGATTCAGCGCATCATCGGAAACCCAGAACTGATAGGTTTTGTCGGCTGTAGTTCCGGCAATATGAAAACAATTCTTTCCATCCACTTTCGTCAAACCCAGGTAAATAAGATTTTTTGAATCAGACAATATATCATCCACAAAAGAAGGATAAAAGAAATCTGCAGCGGGAAAATCTATATTGTACAATTTATTAACCGTGTCAATCATTTCTACAATAGGAGCGCTAAGTGGAAACGTCGCATAGTGATTGGTTTCCATGGAATAATATGTAAGCATATTACCGTTGTAATATATGGCCCGGGAACCCCTGTCACCTTCTGCGCGAATCAACAATTTATCAGGCCCCTGCATGTATAACTCTTCTTCGTCCTCATGTTTAACGAGTCCAAAGTGCTGACTTTGGACATCATAATGTGAACTCACGGTAACATGACAGGAACTCAGATCCCCGATCATGGCAGCCATACGGTCGAGGATGGCAACCGCAATGGTGTCTATATTCATTTTTTGAGCGTTTACCTGGCCGGTAACAATACCGCAAATGAACAAACTGTAAAAGAATTTTTTAGTCATCTGTAATTCGTTTTAATTGAATAATCATTATGATGATTAGTCAATGGCTGGGCAAACTTACTCAATTTCTGAATGAATGAGGGAGTGGGGCTATTAATTGTAACGCTTATCCATACTTTCATGTGTGAAAGCCCAAACAAGTGCGACAATCCATCCGACAAAGGTCCAGCCGAGGAAAATATTCAACATCAAAATGGCATACCTGTTAGCTTTTCTCCTGTCGAAGGCTACGATGGTCGGTATAAAGTAAATGGCGGTGCTTATTAAAAACAGAAACATCATATAAAATCGCTTCTATTGATCGAATATACGGCGATAACAAATTTACATATTTATTCCGTCTTCAAAATTTTTGCCGGGCTGGCACAGCAAATTGTGTATTAAAATCTTCATCCAAAAATTTATACTCAAAAGACAATTGAGTGAAATATTTCTTCCAGACAGATTCAGCCTTAGCGATCGATGTTTTGACGTCTCCCGGATTCAGTTTTACCTGGATGATAATTCTATTGGGAGAATAAAATAACAGAAGTGGTGCAGGTCATGCGCATGCAGGCGTATTGATGATACTTGCATTATAGCCGAGGTCGATATCTTTTTATTTTGTCACATTTGCCGCGGGCTGCTTGTGATAGTTCGCAACCAGGTCATGGATATCCTGTTTTCTCTGTTTCTTTAAAGCACGGATCTCCTGACGTTTTTGTTTGGATGTGAGTGTATTATCCTGATGGACTGAATAAATCTTGTCATCATAATCCGCTCTGATCGCATCTTCTTTCTTCTGCAGATTACTTGGGCGGTAATAGGGCGATCCGTAAGGATAGTAAACTCCATAAGGGAATCCATAATAACCAAAAGGACTGTAGAATGGATAATAGCCAAATCCCATACTAATACGCGGCGCGGCAACATACCCGTAGCTATGTAATGCTACTCCCCCATGGGTCTGGGCTGCCGCTCCATAGGCGAATCCAAGACACAACACAATAACCATTAACTTTTTCATAAATACGTATTTGATATATAATAATAACGCTGAAGATATTTGAAGGATGCCTTCAAAGAATGATATAACGAATCCCTAACAATTCGGACTCATTTATTCTTGCCTGCAGCCCAGAAAATTGCATTACCAAACATTTTTTTGAATGCTTCAGCGTGGAATATATTGGCGTGATGGCCCATCTGGAAATAAATGTTGCGGGCTTTTATTTTATCGTTTGACCAGATCACCGGATGGTCCCCCATTTTTATATCAGAAGGCGGCTGATAACTCGATTCGTCCACATTGGCTATTACATGAACATTCGGCCTTGGATCCTTATCATAAGTATACCATTCATCGTCGGGTATGGAAAAAGTATCAGGCAGTCCTTTCATAACAGGATGATTTTTATCCTCCACGCGTACGGTTGCAGTCGCCCTTGCAGCAATATAATTTTTCCAGCGTATACCTCCCATAAACTGTGAAAACCAGTCCCACATGGGGTAACCATCAAACTCGCCCAATAGGGATGCATGATGAAATCCAACCCAGCCCCCCCGCCCTTCTTCCATATATTTAATGAATGCAGCTTTGGATTTGTCGGTCCACATATAAGGAGGATAATTCAGTTGAATGAACACCTGGTAATGCGACAGATATTCATCACTTATGGAATCTGTTTTGTTAATGACATCAAAATCAAAATTATTTTCTGCGGCGAAATCTTTCAGCCAGTCCAGTGCAGCAATGACAAAGCCTTCATGTATACCACCTTTTTCCGTCAGTACCAGTGCATGAAATGCCGGTTCCTTTCTTAAATTTTCCCCAAAGCCTAAGAAACAACACAGTAGGAAGAGACCTGTAATAAAATAAAAAATGCACTGTTTCTTCATCAGATTATTTACAACAAGATAAAGATATCAGTGGAATCAAATCCTTAAAATAACGGTTTGATTGAGACAGCCGCACCGCCTCCGGGGGCGAGTTTGAGAATCAGCTTGTCTGACTGGTCCACTTTTATCTTTCTAATCCGGTATGCTTCCGGGTTTTGTAGCCAGTCTGCATTTTCAGCATCTTCATAAAGGGTTGCTTCATAACTCTTTCCTTTTTCCAGGAAAGAAAGATCCGCGGTCATTTCACGGCGGTGCTCGTCGGTAATAGCTCCCATAAACCATGCGTTTCCATCTTTTTCCTTGCGGGCGATCAGGATATAATCCCCGGGTTCAGCCGCGAGGATACGTGTATCATCCCAGTCCGTCGGCACATCTTTTATGAATTGAAAAGCATCCATATGTCCGGCATAATTTTCCGGAAGGTCCGCCGCCATTTGCAAAGGACTGTACATGGTAATATAAAGAGCAAGCTGTTTTGCAAGTGTTGTATGAACTCGACGGCTGCTGTCTCCGGAATAATGATTGAGTTTGAAGATGCCGGGTGTATAATCCATAGGTCCTCCCATCAGTCTCGTGAAAGGCAGTATCGTTTCGTGTTCCGGCTGGTTGCCATCAGCGAAGGCATTGTATTCGTTCCCTCTGGCAGCTTCGCTGGCCATAAAATTTGGGTAAGTTCTTTGCAAACCTGTGGACGAACGGGTTCATGTTCATCGATCATGATCCGGTAATAGGCGGCTTTTTTGATCGCACGCAGGTAATGGTTTATCATCCATTGGCCATCGTGATGTTCGCCCCTGGGAATGATTTTACCTACATACCCTGTCTTTACAGCATGATATCCGTGTTCATTCATAAACCGAAAAGCCGTATCCATCTGTCTTTCATAATTCGTTGCTGAACCCGATGTTTCATTATGCATGATGATCTGAACACCTTTGCTGTTTGCATAATTTTTAATTTCATTCACATCAAAATCAGGATAGGGCGTTACAAAATCAAATACGTTTTCTTTCCAGTTTCCGAACCAGTCTTCCCATCCCGTATTCCATCCTTCAACCAATACTCCCTGTATGCCATTGGCGGCAGCAAAATCTATATAACGCTTTACATTGGCAGTATTGGCGCCATGCTTTTTATTGGGAATAAGCTTCCCTCCTGCATCAACGCTGTCAGGAAAGTCCGAATAATTCCAGGTACTTTTTCCGGTTTGCATTTCCCACCATACGCCAACAAATTTCATCGGTTTTATCCAGCTGGTATTGGCTATCACGGATGGCTCATTCAGATTCAATATCATTTTTGAAGAAAGGATATCCGTTGCTTTGTCGCTGACTATAATGGTTCTCCAGGGAGTATGAAATGGCGCATGCAGATATGCTTTGTTACCAACAGCATCAGGAACGAGACGGGCCGACAGCTGATCCGTTGATCCATCCACATGTAATTGCATGGCCGGATAATCCACCAGTGCAGCTTCATGGATATTTATATAAAATCCTTCTGAAGTTTTCAGCAATAGCGGTGTTTGTACGGCATAACGATCCGGTGCAACCCTTACTGCAATAGCGGTGCTGGATTCTACCAGCGGTTTATTGTCTATGGCACTAAGGGAGCAGGTCGTATATGGATATTCGTTACTATCATAATCACCCGGAATCCAGAAAGCCTTATGGTCTCCGGTGAGATTGAAATGGGTCAATTCATCTTTCACAATAAAATACTTAAGCCCTGGCTGTTTTGGGAATTCATACCTGAATCCCACCCCGTCTTCAAAAACCCTGAACTCAATATCCAGTAAACGATGTCTTTCATTTTTTTGTGCGAGATGAACAACCAATTGTTTATAATGATTGCGGATATTTTTAAGCTCACCCCAGACTGGTTGCCAGTTTTCATCCACCATTTTTTCTTCAGTTCCTGTCATTACAAAATCTTTATAAAATAATGAGTCATCGATCAGTGAAAAGCCCAGGGCTGAAGAAAGGATAACGGGTTTTTGATTAAAAAAAACTGAATAAGCAGGTTGGCCGTTTTCATCCAGGGTAAACTGAATATTTATTTTCCCCAGACTGGAAGAAGCTGCATTTTTTGACTGTGCAAAGACAGATTGAAATACCGTGATACATAGTATGCAGAAACAAGCCTTTTTAAGAATCATGAGTTATTTTAATTAGATTGAATTAAATCGGATGTTGATTGTAACTGTGTAACTTTCATGAGTTCCTTACCTAAAAGCGGTTCATAGAATTGATCGAATTCACTGCTGTAAGAATAGGTTAACCGGTCTGTTCTGTAAGGATGTGAAGTGATTTTCTGAGGGGTGGTAAATTGCAAAACAGTCTCCCCGCCGCGATGAACACTGACTTTAACGGGTCCTGCTTCCTGGTCAAATTTTGTATCCCCGAATCCGGCATCCACACGTTTCGAATGCCCGTTTACATGAAGTATGGAAGGCTGCTTAAGAAGGGTGATCACTTCAATGGAATCTTCCGTATCAGATTCGATTCCTTTTTCTATATCGACTAATTTAAAATGATAAGGTTGCGGTATTATATTGTGTTTATATTTTTTAAAAAAAACAACCGCAACATCTTTACCAAGATAAGGTGAAGGCTCTTTTTTCCAAACAGATTTATAATAATTCAGTAAAATTGAAAATCCTTCATTGTGATTTATTTCAGGAGCCAGATGATGTCCTTCGGGATAATCATTCCAGGTAATAATATTCATAATAGGAACATCTTCTTGAATTCCAAATTCCAGCAGTTTCCTGAAGTTATATGAAAGCCCGGTAACAATATATTTTCTTTCAGACTTTTCGATTCCCGCCGCAGTTGCACCTTCTGCACTGTAAATATTCCAGGTGCCCCTTTCCAGCAGTTTGGAGGTATAGAAATCACAGAATGCCGAACCCATAAATGTCCTGTTCCTTTTTTTGCAGGTAGCTGCCACCATTTCTCCAATATAATTCTTAGTATAGGGAATTGTCCAGATCCAGCATGCCGGAAAATAATCCAGGTATTCGTTAAGCTTTTTGCTGCTGATTTGTTCATTGATCAGAAATGTGCAGGCGAATTTTTCGTGAATTGCGTCTTCCAATTTTTTATAGGCAAGAGCAATATAGTACGGTCGTGAAAATCCATTCAGATCAGCTGGAATATCCGCCAGTCCGTCCCCATTCCACAAATAAAGAATAAGTCTGCCATCAGGTGTACGGAGCCAGTGAGAATTATTTCTCCCGACTTCACTAAAAATATCATTCATCCTTTTTGCGTAAGATGCGATCCTGCTTTCCTGATTGCCTCCCGAAGGATGGGAAATACAAAATGTAAAATAAAACGGAATATGCTGCGTTTCGGCCACTCTGAAATAAGCTTTGATAATATTGTCCCAGCTCTCTGTTCCGAGCGGATAATAAAATTGAAAACCATCGATGCCGCTGGCGAGAGCTGCCCGCATTTCGAATGCGACGGCACTATCCAGAGAAGCTTCCTTCAAATAAGAATCTTCCATTGGCAACACCTGGGTAAGTCCCCCAATAGAAGCAGTAATATTTCCTGAAGAGGAATAATAGGCAGGATCGCAGCTGTCTTCAAATTTATGCCCTTTAAAACGGATAATATTGGTCATGCAATGCGCGATCACCAATTTCCTGTTGCTGAACGGAAGGGTCAGTACTTCTTCATTCTTCCCGGAATTTTGTGCAGCGATGCTTCCGCAAAAAAAGTTTATTGCCAGGAGCAAAACTTTCCATCTATCCTTACAGATCAGGCTGATAAGATACATAGTTGCCGGTTAAATATGCAAACAGGTATAATCAGGGAATTCGGGAATTATAATATAATTCCCGAATTCTCCAATTATTTCCCAGCTATTATTTTATGATTAATAGCCGGGATTTTGTTGTGAGGCTACTTTCGGATTTGAATTGATCTCACCAATAGGAATCGGCCATGCGTAGGATTTATCGGTCCATACGAAAGGCGCACCGTTCAGTGATCTGGCCGTTACATACAAAGCATCTTCTGACGCTCCAAGATGCCAGCGGCATACATCAAACCACCAGGAACCTTCATTAAATAATTCGGCCCATCTTTCATAATAAAGCGGATTATTACCAAGTACCGGATCGTTAGCATTCGCAGCGGATGTCGTAGCCGTAAGACTTGCGTAGTCAATTGGAGATGGCGCATCAACAGGATAATTATAAGCCCTGCGTTTTACTTTATTGAGATATTCCAGTGCGGTTGCGTTGTCGCCTGTTGCTGCAGCCGTTTCTGCATACAGAAGATAAACATCAGCCAGCCGGAGAATATATTTGTTGTTACCTTCTTCAGGATTGTTGCCAATATTATTAAACAGACTTGCATATTTTCTCATACCCCATCCAAATTCGGAACTCAGATTGGCGTCTCCGAAAATATAACTTGGTCTGGAAACAGGGTACCAGTTTGGAGATGCAGGCATTGCCCATTGGAGTGAATCAAGCCAGGGCTGTACGCAATTCACATACAGACGCGGATCCACTGTACCGTTCGAACGTGCAGCAAGGGCCTTTGCTTTATAAACCGGATCCATCACCATTTTAGGATTGGAAAAACTGGCTGGTTTCGTGTTATCGAAATTGGGATTATTAACAAGTGTATATGTGCCCAGCGTATAACCAAATCGTAAAACATTCACATCATGAAGACCTATATTTCCACCATAACCCATCGGGTTGGAACTCTGTTCTGTTCCATCACCGCCCAAAGCATAAGGTGACCAGATCAGTCCGTTGATGGAAGTTGCATTGGCCGGTCCGCCATAAACACCATAGTCGCCATTACTATTCGGATCAATGTTCAGTTCAAATATGGATTCCGAGTTAAATTCATATGCAGGATCGCCGATAAATGAATTTCTGTAATCACTGTAACTCATCAATGTTTTACCACTCTGCTGGATAACATTAAGCAGTGTTGTCTTTGCATCGGTCCAGTCTTTTGTGAATACGTATGCTTTTCCTAACAATGCCTGGGCAGACCATTCAGTGGCTCGTGCAATATCATTGCCCGTCCATACCTGACCTTTTAATAAGGTAGCAGCCTGTTGAAGATCACTGATTATTTGAGCCCAAACCGCTTTGATCGAACTGCGCGGCTGCTGGGTAGTTTCGAGACTGGTCGGCAATCCGATAAACAGCGGAACTCCGAGTGTATCAGTAGGTGAAGGATTTACAAGGTTATCTTCGCCGAATAAGTTCTCCAGTTGAAAATAATAATACGCGCGCAGAAAATAAGCCTGACCTCTGGCGAAATTAAGTGCCTGAAGATCGCCGGGCTTTGCATATTTGGCAGCATATGAATCGTCCGCTGCGAGCGACACGTTGCAGTTTTTTACGCCAACATATAAAGATTGCCATACCCCGCCTGACATTCCATTGGTGGGACTGAGCGTATTGATTGCAACGAAGCCTCCAAAATCACCCGCACCATATTGTCCGTCGGATGTATGAGTGGCATTTGCCATCATTTTTGTCAGATAGTCAAATCCGAACAGATACTGGTCCCTCAGATTTGAATAACAGGCAGCCAGAACGCTGTTCACATCATCCATCGAGGCTGGATAATTACCCGTAGCATATTGATCCGTCGGACTCACTTCGGAAGTAGGCGCTTTGGTACAGCCACCCATGATTCCGAGAACGAGGATGAAAGAAATTATTTTCTTATACATTTTATTAGATTTAAGTGGATTAAAAATTAACATCCAGACCTACTGAATAAAGTTTGGTTTGCGGATACTGCGGCACGACATCTACACCCCTGGTAGTTACACCAACAGAACTACCCACAAAGCCTGCTGCGGCTTGTTGTGAGTAAGAACTTCCGAGTTCAGGATCAAGACCGGAATATTTTGTGATGGTAAACAGATTATTTCCCATTACATACAACCGTGCATTCTTAACACTGATCTTTGAAAGAAAACTGTTAGAGAATGTATAACCGATCTGGAGATTTTTCAATTTCAGGTAACTACCGTTTTCCACGTAATAACTGCTGACTGAATTATAATTCCCATTTGGATCTGCTGTAACTGCCCTTGGCTGATTCGTAAGGCCGTTGGTGCCGAAATAAGAATCATTAAATACCTGGGTAGTCGTATTTCCATCGGAAAAAGGAAATTGTTCATATGCCTTCACTCCGTTGAAAAGATCTACACCGGCAACACCATTAAACAAGGCTGCGAGATCGAAACCCTGGTAGTTCAAGACGATATGAATGCCATATACCAGTTTCGGATTCGGATTACCGATCACCTGACGGTCATTGGCATCAATTACTCCATCTTTATTTACATCCTGAAACCAAAGGTCTCCTGCTTTCGCAACATTGCCATTAACAGTCTGAATTGATGCGTCTTTATCGGTTTTGAAAATACCCAATACTTTATATCCATAAAATGAACCGAAAGGCAAACCCGCTTTTGTAATCGTAATGTTCGAAGTTCCCATCAGGTTATAACCGCTTGCGTCATAATTATTGAAATAGTTACGACCATCATATAATGCATCATTCGTAATATTATCCAGATTGGTTACTTTATTTTGATTAAAGCCCATGGTAACACTCACATCATATCCGACCTTACCCGCATGATCCCGGTATCCCAAAGTGATGTCCTCACCTTTACTGCTTACATCGCCGATGTTTACAAAATAGGGAACCGTAAAACCGGAACTTTCAGGAAGAGGTAATGCATACAGCATATTCTTCGTGATGCGGTCGTACCATTCGAATGTGAAATATAATTTTCCTTTTAAAGCTTCTCCGTCCAGACCCAGATCGGTTTCATAAACTGTTTCCCAATGCAGGTTTGGATTCGGTACTGAGTTGATAGAATTTGCGATCAGCAGCGGAGCGCTTGGCGCAAAATTCTGGCCGCCATTTGCAAATCCGCCCTGGGTACCCATGAACTGACTGTAGGTGGCTAAGTAAGAGTAAGGAGGGATATTGCTGTTTCCGAGACTTCCATAACTGCCGCGCAGTTTAAGTGCATTGAATAATGACACATTGTTTTTAAAAAAATCCTCTTCACCAATATTCCATCCCGCGGAAACGGCGCCAAACAGTGCTTTTTGTTTATCTGGGCCGAATACAGTATAGTTCGCATCCTGACGGATGGAACCAGAAATCATATACTTGTTATCAAAATTATAGTTCAGCCTTCCGAAATATGATTTGATCAATCCATTCGGATCATCTTTACCGGAAGTGGAGATCGTGGAGGCAGATGTTTGCAGGAAAGAATATCCTGGCAAACCGATCGCTGATTCCGTAGTGTTGATATTATTGTAGTCCGAAGTGATTTGTTCGTAACCAATGATCGCGTTAAAATGGCTTTTTCCAAAAACCTCATCATAAGTAAGCACATAATTACTTAGTACCTGTGTGCTCAGGATTGAATACTTGGTAAGCGAGTTGGTAGGCGGAGTGCTGGGGCCAAAGTTTTGGTTATTCTGAAAATAATTCTCGTTCTCATTGTAGTAGGAATAACCAATATTTGTTCTGAATGACAGGTGAAGCGGTAATTTAATTTCAGCGAAAACATTTCCCTGCAGATTGTCCTGCGTGTTATTAATATTGGCTGACTGAACAACTCCCAGCGGATTCGGACCACCAAATGTGATCGGGTAACCCGGAGGAACTGTTCCATAAGTCCCGTCTTCATTAAATTCCGGAATGATGGGAAGTGACCGGAAAGGTGCATTTTTGAGCATGGGAACATTGGAAGCTACTGGTGAAGTTGTACGAAGCGAAAGGGCCAAATTTTCGCCGATTCTGACAACATCTCCCAATTTGAAATCTGTATTGATTCGGACGCCACCGATATTGGAGTAGTTATCGAGAAAAATTCCTTTCTGAGCATTATAGAAACCGGAGAATAGATAATTCGTTACCGGTGACGAGCCAGATACGGAGAGATTATAATTCTGCTCTGTGCCATTGCGATACAGGACATCCGTCCAGTCGGTATTAGCAAGCGTATCTGTTTGCGTGGCATTCTGAAAGAATGAAGGATTCAATACGTTCTCCATTTTGATATACTCACTCGTGTTGAGCATATGAATCAGTTTAGGCTTCGTTACGCCATAACGCATATCGAAATTGACTGAGGGTTTGCCGCCCGATCCTTTTTTTGTTGTGATCAGGATTACACCGCCGGCCGCAGCAGAACCGTAGATGGCTGCGGCACTCGCATCTTTTAAAATATCTATGGTGGCAATATCCTGCACATTGATATTGTCACTGGGCACCTGAACGCCGTCAACCACATACAATGGATTTGGCTGATGCAAAGAAGAAAGTCCGCGGATAATAATAGTTGGCTGGGCTCCTGGTTCGCCGGAATTCTTAATAACTTCCACGCCGGCAGCCCTTCCCTGTATTGCACTGGCTGCATCGGTTACAGGAAGATCCTTGATTGAATTTCCTGCTACAGAAGAAACAGAACCCGTAAGGTCTCTCCTCTTCTGCGTTCCATATCCCACAACAACCACTTCATCAAGATTGGAACGTGTACGTACCAGTGAAATGGTATAAATTGATTCTCCTTTCAATAAAATTTCCTTCGTTTCAAACCCTACATAGGAAACGACCAACGCCTTTGTATTGGGTTTTACACTGATCTTAAAAAAACCGGCGGAAGAAGTTGTAACGCCCGCCGCATATCCTTTTGGAGTAATGGTTACTCCCTCCAGTGGGTTACCCTTATCGTCCGTTACGGTTCCCTGAACATCGGACGTTTGTGCATGAGATGATTGGAGAATGAATAGAAGGCATACGCTGTTTAGCAGCCTTTTCAGCAATCTGATTTTTTTCATAAAAGCAATTATTTTGGTGAATCGTTAGGAAGATTCAAAAAAACTAAGATTTGAAAGCCATTACAATTTATATGGACAGAATATGAATAATATTCAAAAAATGATCAATCATACAATTGTAAATTATTGAATGATAATATGTTATAAACATATTAATAAAATGCATATATGAAGGAAGTAAGACGATTACATGGTTTTTATATCCATGATCCTGTGTTCGAACTCGTCGTTGGGTACGATCGATTTGTTTTTAATCTTTGTTTTATATGTGTAAACCGTATTCACCGAATATTCTAAAATGCGGGCTATTTTTTCATTATCGTGTATACCCATTCTCATCAGAGCGAAGATACGCAGGTCGGTAGTAAGCAGTTCGTTGTCTTTGAGTTTTATCTGGTCTTCCTTTTTAAAAAGGGAATTAAATTCCGCAACAAAATCCGGAAACAGCTTAAGAAATACTTTATCAAAATTTTTAAGAAGTTCTTCTTTTTCCTGTTTAAGATTAATATTATTGACCAGGAATTTGATCTCATCGAATTTCCGGTCGCTGATTTTCTGATCCACTGATTTTTTAAACCGCTCAATTTTAGCAAAGAAGTCGGAGTTCACGTTGAAAAAATAGCCGATATATTCTTCCTTGATCTTATTGGCTTCAATCAGCTTATTATTAATATCGTGTTGCTGTTCGTTCGCCAGGGTAATAATTTTTTTCGCCAGTTTGAGTTTATTCACCTGCCGGAAGATGATGATTGCCAGTATGATTACAACCAGCAGTAGAAAAGTAGCGCCTACAGAATAAGCAACCAGCATTTGTTTCTGATTTTCAACCTGGCTGATCTTTTCCGCTTCGATCAGCGGTAATACCGCGCTCAACTGAACTTTCCGCTGGCGCGCTCCATAAAAGACGGCATCATCCACCGCTTTCTGTATATAAACAGAAGCCCTTTGAATTTGCCTGCTTTTGAAAAGAAGTGAGGACAGATTAAAAATAGCCGAAGTCTCCTTGGTAGAGGATTGAATATCTGCAATAGCGGCACGAACCAGCAAGTTAATCGCCGTATCGGTCTGACCCTTCCGGATATAAATATCACTCATGGTTGAAGTGGTGAGTGCCAGTTGATGCAGTGAAAGATCTTTTCGCTGTAAAGCTTTATTGAAAAAGTCCAGCGCCTCTGCCATTTGCCCAGACCGGATATTTCTCAGACCATTATAATACGCGTACTCGAAAGAAGATTTATTGAACAGCAGTAAAGAAGAATCCAGGTATTGATTTCCCTTTGCATTATGCTGGGGACCATAGAAATCGTCGTGATCATAATCTGCGAGGTCATAATAACAACGGGCCATCAGTGTAAAATATTCAGCTTTCTGATCCGGATCCAATACTTTCAGGTTAATCTTACCCAGCGTGTCAAACACCTCTTTGAACATGCCAGAGGAAAGAAGGATAAATCCAAGTTTAATCTTGGCATAGGCAATCAGGTCAGCGTCGTTTTGCTGAAGCGCCAGCTGCCGCATCCTGCGCGCATATGTATAGGCCGAATCATAATTAAAGATGTCATACTCTTTGTACAAATCCAGGAAATTATTATACATGTTGACCGAAGGATTTTTAAGTACCCTCGCATGCAGTACGTTTATCCTTTGTATTTTTTCCTGATCATAATGCGGAACCTCCGTAATAGCGGAATCAAGCCGGGTAAGCAGAGCATCTGAGTATTTTTGGGAATAACCGGCAAGTGACAGCACACACAGGACCAGCAAAAAGAAAGCTTTTCTCATACATTCGGTTGTTCGGCAGTTAGCTTTGTTTATCGGAATCCGCGGCAAATTACAGAATACCTGCGTTCTCCGGACAATAATAGTTTAATAGAATTTTGTTATATTAATTAGCTGACCCGCCAAATTAAATAAACATAATTTACTTATGCAGGTTTTACTATTTACAATAATTATAACATTCAAAAACAAAATCTATGTCTTATTGCAGTGCAATCGAAACTATGTCAGGCGAAAAAAAGAATCTGCACAAAGCTTACCACGATAAACATTATGGCTTTCCCATTCATGATGATAATGAACTGTTCGGCAGGCTCATTTTAGAAATCAATCAGGCGGGACTGAGCTGGGAAACTGTTTTAAAGAAGGAGGCTAATTTCAGAAAAGCTTATCACAATTTTAATATAAAAAAAGTGGCTGCCTTTAAAGAAGCTGATAAGGAAAGACTTTTGGCAGATCCGGGCATTATCAGAAACAGGTTAAAAATCAATGCCGCGATTGAAAATGCGAAAACAATTCTTCAACTGCAAAAACAATATGGTTCCTTCGAAAAATGGCTTGAATCACAACACCCCAAAACCAAAGAGGAATGGGTAAAACTTTTTAAAAATACTTTCCGCTTTACCGGAGGCGAGATCGTAAATGAATTTTTAATGAGTATCGGATACCTGGCCGGCGCCCATATAAAGGAATGCCCCGTTTACGGCAAAATCCTCAAAGTCCATCCTTTTTGGAATAAGTCCTAAGAAATTCTTCCCAACTCCTGCTGTAATTTAATAATAATCAACTAGTTGCAGTTTATATATGTCCATAGTAAGTCCATACCAAATCCATACCAAGTCCATAGTAAGTCAATAAAATAATGGATTTACTATGAATTTAGTCTGGGGTAACTATGGAATAATACACATTTTTACTTCAATAAAGCCAGAAGAAGGCTGGAATAGCGCTTTAAATTTTATAAAATTCAAAATGGCAAAGCTGGATAAAAACACCAGGAAAGGAACTCTCGGAGAATTTATTTATTATAACTGGAAGGGAAAACAGTGTATCCGGTCCAAACCTGTCAAATTTGAAAGGACAGAAGCTTCCGTTAAAAGCGCTTTTAATTTTGGAAAAGCGAGTCGTATGGGCAGTAATATCCGGGATGTTTTAAAATCCATAAACCCATCCAAAAAAGATCTCCAGGTCACATACAGGTTTACTGGTGCATTGAATAAATTCATCAGCTGGAGAGAAAAGCAGATTTCAATGCCGGTTGATATATCAGGTGGAATTCCATATTTAAAGGATTTTCAATTTAACGAACAGGCTGATATGAGTAATATGACATTCCTGAAGGTATCGGCAAAAATAACTGAGCCCGGGAATATTGAAATCAGTCTGCCTTCTTTCAGAACAAAAGAAATCATTCCTTATTATATATATGCCAACCAGATTAAGTGTAAAATGATCCTGGTGGGAATTGATCTTGATACAGATGGGGCAGAACAATATGGCAAAGCTGTAATAGAAATACCGTTAAACAAAGAAGCATTTGATCTGCCTATTCAGACCATGCGCACGGCAAAGGTGCCGGGAAAACTGATGATCCTGGTAATAGCTATGCAACATTTCGTAAGCAAAAATGACGAATCAGATATGTCATCCGATAAGAAGAAGCTGCCATGCGGAATTGCTCTCGCATATTTAAGTTAATGGAATATTAACATTGTAAAGGATCTGCAAATTTTTTATTCCCAGGTTAAAATTTTAAAAAATCTCATTTCAAAAATGAAATTAATGCAACATTTTGCCGAATTATAAGTCTATTTTAAGAGAAGAAAATTCCATTCTGTACGAATGGAACAAACTTTGTATCATTTCCGTACAGGCGGTGTAAAGTTTTATTTTTTCATTGCGTTGATTTTTAGCATATTAATTTCTGGCACGCGCATCGCATGAATAATATGAACAGTACAAAATAAAATTTTTCACTGCTTCTCCGGAATGATCGATTTTCTACACCAGGACTACTGCTAATCTTAACCTGGATAACAGCTATTCATCATTGGGCTAGTGCAACACATGAGAAGATGGTTGAGTATCGACTCCGCCATATGTTTATTTATTAATTTATAAAATCAGTAACAATGAAAAAGTTAATTTTTTTAGGAGTAATTTATTGTCTTCAATTGAATCTCCATGCAGCACCGGTTGGCACGGCAGCAGTCAAAAAAGTAGCTCCTGTTAGTGCTTATGACCGTGCAAAAGCCCATTTTAATGCCAACTTTCCACAGGCAAAAGATGCCACATGGTTTAACCTTCCAAATAATGAAATGTACTGTACATTTCGTGACGGGAAAGTAATCAACCGTGTTTTTTATAACAATCATGGGTATTGGCAATATACGTTGCTGAGTTATCCAGGATCTGGGCTATCTATTGATCTGAAACATCGCATACAGGATTTTTTTGACAATTACCATATTTCATATGTAAACGAAATCCTGTCCGACAAAGCTGATCCCGTATATGTGATCAATCTTGAAAATGCTAATCACATTAAAGTCGTAAAATTTGACGGTGCTAATTTCGATGTTCAACAGGAACTTTATAAAGAGTAATCAATAATGGTGATTAGTCTTTTGGTTTAACAACCCTGTGATTCTTCACGGGGTTTTTTGTTCCATTCGTCTGTGCAATCCGAATCCGATCAATAGCATGCTGTTTCAAGGAGTCTATATTAGTTTAACATTACAGGTTTAATTTTCCATAATTTCGTTGGCCTGTGGACCTCATTAAAAAGTATCATCATCATTCAATGTAAAAAAATGAAAATACGTTTATGCTTTCTTCTCGCATGTTTGCTTTCATTCTGGAATATAAATGCTCAAACCATCAATACGGAAGTTGAAACCTCTATTGCGAACCTGAAAGCGGCCATGATCTCAAAGGACAAATCCACACTTGAAAAATTAACGGCGGAAGAATTGAGCTTTGGCCATTCCACAGGTGTGGTAGAGAACAAATCAGAATTTGTACAAAATGTTTTGTCCGGACCAACTACATTTTATAAAATAGATATTTCAAACCAGAGTATAAATCCGGCCGGCGATATCGCAATTGTGCGTAATATCAGCACGATTAGCGGGAATACTAAAGGTCAGCCCCTGGATATAAAAATCGGCGTTTTAATGATCTGGAAGAAAGACAAAGGCGTTTGGAAATTACTGGCGCGACAGGGGTTTAAATTACCAGAAGTAAAATAGTTATTATTATCCCCCAAATATTTAAAAAACTGCAAATGACTTATGAAGAACTGGTAAAAAACCATGCTGCTGAAATGATAGAAAAACTGGTGACTGATGTTGTCAGTAAAGACGCAGTGGAAATCCGCTTTGAATTCGAAGATAATGATCAGTGGTCTGTCATCAGCATGTTTATTTACGAAGAGGATAAAGAAATTTCTTTAAGACTGCATACGAACGAACAGTATGAAATATACTTTGGTTACTATGATGATGAGGATGAATTTTTTGAGATTACACAATCTCTGACTCCGGAAGAAATAAAGATTATTCCTAAAGGACTTCAAAGACTCATGAAGAAAGTGCTGGACGATGAGCAGGGCATGCGGTTGCCGGGCAATTTTCTTTCAAAGTAAAAATCAGGATAAAGGCCGTTCATTTGTCATAATACGGATTTCCCCAGTATGAATCATTCAAATTGTATTCTTCAATTTTCCGGTATAGAGTTGTCAATATGAGCAAATGGCTGCAGGATTATGCTTTCCGGATACATATCGGATGGTGGGTATTTGCCATTGCAGGACTATCTGCATTGACCATTGCGGTTATTACCATTTGTATTCAAACTATGAAAGCGGCAACCACAAATCCTATCCAGAGTTTAAAAACGGAATGATTAATTTTAGTAACAGGTGCAAAAATCATATACTACTGAAAGGTTGAAACTAGACCGGCTAAATCTTGAAGACAAAGCATTTATTTTTGAATTGTTAAACACAGAAGGCTGGATAAAATTCATTGGAGACAGAAATATCAGATCAATAGAAGATTCGGAAAAATATATTGAAAAGAACCTAAAGAATCCGGATATTATTTACTGGGTTGTAAAAACAATCGACAGAAAGGATTCGATGGGAATTATTTCATTCGTAAAACGGGAAAATTTAGAGAACCGGGACATTGGATTTGCATTTCTTCCTTCCTTTTCAAAAAGAGGTTATGCATTTGAGGCAGCAGAAATAGTATTGAAGGATTTATTGCAGGACGCAGATAATCAAATCATACTGGCCACCATGAAGGAGGAAAATATCAACTCCATTAAATTAATAGAAAAGTTAGGATTTCATTTTGATCATGAAATTGAAAATGGTGAGATGAAATCTCTCCGGTATTCCATTAAAGCTAAGTAAATCTTCCAGCTTATAAATGTCTCGGAAAAAATTTGGCCAGCGTTACCAGGAATAAATAGGGAACAACAAGCACAAAAACGGAAATCATAAAATCCCTTTTTTTCTTGGGATTACGGTCCCATTTTTCTTCATATTTTCCATAGATCAAACGGTCGCGTTCATTCACTATGAAAATATGGTTAAGCACTATTGCCGAAAGGAGATAAACTGTTGCGGCAAATATAGTAGCTCCCGGTTTGGAAGAAAACCATGAATGCCTGATCGTTCTTAAATATGTTGCTTCAAAGAAAAGTATCCAACCTCCTATTGAAAAAGAAAACAGGTACATGGCCTGGATGCGGGCATAGAATTCGCGCGTATAACTTCGCTGGTAGAAATGGTTATAAATATTGAAATACAAATAATCTATGGGCTTCATAGGGTCACGGTTGTTTAGGGTAAAAACGGATTATAGTACAGTATTTAAACGTTTTTTAAGAAGCAAACTTGTGCGGAAAGAGAAAGATAATGAAGAAAAAAAGGTACCATTTGTGGTATTTTCCAAAATTGGGAGAGCTGCCATTAAATGGGAAACGATTTCTCCAGATCGGTTCCAGATCCCCGTTATTAAAATGTTTCGCTAAAGTTGAATAATACGGTCCGGTAACCTTTACTAAAAGCATAATCGATTGCGAAATTAGTATTGGAAGCTTTACTGAATTTAATACGAAGTCCTGTACCTCCTGCAGGATGCCAGGATTGAAACATAGTTCCTGATCCGCTGACCGTATTGATATTGGAAAATAATACCAATCCGAAAAGTCCGTTGTTCGTTATATCTCTTCGATATTCTGTTTCAAAATAATACAGGGCATTGCCTCTGTATCTGTTTTGATCAAAACCTCTTGCGGAACGGTTGTATTCATCCCATCCGGTACTCGGCAAATCAAGATAAGGTGTTCCGGTATTTGAATTCAGCCATAAAAAAGACCAGAATGCGAGTGTGTTTTGCTGATTCGGTTTTGCACTCGTATTCAGTTGAAGGTATTTTCTGACATCAACAAAAATGGATTGCCAGGGATGAGTATTTCCCAAAAATCCAGGATTCTGACGATATACAATATTTAAAAAGGTTCCGGGGAATGGATAAACATTCCGGTTGCGTGTATCATACAATAAATTAAAAGTAATACCTGATGATAGGGAATTGCCGTAAAGTCCATAAGGATAACCTGTGAATTTTATCAAATTCACTCCTGTATCACTTCCAATATTGAAATGATAATCCAGATCATAACCGAGTCCTACAAAAAGATGTGGTTCGACACGTTTCAAAACTGTCTGATAAAATCTGATATATTTATAATTAACCCATTCCTTTTCCTGATTGGTATGTGATGTGCCCAGCCCCCATGTGTATTGCGGATATACCAGGAAACGGATATCTCCCTGGATATTCCAGGAATTATCCTTTAACCAGATATTGGATCTAAGGGGCAGGCCAAATCTTTTATTGAAATTAAAATAGGGAGCAAAGGTGGCGGTCGATAAAAAAGTAGTTGATTTCGGACCCAGATAAACATTGGCCGTTGTACTTGTTACCAATGCGTTTCCTGAACTTGTTGGCGCATTAGCCAATGGGTTCAGTGTGAAATAGACTTTGTCTTCAGGATGCGGGTTTATATGCTGGGGAGGTAGTTTAAACCAGCCTTTATAAACATCCATTAAGTCCTTTTGACGTGCTGTGTCGTGTAGTGTATTGTTCTGAGGGTTCAGATCGGATGCGTTTTGTGCTGACAAAGGACTCCAAAACGCTGATATAAATATAAAAAATGACAACCAAAGAAGTGGCTTTTTAAAACTTGTAGTCATTCCTCTACATTAGTCTTGGCCGGCATTCTTTCTTTGTCCCTTTCAGCTGTCAATCTTATCATGGTTATATTCTCGCAATTCTCGTGCCTCCGTAATATATCCTAATTCAATGACCTATGCTGTAAAAAAAAAGACTGATAAATCAGTCTTTTCTTGTTTCCATTTATTCTATTTCCCCGATAAAAGAAAGGAGAAAACTTAAATATAGTATATGGGAATTACGAAAGCCAAAACTGTATTGCATTTAGCGTGGTACAGGATTAAACTACATCCGCGTTCAGCAATCATATCTGTTATATTAGCATATGTCCTTTCCGTCCTGTTATTGTACATTCTGGATTTGGTAAATCCCAATAACAAGCTCTCTTATAAAAAATTATTGCCATTCAGTAATATTCATGGGGCAAAATATTATATATACAACTTGAATCGTATTGTAAATACGATAAAAGGACGAAAATGACATATGCTAAAACAACAGATATAATTGATGTACGAGTATGTAGTTTAATACTGTACGACGTTAAATGCAATACGGATTTGGCATTCAGTAATTATAATCTACTATATTTAAGTTTTCTCCTTTATTTTATAGGGGAAATAAAATAACTGGCAAAAAGAAAAGACTTATTTATCAGTCTTATCTTGTTTCCTTTAATTCGATTTCCCCGATAAAAAGAAAGGAGAAAACTTAAATATAGTATATGGGAAATACGAAAGCCAAAACTGTATTGCATATAGCATGGTACAGGATCAAAAGACATCCGCGTTCAGCGATCATATCTGTTATATTAGCATATGTCTTTTCAGTTTTGTTATTGTACATACTGGATTTGGTAAATTCAATAACAAGCTCTCTTATAAAAAATATTTTGCTTATGAATATTACTGAATGGCAATAATTTTTTATAAGAGAGCTTGTTCTGGGATTTACTTAATATAGAATGTACAATAACAGGACAGAAAGGACATATGTTAATATAACAGATATAATTGTTAAAAGAGGAGTGTAGTTTAATACTGTATCACACTAAATGTGAGATAGTTTTGGCTTTAGTAATTCTTATATACTATACTTAAGTTTTCTTTGTTCTTTTATAGGGGTAATGGAATAAATGGAAACAAGAAAAGACTGATTTATGAGTCTTTTTTTTACAGTTTAGGTTATTGAATTAGGATATATTAAGGAGGTAAGAGAATTGAGAGAATATAAGTATGATAAGATTGACAGCTGAAAAGGATAAAGAAAGAATGTGGGTTAAGACTAATGTAGAGGAATGACTATAAGTTTTAAAAAGAGACTTGTTTTGGTTGTCATTTTTTTATATTTATATCAGAGTTTTGGAGTTTTTTGTTACTACAAAAAAGTATGAGATCTGAATTTTAGAACAATACATTACAAGACATAGCAAGTGAAAAGGACTTAATGGAAGTTTATAAAGGCTGGTTTCATTTTTTTTTGTAGCATATAAAAGGGTATATTGAAAGAGAAAGTCTATTTGCATCCGCGTTCAGCAATCATATCTGTTATATTAGCATATGTCCTTTCCGTCCTGTTATTGTACATTCTGGATTTGGTAAATCCCAATAACAAGCTCTCTTATAAAAAATTATTGCCATTCAGTAATATTCATGGGGCAAAATATTTTTTTTACTCAGGTGAAAAGAGAAGTACCTACGCTAAAATCGGAAAAGCCATTACCCGGGATTTACCCTTATCAAATAGTAACGGAATAGCCGATTCAATTGGGCTGTTCGATGACCGGGATACGCTTGAAAACGTTGAAACAAGCGGCGGATATGAAAATCTCATGAAGGTAACTTCACAAAATAATTCATTCAGCCTGGTTCAGGATGCCGTAATTAAATTACAGGATGACCAGCTTTTAAAAGGTATAAATATTATTACCCCTCTGTTTGAAGAACGCCTCCATATATTTTACAGAAAAGATCTTTTTTGGGGGAAGCAAAATCGTAAACTTCATCTTTCTGATAGCAGCATTCTGCTCTCAGCAAATACAGATCCATGGATATTAAATTGTTTTTCAAAATCGGTTAAGAATATCCAGATTGGTAAAGTGGGCAGTTGCACAAGGATTATCGCGGGGGATGTAATGGAACTGATTGAACGTCAAATACGGGATAATGAAGGCAAAAAGCCCTTAACCATTTCCTATTGTTCAATGGACCAGTCACTTAAAAGTGCATTTAATAGTATTAATAATTACAACAGTTCTTTTAAAAGAAAGAAAAATATAAAGGATACAATTATTGATGTCATGTTTTATGTAGGTGCAGATCCTACAGATGATATCAAAGCTATACTGGATTCAAAAAAATACGGCCTTATTTCTGTCAGTCCTTCCTTTCTGAGTAAGCTGAATTCAGAATTTGATATGAACCTGCAGGTGGCGGATTTCCAAAAAAAATATGATAATAATGTTGATCATGCCAGCACTGTTGGAACATTTACTTTTTTAATTGCTTCAAGAGATATAGAACATGATGATGTGAATCTGATGCTTAAAAAGATATCAGCCGCCACAAAAGATATTCAGAAATCAATGATCCATTTGAATCCTCCCTGTACGGATTCATGCTACAGTGGCCTTACAATGAATTGCAAATATATTCTCCCGCTGGCAGAATTTGGATTTTATAAATATTTTCAGGACGAAGCAAAGGAATCAAATATTGAAATGATTAAGACAATCATCCCATTCCTGATCGGTATCATCAGTTTCTTTTTCCCCATCCTAAAATCAGTTGCTGCTTTGAATTCGGTCTGGAGAAGCTGGCAGATAAATCAGGAAGTTGACCGTATACTCCTTCTCAATAAAGGGAAGATCCCGGATGATAAAGCTCAGGAATTAAACCAGGAAATTGCCGACAAATATGGTGACGGAGAATTATCTGAGTCACATTTTAATGCTCTTGAAAAAAGAATATCTGCTCATAATCCGGATCAGCCCGGATCAACAGAAAATCAAACCAACGGGCACGATAAAAAAAAGGTTAGAGCCTATTCAAAGAGAAAGGAAACAGGTACAGATTATAGTAAGTATGGACCTGAATTTTAAAATTGAGGACCAGATAATTTTAATTAAAATAAGAAAGTGGGATAGATTTCCACATACCATGAGACAGGTGACCTGTTAACAATTCATATGCAAGATAAATGGGCCAGATGATCCAGTGAATAATAAGCAATATGATGGAGTGATTGTAATGCCAGCTGATCATAATTGAATAAATGCCCAGTATCAGGTAGAGGAGACTTGAATGGCGTGTTTTCATGATTTAATTTTAAATTATTAAAAAGTGGATAAATTCAATATTTTACACTTCATGAAAAAATCGGGATCAATTATATTATTTGGTATTTTGTTTTTTATCGCCTGTAATAGTAAGAATAATTATCCAAAGGTAACAACATTCGCCGGTACAGGTGCAATGGGTGCTCTTGATGGCAGAGCAACTTCAGCATCTTTTTCAAATATGATGGGAATAGCGGTGGATGAGAATGGTAATCTTTATGTGGCGGATTCCCGGAATAATATGATTCGTAAGATCAGTGCTGAAGGAGTAGTTACAACCATTGCAGGTAATGGGCTCGCGGGTTCGGCAGATGGCAAAGGAGATTCAGCTTCTTTTTTTTATCCGGAAGCCGTAGCAGTTGACAGAAATGGAAATCTGTATGTAGCGGACACCCATAACAGTCTGATAAGAAAGATCAGCCCGGAAGGAATAGTTACAACACTGGCGGGTCAGCGAATTTATCATACTATTCCAGGCATGGATACTATTGTAAGATTTGACAATCCTGCGGGAATTGCGGTTGATACATCGGGTTATGTGTATGTGGCAGACTGTGGCAATGATCTCATCCGGAAAATAAGCCCGGATGGAAAAGTTCAGAATGTTGCAGGTAATGGTAAAAGAGGTGCAAAGGACAGTTCCTGTCTGAATGCCAGTTTTTACCTGCCGGGAGGCATCGCTCTTGACTCCATCGGTAATATTTATGTAGCAGATACTTACAATAATATGATCCGGAAGATCAGTTCTTCAGGCCTTGTAACTACAGTTGCAGGTGGAACATTAGCAGGTGCTGCCAATGGAAAAGGATCAAACGCTTCTTTTTCACATCCGGCTGGTATAACTGTAGGTCCCGGCGGATATTTATATGTGGCAGATGTTGGCAATAATAAAATACGTATGATCAGTCCGGAAGGACTGGTTACAAATTTTGCAGGAAGTGGTTCCCGTGGCGCAACAAATGGAAGGGATACCATCGCTTCCTTTTTCAGGCCTTATGGAGTAGCTGCCGATAAATCAGGAGATATTTATGTAGCTGATTATCTTAATAATATTATTCGAAAAATCAGTTTCTGAACTATTATTTATTGCGGAACAGTCTTTTCATTAAAATAAAAACTATACTTTTAAGGCAGATTCCGTCTTATGAATAATAGATTAACCCTTGTCATTTTAATGTTTTTCTTTTTTTCGGATTGTAAGAAGAACGAAACAACCAGTACCAATCCACCTCCGCCGCCGCCGCCCAACACGCAGCATATATCAGTGGTAACCCAGCACAATGATAATACCAGGGCTGGTTTGAATAACCTGGAGTTAAAACTTACTACATCCAATGTGAATTCTACAACATTTGGAAAATTGTTTACCATGGCAGTTGACGACCAGGTATATGCGCAACCCCTGATGGTTGGCAATCTGGCCATTGGTTCGGGCAATCATAACGTATTGTTTGTTGCCACGGTAAACAATACAGTATATGCTTATGACGGTGATAATGGCAGCCTGTTCTGGAAAAATAGTTATACGCAAACGGGGATGCGGCCGGCGAATTCCACAGATATGTCTTCGAGCTGGTGTACGCCTTATACAGATATTAAATATAATATCGGAATTATCGGGACGCCTGTTATCGATACAACCTCGGGAACCATTTATTTCGTGGCAAGGAGCACCGATGGCAATCAGTTCGTACAATATTTACACGCCGTAAATATCATTAATGGAAATGAACAACCTGGCAGTCCTGTAGCAATCAGTGCCAGTGTTACCCGGAAGCGGAGATGGGAGCATAAGTAATGTGGTTAGCTTTGATCCGAAACGTAACAACCAGCGGCAGGGATTAACCCTCGTTAATGGTGCAGTATATATTTCGTTTTCTTCTCATTGTGACTGGAATCCATATCATGGATGGATTCTTGGATACAACGCACAAACACTACAGCAGCAGACGGTCTATAATGATACTCCGGACGGAGAAAACGGTGGATTATGGGAAAGCGGCATGGGTGTAGCAGCAGATGCGCAGGGAAACTTATATGTCGTTTCAGGGAATGGAACGGTTGGACAAGGCAATCTGTTCACCAGTTCTGGAAACGGAACAGATGAAAATTCGCCGAATCCAAATCCTGCAGATCCTACCAACCGCGGTGAAAGCGCTATGAAACTAACAGCTTCGGGCTCAGGTTTACAATTGAGTAGTTATTTTACGCCCACAAATTATCTGAATCTGAATAAAAATGATCTGGATTATGGTGTTATGGGCACTTTATTGATCCCAAATACCAATTATTATTTAACCGGATGCAAAGACGGTAATTTATACCTGTTGAATAAAGATAACATGGGTGGTTATTCCAGTTCATCCAATCAAATACAGCAGACTATACCTTTAAATGTAAGCCTTCATTGCCAGCCCTCCTATTATAAAGGAAGTACCAATGAATATGTTTATATCTGGTCTGAAAATGACCCTTTGCGTGCGTTGCCTTTTGACCGCAGCAGCAATATGTTCACGAACAGCCAGGTTGTTAATAACATTAGTGGCCCCAGTGGTTATTGCGGCACTGATTTGTCCGTTTCATCAAACGGTACAGTTGACGGAACCGGTATACTGTGGGCATCTTATGCAAGCAGCGGAAATGCCGGAAGTGCAGTATGTCCTGGCATTTTAAGGGCATTCGACGCTAATAATATTACTAAAGAGCTTTGGAACAGCAACCAGAGTGCAAGTGATAATGCGGGCAATTATGCAAAGTATTGTTCTCCTACAATCGCTAACGGTCACGTATACCTGGCAACATTTTCAAACCTGGTAATAGTCTACGGCCTGAAACAGTAAGATCATATTCCTAAAATTCCCATCCGATTTTAATGGTTAACCTGTTTAAACTGTAGTTGATCTTTTGTTCCTGATCATTAGGTTGCGTTTCAGGTCCATAAAAAATTCCCGGCGGAAAATATATCTGACCATAGGTTTCTACTGTTTTTTTATATGAGTACCCGAGACTCAGCAGAAAATTATTTTTTCTATTCACCTTTACTTTATACCCCAGGCCCCAGTCACCATAGAATCCATTATGGAATTTATCATTTTCAACATTCATCGTTTTTTGCTCATCAGTGACCCAGCTAAAATTGATACCAATATCTGAATACACAAAAATCTTGTTATTACTCTTACCAAATTCTTTTCTGAAGTCGGCGAATAAAGGTATTGTCCTGAGTCTGTAAAAATCCAACCCCAGTCCTATTCCTGCAAACCAGGACTTGTAATTTGCACCGTTGATCGTTTGCAATTGAAATGCAGATCCGGTTTCTCCTTCCATTAAGCCAAGATTATTCATAGAATGAAATTGCCATGGTCCGGAAGAATTATTCTGTTGTGCTGAAGCAATGCCGACAATCATTGTAAGCATTATTAAAAGCATTGAAAGTTTTACACTGGGCATAATGTTCTTTTATAATTTGCTAATCAGGTGGATATTGTTCAGGTCAGAATAGTCATATTGGTAGATACCGTCTTTTGCCATCACAATGGCCAATCCGTTTTCAGCAATTACATCATACACTTCCGCATCTTTTAATTGCTTTAACAATAAAAGATTTGTTGGATCCGCCGCATTGTACACTTTCAGTCCGTCCTTATCATCACAGATAAATAAATTGTTCCCATCTTTTGAGAGGCCAATAGGATGTGTAAACTGATAAGATTTTACCATGTAGGAATTCGCCATGTCCTGAATATTGACAATCTGCAATTGATTATAAAACCCGAGACAGGCACTTGAATCATTCAATGTAATATAGGCGTAGTCATTATCTGCGATCACAGGATCACATCCGCGGGCGTGAACAGAACTGGCCAATGAGCGATGGATTGGAGGGGGATGACAGGATATCATACATGTACATTCCATTGTTGGTTCCAACAAAAAGCTTATCCTTTAGCGGGTATATGGTTTCCACATGCCAGTCGACAAGTATTGAACTTGTATATTCCGGAGCAAAGGGCTGACTGATATCAAATGTAATCAGATTATTGTTTCCAACTGTGTAAAGGAAGTTGTTGACAATGCTAAATCTCGCCAGTGATCCATTGGTCGCCACAACAGTACTACTTTGATTTGAAGGCACAGATGCAGCAAACATTGAACAATTCGCACAATTAGTAAAATAGACCGGGTAAATATTATAATTATTGTTCGGATCATAGTCAACCGTAGTGTCATGGGTTGACCATCCAACTATTACGTTAATGGAATCAGGGTTAAACACCGCTCCTGTGGTATAGGCAGCGCCCAGATAATAAATGCTGTGATCAGGGAAAACATTTGTAGCGAAATTCTTCGCTACAACATTCAGCGGATCAGTGATATCAAATGAAACCAGGTCACCATAAGCATCAGCATAAAGAGTATTTCCTTTGATGGCCATGTCTTCATTCCCGGGAATATTTATAAAGGAAACGTTCTTCGGACTAGCGGGATTGCTGTTATCAATTACATGAATCCCAATGTTGGTTTCTGATAAAAAAATATATTTTCCGTAAACTGTTATTTTTCCGGAATTTGAGATTTCAACCGAAGGCTGGCTCTTAATCGTTTCCCTGAATCTCGTGAGTACTTCATAAATGGGTGTACTGATTGTATAAGGAGTCCTGGTAACCTTACTCTTCATGCATCCTGATGAAAAAAATGCAAGAAGAGCCAGAAAGCAAATATTCTTGAGGAGCCAGATTTTCTTTTTCATATCAGCGTTTTGTCTTTGACCGGCTGATTAATGAAAACGTTGCACCCAACAATTATTTTTTACCCGGGATCAAAGAAATCTTTAATCCTGTATATAAAAGGTGCTGCGGATTTTCGGAACTTGCATTCAGCAGTCCGGTTAATCCATATTGTAATCGTGGCCCGACCTGCAGTTCTGTTTTATTTATCAGGAATCCAATCATGATGGCTGTGGCTCCACTTAGCTGGAATTTATTGAATAGCTGGGCATTTTGATAATACAGATTTCCATTTGGATCAAAATGTAGTGCATTACTGTTCAGCAGATATGAAACCGAAAAACCTGCTTCCCAGAATACAGGCAGTTTTGGACTTTTATTTAATTGGAAATCTGCTGTCAGGGGCAATTCAATAAATGATAACTATTTGTATAGGAATATTTACTGCCATTTGGGTAATAGCCGTTAATCGAATAAGCACCAGGTAAGGTGCTTGTACCCAAATAATATGAGGGATTATAAACAATTATTGAACTATCGACCGCGTAACCTGTATTTATATGCGTAGAATAATAATGATAATTTAAACCCGCAGAAATTGATATGCGTTTAGATAAATTCCTGCTTACAAATATTCCTGCACTGAAAGAAAATCCCGGATTAATTTCTGAAGATACAGGGACAGGTGCTCCGGCTGCATTATTGTTAGGATTAGACAGACGTACAATATAAGCGGTGACATTGCTGTGTTTGAATAAGCTTTGATTGATAGTTGAATATCCGGCCACCGGTGAATTGATTTTCCACAATGAGGTTTCATTTCTTTTTTCCAAACACTTGCAGATTTAAGACAATGATAAATCTTTTGCCGTTTTATTTTGGATGACGCAATCGATTTTTTTGCGAGACAGAATCCAGTACAATATTTCTTGCCTTTTCAGGTTCAGTTTTAATAATTGCCTGGTTCTTTATCTTCTATGTCATTATTACCTTTCTTTATTGTTTTAGCAGCATTATAATTTTCTGTAACTGAAAGCCATTTTTTGTCATTTCCTGATTTGATGAGTTTAGACGCCCTGCTTTGCTCGCCCTTACTATTCAATTCAGTATTTTTACTGTTTGCAGGAATTATTTTTCCGTTTAAGCTGGTTTCCTGATGGTTGCTGTTTCGTACTTTGCTTTCTGATTGTTCAACCGGGTTTTCCTTTTTTCCCTTTTGCTGCTGACCTGCAACTATTTTGGGAACAGGACTTTTAATCATTCCAAAGTAAACCCCTCCACCGGCAAGTAAAAGGCCGGAAAGAAAGAACAGGACGAAAAAAGGTCGTCTGCGTCTTTTTTCTTTATTGATCTCTTTGTCAACTGCTGCCCAAACGGCATCAGAAGGATCAAATCCGAGCTGATCCATTTTTTCCTGAACCTGCTTTTCAAAATTATTTTCGTGCATATATGCCCGTTTTATTATCCAAAGAATTTCTTGTAATCCAGCTGATCAGTAATGCCCGCGCACGCGCATACTGCGACTTGGATGTACCTTCATGAATACCTAAGATTTTGCCGATTTCAGAATGTTTATAGCCCTCCACAGCATGCATATTAAATATTGTCTGATAGCCGATCGGCAATTGACGTATCAGATCCGCGAGTTCTTTTGCATTTAACAACAGTTCCGGATTTTCGTCAGATACCGGGTGAAGGTTTTTCTCAACAAAAGACAGATCGTACTGATAATGATCCTGACTTTTCAAATAATTTATAGCGGTATTCACCATGATCCTTCTTACCCAGGCACCCAGATCTCCGGAACCATTATACTGATGAAGGTTTTTAAAGACTTTAATAAAACCTTCCTGCAAAACATCCTCTGCATCTGCCATGGACTTAGTATAACGATAGCACAGGCCCAGCATCGCTTTGGCATATAGCGCATACAGCTCCTGCTGGGCGGAAGCTTTTCCTTTCAGGCAGTCATTCAGCAACTTTTTTTGATCCATGTGCTATTATCCTGACATTATATTAATGTAAACAGTTGCTTCTCAAAAATTCAAAACAGTTCTGACAAGGTATAGATTTTATTCTCCCTTCTAAATCAATACTTTGCAATCATAATTGACGAAAATTAATGGAACATTATTTAAATAATATAACTTCAATTCGTTTTACTTTACCTTATTCATCTAAATCTGATTTTATGTTTGAACAAATATTACAATTGGTTAAAGAACATATGGATAATAATCCCCAGCTTACTCAGAATGTTCCTCCTGAACAGGCTGACGCGATCCATAAAGAAATTGCAACACATATCACCAACGGCATCCAAAACCAACAGGCAACACCTGTAGCAACCGGTGGACTTTTATCCCAGCTGGAAAGCAGCTTAAGTTCAGGTAATCTTCTCACAAGCTCCATTTCCGGAGGATTGATAGGAAGTCTGGGCAGCAAATTCGGATTATCGCCGGCTATCACAGGAGCCATTGCAGCTTCTTTGCCAGGCCTTCTGCAAAAATATACACATAGGAATGATCCGGCGGGATCCGGCGTTGCGGCTGCAACATCCTGATGCTATATATCAATCATATTCACACGTGAAAAAAAATTCGGTAAGAAGGAACTTTATTAAACACTCTGCATTGGGTTTAGGCGGACTGGCATTTGCCCCTCTGATTAATTCAAAAAAAGAAATTTCTGTTTCTACCGGAAAACCAGCTGAAAAAAAACTTCATATTATTTGTGTAGGTGCTTATCCCGGTAGCTGCTGAAGGATTTATTCATTTTAAGGACAAAGCAGACCGCGCGACGATAATCGGCTTATCTCCGATATAACTGCAAAAAAACCTGTCGCCTTTTTATGGCAACAGGTTTATATTATTAAGACTGATTAAATCAATGTTCCTTTGAATGTGCGGGTTCAGCGTGCTGAGGCTGAGCAGCATGTTGTGGCGCTGGATTATGTTGTTGTGGATGATTCATATGTTGTTGCTGCGGAGCAGGATGATATGCCTGCTGATGTTGCTGCGGCACTGGATGATTGTTGTTAGCCGCCTGGTGCTGTGGAGCAGGATGATTATTTACAGCCTGTTCATGTTGCGGTGCAGGATGATTGTTTACTGCCTGCTGGTGTTGCGGTGCAGGATGATTGTTTACATGATGAACGACAGGCACGTTTCCATGAGGATCATAGCGGGTTCCACCGGGTTTATTCATTGCCACTGTTGCAGGTTTTCCATGATTTACAGAAGCGAACTGACTTCTATCATGCATAGCAGTTTGCATGTGTGAAGTTTGTTCGGGAGTAGCCTGAACATGCCTTTCTCTCATGGCTGTTTCTTCCTGTGCTGAAGGTCTTGCCGAAACACCACCTGTTCCACCATTAAAACTTACCCTGCTTGAATGATTGACAACGACTGTTCTGTCAACATATGTATTGTGGATCACGGTTGTATTTACATTTACAACAGCAGTGTTGTACCTGAATGAGTTCCCTTCCCATCTTCCACCATAAAATCCTGAACCACTATATCCGTAGCCATAATTTATACCTCCATAAAATCCCACGTGAGGTCCCCAGTATCCATAGTGAAATCCATAGACCCCACCTGCATAACCCCAGTATGCTGGTGTCCATAAATACCCATACTGTGGAGGACGTACCCACACTCCGGGTACCCAGAAGTATCCTCCATCACCATATGCCCAATATCCCGGAACCCACAAAAAGCCATCTGCAGGACAAAGAGGTTGTGAATAAACAGGCAAAGGCGGAGGTGGAATATTCGCTGAAATGCTGATTCCCACACTAACCTGTGCGTGAGTAGAATTCGCAGATAAAATAAATAAGGCACTTGAAAACATTAAAATAATGGTAATCCTTTTCATATTGATCTTTTAGTGAGTAATAAGTTTACTTACTACTATTGAAAAGGCCATGCCAGTTTTAAGAAGCCGCTATATAATTAACAAAATTAAAGTGCTCTATACCAGCACTTTAGTAGTAAGATCATTGTAACTCACCGTTATACTTTGTATCGGGTTTGTTGCTCCGTCCTGTTCTACAAAGAAATATTGCATACCTGATTCTTTAGATGCGGCAAACACCCTTTTGAAATCAATGGTACCGTTGCCTATTTCAGTAGGAGCTTTCTTAGCATTAATATCCTTCACGTGCCATAGCGGGTAACGTCCGGGACTTTTTTTGAAGAGTTCTAATGGATCTGCGCCTGCCACACTTGCCCATCCAATATCAAGTTCCATTTTAAGAATGTCTGCACTGATTTGTGAAAGAAGCATATCATAAGGAATTTTCCCGTCTACCTGGTCAAACTCATGCGTGTGATTGTGATAACATAATTGAATGCCAGCTTTTTTTGCCGCTTCGCCTGAGCGACTTAAAGTATCTATTGATTCGCTGATCTCTGCAGATGTGCTCAGTGGAATAGAAGCACAGACCAGGTATTTCAATCCACCTTCAGCTACTTCATCAATTATCTGCTGATAGTTATCCCTGAGATTTTTCATGGGTGGCATACTTCTTAACTGATGAAGCCTGGTCGTATCCATGCCGGGTGGCACTTTAAATCCGCCTGCAGGCATTTTGAATGGCGCACCTCCTACATGGTGGGAAACCCATGAGAGGCCCATATCTTTTGTGAGTTTGGCAAATTCTTTCGATGTCATACCGTAATACGCACCTTTGATACTGAAAGCTGATTCAACATCTTTATATCCGATATCTGCGATTTTCTTAAGTGTTCCGGGAACATCGTTATCGATCGTCCCGCCCATGGTATATAATTGCAACCCGACAGGATGCATGGCATATCTGTCTAACAGGGATGCATATCCTTTTTTAGAAAGCATGAGTCCTCCCAGGGCAAGGGCACCCGAGTTTATTATGAATTTTCTTCTGTTATGCATGATTGTTAATTTATTTGTTTGATTAAATGATAGTGAATAAGTAATCTCAGGGCGCTTTTTCAGTATTGAATTTGAAAATTGTCACCGACATGAGCGGTTCATCACCTTTAGCATTTTCATTTTTGAAAAGGAAATAGATATCATGCTGGCCGGTGACAGGCTTAATATCTATTTTCATTCCTGGCCGGGCAAAGGGATTACTAAATCCTGCTGCAGGTTTTTTAGAGGGTGCCGCAGGTTTTTTTATAGGAACCGGTGGTGCAGCCCTGGCTGTTTTAGATTTCGAGCCTCCTGCATTTTGTGCAGCATTTGCGGCTGATCCACCAAAGTTGGGATTAACGGATTCAATCTTTACCTGTCCAAGCAATTCACCATCCGGTTTATCAAGTCTGACTTCAATGGTTCCTCCTATATATCCCATCATTGGGAATGCAATGGCACTAATTTCCAACTGTTGAATACCGGTCAGATCAATTTGATTGAACCCTATATAACCATCATTTTTTGGAATGATATTTAAAGAAACTGCAAACATGGTTTGCAAATTCACTTCAGCGCGATGAGTAATTTCAGCTGACCCCGGACTTAATTGCGGGCTGCGTAATACAATTGTTTCTTCACTTGTCAGTGGTTCGGATCCTTTGGCTCCTTTATCTGTATATGCTGCTCTTATAACAATTGATCCTTTTCCATTATCACCTTCCGGAATTTTAGGTGTATAACTACCTTTCAGCGGCAGGGTACTGATCGTTTTCTGATTGGAACTGAGAATATAATTTATGATTGTGCGTGCATCATTCATTGATATATTCGGATGGGCAGGCATGTTAACCGTTCCCCAGACCCCACTCCCGCCGGATCTTATTTTCCTGGCCAGAGAATCGAGTGCCCAGTTATATTTGGACTTATATTTTTCAGCGACTTCAATAAATTCCGGACCGACGGATTTTGTATCCAGATGATGACAATTATTGCAGTCTACCTTATTAATCATGGCCTGTGCCACGGCGAAGCGTGTAGATGCATCCACACTGCGTTGTACCTGCATTAATTCTGCCACATCAAAGCCCTGGGAAGTATAATCAATACTCGCCGCAACCTGTTTGGGGTTAATCTGCCCATCCTCTTTGTCAATGACCTTAATATTATAACCAAAAGGTTTTCCCGGGAAGAAGAAAGTTTTATTTCCCGTGATATCCATACTTATTTCAGGCGGGGCGTTCCCTGCAATTATTTTTAATGACTGGCTGTTTTTAGCTCCCTGGGGTCGGTGACCGTTAGTGTGGCTGTATATTCACCAGGTTGATTAAAACCGGCTGATGGATTTGGTTCATTGTATGTTACAGGAGCAATTCCATTCGGACCAGAAATTACCCATTCATATTTGAGGGAATCACCATCAAAATCCTTTGTTCCAGCAGATGAAAGATTAACTGTAAGTGGCAGGGTACCTCCGCTTTTATCTGCAGAAGCATGAACGATGGGTGTGCGGTTACCTGAATTGTACTCTATTCGAACGAGTTTTGAATTATCACTTTTCCTGAACCAGTTGCTGCCGTATTCCAAAACATATAAATCTCCATTCGGTCCGAATTTGATATCAATGGGTTCAATCGGCTGATAGGAAGGAAGAAATTTTTCCATGGATTTATAATCGCCATTTTCTTTCATACTGATGGCCATAATCCAGCCGCGCGACAGATCCGCAGCGAGCCACTTCCCCTCGTAGTAACCAGGATATGGACGCTTGGCATTTACAAAATTTGAACGGTGATAAATAGGACCCCCAACTGAACACCGTGAACCAGATCCTACCAATGGAAACTTTCCGGAATTTCCGTAAGGGTAAGAGATGAATGCGGGCTGCGCAGGTGGTAAGTCAGTCAATCCTGTATTATTGACGGAATGATTAACCGGATGTGCAGGATCCTGCGGCGGATAAACCGTATCATGCACATAATCATACATGGGATACCCCACATTCTCTCCAATAAAATATGGCCACCCAAAATAACCGGGTCCCCTGGCCTGGTTGAATTCATCCATTCCCGTCCTGGTTGTCTTAGTATCCGCATTTGCATCCGGTCCTACTTCTCCCCAATATAACCAACCTGTTTTGCTGTCAACAGAAGGACGCCAAGGGTTACGGTCTCCCATAATATAAATTTCAGGCCTTGTTTTCGGAGTTCCTTTTGGAAAAAGATTTCCATCAGGGATACTATAAGTGCCATCTGCATTTGGATGTATACGTAGTATCTTCCCGCGAAGGTCATTCGTATTACCGGAACCACGCTGGTCGTCCCAGCTCGATCTGCCTGGACGTTCATCGGTCTGGGATTTTTCAGCAACATTACCTGTGTTATTTCCAACGGCCAGATAAAGATTTCCCGATTCATCCCAGGTCATGCCGCCGCCTGTATGACAACAAACTTCCCTTTGTGTGGGAATTTCCAGTACAATTTTTTCTGATCCTGGAATCAGTTTATCATCCCTGATTTCCCAGCGCGATAATACATGTTTGCTGATAGTCGGATGTGCATAGTATAAATAGGCAAAGTGGTTCTCATCAAATTTCGGATCCACGGTAAAACCAATAAATCCCTCTTCTGCTTCCGTTACTTTTCCATCCTTGCTTGTGTACTTTGTATTGACCGGAATGGAACCAACGAGTGTAACTGTTTTGAGAATGGGATTGTAGACTTT